>NZ_JBIWPL010000078.1:0-1007 GCF_044768255.1 Kitasatospora sp. NPDC101157 | reverse complement strand
CCCTTGAAAGAGTGCGTAATAGCTCACTGGTCAAGTGATTCCGCGCCGACAATGTAGCGGGGCTCAAGCACACCACCGAAGTCGTGTCATTGCAGCAATAGGGCCAACGCCTGCTGTGATGGGTAGGGGAGCGTCGTGTGCCGGGTGAAGCGGCCGAGGAATCGAGTCGTGGACGGTATACGAGTGAGAATGCAGGCATGAGTAGCGATACAAGAGTGGGAAACTCTTGCGCCGATTGACCAAGGGTTCCTGGGTCAAGCTGATCTGCCCAGGGTAAGTCGGGACCTAAGGCGAGGCCGACAGGCGTAGTCGATGGACAACGGGTTGATATTCCCGTACCCGCTTTGAAGCGCCAACGCTGAACCTTCTGATGCTAAGCCCGTGAAGCCGTCCCGGAGCCTTCGGGCAAAGGGAAGTGGTGGAGCCGGTGGCCCAACGGGGTAGTAGGTGAGCGATGGGGTGACGCAGGAAGGTAGTCCAGCCCGGGCGGTGGTTGTCCCGGGGTAAGGGTGTAGGACGTGGGGTAGGCAAATCCGCCTCACATATAGTCTGAGACCTGATGCCGAGCCGATTGTGGTGAAGTGGATGATCCTATGCTGTCGAGAAAAGCCTCTAGCGAGTTTCATGGCGGCCCGTACCCCAAACCGACTCAGGTGGTCAGGTAGAGAATACCGAGGCGTTCGGGTGAACTATGGTTAAGGAACTCGGCAAAATGCCCCCGTAACTTCGGGAGAAGGGGGGCCATTCCTGGTGACGGGCCTTGCGCCTTGAGCTGGGGGTGGCCGCAGAGACCAGCGAGAAGCGACTGTTTACTAAAAACACAGGTCCGTGCGAAGCCGTAAGGCGATGTATACGGACTGACGCCTGCCCGGTGCTGGAACGTTAAGGGGACCGGTTAGCTCCATTTCGGTGGGGCGAAGCTGAGAACTTAAGCGCCAGTAAACGGCGGTGGTAACTATAACCATCCTAAGGTAGCGAAATTCCTTGTCGGGTAAGTTCCGACCTGC
>NZ_JBIWPL010000077.1:0-1031 GCF_044768255.1 Kitasatospora sp. NPDC101157 | reverse complement strand
CTGAGGACAAGCCCTCGGCCTATTAGTACCGGTCAACTCCACCCCTCACAGGGCTTCCATATCCGGCCTATCAACCCAGTCGTCTACTGGGAGCCTTACCCTCTCAAGGAGGTGGGAGTGCTCATCTCGAAGCAGGCTTCCCGCTTAGATGCTTTCAGCGGTTATCCCTCCCGAACGTAGCCAACCAGCCATGCCCTTGGCAGAACAACTGGCACACCAGAGGTTCGTCCGTCCCGGTCCTCTCGTACTAGGGACAGCCCTTCTCAACACTCCTACGCGCACAGCGGATAGGGACCGAACTGTCTCACGACGTTCTAAACCCAGCTCGCGTACCGCTTTAATGGGCGAACAGCCCAACCCTTGGGACCTACTCCAGCCCCAGGATGCGACGAGCCGACATCGAGGTGCCAAACCATCCCGTCGATATGGACTCTTGGGGAAGATCAGCCTGTTATCCCCGGGGTACCTTTTATCCGTTGAGCGACGGCGCTTCCACAAGCCACCGCCGGATCACTAGTCCCTACTTTCGTACCTGCTCGACCCGTCAGTCTCACAGTCAAGCTCCCTTGTGCACTTACACTCAACACCTGATTGCCAACCAGGCTGAGGGAACCTTTGGGCGCCTCCGTTACCCTTTAGGAGGCAACCGCCCCAGTTAAACTACCCACCAGACACTGTCCCTGATCCGGATCACGGACCCAGGTTAGACATCCAGCACGACCAGAGTGGTATTTCAACGGCGACTCCACAACAACTGGCGTTGCTGCTTCAAAGTCTCCCACCTATCCTACACAAGCCGAACCGAACACCAATATCAAGCTATAGTAAAGGTCCCGGGGTCTTTCCGTCCTGCTGCGCGAAACGAGCATCTTTACTCGTAATGCAATTTCACCGGGCCTATGGTTGAGACAGTCGAGAAGTCGTTACGCCATTCGTGCAGGTCGGAACTTACCCGACAAGGAATTTCGCTACCTTAGGATGGTTATAGTTACCACCGCCGTTTACTGGCGCTTAAGTTCTCAGCTTCGCCC
>NZ_JBIWPL010000076.1:0-1139 GCF_044768255.1 Kitasatospora sp. NPDC101157 | reverse complement strand
GCGGCTGGATCACCTCCTTTCTAAGGAGCACATGGCCGCTTGCAGGCGAATGTTCTGCACGGTTGCTCATGGGTGGAACGTTGACTATTCGGCACAGGAAGAGACCAGGGGCTAGTACTGCTTCGGCGTGGAACGCGTTCTGGGATTGACTGTGTCGGGCACGTTGTTGGGTCCTGAGGGAACGGAAGTTGCCTCATGGTTGCCGGCCTCACTCAAGGCGGTCCGTTGGATCGTTGAGGGTGTGTGACTGGTCGTTGTTTGAGAACTGCACAGTGGACGCGAGCATCTGTGGCCAAGTTTTTAAGGGCGCACGGTGGATGCCTTGGCACCAGGAACCGATGAAGGACGTGGGAGGCCGCGATAGGCCCCGGGGAGCTGTCAACCGAGCTTTGATCCGGGGGTGTCCGAATGGGGAAACCCGGCAGTCGTCATGGGCTGTCACCCGCTGCTGAACACATAGGCAGTGTGGAGGGAACGCGGGGAAGTGAAACATCTCAGTACCCGCAGGAAGAGAAAACAACCGTGATTCCGGGAGTAGTGGCGAGCGAAACCGGATGAGGCTAAACCTTGAGCGTGTGAGACCCGGCAGGGGTTGCGCTCAGGGGGTCGTGGGTTTTTTCTTGATCGGTCTGCCGGCCGGTCGGCGAGTCAGAAACCGTATGGGTAGTCGAAGGACATGCGAAAGGTCCGGCGTAGAGGGTAAGACCCCCGTAGACGAAATCTGTACGGCTCGCTTGAAGAACACCCAAGTAGCACGGGGCCCGAGAAATCCCGTGTGAATCTGGCGGGACCACCCGCTAAGCCTAAATATTCCCTGGTGACCGATAGCGGATAGTACCGTGAGGGAATGGTGAAAAGTACCGCGGGAGCGGAGTGAAATAGTACCTGAAACCGTGTGCCTACAAGCCGTGGGAGCGTCGTTCACCAGCTTGCTGGTGGGCCGTGACTGCGTGCCTTTTGAAGAATGAGCCTGCGAGTTTGCGGTGTGTAGCGAGGTTAACCCGTGTGGGGTAGCCGTAGCGAAAGCGAGTCCGAATAGGGCGGTTGAGTTGCATGCCCAAGACCCGAAGCGGAGTGATCTAGCCATGGGCAGGTTGAAGCGCGGGTAAGACCGTGTGGAGGACCGAACCCACCAGGGT
>NZ_JBIWPL010000075.1:0-1171 GCF_044768255.1 Kitasatospora sp. NPDC101157 | reverse complement strand
AGGATCCACCAAGCAACCGCCCGCCGCAGCCACTACCGGCGACGCCTCGCCGAGCCCTCAACCGGATAGATCACGAAGTCACACTGGAGTACTAGACGGGCCCGCGCCATCCGGTAGTCCCGGCACGTCCCGCCGTTGTCGGGGCTGCTTGCCGCCCTCCCCGGCGTTCCCCGGAACAGGCTGACCCCAGCTTCACCAGACCGCTGCGACGGTCCAGCGGCGAAGGTCTTCCACCTCCACTCGATTGCATAGCGCCTCGTGGCGCACTCCTGTGCCATCGAACCTTGAGCGTGTGCCATCGAAGTTTGAGTGATGTGGATCACCGAAGATCACGGACGTCGTGCCAGGAAGACGAACTGTCTTCCAGGGCGGTCGGGCGCATCGCGAACGTCTTCCACTACGTAGCCGTGCGCGACCAGGTCCCTCTCGATCTCTTCCCGCTCTCGGAAACGCAGCGTCGAAGCCGACGTCAGCACCTGTCCATCCGCAGCGAACACGTAGGTCCATCGGAACGTCACCAGGGGCCTGCTCACCTCGATCAGCTGAACCCAGCTCTCGACGGAGCCGACGCCTGGGATCTCCGTCACGCGGTGGGAGTTCTCGCGGGTCCACTCTTCCCAGGCGCGTCTGGCCGGATCGCGGGTCTCGAAGACCAGATGCCCGCCAGGCCGCAGCGCTTCATAGGCTCCGCGCAGCGTCTGCTGCCACGTCCGCGGATCAGCGATGGCCTGGGCAACGTTCGCCGTCATCGTCGCCAGGTCAACCTGCAGCGGCGGGAGGTCTGTCGCATCGCCGCAGATCCAGCGCACTCGGTCACTGCCCGGTTTGGCCCGGGCGACGTCGATGGATGCCAGGGCGGGATCGACGCCGACGACCTCGATCCCGCGGTCAGCCAGGAGAAGTGCGAACACCCCTGTGCCGCAGCCGATGTCCAGCACTCGGCTCGCGTCGGACTCTTCCGCGATCCGTAGGTAGGCATCGAGATCGCCGCGGTCGGGGTCGAGCGGGTCATAGATCGCGGCGAGCCGTGGATGCCCGAAGGATTCGTCAGCCATGTGGCCGAACATATGCAGAGCTGGGGTCTGTAAAAAGAACGGTGTAACTCCCGATCAAGGAAGTAGCACCTGATGACAGACGTGATCGTCTCCGCCGAGGCCGTGGAGGCCGTGCG
>NZ_JBIWPL010000074.1:0-1358 GCF_044768255.1 Kitasatospora sp. NPDC101157 | reverse complement strand
CTTAGAAGTCATCTCATTTGGAAGGTCTGCAGTGGCCGATGAAAGGGGACGGCGCTGGCGAACCTGATCTCGTGTGTGAGGATCAGGCCAGGTGCGGCTGTGGACGGTGCTCGCCCTGAAAGATCGCCCGCAGAGGTAAGGAGAAGTGCTGGATGTTCGCCGGGGGAACCGCGCGGTTGCTGATCACGAACGACGGTGAAGCGCCGCTGGAGCTGACCGTGGAGCCCTGGGCGGACACCTACCAGCTCCAGCGGCAGCAGACCTGCGTCGTTGTCACCCACTCACCGACGGCGGACGGTTCCTGGTCCGGGACGCAGCGTGGGGATGAGCCCTTCCAGGTCGCGCATCGGCCGGATTCGGTGACGATGTGGGCCAACGGCCAGTGCTTCCACCTCGCTGACATGGCGGGCCATGCGATCGACGCGGCCGACTGGCAGTGCCCAGCTCAGGATGCGGCCTCCTGAAGGTAGCTCTGGGCGGCGGCCAATCATGTGCTGACAGCTTTGAAGTCATCGCACTTGACGAGTCGACGGTGGCAGATCACGGCTGCGGCGATGCTGGCGAATGCCGCGAAGTGGTCGGCCTTGCGTTCGTAGCGGCGGTGAAGTCGGCGGAAGCCGTTCAGCCAGGCCACGGTCCTCTCGATCACCCAGCGGTGCCGGCCAAGGCGCGTGGAGGACTCGACGCCTCGGCGGGCGATGCGGGCGGTGATCTGGCGTCGTCTCAGGTAGGTGCGGATGAAGCGGTGGTCGTAGGCCTTGTCGCCGTGCAGCTTTCCGGGCCTGCGTCGACGCAGGCCGCGCCTGGAGCGGATCGGCGGGATGGCTTCGGCGAGCGGGATCAGGGCCTGGCTGTCGTGGACGTTGGCGCCCGAGATCGCGAGCGACAGGGGTAAACCGGTACGTTCGGTGAGCAAGTGGATCTTCGAGCCGTACTTGCCCCGATCGACAGGATTCGGACCCGTCAGCTCCCCCTTTTCAGGGCCCGCATGTTGACCGAGTCGACCGCACAGCGGGACCAGTCCAGCTCACCCCTGGCGCCGAGCTCGTCCAGGAGGACCCGGTGGAGCTTGGCCCACACCCGGGCCTTGCTCCACTCGGTGAAGCGCCGGTGGGCCGTCGGGCCGGACGGCCCGAAGCACGGTGGCAGCTGGGCCCAGGTGCAGCCCGATGTCGCGACGAACACGATCGCCGCCAGCACCTCTCGATCCCCATGCCGTCGCCGACCACCGCCCTGCGGACGTGTCGGCGCAGATGGCACCACCAACTGGAACAGCTCCCACAACTCATCCGGCACCAGCCGCTCCACGATCGTCACCCGCGGAGCCTACTCGGCCGTCCAAATGAGATGTCCTCTTA
>NZ_JBIWPL010000073.1:0-1384 GCF_044768255.1 Kitasatospora sp. NPDC101157 | reverse complement strand
GGGTCTGTCCAGCGAACGGTGTAACTCGGTTGGGTTGAGTTAACGACGGCCAGCGGAGAGACGGCCGTCGAAGGCGATCTCGAAGGCGTTCAACGCTGCCTTCCAGCGCGTCATCCAGCGCTTTCGGCCGTCACCGGTCGGGTCGAGGGACATGATCGCCATGTAGACGCACTTCAGGGCCGCCTGCTCGTTCGGGAAGTGCCCGCGCGAGCGGACGGCCTTGCGGATCCGGGCGTTGACGGACTCGATCGCATTCGTGGTGCAGATGACCCGGCGGACCTCGATGTCGAAGCTCAGGAACGGCACGAACTCGGCCCAGGCGTTCTCCCAGAGCCGCACGATCGCCGGATACTTCTTCCCCCAGGCTTCGGTGAACTCCACGAACCGCTCAAGCGCGGCATCCTCGGTCGGAGCCGTGTAGACGGGCTTGAGGGCCTTGGAGATCTTGTCCCAGTCCTGGCGGGCCGCGTAGCGGAACGAGGCCCGGATCAGGTGCACGATGCAGGTCTGGGTGACGGCCTGCGGCCAGACCGTGCCGATGGCGTCCGGCAGGCCCTTGAGGCCGTCGCAGACGACCATGCACACGTCCGCGACACCGCGGTTCTTGATCTCGGTCAGGACGTGCAGCCAGTACTTGGCGCCCTCGCCACCGTCGCCGGCCCACAACCCGAGGATCTCCCGGGTGCCTTCGACCGTGACCGCGAGCGCCACGTAGATCGGCCGGTTGGCGACCTGGCCGTCGCGGAGCTTCACGTGGACGCAGTCGATGAAGATCACCGGATAGACCGGGTCCAGCGGACGGTTCTGCCACTCGGCCATGCCCTCGATCACCTGGTCGGTGATGGTCGAGATGGTCTGCTTCGACACGTCGGCGCCGTAGACCTCGGCCAGGTGCGCGGAGATCTCGCCGTGTGTCAGGCCGCGGGCGGACAGCGAGAGCACCATCTCGTCCACCCCGGACAGGCGCCGCTGGCGCTTGCGGACCAGCTGCGGCTCGAACGAGCCCTCCCGGTCGCGGGGAACGTCGATCTCGACCGGGCCGACCTCTGTCAGCACGGTCTTCGACCGCGTGCCGTTGCGCGAGTTCCCGCTGCCGGCCCCGACCGGATCGTGCTTCTCATAGCCGAGATGGTCCGTCATCTCGCCTTCGAGTGCGGACTCCAGGATCTTCTTCGTCAGCTGCTGGAGCAGGCCCCCAGCGCCGGTGAGCTGCAGCCCGCTCGCACGAGCCTGGTCGACCAGCTGCCCGATCAACTGGTCGTCCAGGGCGTCCGACTGCAACTCCACCGGCCGCACGGCCTCCACGGCCTCGGCGGAGACGATCACGTCTGTCATCAGGTGCTACTTCCTTGATCGGGAGTTACACCGTTCTTTTTACAGACCC
>NZ_JBIWPL010000072.1:0-1452 GCF_044768255.1 Kitasatospora sp. NPDC101157 | reverse complement strand
TAGTACTCCAGTGTGACTTCGTGATCTCGCGCCGGGGCCGGGTGGGAACGGGAACGGCCACCGCGTGATCATCAAGGGTTGTGTGGACTCATGACGATCATGCGGTGGCCGCGGGTCACAGCATAGACGTAGCCCGTTGGCGGGCGATGTTCGACCAGGCGATGGCCCGGATTGCGGGCCGGTTCAAGCGGGTGGAGCCGCGGGCGACCGCTCGTGCCTTCGTGCTCGCCCTGCTGTCCGGCGTCGAGCGGAAGAACTGCTGGCACCTGGCCGAGCGGGCCGGCCATGCCCGCCCCGGCCCGATGCAACGGCTGCTACGAACCACCCGCTGGGACGCCGACGCGGTCCGCGACGACATCCGCGCCTACGTCCTGGAACACCTCGGCGCCGACGACGGCGTCCTGATCGTGGACGAGACCGGCTTCCTGAAGAAAGGCACCGCCTCGGCCGGCGTGCAGCGCCAGTACACCGGCACCGCCGGGCGGATCGAGAACACGCAGGTCGGCGTCTTCCTCGCCTACGCCTCCAGCAGAGGACGAGCGTTGATCGACCGTCGCCTCTACCTGCCCGACGCCTCGTGGTGCCAGGACACCGAGCGCCGAACCCGCGCCGGAGTGCCCGACCAGGCCCAGTTCGCGACCAAGCCCACGCTGGCCGGGCAGATGATCGCCGCGGCGCTGGACGCCGGGATCGGCGCCTCATGGGTGACCGGTGACGAGGCCTACGGCCAAGATCCCGGCCTGCGCGCCCTGTTGGAGTCCCGTGGGACCGGCTACGTCCTTGCCGTCGCCTGCAGCACGCGGGTGCGGATCAACCAGGGGCGAACCGCTGCCCGCGCGGATGCGGTGGCCGACCGCCTGCCCGCCTCGGCCTGGCACCGGCAGAGTGCCGGAGCCGGGGCGAAGGGACCGCGCTACTACGACTGGGCCTGGATCGAGATCGGTACCGACGGCCACCGGCACCTGCTGATCCGCCGCAACCCGCACAGCGGCGAACTCGCCTTCTACCTGTGCTGGTCCCCGAGACGAGTGCCACTGTCCGAGCTGGTCCGGGTCGCCGGAACCAGGTGGTGCATAGAGGAGTGCTTCCAGGCCGCGAAAGGCCAGGTCGGCCTGGACCACTACCAGGTCCGCCATTGGACCGCCTGGCACCGGCACATCACCCTCGCCATGCTCGCCCTGGCCTTCCTTGCCGTCCTCGCCGCCGACGCGACGCCGGCAAGGACCGCACAACCGAACCGGCCCGCCCGCAGCACCGACCCGATCGACCTGACCGTCCCCGAGATCCGCCACCTGCTCGGCGCCTTCCTGGCTCCACCGCACACCTCCCCTAGCAGCCTGCTGACCTGGTCAAACTGGCGCAGGATCCACCAAGCAACCGCCCGCCGCAGCCACTACCGGCGACGCCTCGCCGAGCCCTCAACCGGATAGATCACGAAGTCACACTGGAGTA
>NZ_JBIWPL010000070.1:0-1700 GCF_044768255.1 Kitasatospora sp. NPDC101157 | reverse complement strand
GCTAGTGCTACTCCGCGGAAGTTCGTGGAGGGGTGTTGGGCTTGGCGGCGTATTCGTCGGTGAGGATGCTGCAGGTGCACCAGTCACCCGTACATGGGGTGCCGGCCTCGGCTCCGTAAGGGCCGAGGCCGGCCATGAGGCGGAGTACCTCCGCACGGCCCGGCGCGGTGAGAACGGGGAGTGTTGCCCGGGGCGACAACCGCCAGGTGACCGGGACGTCGTCCATGTCGCAGATGACCTGTGCGTCGATGAACAGGGTGTAGAGGGGGTGCTCGGGAAAGTCGTTGAGCCGCAGGACCAACCAACGCCCGTCGGCCCGGGCCGCGTAGGGGAAGACAGCTGTGTCAGTGTCGTGCCACGTGACCCGTGCGGGCAGCGCGGGGGGCTTCATGACCGGAGCGCCGGGGTCGATGCGTCGGACAGGGGCCGCCCAGTGGGGTTGCCGAGGTACAGAGCGCAGGCGCAGTCCAGTGCTTCCTCGGGAGATCCCGCCGGTGAGCCGCTGGGCAGGATGTTGTCTTCGTAGCCGTCACGGCTGGCGAGGTAGAGCGCGAAGCCCCAGGTATGCAGGACGCCTGTGAAGCGCAGGCGGCACAGCGGCAGCGGTTCCTCGCCGGGCAGTTCACCTGCGACGTAGGCGAATCCTGCCCGGTAACGGATCGTCACTCCGGTCAACTGCGGCCAGTGGGCACGGGCGTGGTCGCTCAGACGCTGACGCAGTGAGACCTGCATCGATGGCGGCGGGTTCTTCGGCACGGCCCCATCCTGCAGGCTTCTGCCACTCTGCGCCATGATCACCGTCTCGGTCGGTGGTTGGGCGGAGTGGGGGCCGATGACGGGGGCGAGGGCGGTCGCAGTGGAGCTCACAGAGCCGGTGCGGGCGCGGCTGGAGAAGCTGGCGGCATCGGCGACCGCGCAGGTCCGGCAGGTACTGCGAGCGGGGATCGTGCTCGCGGCGGCGGACGGGCTGGCCAACGGTGCCATCGCGCGGGAGCTGGAGATCTCGGTGAACACGGTGCGCAAGTGGCGAGGCCGGTTCGCCGCCGGCGGCCCGGACGGCCTGGACGACGCGAAGCGGTCGGGGCGGCCCAGGACGTACGGGTGCGAGGTTCGCGTGGCGGTGGTGGCCGCCGCCACCAGCACGCCACCGCACCCGGAATCGACGTGGTCCCACCGCACGATCGCCGCGCGGGTAGCGGACACCGTGTTCGCGGCGATCTCCGTGTCCCAGGTCGGGCGGATCCTTGCGGACTTGGACCTCAAACCGCATCGGGTGCGTGGCTGGCTCACCCGCCGCGACACCCCCGACTTCTGGGACCGGGCCGCGGACATCTGCCGGCTGTATCGCACCCCGCCCGCCGGAGCGGTGGTGCTGTCGGTCGATGAGAAGACCGCGATCGCCGCCCGCTCGCGCAAGCACCCCACCAGCGTGGCCGGCCCCGGCACCCCCGTCCGCCAGGAGTTCGAATACCACCGGCACGGCACCGCCTCGATCGTGGCCGCCCTCGACGTGACCACCGGCGAGGTGCTCACCGAGCCCATCTCCCGCAACAACGCGGCTACCTTCACCACTTTCCTCGACCATCTCGACACGGTGATCGACCCGCGTAAGGAGATCCATGTGGTGCTGGACAACGGCTCATCCCACACCGCCAAGCACACCAAGGCATGGTTCGCCGCCCACCCGCGCTGGCACGTGC
>NZ_JBIWPL010000069.1:0-1722 GCF_044768255.1 Kitasatospora sp. NPDC101157 | reverse complement strand
CGAAAGACATCTCACGTGCCTAACAAGTCAAGCTGCGACGGCCAGATCAGCTGATGAGGAGGTGAAGGCGTGCTGCTCGTCGAAGAGTTGCCTGGTCTGCAGGCAGTGGTAGAGCTGGCCGATCAGGCGGTTGAACAGGTGCCGCTGGGCCTGGGCGTGCCAGTCGCCGGTCTCGCGCCTTCGCCGGTAGTGTGCGTCGGCTCCGGGCGAGGCCTTGAGCGCGGAGAACGCCCAGAGGAAGCCCGCCGTGATGAGTCGGTTGTTCTTGATGAAGCGGCGTCCGACGTAGCGTTTCTTGCCGGAGGCGCGGGTGATCGGGGCCGAGCCGGCGTAGGCCTTGAGGCCGCGGGCGTCGGTGAAGCGTTCGCGGTCGTCTCCGATCTCGGCGAGCACCCGGGCGCCGAGCTGGACCCCGAGTCCGGGGAAGCTCAGGATGATCTCAGCGTCCGGGTGCTGGCGAAAATGGGCCTCCACCGCCTCGGCGAGCCCGTCGGCCGCGACGCAGGCGGCATCCAACTGGCCGATGAGCGCGATGAGTTGGTAGCCCATCGCGTCCTCGATGGCGGTCGGCTGCCGGGCGTAGTCGCCCCGGAAGACCTCGCGCAGGCGCTCGGCTTCCGCGTCGAGGCCCCGCTGGCGGCCGGCTCGTTTGAGGGCGGCGGCGATCTGCGGGCGGGTGAGCCGTGCGGCCCTGGCCGGAGTCGGGGCCGCGGTCAGGACGGCGCGGGCATCCGCGCGGGCCAGACCGTGCTGTTTGCCGAGGAAGGCGTCCAGGGCGGCCGGGTAGTACTCACGCAGCAGCGAGCGGACCTGGTTGGCGAGCTGCTGTCGGCTCCAGACCGCGTCCTGCTGGGCGCGGGCGAGCACCGCGATGGCGCGGGCCTGGTCGGAGTCGGCGGGCAGCGGCCGGTGGGCGTGCCTGTCGGTGCGCAGGATGTTCGCCAGAACCAGGGCATCGCCCGGGTCGGACTTCTTGCGGGAGACGCTGTGCCGGTCGCGGTAGCGGGCGGCGGCGAGCGGGTTGACCGCGTAGATGGGCCGCTTCCCGGTCCGCAGGGCGGCCACCAGCAGGCCTCGGCCGGTCTCGATGGCCACCGGTATCGGCTCGTCGGGGCTGTCGCCGTGCTCGGCGAGCAGGTCCAGAAGCAGCCGGTAGCCGGCCGCGTCGTCACTGATGCGGCGTTTGGCGAGCAGGGTGCCCGCCTCGTCGACCAGGGCGACATCGTGGTGGCTCTCGGCCCAGTCGATGCCGCAGAACACCGTCACATCAATCTCCGTTCTGTTGCTGTTCGCGCAGGTGGTGAGCCGGTGCGGGCCACGCGGCGACCTAATTCCAGGACTCGATCGGTCCGCCATCTCACAAGCCGTTCGCGGCACCAGCGCGCCGCAGGGGCCTCCATCTTCGACAGAGCTCGACGGCTCGGGAGGAAAGGAAGAGGTCGCCCTGCGGAGGGCTCACACCGCGACTTTCAACGTCCGAACCGCCCTGGCGGGTTCGCGGTGGCCCGAGGGCGCCGGGTGCCACCGTTCTTTCGTAAGGCCTCGCCGGGCCAGGAACCCAGAGGGGTCAGCCCGGCGCCCACGTAACCACCACGAACCCGTGCCGGGTGGCCGACCAACCTCGACCCAGGCCTGGAAAACCTGACGAGATCCCGGTCCCCATCCGCAAATCACTCCACCGGCCCTGACAGGCCGACTGGAATCACCTACTCACGAATTAGG
>NZ_JBIWPL010000068.1:0-2646 GCF_044768255.1 Kitasatospora sp. NPDC101157 | reverse complement strand
TCGGTGCCGACCCCCGACTCCAGTAGCTGTACGGCCAAGCCGTTGGCCCGGGCGTTGAGTTCGGCGTACGTCAGCTCCTCGCCGCCGAAGACCAGGGCGACGGCGTCGGGCGTCGCGGCGGCCTGCGCCTCGAACAGCTCGGGCACCGCCGCCGACGGCAGTCCGGTGTCGGGACCGGCCCAGCCGGTCAGCAGCTGCTCCCGCTCCGCCGCGCTCAGGATCTCGATCGCGCCGATCGGCGTGTCGGGGTCGGTGACGGCGGCGTCGAGGACGCGCAGCAGGCGCTCGGTGAGGGTGGCGACGGTGGCGTGGTCGAAGAGGTCCGCGGCGTACTCGATCGAGCCGGAGAGGCCGCCCGGGCCGCTCAGTTCGGTGAAGCCGAAGGAGAGGTCGAACTTGGCCACGCCGAGGTCGAATTCGAGCTCGGCGCAGGGGAGGTCGCCGAAGGTGTCCGGGGCCTTGGCCTGGTTCTCCAGAGCGATGACGGTCTGGAAGAGCGGGTGGCGGGCGGGGGTGCGGGTGGGGTTGAGCTGCTCGACGAGGCGTTCGAAGGGGAGGTCCTGGTGCTCGAAGGCGTCCAGGTCGGTGCGGCGGACGCGTTCCAGCAGCTCGCGGAAGGTGGGGTTGCCGGTGGTGTCGGTGCGCAGGACGAGGGTGTTGACGAAGAAGCCGACCAGGTCGTCGAGGGCTTCGTCGGTGCGTCCGGCGGTGGGGGTGCCGAGCGGCAGGTCGGTGCCCGCGCCGAGACGGGTGTACAGCGCGGCCACCGCGGCCTGCAGCACCATGAACAGGCTCGCTCGGCTGTCGGCGGCCAACTCGGTCAGTCCGCGGTGCAGTTCGCAGCCGATGGCGAACTCGACCAGCTCGCCCCGATGGGTGGGAGTCGCCGGGCGCGGACGGTCGTAGGGCAGTGCCAGTTCCTCCGGGGCGTCGGCCAGGGCCTGCTGCCAGAAGCTGAGTTGCCGCCCGAGCAGGCTGTCCCGGTCGTCCTCGGCGCCGAGGAGTTCGCGCTGCCAGAGGGTGTAGTCGGCGTACTGGACGGGCAGTGGCCGCCAGTCCGGGGCGGCGCCGGCCGTGCGGGCCCGGTAGGCGGCGGCGAGGTCGCGGAAGAGCGGGGCGACGGACCAGCCGTCGCTGGCGATGTGGTGCATCAGCACCAGCAGCACGTGCTCCTCGGCGGACAGCGAGAACAGCGTGCAGCGGAGGGGCAGTTCGACGGCCAGGTCGAAGGCTTCGCCGACGGCCCGGTCCAGCAGTCCGGCCAGTTCGGTCCGGTCGCCGACGGGGGTGACGGTGAGGTGGGGCCGGAGGCCCTCGGCGACCAGCTGGTGGGGTCGGCCGTCGGCGTTCGGGAAGAGGGTGCGCAGTACCTCGTGCCGGTCGACCAGGTCGCCGAGGGCCTCGGCCAGGGCCGCGGCGTCGACCTCGCCGGTCAGCCGGATCGCGAAGGGGGTGTTGTAGAGGGCGCTCGGTCCCTCGAACTGGTCGATGAACCACAGGCGTTGCTGGGCGTACGAGAGCGGGACGAGCTCGGGCCGCTCCCGGGCGGCCAGGGCGGCGCGTAGCGGGGTGCGGCCCTCGCCGAGGTGCTGGGCCAGTCCCGCGACGGTGGGGCTGTCGAAGAGGGTGCGGATGGGGAGTTCGGTGCCGAGGGCGGTGCGGATGCGACTGGCCAGCCGGGTGGCGAGGAGGGAGTGCCCGCCGAGGTCGAAGAAGTTGTCGTCGATGCTCGGCTCGGCCGTTCCGAGGACCTCGGCGAAGAGCTCGCACAGGGTCTGCTCGGTCGCGTTGCGGGGTGCCCGGCCGGTGGCGGTGCCGGAGTAGTCGGGGGCGGGGAGGGCGCGGCGGTCGACCTTGCCGTTGGGGGTGACGGGCAGGGCGTCGAGGGTGACGACGGCGGCGGGGACCATGTAGGCGGGCAGGCGCCCGGCGACGAAAACGCGCAGTTCGTCGAGCGCCGCCGTGCCGGTGACGTAGGCGACCAGGCGCTTGTCACCCGGCTGGTCCTGGCGGACGGTCGCGAAGGCCTGGCGGACGGCCGGGTGGGCGGTGAACGCGGCTTCGACCTCTGCGAGTTCGATGCGGAAGCCGCGGACCTTGACCTGGTCGTCCGTTCGGCCGACGAACTCCAGTTCGCCCGTGGTGGTCCAGCGGACGAGGTCGCCGGTGCGGTACATCCGGCTCCCGGGCTCGCCGAAGGGGCAGGCGACGAAGCGCTCGGCGGTCAGGACCGGTCGGCCGACGTAGCCGCGGGCGAGGCCGGCGCCGGCGATGTACAGCTCGCCGGGCACCCCGGCCGGGACGGGCCGGAGGGTGTCGTCCAGCACGTACGTCCGGGTGTTGGGCAGGGGGCGGCCGATCGGGACGGCACCCGCGAGCTCGGCGGCTGCTGCCACGGGGTGGTGGGTGGCGAAGGTGGTGGTCTCGGTGGGCCCGTAGCCGTTCACCACCCGCAGGCCGGGGCAGGCCTCCAGGACCCGCCGGACGGCGGCCGCGGAGACGATGTCCCCGCCCGTCCACACCTCGCGCAGACCCGCGAAGGTCTGCGGGTCCTCGGTGGCCATGACGTTGAACAGGCCGGCGGTGAGCCAGGCGGCGGTGACGCCGCCGTGCGCGATGGTGGTGGCGAGTTCGGTGACGCCGAGG
>NZ_JBIWPL010000067.1:0-3220 GCF_044768255.1 Kitasatospora sp. NPDC101157 | reverse complement strand
GAGGTGGGGCGGATCTCGCGGGGCGGGATGCTGCCGCTGTCCACCCAGGAGGGCCTCGCCCTCTTCGACGCCGCACTGAACCACGACCACCCCGTCCTGGTGCCCGCCCGGATCGACCTGCCCGCCCTCCGGGCCCAGGCCCGTGAGGAGGGGCTGCCGCCCCTGCTCCACGACCTCGTGCCCCCGGCACCGAAGCGCGGCTCGCGGGACACCGCGCCCGCCGCGGACCTGACCGACCCGCTCGCCCTGGTCCGCACCCACGCGGCCGCGGTCCTCGGGTACGCCGGGCCCGACCCGGTCGACCCCGACCGGAAGTTCCTGGAGATGGGCTTCGACTCGCTGACCTCGGTCCGCCTGCGCAACCGGCTCAACACGGCGGCCGGACTGACGCTCAGCGCCATGGCGGTCTTCGACCACCCGACGCCCCGGCTCCTGGCCGAGCACCTCCGGGGCGAACTGACCCTGCCGGAGGCGCCGGTGGCGGCGGAGCCGGCGGGCGCCATCGGCCTGCTCTACCGGCAGGCCTGCGCCGACGGCAAGGTCAAGGAGGCGACCGACCTGCTGATGGTGGCCTCGCAGCTGCGGCCGTCCTTCTCCGCCGCGTCGGCGGCCGGCGCCCGGCGACTGCTGGAACCGGTCCGCCTCACCGAGGTCGCGGCGGACGCTCCCGCGGCACCGGCACTGGTCTGCCTGCCCTCGCTGACGGCGATGTCCAGCCCGCACCAGTACGCCCGCTTCGCGGCCGGGTTCGGCGTTCGGCGCGCGGTGTCCGCGCTGCCCCTGCCCGGCTACCTCCAGGGCGAGGAACTGCCGGACAGCGCCGAGGCGGTGGTCGACCTCATCGCCCGGTCGGTGCTGCACGGCACCGGCGGCGCACCGTTCGCCCTGGTCGGCTACTCCTCCGGCGGCTGGGCGGCGCACGACGTCGCCGCCCGGCTGGAACGGCTCGGCAGCCCGGCCGCGGCGCTGGTCCTGCTCGACACCTTCCTTCCGGGCGAGGCCGCCGATCCCGCCTTCCGCTCCGACATGGTCAAGGCCATGTTCGACCGGGAGGAGGAGTACGGCTGGACCACGGACGCCCGACTGACCGCGATGGGCGGGTACTTCCGGCACTTCCACGGCTGGACGCCCGAACCGGTCTCGACCCCGACCCTGCTGGTGAGGGCGGAGCGGTCGCTCGGCGACCGCCGGGCCTCCTGGCCGCTGCGGCACACCGCCGTGGACGTCGAGGGCGACCACTTCACCATGCTGGAGGCCGCCGCCGGCACGGCCGCCGGCGCGGTGGACGACTGGCTGCGGACCGTGCAGCCGGAGCAGAGCACCGAGGGAAAGACGACCCAGCAGTGAGCATACGTACCGAATCCATCCGGACCCCCCGTCAGGGCCTCGGCCCCGAGGTGTGGAAGGCCGCCACGGTGGTGATCCTGGGGTCGACCATGTCCTTCCTGGACTCGACGATCGTCAACGTCGCCCTCAAGGCCCTGGCGTCCGGGCTGGACGCCGCCCTTGACACCATCCAGTGGGTGGTGACGGCCTACCTCCTCGCGGTCGCCGCGGCGATCCCGGTCTCCGGCTGGGCGGCCTGCCGGTACGGAGCCCGGCGCACCTACGTGGCCGCGGTGGTCCTCTTCACGGTCGCCTCCCTGCTGTGCGCCGTCGCTCAGACCTCCGGACAGCTCATCGCCCTGCGGGCCCTCCAGGGCCTCGGTGGCGGTCTGATCATGCCCGTCGGGCAGATCATCCTCGCGAGGGCCGCCGGACCGGTGAACCTCCCGCGCGTGATGGCGGTCGTCGGCGTGCCCATCGTGCTCGCACCGGTCTTCGGGCCGTTCGCGGGCGGACTCCTGCTGCACTACGCGGACTGGCGCTGGATCTTCCTCGTCAACCTGCCGGTGGGGGCCGTGGCCGTGCTGTGCGCCCTGCGGCTGCTGCGCCCCGACGGACCGCAGGAGCCGGCCCCGCTCGACCGGCTCGGGCTGCTGGCCGTCTCCGGAAGCATGGTCGCCCTGACCTACGGGTTCGGGGAGGTCGGCCGGCACACCTCGGCCGTCCCGCTGCTGGTTCTCGCCGTCGGGGCGGTGCTGCTGGTGCTGTTCGTGGTCCGGACCCTGCGCACGGCGCACCCGCTCTTCGACCTCCGGCTCCACCGCGATGCCGTCTTCCGTTCGGCCTCGCTCACCACGGTCTTCCTGTCCATGGGCATGTACGCGGGCATGGTGCTGATGCCGCTGTACTTCCAGAGCGTGCGGGGCGCGGACCCGGTCACCACCGGGGTGCTGCTGCTGCCGTCGAGCGCGGGCGCCGCCGCGGCCACCTGGCTGTCCGGGCGGGTCGTCGAGCGGCTCGGCGGCGGGCGCACCGCCTTCCTCGGCGCGGCGCTGAGCCTCGCCGCGGCGGTGCCGTTCGTCCTGGTCGACGCGGAGACGCCGTACGCGGTGGTCGGTACCGCCATGCTGCTCTCCGGCTTCGGGGCCGGGCTGTCCGTGATGCCGGCGATGACCTCGGCCTTCAGGGCCGTCGACCCGCGCAAGATCAGCGATGCCTCGCCGCAGATCAACATGCTGCAGCGGCTCGGCGGTTCGATCGCGACGGCGGTGTTCGTGGCCGTCCTGCAGAACGGCCTGGACGAAGCGGGGGACGGCGCCGACGGCCGGGTGTCGGCGTTCACCGTCACCTTCTGGTGGTCGCTGGCCGCCGCGGCACTCGCCGCGCTGACCGCCCTGAGCCTGGCCCTCGCCCAGCGGCGCGCGGCCGCCCGTCCGAAGGCCGGGGCCTGACATGTCACTCACCGTGCCGAGCCGCGTCGACGAGCGGCAGGTCGAACTCGCCGAACTCGACCGGTCCCTCATCCGGATGGTCCGGCGCCGCGCCGAACTGGTCGGTGAGATCGAGGCGCTGCGCGGGGCCGCCGGCCTGCCCCGCACCGAACTCACCAGGGAGAACCGGATGCTGCGGGAGTACCAGAGCGGCCTCGGCCGCCCGGGCGTCCGGCTCGCCCTGCTGCTGCTGGAACTCGCCCGGCTCCGGCCGTAGCCGGCCGGAGCCGCATCCGGGCGGAGCAGCCCGCTCGTACGAACCCGATGAGCACCACCTGATGGGAAACACCATGACCGAGATCTCGGCCGTCCTCGACGCGATCCTCAGCTCCGACGCCACGTCGGCGGACTTCGCGGCGCTCAAGCTCCCCGAGTCCTACCGGGCGGTCACGCTCCACAAGGAC
>NZ_JBIWPL010000066.1:0-3701 GCF_044768255.1 Kitasatospora sp. NPDC101157 | reverse complement strand
CCTGCGGCTTACAACGGGCCTGACGGCCCGTTGGGCGGTGCTGACGCACCGCCAGGTGCGGGGGTGCCGGCTGCGCCGTCACCGTGCGTGGTGTGGCCTAGGCTGCGCCTCGGCAGGTGGGTGGGTGGTTGGGGGAATTCGCCTGCGGCGAATTCGCGGGCGCGGCACGCGCCGTTGTGGCAGGCGCCGGGCGTCGCTGCGCTCCGCCTTTTGGTGGCATTGTCCCGGTCCTACGGCCCGTCAACCGGTCGGCATTCCCTCCTGGTTCGGCTGGTGTTTTTCACGGCCCTGCGGGCCGGTTTGCTGGCATCCTTTCCCGGGCTACGCCCGGGGGTTCGCGTTAACGATGTGACGCGAAATTTGGGTAGTGGCCCCTTGCCCCGATCGGGCGGGGGTGCCGGCCCCGGGCCTGCGGCCCCGGCGTTGACGATGTGTCGCGGACTTCCGGTATCAGTCACAACCCCACCCCCGGGGCCCTCCACGGTC
Organism: Kitasatospora sp. NPDC101157; assembly: GCF_044768255.1. Classification (NCBI taxonomy): domain Bacteria; kingdom Bacillati; phylum Actinomycetota; class Actinomycetes; order Kitasatosporales; family Streptomycetaceae; genus Kitasatospora; species Kitasatospora sp. NPDC101157. Next base: position 3,215 of record NZ_JBIWPL010000066.1, on the reverse strand, counting down.
CCAGCCGATGGCCGGTCCCGCCTTGCGGTTGCTGGGCTGTCGGCCCATCCGCCGCCCTCGGGAGGCGCCTCGGGGCTCCCTGTCCGGTCCCGGGCTTTCACCGCCCCATGGCGGGCCCTCACGACCGCCCCGGACGGCGGCCCCTGACGGGTCCTCAACCGTGAATCCAGGCCGAGCGCACGGAGCGTTTCCGGCGGTGCTTCCCGGGGTGCCTTACAGTCCTATCCTACCGGTCCGCTAATGGGCGCGGGACGCGAACAGGCAACCTCGCGGTAACCGTCCATCCTGGCTCTATTCGACGACACTCGCGACGGGGATACGAATTACATTCCACTATCTTTGATGCCGCAATCCGAAAGCCCCACGAGGCGCAGCGGACGGAAAGACAATTCGGGCGCGTTGGAAAGGGGCCTACGGCCCTCGCCGCCGACATCACGACCGCCGTTCCAAGCCGCCCAGGAAATCCCGCACGGCGTCAACGGGGCAATTCCCGGAGCAGCGACACCGAACCGAACACCGGGCCACGACGACGGCCACGGCGCAGCAGCGGGCAGTATGAGGCGGCGGGCCGTGTGACGGCCGGTAGCGTGCCGTCGTGACCTCTCCCCCTACCCGAGCCGCCGTTGCCGACCCTGCAGCAGCTGAGAGACCTGCACGACTTCATCGAAGGTCAGGCCTACGCCGCTCTCGGCCCCGTCATCCGTATCCCGGGCACCACGCACCCTCTTCGGGACGAGCAGCGCACCGTCGTCCGCAACGCCGTCCAGGCGGTCTTCGCAGCCTCCCAACACCTCTACCAGGCGTTGTGGCACTACCTCGGCCATGACCAGCCGGACCCCACCACCCGCGCCTGTTGGGCCGCTCTCCAGGCCCTCGCCACCCCCTGGCGAGACCACCCCGACCTACCCGAACACCTCCGCGCCCTCCTCAACCCGCCCACGCCCTGACCAGCCAGCCGCGGGCGGCCAGGAAGGCCCCCAGGACGGATGCGGACAGGACGGCCGAGCCGGGCACAGAGGGACGGCCTGGCGGCCGAACAGGACGGCCATCGGCCGTCGATAGGCTGACGGCATGACAGGCCTCTTGCGGTTCGGCACGCTGCTGACGCACCTGACGGGCCAGCGGGCGCTCGCCCCTGCCACGCTCGCAGCGGCGGCCGGCACCGATCCAGTAGAGCTGCAAGCCGTACTCGGCGGGCAGCCGCCGACCGGACGGCTGCTCAGGGACCTCGCACCGGTCCTCAGTCTGCACGCCGCCGACCTGTTCGTTCTCGCCGGACAACCGGTGCCCGACGACCTGACACCGATCACCCGCAACCCGAACTGGTCGATCGACACCGTCGTCTACAACACGATGGTCATGCCCGCCGAGAACCGGCGACCGCTGCTGGACGCGATCCGGGCGCAGCCCCCGGTAGCGCGCGAGGGGCGGGGCGGGGTCGACCGGCCGTACCACCGGTACGAGCCGGGCTTCGGCGCGGTGCTCCTGCAGCTCACCCACAGCCGCAACCTCGCCTGGACGGGCACGGCCAAGGCCCTGTACGCGGTCACCGGCGGACGGATCTACCTGTCTCCGTCCACCATCGGCGGGATCGGCCGCGGCACCGTGGAAGCAACCCCCGAGCTGGTGGCCGGCTTCGCCGGCGTGCTCGGTATCCCCGCCCCCGACCTCGCGGCGCTCGGCGGCATCCACCTGCCCGACGACCTGCCGCCGCTCCACTCCCGGGCCGCGGACCTGGCCACGGTCATCTGGGAAGCCCGACGCCTGACCACCGCCCAGCTCCAGGACGTCGAACTCACCTCCCGCCACCTCGCCAGCCGCTGACCCACCTCCCCACCAGGCCTCCCAGCCCGGCCGAAGCCAACGGGGAGCGAGCGGCCCCGGCCAGACAACGGCGGGGCACAGCGACAACGGCGCAGCCCTGCCCTACCCAATCGAACAACAACCCCCGCTATCACCTCGCGCCTCCGCAATTCCAGCCGTAATTTCACAGCATCGAAAGAGTCCAATCCACAAACCAGCAGCACGAAATACCCGGCTAAATTCACACCCGGAAACCGGCCTGCGACTCCCCGCCCACCCTCCCAGCGCACGCCCCACCCCACAACGACCACACACAGTCACCAGACTATCGAGGACCCACCCCCCGGCACACATCCCCAATAGGTCCAACCAAAGGTCCAGACAATCAGCCATAAGAGGCCAATCCACACCCCAACCACCAACAGGTCACACCCTGCGGCCTCTCGCCGTGGTAGAGCTTCGCGTGCAGCACCCGCGCGGCCATCTGCTCGCGCTTGGCCGGGGGCGGGATAGCGGGCTCGGAGCTGGAGCTGGCTGAGAAGTACAGCCCGACCGGCTGGAGTGCCCGCGATGCGTCAGCGGCCGGGAGGCGGCGAAGCTGGGTCCGCTGGGCCGCTGACCAGCAGCGATACACAAAGCCATTTCCGGCAGAACAGAATTCGAGCTTTACGGCCCGCTGACCAGGCACAACGTCAACACTTAACTGGCCAACCCAACCACTCACTGGCCAACTGAAGCGCTCAGTCACAGGGGCCGTCAGCAGCGGGACAGCGACGCACGGCAGCCGCCGTCCCACGATTGCTCAAGCCCCTTCGTCGGCCGTGTCCATCGCGGTGCCCTTCTTGCGGTGGTCGTCGGGCAGGCGCAGAGTGGCGAGTCCGAGGTGGTGGGCGCGCAGGCGCATGCCGGTGTCGTCGGTCAGGACGTGGACGTCGGCGTCGGGGTGGAGGGCGGCGATGTCGGTGGCGCAGCGCAGGATGGCGAGGTCGGCGTCGGAGTCGCGGTGGTCGCTGTCGTTCCACACTTCGAGGCTGGCTTCGCCGGGGCGCAGATCGACGGGGGTGCCGGGCGCGGCGCCGGTGAGGGTGCGTTCGAGGTAGCGAACCGCGGTGGCGGCCTTCTTGGCGAGGGCGCCGTCGCCGTACTTCTGCCGGTCCAGCTCGTCGATCACCCTGAGCGGGATGATCAGCCGTACCAGCTTCGCTTCTATGCCCTCGCTCTTGAGGACCTCGCGCCAGCGCACGTGGTCGGGCTGCTTCCAGTGGTTGAGCATGTTGGTGTCGTAGACGACGGGCAGGCCCGGCCGCTGAGCGAGTTCCTTAGAAGTCATCTCATTTGGAAGGTCTGCAGTGGCCGATGAAAGGGGACGGCGCTGGCGAACCTGATCTCGTGTGTGAGGATCAGGCCAGGTG
>NZ_JBIWPL010000065.1:0-5541 GCF_044768255.1 Kitasatospora sp. NPDC101157 | reverse complement strand
GACCGCCAAGCCCTACCGCTGGACCTACGACGGCACCCCGCTCAAGACAGCATGATCAACGCCCCTCCACGAACTTCCGCGGAGCAGCACTAGCCTCGGCCGGCGGCAACCGGGTACCGGTGATCGCCCAGCTGGTGCAGGCGGACGAGGACACGGTGCGTGACGTGATCCACCGGTTCAACGAGATCGGGCTGGCCTGCCTGGACCCTCGGAGGCCCGCGGGTTCATGGAAACTGAAGGGTTCTCAGCCGGAACCTGAGGATGGACTGTCGTGCTTTCGTGAGATCGGCCTTCGGGTTCAGCCGAACACGCGGGTGAGCGCCGAGCGGACCGCCCCCTGGGCAGCCTTCTGGGAAACGGTGCTGGCATCGTAGGAGTCATGACACCAGCAGGAACGACGCCGGAACCGGAAACCCCGATGCAAAGCGGCCTCACGACTCTGGGTGAGGTGGCGTGCCGTTATCAGGCAGAGGAGATCCGCCCGGAGGACCTGCCGATGATCGCTGCTGAGGCACTCGCGGCCGGGCTGGACGCCCCGACGCTGTGTGAGCTCGCCGGTTGGCCGCGCAACGCGGATACCCACGATATCCGCAACGCGTTCGAGCAAGCACTCGCCGAGTCCGAGATCGAGTTGCCCGATCCGGGTCTGGCTCGGCGCCACGCACTTCGCCGACTGGCGGCCAGACTCGTCGCTGGAGAAATCGCTCCCGCCGACCTGGCGACGGACGACTGGTGGAAGACGGAAGTCGAAACTGCGGAGGAGCGATCATTCGTGAAGCTGATCCCGCAATGCTCGTGCTGCCTTGAGTACACATTGGGGCTTGACCAGCAGACATGGGACGCCGAGCTGCGGATCGCCGCGCTCGCCCTGACAGCGTCTGCGCCGATCGGCCCCGGCTGCTGACTCTGCCGTGATGGCATGCTCACCCTCGCCAATGAAGTAATCCCGATGAGGCGGACTTCACCGAAGTGACTGTTCAGCGGCCTGGTCCAACAGCGCCCGTGCGGAGTCCGCGTAGCGGATGGCGGTCTTCTCCGCCAGGCCGAAGACCTCGGCGAGGTGGAGCGGGTCAGGGCCGTGTACAAGGGCTTCTTCGAGCTGGCGGTCGACGCGGAGCCGTTCCAGGGTGGCCCTCTGGCCGCGAAGCGCGGCGGAGACGGAGACTCCGCTGATGGGGCTGGCCTCCAGCGCGGTCTGCTTGTTGATCAGCAGGTGCGAGTTGGCGGTGTCGGGCCAGCGTCGTCGCCGGTGCTCCAGCCAGGCGAGGGCAGCCTGCAGGGTGAGCTCGTCCAGGGGCCGGACGCGGCCGTCGATGACGAGCCGACGGTTGCCGATGTCGAGGTCGTCGAGCTGGAGACGGCGGATCGCGCCAGGTCGGGCGGCGTGGACGGCCGCGAGGGCGAGGATCAGCCGGTCGGCCGGGCGTGTCACCGCGGCGACGGAGGACCGGACGTCCTCGGCTTCCAGCGGCTGAATGACGCCGCTCTCCTGCTGACCGACCCGGATGCGGCTGGTCGGGTTCTTGAAGATCGTGCCGTTCTTCTTGGCCCGGGCGAACAGGGACCGCAGGGCGACCGTGGCGTGCTTGCGCTGCGAGCCGCGGACTGTGGCCAGGTAGGCGAGGACGTCGTCACGGGTGACCTCGCGCAGGTGGTCATAGCGGCCAGACCACTCCAGCAGCACCGGCCGCAACCGGTTGAGGTAGCCCCAGACGGTTACCACGTCCCGGGGCTGGGACCGCGGGCCGCCGTCGTGCAGGAGCCGGGCCCAGTCCTGGACGTCCCGCCGGATGCCGGCCGCGAGGCCGTCGAGCTTGGACTCCAGCCAGCGGTCGAAGGAGGACGGCCGGTCGTCGAGGAAGACACCGATGTGGGCGAGCACTTCCGCGGTGCGCTCGACGCTGAGTCCACGGGACCGCAGGGCCGGGAACATCTCGGAGTGCCGGACGATGTCGCCGCCGGTGTGGCAGGACAGCACAATGACCAGGGCCCGGTCGACGTCCAGGCGGACGCCTCGGGGCCAGCCGTGGGCCTCGCCGAGGCGATGGGCAGTGTGTCGTGCCCAGGCCAGCCAGGGGTTGTCGAGACGTGCGTGCTTCTGCCGGTCGAAGCGGGTGAAGTCGCGGCGGGCCTCGAACAGAGCCGGTTGGACCCAGCCGCAGGCCGGCGGACGTGCCGGGGCTGGGTCGGGCAGCCGCGGCCGTCCCCTGCGCTTGCCGCGCGGAGGGCCCGGACACCGTGGCCGGTGGAGGTTGATCAGGAACAGCTGGTGGTGCCGAACCTTCTCCAAGTAGGGCTGCAGCACGGTGACTTCACCCTTGGCATCCTGACTCGCCTGGTGCCAGCACAGCCGGCAGTAGCCCTTCTTCAGCCGCACCACCCGGTAGCAGCCGCTGCACTCGGCGGGCTCCTCGGTGCGGCGGAAGCTCTGGCACGCACTGCACACGCGGCCGGGCAGCGCGCCCCAGCCGAAGCAGTCCGGGCAGCTGGCCGGCGGCTTGCACCTGGCCGCCGGCAGGACGTAGGCCATCACGACGGGGGGAGCGAGCGCCCGTCACGGCGACGAGGAACCACCGCCGGCCCCGCCGCTGCGACAGCGACTTGCTCGGTCTCCTGCTGCCCGGGCCGGGGGACCTTCTCCGGCTCGGGCAGCAATAGGTCGCCGATCTCGCAGCCGAGCACGACGCAGATCACGTCCAGGTCCTCCAGCTTGAGGGAGACCGGTTGGCCGGACCACAGGCCAGACATCTTCCCGGCCGAGATGACCAGCCCGTGCTCAGCCAGACTCCGCTGTAGCTCGGACGCCTTCCAGATGCCCTTGTTCGCGGCGATCAGCCGTAGGTTCCACTTCATCCCATCAGTCCTTCCAGGCGCTTCGCGGCCCGTTGCTGCCCGGCGGCCCAGGCGTCTTCCACCCTGGTCTGCTGGACGTGGACGTATCGCCACGTCGTGGCGATCCAGGAATGTCCCAAAACCTCCTGAATTGCGAGCAGGTCCAGGCCGCCCGAGTAGAGCTCGGACGCGCAGAAGTGCCGCAGGACATGCGGCGTCAACTTCTCAGCCCAGCCGGGAAAATGAGCCGCGACGGCGGCGGCCAGGCCGTTCCGCAGGGCGTCGTCGCCGACCCGGCGCGAGGACCCGTCGGTGTTCTTGCGCTCGGAGGGGAACAGCGGGGCGCCGGGGCGGCTGTGGTCGTCGTCGAACTGGCCCCAGACGTCCTCGATGAACCACCGCAGCGTCCGGTCCGCTCCGTTGATCAGCGGCACCATCCGCTCGCGCGGCCCGGAGCCGCGGGCGCCCTTGCCGAGGCGGACGTGGAGCTTGCCGAACCGGCCCAGGCTCCACTTGATGTCGCCCAGGTCGAGGCCGCACGCCTCGCTCACCCGCAGTCCGACTTGCGACATCAGCTTCGCGGCGGTGTAGTTCCTCGCGGTCGGGGCGAACTTGCGGCAGGTCGCCAGCTCGCCGCCCCAGCCGGTGAACAGCCGGCCGACCTCCGGCGCGGTCGGCGGGATCCGCAGCTGGGCGTCCTTGGAGCCGCGCGGACGGTTCATCTCGTCGATCGGGCACTCGACAACCCGCCCGGTCATCCGGTGGATCTCGACCTTGTGCCGCAGCTCCAGGAACAGGAAGTACGTGCTCAGCGCCTGCGAGCGGGCCAGCCGGGTGCCGCTGGGCGAGGCCGCACCACCACCAACGAATGACCACTTGCCATCCAGCCCACGAACCCCGCCGCGAAGTACCCCTGTCGTCGCCTTATCCCTGCCCAGTCCATCTGACCAACACCCAACACAACTGACCAACACCAGGTCAGAACACCAGCCGAGCAGCCATGACCCACACAACCCCACAGACAGGAACCCGATCACCTAATACTCCAGTGTGACTTCGTGATCTCGCGCTGGGGCTGGGTGGGAGCGGGAACGGCCACCGCGTGATCATCGGGGGTTGTGTGGACTCCTGAAGATCTTGCGGTGGCCGCGGGGCACAGCATAGACGCCGCCCGATGGCCGGCGATGTTCGACCAGGCGATGGCCCGGATCGCGGGCCGGTTCAGGCGGGTGGAGCCGCGGGCGACGGCCCGCGCGTTCGTGCTCGGACTGTTGTCCGGCGTCGAACGGAAGAACTGCTGGCGGCTGGCCGAGCAGGCTGGTTACGCCCGGCCCGGGCCGATGCAAAGGCTGCTGCGAAGCGCCCACTGGGACGCCGACGAGGTCCGCGACGACGTCCGTGCTTACATCGTCGAGCACCTTGGCGCCGACGACGGCGTGCTGATCGCGGACGAGACCGGGTTCTTGAAGAAGGGCACCGCCTCGGCCGGCGTGCAGCGGCAGTACACCGGCACCGCAGGGCGAATCGAGAACACGCAGGTCGGCGTCTTCCTCGCCTATGCCTCCAGCAGAGGAAGGGCGTTGATCGACCGTCGACTCTACCTGCCCGACACGGCCTGGTCCCGGGACACCGAGCGCCGAACCCGCGCCGGTGTGCCCGACCAGGTGGAGTTCGCGACCAAGCCCGCGCTGGCCGGGCAGATGATCGTCGCAGCACTGGACGCCGGGATCGGCGCCTCCTGGGTGACCGGCGACGAGGCATACGGCCAGGACCCCGGCCTTCGTGCCCTGTTGGAGTCCCGACGGATCGGTTACGTCCTGGCCGTCGCCTGCAAGACCAGGGTGCGGATCAACCAGGGACGGACCACTGTCCGGGCGGATGCCGTGGCCGACCGCCTGCCCGCCTCGGCCTGGCACCGGCAGAACGCCGGAGCCGGCGCGAAAGGGCCGCGCTACTACGACTGGGCCTGGGTCGAGATCGGTACCGACGGTCACCGGCATCTGCTGACCCGCCGCAACTCGACCACCGGCGAACTCGCCTTCTACCTGTGCTGGACCCCGAGACCGGTACCGCTGTCCGAACTGGTCCGGGTGGCTGGGATGAGGTGGTGCGTCGAGGAGTGCTTCCAGGCCGCGAAGGGCCAGGTCGGGCTGGACCACTACCAAGTCCGCCACTGGACCGCCTGGCACCGGCACATCACCCTGGCCATGCTCGCGCTGGCCTTCCTCGTGGTTCTCGCCGCCGACGCGACACCGGCGAGAACCGCACAACCGAACTGGCCAGCCCGCAGCACCGATCCGATCGACCTGACCGTCCCGGAGATTCGCCACCTTCTCGGGGCACTACTGAAACCACCCGCCACAACCCCCAACAGACTGCTGACCTGGTCAAACTGGCGCAGACACCACCAGGCCACAGCCCGCCGCAGCCACTACCGGCACCGACTCGCAGCCGGATAGATCACGAAGTCACACTGGAGTACTAACTGATAACCCCAGCTCAGACACACCGCGCCTGGTCACAATCAATGAGCGCGGACACCCATCCCCCCACAGGTATAGACCGAGTGGGGTGGGCGGCGAATTTCAGGCCTTCCGATGGCAACAGGTCACACCTAAGAGGACATCTCATTTGGACGGCCGAGTAGGCTCCGCGGGTGACGATCGTGGAGCGGCTGGTGCCGGATGAGTTGTGGGAGCTGTTCCAGTT
>NZ_JBIWPL010000064.1:0-7285 GCF_044768255.1 Kitasatospora sp. NPDC101157 | reverse complement strand
CGGGCGGTGGGTGGCTGAGGGAATTCGCCGGTGGCGAATTCGTGCGCGCGGCACGCGCCGTTAGGGTGGGGCGTCTGGCGTCGCTGCGCTCCGCCAATCTTGGGGCATTGTCCCGGGCCTACGGCCCGTCAATCGGTCGGCTTTCCCTCCTCATTGGCCGGGGTTTTTCACGGCCCTACGGGCCGGTTTGCTGGCAGCCTTTCCCGGGCTGCGCCCGGGGGTGCGCGTTGACGATGTGACGCGAAATTCGGGTAGTAGCCCCTTCCCCCGATCGGGCGGGGGTGCCGGCCCGGGCCTGCGGCCCCGGGCGTGACGATGTGTCGCGGACTTCCGGTGTCAGTCACAGCCTCACCCCCTGGCCCCTCCCCCGGTCCCGGCCGATGGCCGGTCCGGCCGCCTGTTTGCTGGGCTGTCGGCCCCATCCGCCGCCCTCGGAGCGGGGCCTGCGGCCCTCGGGGTGCCACCTCCGGACCGCCCGTCCGGCTCCGGCCTGACGGCCCCCGTGGCGGGCCCTCACGAGCACCCCGCACGGCGGGCTCTGACTGGCCCTCAACCACAGATTTCGGACCGGCATCCGAAGGGTTTCCGGCGGCGTTTCCTGGAGTGCCGAACGGCTCTATCCTACCGGCCTTCGAGCGGGCGCGAGACGCAAACAGACAGCCTCGCTCACATCGTCCATCGCGGCTCTATCAGACCGCCTTCCCTGCGAGAATGCGAATTCCCTTTCCGCTTTCTTTCAGACGGAAATCAGAAAGCCCCGCGAGGCGCAGCGAGCCAAAATCTAATTCAGGCACGCCGAAAAGGGGCCTGCGGCCCTCACCACCGACACCACGACCGCCAAACCAGGCCGCCCCGAAAATGCCGCTCGCCGTCAACGGAACAATTTCCGGAGCAGCACCACCGAACCGAACACCGGACAGGACGGCCAGGGCGCAGCGGTGGCGACGGCCTAGACAGCGGGCGAGGACGGCGTCCAGGCCGGCCCCGGAGACGGCGGGCAACCCAGGGCCCGGGACGGCCAAGACGACGGCCAGGCGGCCACCAGGGCGGGCGCGGGCGGGCAAGACGACCGAACCGGGCGCAGCGGGACGGCCTGGCGGCCGACCACGACGGCGGCCAAGGCGCAGCAGGGCGGCGGCAGCCTGGACGGCGATCGAGGACGGCGGCCCGAGCGCAGTGCCGCGGCGGGGAGGCGCCGAGGCCGGCGGACCGGCCCAGGCCCGTGCAACACGGCACTGCAACACACCCGCCCCACGGCCCTCCCAGCCACATAACACCTGGTCAGACCCGCAACACGCCCCCGTGTTGCACCCCACAGCCCCTCACCAAACCGCCGAACACCGGCCACCAGAACAAGGCCAGCCCCGACGACCGCCAACGGCGCGCACCCGGACGGCGGCCCGAGCAGCGGGCGCGGCGGCGGCCTCGACGGACACCCCGGGCAGCCGGAGCCACCGGCCTGGACGGCGGCACAGCCGGCGCGGCGACGACCCGCACCCGGACGGCAGCCGCGGACGCAGCACGAACGGCTGCTGGTGGCTGTCGCGCCCACCTGTCGCGCCCCCACCACCCACAGGGGATCACCGGCATCCACCCACGTCACAGCACACGACACCACCCCACACGACAGGCAGGCGCGACAAGGGGCGCGACAACACCCCCGGCCACCGACCCCCGGCAACAGGCCCTCCTGCACACCCTCCAGGGCGGCCTGACGGCCACCCAGCCACGGGCCGCCGGGCGATGGCACATAGGCAATCATCGTCCATATGACGATAACGATGAAGGGGCTGCAGGCCGCCGTGCGTGACATGGCCGCCGGCCTCGACGGTGTGACGGCAAACGATCTGGTCGCGTTCGATCCCCAAGACGGCGCCCGCCCCTACCTCGGGGTCCAGGACGGGATCATCCACTGGGTCGTGGAGGAGCGCGGTCAGTTGCTCCACCACCAGAGCACCAACGACCTCAACGAAGCCCTGCACCGGGTCGCCCTCAAGGCCACCCGCTCGATGGCCATGCGCTGGGAGCTGCGACAGCGGGACCGCTTCCCCGCAGACCGGGACACCCGGATCGGCTGGCTCGCCAAGCAAGTCGAACTGCTCCGACGCCTCGACGCCCAATGGGCCGAGCAGTTCCGCACCGGCATCCCCGCCCAATGCCCAGGAGTACGACTGGAGGACGTGGACGCCCACCCCCTCACATGACCGTTCAGCCAAGCCACCGACGGCGGACCGGTCCGAACGGCGGGAGACCCGGACGGCGGCCACAGCCGGGCACGCCCCCGACCGGCACCCGGACGGCGACGGATGTCGTCTGCCGCGAGATCGTCAGTGGCCTGCCATGAGATGTCCGTGACGCGTGTACCCACCCAGGACGCCGTACGGCGTCAGTCGCGGATAGAGCAGGGCTCGCCTCGTCACTGGCCACTGCAACAGGAAGCGCCAGGCTGGGGCCCTGGATCCGACTGACACCACCCCGTGACAAACCCACTGCCACTTCACGGCAAACCCCACTGCCATCCCCGCGACAGTCCACAACCCTGGCCTCGGACGCGGCGCCGGCCCAGCCGACCGTCACCCGGCGGCAGATACGGGGACGAGGGCCCAGCCCGGCCCCACCAAACCGAACACCGACCCCACCACCACCCACGCCCCCACAATTCCAACCCGAATTCAGACCACCACCGGAAGCCAATCCACCAAAACAGCGACACGGAATTCCCGCCCGAATACCCGGCGAAAAACCCCTCCAACCCGCCGAGCAGACCGACAGCACCCCCAACCCCACCCACCACCACACACAGTCACCAACCCGGGGCCCGCCGCCACCCTCGCCCGGCACCCCAACAGGACCAACCAAAGGTCCAGACAACCAGCGATCAGAGGCCAAAATACGCCCACACAACCCAACAGGTCACACCCTCCGACCCCTCGCCGGGTAGAGCTTGGCGTGCAGTACCCGGTCCTCCCACCACGGATCAGCCGGAGCGAAGACCAGCGCGGCCACAAGCTCCCGCTTGGTCAGAGCGGGCAGCACCAACAGGCCCAAGTCCTTCGCGGCACGGTCCCGCTCGCACTGCGGGCACTCCAACCGGCCCGGGGCAGCCTTCTCGGTCAGCTCCAACAGCGAGCCCTCCTCCCCGCCGATCGAACCCCGACACGTCCCACAAAGCCTCCAGCTTCCAGGCCGGCACCGTGCACAACACCACCCCGCCCGGGCGGCGGTGCGAGGATGGCCACCGCACAGTCCTGGAGCGCGCTGCCTGATGAAGGCAGAGGCCTCCCAACAGGGGTGTCGTTGCTGCCGAGTAGCATCCGGCCGTGCTCGGCCGCGTGGCCGGTTCCAGGGGCGGACAGCGGGAGAAGTCGGGTGTCGGATTCGATGTGGTCGGTGCTGGCGGAGAGCGAGCGTGAGCGGTGGGAGGCCATGCCGCTGGTCGGGGTGGGTCCGCTGCGGTTCGGTATGACGCGCGGGCAGGTCAGCGCCGCGTTGGGACGCGGGCCCGGGATGAGTAGCGGCGACTGCGCGGTCTACTCCCCGTCCGACCCATGGGTATGGGGGAACATGCTCACGGCCTACTTCCGCCCCGCCGGAGCGGACGACGTTCCGCCGGACTTGCCAGGACGCTCCCTCACGGGGGAGATCGACGACGGCTACGAGTACATGCCTGGGCACAGGTATGGTGGCGTGCTCGCTGCACTCGCCGTCGACGCCCGGTTCGGTCCGCAGGTCCGCTGGGAGGGCCTGGCCTGACCGGACGCGTGCCGTCGGCGACCGACGACGCGGTATACGCCAAGCTCCAAGACCGTGGCCTGGACAAGCAGATCCGCTTCTCCCAGGAAGGCACCTACAGTTACGGGGAAATCGGCCTCCTGCTGCGCGTCCAGCGCGCCGGCGACATCCTGCTCACCCGGCCGGTCTTCGCCGCCCCGGCCTGGATCGAGCGCCTGGGTGATACCTCGGAAGGACCGATTCCCGCCCGGGAGTGGAACAACCACTGACCCGCGCGCCACCGACAACGTCATCTCACGCCACCTCGGAAGACCGCCGCGCAGCAGCCGCCGGGGCGGCGGGTCCACCGGCCATGAAGCCCGTACTCCCAGGTGCGCTCCTCCACCGGGACCTGGCCGCAGTCGGCACAGCGACCTGCGCAGATATGGGCCCGACTGACACACCGGCCGTGATCAACTCCGACATCGCCGTCTCAGCCAATCTGCAACACCGCTGGTCGCAGCGTTAGTGATCTTGCAAGTTCATTGAGACCACACACTCGCCTGACAGTCCGTTGGTCACTCCCGGGGAAACCCGGCCGCACGACTGTCAGTGGGGAGCGCTATGTTCACGAACGTTGATCAGACCTGGTAGAGGGGGCATCGTGACGGATCTCAAGAGCGGGACGATCAGCTGGGAGGAGGTGCGCGCCCTCATCTCCGCGGGGGTTCCGCAGGGGGTGATTAAGCGGCTCTCCCCCGTGCCCGCCGCCGAGTTGAGCCATCTGCGCGCTCCGCTGCGCAAGCTCCGCGCCGAGCTCTCGCGCGAGCTCTCCTCGGGCGACATGAACCGCTATTCCGCCGCCTACAACCAGCTCGCCGCGCTTCAGTTCGCCGGGATCCACTCCGCCGCCACTCCCGCCCAGGCCCTCGAGTGGCTGACGACCCGCCCGCTCCTCGACATCACCTGGCCCCTGCCCGGCGGTGGTTCCACCAACCCGGACCACCACGTCCTGCTGATGGCCCTGCTCTCACCGCACCGGGACCAGGCGTTCCACCGCGAACTCGCGATCCGGCTCGCCGAGTGGCTGCCCGCGCGGGGCAACCACGACCGGTGGCTGATCACCCACGGCCTCGCCGTCTGGTCGGGCGCCGAACTCCCCACCACCGACGGCTACATGATCGGCTGGGTGCGTGAGGGTGACTCGATTCGCTACCCCTACCACCGCGAGATCGGCGAGTGGTTCGCCAAGCAGGGCCTGCGCGAGCCGGTGCCGCACCACGACACCCTGCTCTCCTGGCTGCGCGCCCAGCCCAGGCTGGCCGAGTTCGTCCGCCGCCTGTTCGAAGTCCCGGACATCGGCACCGAGTTCACCGATCCCTACGCCGCCCGCTTCGGGCCGGACAACGAGTGGCCCAAGGTGCTCACCACCCTGGCGAGCGAGGGCGTGCTCGACCGCGCCGAGCTGATCGACCTCTGCCTCGGAAAACTCCTGCGCGGCGACCGGCCCGGCAACCTGCGAGGGTTCCTCCAGTTGTACGCGGCGCTCACGCTCGACCCCGAGGAGGTCCTCGCCCGGACCCGCGATCACGTCCGGCTGGCCGCCGACGGCGCACCGACCGCCGCCAAGGCCGCCCAGGCGGCGCTGGTGCCCGTGGACCACCGGCTCTCCGCCGAGGTGTTCACCGAGCTGACGGCCGCCGTCCTGGCCCGCCCGGAGAAGACCCTCGCCACCACCCAGCTGAGCCGCGCCGCCGCCGCCCTGCGCCGCAGCCCCGCCACGGCGGACGGCCTGCTGCCCGCCGTCAGCGTGGCCTTCGCCCACCCGGCTCCGGCCGTCCAGGAGCGCGCTCTGCGCCTCGCCGCCCAGCACCTGTCCGGCGTCGCCCCGGCCACCGCCGAAGCCGTGCGCAGCGCCGCCGTCGCCCTCGGCCCGGCCCTCCGGCCCGAGTCCCACCGTTTGCTGGCCATCCAGGCCCCGGCGGTGGAGGAAGCCGCCGAACCGCACGCCGTCGCACCGCCCATGGGCCAGGTCGCGCTGCCCGCCGCACCCGCCGGCCCGCTCGACCTCGCCGAGCGGCTAGCGGCCGTGATGGCCGACCAGGTGCCTGACCCTGGCGAGTTCGAGATGGTCCTCGCCGCCCTCGTCACCGAGCACCACCGTGACGCCGCGGCCCTCCACGCTGCCCTCGCTCCGCTCACCGCGGGCCGCAACGACGAACCGATCACGATCTGGCAGGCCCACCGCCTCGAGGAAGCACTCGGCTGCCTGCTCGATGCCCTGACCGGCCGCAGCCACCCGGCGGCGCAGCACGCCGCCGAAATGCTCGACTGGCCCGCTCACCTTCGCAGTCCGGGGACCATCCCGGTGCTGCGTGTGCTGGAGGCCGCGTCCCGGATCGGGCAGGCGCCGGTGCCGCTGCTGCTCGCCACCCCGACCGCCGCCGATGGCGCCGTCGATCCGACGGTGTTCACCAAGCGATTGGCGGCGCACCGGGCCGCCGGGGCCTTGCCCTGGCCCGCCGACCTGGCCCAGTCACTGCTCCGGCTGCCCCCGCACGCGTTGGCGGCCGCCCGCTCGGCCGCCGCCGAACTCGGGTGCGAGCTGCCGGCCGACACCCCGCCGCCCACGCCGGACGCCTTTCACACCCAGCTGCCGAGCCAGCTCGAGCGGGCCGCCCCGTACGGGGTGCTCGACACGATTGCCCGTATCGCGCCGTTCGTCCGCGCCGCCGAACCCGCCCCCGAAGGCATCACTGGTCTGCTCCATGCCCTTCCCGACCCGGCCGAAGCCGGTCTGTTCATCGGCATGGCGGCGCCGCGTCCCAGCGTGCTCGCTCAGCTGCCCTGGGTGGCGCCCTGGCACCCGGAGACCGTCGCCACGCACGGCCTGCCCTCCCTGGTGTCTCAGGTGAACTCCTCCAGTCACCACGTACTCAACCCCTGGCTGCCCCGGCTCGCCGAGGTCCCGGGCGAGCCCGCAGCGGTGTACCACCTGGCGCTCGTGTACGGGCTGACGGCCGCCCGCGCGGAGAACCGCACCGTGGCGCTGGACGCCCTGCTGATCCTGAACGCGCGCGGGCGGCTGCGTCCCGAGGTGCTCGGCGAGTGGATCGCGGGGCTGTGGCGGCTGACGGCGGCCAAGCCGAACCGGTTCCTGCCCGTTCTGGCCGACGCCGCGCGCAGCGGTGCGGGCCGGCCGGTCTGGGAGGTGCTCACTGCCCTGATCACCGTGCTCGCCGCCGAAGAACCGGGCGTGCGCGGACTGGCGGACGCCCTCGCGCTGGCCGCCGAATGCGCGGCGGCGGACGGCATCCGGACGGCTCTGCCCGCCCTCGACGTCCTCATGGCTTCGACCGCGCCCCGCCGCGTCCGGACGGAGGCCGCCCGGCTGGCCCGAATACTCGCCTCGTGACGCGAGGAGGGCTCCGTTCCGGAACTCGATCGGGAAGCAGTACGGCTGGCGTCATGCCCGGCAGGGGGTCTGTCCAGCGAACGGTGTAACTCGGTTGGGTTGAGTTAACGACGGCCAGCGGAGAGACGGCCGTCGAAGGCGATCTCGAAGGCGTTCAAC
>NZ_JBIWPL010000063.1:0-7726 GCF_044768255.1 Kitasatospora sp. NPDC101157 | reverse complement strand
GATCGGCGGTCGCCAAGACCCCCTCCTTACGATCCGCAGTCGTAGCCGAAGCGAGCCGGCACCGATCCGAGAGACGGGCCGCGCGGGGGCCGCTCCTCCCCGCCGACCCCTCCGGCCTGCGCAAACACTCGTCAGCCAATCGTCAAATAACCTCAAAATTACACAAAACGGACATCACTATCCGCCGTCGTACACCGCATTCACATGTGAGGGCACTCACTAATCAGGCGCCCGCCACATTACCGACCGACCCACCGCCACCACGCTGAGTCAACACCAGGTGACCGCCATTGAGACCGTCACCACACCCGGCCGAAGATCGCGGACATGCCCTCATGTAGGCGACACGCGACGCTGATGCGGTCGCCGGAGTCGGAGGCCGCATCGGTGCGAGCGGTGTAGTCGTCGACCTCCGGATCGGTGCCGCCGGGCACCGGAATGCCGAGCCGCGGGGCACTCGACCAGCTTTTCGACCGCGTCGAGCTCACCGGGGCGCAGCTGAGCAAGGGCGTGCTCGGCAGCGTCGGAGACGAATAGGCCCGCGAGCGGCAGGGAATCTGCCCGGCCTGCGGCCGTCCCCCTGGTGAAGCGCGCGCGACCCACGCGGGCGTAGTCCCAGCGAAGGGGCGGGTACCGGCAAGCGGCCGGTACCCGCCCCTTCGCTGTTCTATCCCGGACCGTCCCACCTGCGTACTGCGGTATACCCCAAGGTGTGTCCCAGAGGCGGTGCCTGTCCGAGTCCGTCGACCGAGCTGATGCTCGATCTGCTATGCCGACTCGGAGTCCCTCTCGGCGACGTCCAGCTGGTCGGCAAGGGCCTGTTCGTCCTGGGCGGCCCGCACTACCCGCTCAGAGTCCCCCGTGGCGAGGCCATCCGCGCTCAGTGTCGCGGTCCGCGGCGATTCGGCGCTCAGTGTCGCGGTCCGCGGCGGCCTCCGGATCGGCCTGCCGCAGGCGCTCCTCCGCCTGCTCGATCTGCTGTGCCAGCTCATCGTTCCCCGTGGCGGCTGGCTGGGCATCGGCCGCGGAGTGCTGGAGCGTGACGCCGTTGGCCAGGGCGGGAGTGGCTCCGAACAGGGCCATAGCCGCGAGAGTCGACGCAGCGGCCAGGGACAGCCCGGTGACGAGCTTGCCGGTCATAAAAGGTCTCCTCCGTCAGGGACGCGGTGATCACGTCGCCCCGAATCACGACCCATAGCCGTCCGCGGTTCAGCGGCCGGAGAGGACGAACATCACGTCACCTCGGTTGAACCCGAGAGCGTTGGGGCCCCGTTTCGCGCGAACGGCACGCACAGCCGGCAGCCCGATCACGAGTCGTCCGGCGCGGCCGGGCCGTTGCCGAAGCAGGGCGAGGACAGGAGCGCCAGCGAGCGGCTAGGGTCGCGCGCTGGCATGCCGTGCCCGCCTTGATGGAGTGTCGACCGGGGCCTGGCCGGCGACGCTCCCGTCGGCACGGGCAGCCCCGGACTGCTCGGCACAGGCGATGGACTGCTCGCCTCCATCGGGACCGAACTGACCGCGCACCGCGACCGCTTCATCGGAGTCCTGCGCGCTGAACAGAGCGAGGCAGCCAAGCTCCGCGAGGACAACGCCGCGCAGCAGCACCGGATCGAGGAACTCCTCGCCGAACTCAGCCAGGCCCGGCTCGACCTGGTCCAGGCAAACCGTCCCCGGCCACCGGCCGGACCACACCAGCAGCCCGGCGGCGAACCCGATGCCGCTCCGGAGGCGCCCGAGCCCGCCCCCGACCACACGGTCGAGGCCGACGACGGGGAGGGCTGTTCTCCTGCACCTGCCGGGACAGACAGCCCGGACCGAAGCACCCTCTGGGCCGCAGGCGCGGAGCACGAGAGGACACGGGCATGACCGTGCTCCTCGTCGAAGCCCAGCGTCCGTCCCAGGACAGCATGCTCTGCGAAGCCGCCCAGCAGCAGTAGGAAATCGTTTCCCTCGGCGGTCGACCGCGGGCATCATGCCTGCTGATCCACAGCTGGGCGAAGGGACACGACGAGTGCCGCAGGTGTCTGGGAACGGACAGATGGCGTTGACAGAAATGTGGCAGCAGCACTGGCCGGAGTGTCCTCCCATCGGCCACATGCTCCGCGAGAGGTATCGAGATGTATGGGTCCGATTCCACAGCTTGCCGGGCTCGAAGCGGTACGCCGATAGCGAGACCGAGTACGCCATCATCCTGGAACGCCACAACACTGTCCTGGACGAGCTGTTCACCGGCGCGGACGTCTATGTGATCACACCGGCCTGGACAGCGGAGCCCGACGTTCCTAAGCACCAGCCGGACGCGGACTACTGGCAGACCTTGCTGACGGAAGACGATCCGAACCCGGAGTTTCGGACCTACACTCACCTCTTCGCCATCCGTCGGCCTTGGCAGCACGGATGCATCGACCCCCTGCTACGTGAGGTTGCGGACTACAAGACGGCTGGCGTCCTCATCGCCAACGCCCGAATGGAGCGCATCTACCACCCCTATGACGGCGGTGCGGACGTTCTCCTCCCCGCCCCCGAAGAGCGGGACCTGCTTCGCGACCGGCACTCCTCCTGGCTCTCCAGCCACCCAGCCGGGCTCTGAGGGGCTGCCGACTCGGCGCAAGAGGCGGATTCCGGCCCGAGGTTCCCGGCCTCAGCAGGCGGCCACTACCCCTAGGCGGGGCCGCCGGCTGCCGTCGACTAGGCCGCGGGCCCGACTGAGAATTCGGGGGCGGGACGTCTGGGGTACCGGCCTTCACTGTCAGGCCACCAACTCGGCCTGCGGGTCGCGAGTGCACAGGTGGGCGGTCGGACAGGCCGGGCAGCCTCGGGCATCGACAAGGTGGGCGACGGAGTCAAACAGCTCCTGGGCCCCGCTCGACGGAGCCGACGCCGTTGAAGGTGGCGTACTCCTGCTCGGTGCCCGTGGTGCCCTCGGCAAGGTGAGCACGCAGGTAAGCAAGCGCGGCGAATTCATCCGGCGGCAGGCTCCCCGGGGCGACCGGGATGCAGACCTTGGGCACCAGCGCACTGGCCAGATCGCCGCCGAATAGCCACGGGTCGCCGGGCTTGGCCGGCTTCCCGACGACCACACGCAGCACTACCTCCTCCTGATCGCTGGGCTCGACCAGGACGCCACCGGCGGCATGGAGCTCGTGGACAGCGCTGCGCACGTCCGCAGCCGCGCGCTGGTCGCCGATCATCCCGGCCAGCTCGGCAACCGGCAGGTGACCGACGCTGCCGTCGGGGCGGCGCAGCTGAAGCACGCCCTGGTCGACGGCGAGGTCCAGCCACAGGGCCTGGACCGGGATCTTCGTCCCGTACAGCGAGGCCAGGCTGCTCATACGCCGGGTCATGGCGACGGTCTCCGGGCTGAGCCGCATGTCCTGCATGGCCCTGTCGTAGGCGTCGGGAGCCAAGGCCATCCACTGGTCGTAGCCGGGCGGCTGGAACTGCTGCAGTGTGTACTCGGCCGTTCCCCTGGTCCGGCGCGGCTTGCTCGCCTTCTTGCGTCCCATCCCCGTCCCCTGCCTCGCGATCACGCTGACCGGCCCATTGACCACCCGGGCTGCGGCGGTGCGGTCGCTGTCACGCTGCGCCCTGCGCGGATGCCGACCGCGGCAGCTGCTGGGGTGGTGTGCAGCGGACCGGTGTGGCGGCAGGCAGCGCGATGGCGTTCGCTCGGTTGGCGGGCGTGCGGGTGAGCGCTGGTGATTGGGGGGTGTCCTGGCCTTTGGGGCAGGGCGAGGGGACTCGGCCTACCAGTCACTCTCGTCGCATAGTTCACAGTTCTCTATTTCTCTCACTTTGAAGAGGTATCGGAATTCCGGAATCCGGCATTCGCGGGTGCCTGAATTAGGTGGCTATTGTGGCATTTTTCGCCCCGCCAGGCTCACGCGTCGCTCAATTCTTTTGATTGTCCTTGTCGGAACTTCGTCAAAGTCTCAGGATGGGTTTCGCCCGGAAAACGTCCGGGCGGAACGACTCGCAGGATTCAATTCCGAGGGGAACAAAAAGGCGGAAGGCGTTTTCTCGAATCGGTGCAGTGGTCGGCGCCGGAATGCTGGCCGCCCTGGCGGCGCCGCAGGCGCTGGCTGCGCCGGTGGCCGTCTCACCAGTGGCCGCGGTTACCACACAGCTTCCGGCTGGTGCGGACCCCAGCCACTGGACCATCGACCGCAAGGCTCCGGCGGCAGCCCTGCCCCAGGCCTCGGCGCCCCAACACATCACGCCGACCGGAAAGTCGCCGGAGCGGCCGACCGACGCTTGGGGCGAAGTCCGCGATTGGAGCTACCACGGGCAGGTCTGCGGCACTGACGTGATCGACGCGAACAGCGGACCCGGTCCCATGACCCTGACGCTGACCCAGACCCGCACGACGGCAACCCAGTGGACGGCAAGCGCGTCGATCGACGTGTGGAAGATCTCCGCCAGCGCCGGCTTCAACGTGACCGACACCGTCTCGAACACCGAGTCGGGCTCGTACCAGGTTCCGGCCGGGAAGTTCGGGAACCTGCAGGCCTACCAGCTCTTCGACTACTACACCTACAGCATCTACGAGGCCGGCGCCTACGTCGGAGACGGGGAGGTGAAGAAGCCGGTAGGCTACTGCTACAACGCCTGGATGAACTAGGAGAGTTGAGCATATGCGGCGATCCAGCCGGTTTCTGGGGGCGGTGAGTCTCGTCGCTACAGCCGTTCTGACGGCCGCGTGCACCGACGACGGGACGACACCTCAGCAACAAAGCGGTCCCTGGCTTCTGGACGCGACGGCAGCCGCGCCAGTGGACTCCGTCGTCCAGCGCAGCATCGACGCCCCGCCCGCCAAGGGCACAGCCAAGGTCCTCGGCATTGCCGATGTCGCGGGCACCAGCGTCGTCCTCGCCGTCAGGAACGGCACCTGCCAGGTGGCGCTCCTGCCGGACGGGCTGACCGAGCCGACCGCCACCGCCCCCGACTCCGTCGGATCGCCGCGTCCCACCGCCAGCTCCTTCGCGGACACACACGTGGACTTCCCCGGGAATGTTCTTGCGGGAACATATACCCAGGCGTCCGCCCAGCTGAGCCCCTTCAAATTCACGACCATCGGCTGCGGCGAGAAAGCCATGACGGTCAAGATAGAAGGGATCGGAAGCTCCGCCCAGGTGCAGAAGAAAACTGGCGACTCGCTACGTTCGTGGAAAAATGGGCCAGACGTACTTCTGGCTGTCGGAACCCCTGAAGCAGTCCGCCAGGCCCCGACGTCCGGATGACCACAGCCCCGCACTGAGGGCGCACTCCTACGGGAGTGCGCCCTCTCGCCGTATAGGCAGACACTCAGCTGCGGGTGACGTAAATACGCCCATGCGGGGGTCGCGAAGCGCGGCCACGCGCGCCTGCCTGGCCTGCGGCTGCGCGTGGCACGTCCCCGATCCCGATGCGAGCACCGGACGGCGCGGCGAGGAGCGGCCGGTGACGGGTGCGGTGCGCTGCGGCGGTCCGGTGGTTCTGGCGGTGTACGCGGTCCGGACGGGACAGCTGTGGCGGCTGGCGGAGACGTGCGCACGGTGCGCGGCCGCCACTTCCGGCTGCCGGGTGCTGGCCAGCGCCGTGCCCGCGGCCCGCACCGCGCCCGTCGAGGCGGGCCCGTTCGGGGGGAATTCTTCGCCGGCCCCGGCAGGGAAGGGCACTCGGACGGCACGGCCAGGCCGGACGTGGCGGCGGCGTTCACCGACCACGGCCCCCTCCCCGCGAACGAGCCGCCCTCCCCCGCCGCCCGGCGGCCGTTCCCAGTGCCCGCGACGCCTCACCTGCGGAAACGCCCCGGCGCCCGAAGCGGTGGGGGAAGATCGCACAGCGGATCGTTCCCTGCGACCTGGAGCCCGAGATCCCCGGCCGGGCCCTCGACCCGCTCCGCACCCCAGATCCCACCAACGCGGCATACGGCTGGACGGCACCGGTCGGGCGGCATACCAATGGACTGGCAGGGCACACGGCCAACGGACAGACCGTTGGCGGACGAGGGAGAACGCGATGAGCGCTTCGGACAAGGCTTCGAACATCGGCGACAAGGTCAAGGGCAAGGCCAAGGAGACCGCGGGCAAGGCGGTCGGCAACGAGCGCCTCGAGGCCGAGGGCAAGGCCGACCAGGTCAAGGGCGACGTGAAGCAGGCCGGCGAGAAGGTCAAGGACGTGTTCAAGCACTGACGCGCCCGCGGTCAAGGGCTGGGCACCTCAGGAGAGGGGGTGCCCAGCCCTTCGCCATGCCCGCAGGCATCCCACCCCGTCCCCCGCACCGCGAGCAGGCTCGGCTCCGGGTGCCCGCAGGCCGACTGTCGGCGCCCAGGCGGGCACAGGGACGATGGACTCGTGGTGCGCGCCGCATCCCATTGCCCGCGGCGCGCACCACGAGCACGTCTCCAGCGCGAAGACCCACTGACGACCCGCTGCCGCTGGCCGGCCTGCGATGCAGTCGGCGCCGACGGGCCACCGCGAGCCACACACCGTCTCGACCACGGGCAAGCCGCCCGGCTCCGCGGCGATACCAGACGACGGTCAGCCGCGCCGGCGAAGGTGGAAGGCGACGTCCGAGGACGTCTGGCCGGCCAGGAGCACGAGAGGCTCCAGCAGCCCCTCCCAGAGCGCGTCGGTGCCCACGGGCTGCGCCTCGGTCAGCCGGCTGACGGCCGCCGGCTCCCGGGTCAGCGGTGAGGGCAACATCGGATCGGCGAGGCATTCGTAGACGCCCTCCACCCTTGCCAGCAACTGTTCGCGGCGCTCCTGGGCGGATTCGACGGACTGGGCGTCGCGTGCAGTCAGCAGGGCCGGAACCGGAACGGACAGCGCGGCGTGCAGCTGCCCGAGCGTCGGCTCGCCGGCCAGCCCCGCCACCACCTGGTCGGTCAACGGAGGCTTGCCGTCGACCACCCGCTCCAGGACGGCGATACCGAGCACGGTGTAGGCGCTGACACACGGCCACATCACCTTTTCCACCGCATCGGTGTACCGGAAGGAGGCACGGCGCACCTCGCCGAGCGCCCGCGACCGGAAGGTGAACCGGGCACCGTCACCGAGGTGCTGGCGTGATCGGACAACCTGTGCAGGTGATGCGGGAGCGCCGGACGCGGACCTGAGGTCCCGCAGGTGGGACACCTTCAAACTCCTGGTGGCGCCAACTCGGCCCGTCCGGGCGGGGCCGGACTTCGGACTTCACCGGCGGAACAGGGGTCAGCGGTCGGCTGGCGGTTGCTCCTTGAAGATCCCCAGCCGGAGCGCGCGGCCGGTGGCCAAGATGGCTGCCAGGGTGGCCAGCGGGAAGGCGGCCATGCCCGTCCACATGGCCGTGGTGGCGCCGTCGTAGCCGTCGGCGCCCATAACGGCGGCGAACCCGATCGCGAGCGTGGCCACCGGCCAGAACCCGACCTTGGCGCCGAGCAGGAGCAGCACCGTCACGGTGAGCAGGCCGACGACGGCCGCGCCAACGGGGAGCGCGGCCCACAACCAGGCCATCATCTCGGAGTAGCCCCCGAGCACGGCCACATGGTGAAGGGAGGGCAGGGACGGCACCAGCGCCAGGACGCCAAGGGCCATGGCTCCGTAGGCGCAGGCGATCCAGGGTGCCTGGGGTCAGTCGTGCTGCGTGAGGGGATCACTCATGGTCCGACGCTAGTGCTACTCCGCGGAAGTTCGTGGAGGGGTGTTGGGCTTGGCGGCGTATTCGTCGGTGAGGATGCTGCAGGTGCACCAGTCACCCGTACAT
>NZ_JBIWPL010000062.1:0-9515 GCF_044768255.1 Kitasatospora sp. NPDC101157 | reverse complement strand
TCCGCACCCGTCCGCACCAACCGGGCCCGCACCACCGACGCCCCCGAGGCATGCAACGACACCCCCGACCACCCCACCGGCACCAGCCCACGGCCGTCCGCCCGCACCACCGACGCCAGCAGCGCCGGATGCAGGCCGAAGCCCGCCGCCCCGGTCGGGAGCAC
Source organism: Kitasatospora sp. NPDC101157 (assembly GCF_044768255.1). Classification (NCBI taxonomy): domain Bacteria; kingdom Bacillati; phylum Actinomycetota; class Actinomycetes; order Kitasatosporales; family Streptomycetaceae; genus Kitasatospora; species Kitasatospora sp. NPDC101157. The sequence continues at coordinate 9,351 of NZ_JBIWPL010000062.1, read as the reverse complement.
CGCCTCGACGAAGGTCTCCTCGCCCCGCCGCCAGAGCGAACGCAGCCCCTCGAAGGCCTCGCCCAGTTCCGCCTCCTCGCGCACCGCCGCCGGATCGGCCACCACCGCGCCCTTGGGCGGCCAGACCGAGGCGTCGAAGCCGGCGGGCCGCTCGCCGCGGACGAGTGCGCCCGCGGCGTGCTCCGTCCACGGCGCGTCGGGCTCGGCGTCCGCGCGGGAGAAGACCCGCACCGGGCACGCGCCGGAGCCGTCCGGCGCACCCACCTGGATCTGGACCACGACCGAGCCGTCCTCCGGCAGCACCAACGGCTCGGTGACGGTCAGCCGCTCGACGCGGTCGCAGCCCACCTGGTCACCCGCCCGCACGGCCAGCTCCAGGTACCCGGTCGGCGGGAACACCGCCACTCCGCCCACCCGGTGGTCGCCCAGCCAGGGCTGCGCCGCCAGCGACAGCCGGCCCGTCAACAGGGTGCCCTCGGCGTTCGCCAGGGCCACGGTGGCGCCCAGCAGGGGGTGTTCGGCAGAGGCCAGTCCGGCTCCGGTCAGGTCACCGAGACGCCGGGCCGGGCGCGGCCAGTAGCGTTCGTGCTGGAAGGGGTAGGTGGGCAGGTCGACGGGCCGGGCGCCGGTGCCGTCGAACAGCCGCGCCCAGTCCACCGGCACACCGGTGACGTGCAGCCGGGCCAGGCCGGTGACCACTGCGGCCTCCTCCGGCCGGTCCCGGCGCAGCAACGGGACGGCCGGGGAGGTCCTGCCGCCCTCGTGCTCGTCGAGGTTCCGCTCGGCCAGCGCGGCGAGCACGCCGTCCGGGCCGAGTTCCAGGAAGGCGGTGGCCCCGGCCGCGTGCAGGGTACGGAGGCCGTCTGCGAAGCGGACGGCCTCGCGGACGTGGCGCACCCAGTAGTCCGCGTCGGTCGTGCCGGTGACCAGCTCGCCGGTGAGGTTGGAGACCAGCGGGATCGAGGGCTCGCTGTACGTCAGCCCGTTGAGGACGGTACGGAAGTCGTCCAGCATCGGGTCCATCAGCGGCGAGTGGAAGGCGTGCGAGACCCGCAGCCGACTGGTCCTCCGCTCGGCGAAGCGCGCCTCGACCGCCGCGACGGCAGCCTCCGCGCCCGAAATCACCACCGAAGTGGGCCCGTTCACGGCGGCTATCGACACCGACTCGCCCAGCAGCGGCCGGACCTCCTCCTCCGTCGCCTCGATCGCGAGCATCGCGCCACCCTCCGGAAGCGCCTGCATCAACCGGCCACGGGCCGCCACCAGCGCACACGCGTCCGCCAGCGAGAACACCCCCGCCACATGCGCCGCGGCGACCTCACCGATCGAATGCCCGGCCACGAACTCCGGCCGCACGCCCAGCTCTTCGACCAGCCGGAACAGCGCCACCTCCACCGCGAACAACCCCGCCTGGGCGAAGTCCGTCCGGTTCAGCAGCTCCGCATCCTCACCCCACACCACCTCGCGCAGCGGCAGGTCCAGCTCCGCACACACCGCATCGAAAGCCTCCGCGAACACCGGGAACCGGGCATACAACTCCCGCCCCATCCCCAAGCGCTGCGACCCCTGCCCCGAGAACAGGAACGCCGTCGAGCGCTCGCTCGCGGCACCCCGAGCGACCTCCACGCCGTCCACCAGCACCACCCGGTGCGCGAACCGCGACCGCCCCGCCAGCGACAGCCCCACGTCCACGGGCGAACAACCGGCCGCCCCGGCGAGCGCGGTCAGCTGTGCGTCCAGCGCGGTCTCCGACTTCGCCGACACCACCCACGGCACCACCACCGGCCCGGCGACCACGGCCGCAGGCTCCTCCACGGCCTCCTCCGGCGCCTGCTCCACGATCACGTGCGCGTTCGTCCCGCTGATCCCGAACGCCGAGACACCCGCCCGGCGCGGCTGACCGGTCTCCGGCCAGTCCCGGGCCTCGGCCAGCAGCTCCACCGACCCCGCCGACCAGTCCACCTCACCGGACGGCGCGTCCACGTGCAGGGTCCGCGGCAGCACCCCGTGCCGCATCGCCATCACCGTCTTGATCACACCCGCGACCCCGGCCGCCGCCTGGGTGTGGCCGATGTTGGACTTCAACGAGCCCAGCAGCAGCGGCCGTTCACGCTCCTGCCCGTACGTCGCCAGCAGCGCCTGGGCCTCGATCGGGTCGCCGAGCGGCGTCCCCGTCCCGTGCCCCTCGACCGCGTCCACCTCGGCGGCGGACAGCCCGGCGGCCGTCAGGGCGGCGCGGATGACGCGCTGCTGGGACGGCCCGTTGGGCGCGGTCAGCCCGTTGGAGGCACCGTCCTGGTTGACGGCCGAACCGCGCAGCACCGCGAGCACCGGGTGCCCGTTGCTCCGGGCGTCGGACAGCCGCTCCAGCACCAGCACGCCGGCGCCCTCGGCCCAGCCCGTTCCGTCGGCGGCGTCCGCGAAGGCCTTGCACCGCCCGTCCGGGGCCAGCCCGCCCTGCCGGCTGAAGCCCGCGAAGCTCATCGGAGTGGAGAGCACCGTCACGCCGCCCGCGAGGGCGAGGGTGCACTCGCCGGCCCGCAGCGCCTGCGAGGCCAGGTGCATCGCCACCAGGGAGGAGGAGCAGGCGGTGTCGACCGTCACCGCCGGGCCCTCCAGCCCGAAGGTGTAGGAGAGGCGGCCGGACAGCACGCTCGCCGTCAGGCCGGTGGTCGCGTGGCCCTCCATGTCCTCCTCGGCGTTCATGACCACACCGACGTAGTCGACGCCCGCCGTGCCGACGAAGACGCCGGTCCGGGTGCCGCGCAGGCCCGCCGGGTCGATGCCCGCCCGCTCGAACGCCTCCCAGGAGGTCTCCAGCAGCAGCCGCTGCTGCGGGTCCATTGCGAGGGCCTCGCGCGGCGAGATCCCGAAGAAGTCCGCGTCGAAGTCGGCCGCGGAGATGAATCCGCCCTCGATCGCGGCACTGCTCCCGGCGCCCTCGCCGAACAGCGCGGCCAGGTCCCAGCCGCGGTCGGCCGGGAAGGCGGTGATGCCGTCCCGGCCGTCCGCGACCAGCCGCCAGAGCTCCTCGGGGGTGGTCACCCCGCCCGGCAGACGGCAGGCCATGCCGACGACGGCGATCGGCTCGTGCCGGCCGGACTCGACTTCCAGCAGCCGTTGGCGGGTCTGGTGCAGGTCGGCCGTGACCCACTTGAGGTAGTCAACGAGCTTGCTGTCGTTCGACATGGGAGGTGGTGCCTTCCTGTGTAGAGGCAGGTGCGGTCAGCGGTCGCTGAGACGGCCGAGCTCGTTGTCGATGAAGGCGAGGACCTCGTCCGCACTCGCCGCTTCGAGTCGCTCCGCGACGCCGTCCTCGGCATTCTGGGCGTCGGGGATTCGCAATTTCTCCAGCATTCGGCGCAGCCGGAGGGACACCGCGTCCCGGGTCGCCCGGTCGGTGCCGCCGTCCGCCAGGGCCTCGTCGAGCCGGTCGAGTTGTCCGAGCAGCGCGGCGCCGTCCGCGGCGTCCCGCCGGTCCAGGAGCACGCCGAGGAGGTGGGCGGCCAGGACGGCCGGGGTGGGGTGGTCGAAGACCAGGGTGGCGGGCAGCCGCAGGCCGGTGACGGCGGTGAGGCGGTTGCGCAGTTCCAGGGCGGTGAGGGAGTCGACCCCGAGGTCGTGGAAGTCCCGGTCGGCCTCGACGGACTGAGCCGTGCCATGGCCGAGAACGGCCGCGGCCTCGGTCCTGACCAGGCCGGTGAGGTGGCGCAGCCGGTCGCCCTCGCGCAGTCCGGCCAGCCGGGCCGCCAGCGCGGTGACCGTACCGGTGCTGCCGCCTCCGGACTCGGCCACCCGGCGGGCGCCGCGGACCAGGCCGCGCAGCAGTGCGGGCACGGCGCCGGGCATCCTCGACGAGCCGGCGGCGCGGCCGATGGGGACGAGGTAGGGCTCGTCGAGGGTCATGGCGGCATCGAGCAGGGCGAGGCCCTGCTCCTCGGTCAGCGGCGGCACCCCGGCGGAACGGATCCGCTGCAGGTCCGCACCGCTCAGCGTCCCGGTCATGCCCGCCGTGGGCACCCACGCCCCCCAGCCCAGGGACTGGGCGGGCAGCCCCTGCTGGTGGCGCCAGGCGGCCAGGGCGTCCAGGAACACGTTCGCCGCCGCGTAGTTGCCCTGCCCCGCACTGCCCATCACCCCCGAAACCGAGGAGAACAGCACGAAGGCCTTGAGGTCCTGGCCGGCCGTCAGCTCGTGCAGATTCCAGGCCGCGTCCACCTTCGGCCGCAGGACAGCCCTCAGCCGCTCCGGAGTCAGCCCACTGACCACACCGTCGTCCAGCACACCGGCCGCATGCACCACGCCGGTGACCGTCCGGCCCCCCAGTGCCCCGGCCAGCGCCTCCCGGTCGGCCGCATCGCAGGCCAGCACCTCGACCTCGGCGCCCAGCCCCCGCAGTTCCTCCACCCAGTCACCGCCGCCACCCCGGCGGCTCAGCAACAGCAGATCACGCACCCCGTGCTCCACCACCAGGTGCCGGGCCACCAGACGACCCAGACCACCCGTACCACCCGTGATCACCACCGTCCCCCCACCCCAACCGGCAGAGGACCCGACCACAGCCGACCCGGCACGCGCCAGCCGGCCGACCCGCACCACACCCCGGCGGGCCACGAACTGGAAGTCACCGCCGGCCGGTTGAGCCGCGAGGACGGGCAGCGCGGCCGTGGTGTCCGCGGCGGAGCCGATGTCGAGCAGGGCGAAGCGGCCCGGGTTCTCCGCCTCGGCCGCCCGCACCAGACCCCACACGGCCGCACCGGCCAGGTCCGAGACCTCACCCCCCGGCACCGCACCCCTGGTCACGAAGACCAGCCGCGAATTCCCGAAACGCTCCTCCGCCAGCCACTCCCGCACCAGCCCGAGCGCCCACCCCGTGACCTCGTGCACCACCTCCGGAACCCGCCCGCCCACGACCGGCGCGAGCACGACTTCCGGCACCGCGTCCGGCACCTCGGCCAACGAGGCCGTGGGGCCGTCCAGGGCCGCCGAGCGTACCGGCCCGCCGGCCGACGAGGGCGCGTCCACCCAGTCCAGCCGCAGCAGCGCCCCGGCCGGCACGGCGTTCGCGCGGACGGCGGCCGACTCGCCCAGGGTCAGCGAGCCCGCCGACAGCACGGGGCCGCCAGCCGTGTCCATGATCTCGACCGACACGGAATCCCCACCCGTCCGGGCGACGCGCAGCCGCACCACGGCCGCGCCGGTCGCGTGCAGCGCCACCTCCCGCCAGTCCACGGGCACCAGTCGCGCACCGTCCTCGGGGCCGAGCAGACCGGCCGCCTGGGCGGCGGCCTCCAGCAGCGCCGGGTGCAGCCCGTAGGGCGCCGCGTCCTCGGCCCGGCCGGGCAGGACGGCTTCGGCGAACACCTCCTCGCCCCGCTGCCACACCGCGCGGAGCGTGCGGAAGGCCGGGCCGTGGTCCAGCGGGTCGTGGCAGCTCTCCGCTTCGACGGCCGATGCGTCCGCCGGGGGCCACACCGAGGTATCGAACCCGCCGTCGCGGCCGCCGACCGCCAGGGTGCCGGTGGCGTGGCAGGTCCACGGCTCCTCCGGGGCGTCCGCCGGGCGGGCGTAGCAGCTCAGCGGGCGCGTGCCGGAATCGTCGGGCGCGCCGGCCACCAGTTGGACGGCGATGGCGCCGTCCTCCGGCAGCACCAGCGGCTCGGTGACCGTCAACCGCTCGACGCGGTCGCAGCCGACCTGGTCCCCGGCCCGCAGGGCCAGCTCCAGCAGCCCGCCGGCCGGGAACACCGCCACTCCGCCGACCCGGTGGTCGCCCAGCCAGGGCTGTGCCGCCAGCGACAGCCGGCCCGTCAGCAGGACGCCCGCCGAATCGGCCGGGGAGACGACCGCCCCCAGCAGCGGGTGCTCGGCGGACGCCAGGCCGGCGCCGGCCACGTCACCGGTGCGGGCGGCCTGCGCGGGCCAGTAGCGCTCCCGCTGGAAGGCGTAGGTCGGCAGGTCGACCCGCCGGGCGCCGGTGCCGTCGAACACCCGGGCCCAGTCCACCGGGACGCCGACGACGTGCAGCCGGGCGAGGCCGGTCAGCAGGGCGGCCTCCTCCGGGCGGTCCGGGCGCAGCGCCGCGGCGGCGACCCGACCGGTGCCCTCGGCCTTGTCCTCGCCCTCACCCTCGGGCTCGCCCTGGCCGAGGACCTGTTCGGCGAGGGCGGTGAGCACGCCACCGGGGCCCAGCTCCAGGTAGTCGGTGGCGCCGGCGGCGTCCAGGGCGCGGAGGCCGTCGGCGAAGCGGACGGTCCCGCGGACGTGGCGCACCCAGTAGTCCGCGTCGGTCGTGCCGCTGACCGGCTCACCGGTCAGGTTGGAGACCAGCGGGATCGAGGGCTCGCTGTACGTCAGCCCGTTGAGGACGGTACGGAACTCGTCCAGCATCGGGTCCATCAGCGGCGAGTGGAAGGCGTGGGACACCCGCAGCCGACTGGTCCTCCGGTCGGCGAAGCGCGCCTCGACCGCCGCGACGGCAGCCTCCGCGCCCGAAACGACCACCGAAGTGGGCCCGTTCACGGCGGCTATCGACACCGACTCGCCGAGCAGCGGCAGGACCTCCTCCTCCGTCGCCTCGATCGCGAGCATCGCGCCACCCTCCGGAAGCGCCTGCATCAACCGGCCACGAGCGGCGACCAGCGCACACGCGTCCGCCAGCGAGAACACCCCCGCCACATGCGCGGCAGCGACCTCACCGATCGAATGCCCGGCCACGAACTCCGGCCGCACCCCCAGCGACTCGACCAACCGGAACAGCGCCACCTCCACCGCGAACAACCCCGCCTGGGCGAACTCGGTCCGGTTCAACCGATCCTGGTCCGTCCCCCACACCACCTCGCGCAGCGGCAGGTCCAGCTCCGCACAGACCGCGTCGAAGGCCTGCGCGAACACCGGGAAGCGCTCGTACAACTCCCGCCCCATGCCGAGCCGTTGCGACCCCTGACCGGAGAACAGCAGTGCGAGCTGCCGTTCACCGGCGACGCCCCGGGCCACCTCCACGCCGTCCAGCAGCACCGCCCGGTGCCCGAACCGCGACCGGCCCGCCAACGACAGCCCCACGTCCACGAGCGAGCCGCCCCGCCCGGCGAGGCCGGTCACCTGTGCGTCCAACGCCGCCGCCGAGACGCCCGAGACCACCCACGGCACCGCGCCCGGCTCGACCGACGGCCGCGCTTCCGCTTCCTCCTGCGGCGCCACCCGCGGCGCCTCCTCGACGATCACGTGCGCGTTCGTCCCGCTGATCCCGAACGAGGACACCCCCGCCCGCCGGGGCCGCTCCCCGCCGGGCCATTCGCGGGCCTCCGTCAGCAGTTCCACCGCCCCGGACGACCAGTCGACGTGCGACGAGGGCGCGTCCACGTGCAGGGTCTTCGGCAGTACCCCCGCCCGCATCGCCTCGACGGTCTTGATCACACCCGCCACACCGGCGGCCGCCTGGGTGTGACCGAGGTTGGACTTCACCGAGCCCAGCATCAGCGGGAGTTCACGGTCCTGCCCGTACGTCGCCAGCAGCGCCTGCGCCTCGATCGGGTCGCCCAAGGTGGTGCCGGTGCCGTGCGCCTCCACGGCGTCCACCTCGGCGGCGGACAGCCCGGCGTTGGCCAGCGCCTGGCGGATCACCCGCTGCTGGGACGGCCCGTTCGGCGCGGTCAGCCCGTTCGACGCGCCGTCCTGGTTGACGGCGCTGCCGCGCAGGACCGCCAGCACCGGGTGCCCGTGGCGCCGCGCGTCCGAGAGCCGCTCCAGCACCAGCACGCCCACGCCCTCGGACCAGCCCGTGCCGTCCGCCCCGTCCGCGAAGGCCTTGCAGCGGCCGTCCGGGGCCAGCCCGCCCTGCCGGGTGAAGCCGAGGAAGCTCATCGGCGTGGACAGCACGGTCACCCCGCCGGCCAGAGCGAGGGAGCATTCGCCACTGTGCAGGGACTGCGCGGCCAGGTGCATCGCCACCAGCGAGGAGGAGCAGGCGGTGTCGATGGTGAGGGCGGGCCCCTCCAGACCGAGGCAGTACGACACCCGGCCCGAGATCACACTGTTGGCCAGCCCGGTGCTCGCGTGCCCCTCCACCTCCTCCCGTGAGTTCATCACCAGCGAGGCGTAGTCCTGTCCGGTGGTGCCGACGAAGACACCGGTCCGGCTGCCGCGCAGCGCCACCGGGTCGATGCCCGCCCGCTCGAACGCCTCCCAGGAGGTCTCCAGCAGCAGTCGCTGCTGCGGGTCCATCGCGAGGGCCTCGCGCGGGGAGATCCCGAAGAAGCCCGCGTCGAAGTCGCCCAGACCGGTGAGGAAGCCGCCCCGGCGGGTGGCGCTGACGCCGTGACCGGTGCCGAACAGCGCGTCCAGGTCCCAGCCGCGGTCGGCCGGGAAGCCGGAGATGCCGTCGCGGCCCTCGCTCAGCAGTTGCCAGAGGTCCTCGGGTGAGGCGACGCCGCCGGGGAAACGGCAGGCCATGCCGACGATCGCGACCGGTTCTCCGGCCGCGGGGGTCGTGGTGGCGGCCGGGGCCGCCGGGGCGGCGCCCTCGTCGAGGAGTTCGGCGAGGAGGTGCGCGGCGAGGGCGTGCGGGGTCGGGTGGTCGAAGACCAGGGTCGCCGGGAGCCGGATCCCGGTGACCTCGGTGAGGCGGTTGCGCAGCTCGATCGCGGTGAGGGAGTCGAACCCGAGGTCGCGGAACTCCCGCCCCGGGTCGACGGCCCGGCCGGAGGCGTGGCCGAGGACGGCGGCGGCCTCGGTACGGACCAGGTCCACGAGGTGGCGCGGCCGGTCGGCCTCGCGCAGGGCGTGCAGACGGGCGGCGAGGGCGGCGCCCGTCCCCGTGCTGCCGGCGGCGGTCCGTCGCCCGGCGGGGAACAGGGCGCGGAACATGCTCGGCACCTCGCCGGGCGGGCGCGTTCCGGCGGCGCGGCCGATGGGGACGAGGTAGGGCTCGTCCCGGGTCATGGCGGCGTCGAGCAGGGCGAGGCCCTGCTCCTCGGTCAGCGGCGGCACCCCGGCCGAGCGGATCCGGTGCAGGTCCGTATCGGAGAGGGTCCCGGTCATGCCGTCGGTCGGCGCCCAGGCGCCCCAGCCCAGGGACTGGGCGGGCAGGCCCTGCTGGTGGCGCCAGGCGGCCAGGGCGTCCAGGAAGACGTTCGCCGCCGCGTAGCTGCCCTGGCCGGCGCTGCCCAGCACGCCCGACACGGACGAGAAGAGCACGAAGGCCTTGAGGTCCTGGCCGGCCGTCAGCTCGTGCAGGTTCCAGGCCGCGTCCACCTTGGGCCGCAGCACGGTGGTGAGCCGCTCGGGCGTCAGTCCGGTGACCACGCCGTCGTCCAGCACACCGGCCGCGTGCACCACGCCGGTGACCGTCCG
>NZ_JBIWPL010000061.1:0-10351 GCF_044768255.1 Kitasatospora sp. NPDC101157 | reverse complement strand
AAAGCCGCGCAGCGAACACCGGCGACACCCCCGCCAACTCCACCGCCATCCCCACCCACTGCGCCCCCTGACCCGGGAACACGAACACCGGCTTGACGGCGTGGGGCGCCTGTCCCTCGACGAGCCGACCGGTCGGCTCGCCCGCGGCGAGGGCCGACAGCGCCTCGCGGACACCGTCCCGTCCGGCGGCGACGACCACGGCGCGGTGCTCGAAGCGGGCGCGCGCGGTGGCGAGCGAGAACGCTGCGTCGGCGAGCGCCGGACCGGGGACGGACCCGAGGAAGGAGGCCAGTTCGCGGGCCTGGGCGCGCAGCGCCTCGGCGGACTTCGCCGAGAGGACCCAGGGCAGCACCGCGTCGTCCGGCACCGGGGCCGGGGCCCCGGTCTCCGGCTGGGTCTCCTCGGCCTCCTCCAGGATCACGTGGGCGTTGGTGCCGCTCATGCCGAAGGAGGACACCGCCGCGCGGCGGGGCTCGCCCGTGGCCTCCCAGGGCCGGGCCTCGGTCAGCAGCGACACCGCGCCCGTGGACCAGTCGACCTGCGGGGTGGGCTCGTCCACGTGCAGGGTCCTGGGCAGGAGCCGGTTCCGCAGTGCCAGCACCATCTTGATGACGCCCGCCACACCGGCCGCGGCCTGGGTGTGCCCGATGTTCGACTTGATCGAACCGAGCCACAGCGGCCGGTCCTCGGAGCGCCCCTGACCGTACGTGGCGAGCAGCGCCTGCGCCTCGATCGGGTCCCCCAAGGTGGTGCCCGTGCCGTGCGCCTCGACGGCGTCGACCTGCTCGGGCGCGAGCCGGGCGTCGGACAGCGCCTGGCCGATCACCCGCTGCTGGGCGGGGCCGTTTGGGGCGGTCAGACCGTTGGACGCGCCGTCCTGGTTGACGGCCGAACCACGGATCACCGCCAGCACCCGGTGCCCGTTGCGCCGCGCGTCCGACAGCCGCTCCAGCAGCAGCAGGCCCACGCCCTCACCCCAGCCGGTACCGTCCGCCGAGGCCGCGAACGGCTTGCAGCGGCCGTCCCGGGCCAGCCCGCGCTGACGGGAGAACTCGGTGAAGGTGGTCGGGCTGGCCATCACGGTGACCCCGCCGGCCAGGGCGAGCGAACACTCCTCCTTGCGCAGCGCCTGTGCGGCCAGGTGAAGGGCGACCAGGGAGGAGGAGCAGGCGGTGTCGACCGTGACGGCCGGGCCCTCCAGTCCGAGGGCGTAGGAGATGCGGCCGGACAGCACACTGCCCGCGTTGCCGGTGGCGAGGTAGCCGTCGACCTCCTCGGGCCCGGCGACCAGGACGGTGCCGTAGTCGCCGCCGTTGGAGCCGACGAAGACGCCGGTACGGCTGCCGCGAACCGACTCGGGCGTCACCCCGGCCCGCTCGAAGGCCTCCCAGGCGGTCTCCAGCAGCAGCCGCTGCTGCGGATCCATCGCCAGGGCCTCGCGCGGCGAGATCCCGAAGAAGCCCGCGTCGAACTCGCCCGCCTCGTGGAGGAAGCCGCCCTCCCGGACGTAGGAGGATCCGGCGCGGTCCGGGTCCTCGTCGAACAGGGCCTCCAGGTCCCAGCCGCGGTCGGTCGGGAAGGGGGACACGGCGTCACGGCCCGCGACGAGCATCTCCCACAGCTTCTGCGGGGTGTCCGCGCCGCCGGGGAAGCGGCAGCTCATCGCGACGATCGCGATGGGCTCACGGGAGGCGTCGGCCAGCCGGCGGTTCTGTTCCCGCAGCCGCTCGGTCTCCTTGAGCGAGGTCCGCAGCGCTTCCAGCAGCTTGTCGTTCGATGCAACCATTTCTCAGTTCCACACTTTCCCGCGGATCGCTCAGGATCCGTTGTTGCCCAGGGCCAGCTGAATCAGCGCGTCGGCGTCCATCTCGTCGATGGCGGCCGGTGCGTCCTCGGCGGGCGCCGAGGACGTCTCTTCGAGGCCGGCGAGCCTCAGCAGTACGTCCATCAGTCCGGCCTCCCGGATCCGGGAGAACGGCAGGGTGGCGAGCGCCTGCCGGATCCTCGCCTCCTCCGGGTCGGCGCCGCCCGGGCCGCCGGTGAGCTCGGTCAGCAGGTGGTCGGCGAGCGCGGCCGGCGCCGGGTGGTCGAAGACCAGGGTGGCGGGCAGGGCCAGGCCGGTGGCCGCGCCGAGCCGGTTGCGCAGTTCGACCGCCGTCAGCGAGTCGAACCCCAGCTCCTTGAAGGCCTGTTCGGCGTCGATCCGCCCGGCCGTGCCGTGACCGAGCACGCCGGCCACGTGGGTGCGCACCAGTTCCAGTACGGCATCCGCCCGCTCGGCCACCGGGAGGACGGCCAGCCGCTCCGCGAAGCCGGAGCCGGAGCCGGAACCGGAGTTGACCGGGCCGTCCTGCGGCGCGGTGCGCACGGCCTCGGGGATCGCACCGAGCAGCGGGCTCGGACGGCCCGAGGTGAAGCCGGGCGCGAAGCGTCCCCAGTCGATGTCGATGACCGTCGCCGTGGGCCTGCCGTCGGCCAGGAGCCGTTCGAGCGCCGAGAACGCGGTGTCGGGGCGCAGCGGCGACATTCCGGCGAGCCGCATCCGGGCCTCGACGGCCGGGTCGGTCGCCATGCCTCCGGCGGCCCAGGGGCCCCAGGCGACGGAGGTGGCCGGGAGTCCCAGGGCGCGGCGGCGCTCGGCCAGCGCGTCCAGGTGGGCGTTGGCCGCGGCGTAGTTGCCCTGCCCGGCGCCGCCGACCGAACCGGCGACGGAGGAGAAGAGGACGAAGGCCGAGAGGTCCAGGTCCCTGGTCAGCTCGTCGAGGTGGTCGGCGGCGTCGGCCTTCGGGCGCAGCACCCGGGCCAGCCGCTCCTCGGTCAGCGACTCCACCACCCCGTCGTCCAGCACACCCGCCGCGTGGAACACCGCGTCGACCGGGTGCTCGGCGAGCAGGGCCGCCAGCGAGTCCCGGTCGGCGACATCGCATGCCTCCAGCGTGACCTTCGTGCCCAGTTGCTCCAGTTCTGCGGCCAGTTCACGGGCGCCCGGGGCGTCCGGACCGCGTCGGCCGGTCAGCACCAGCCGCTCGGCACCACGACCGGCCAGCCAGCGCGCGACGTGCGCGCCCAGTGCGCCGGTGCCACCCGTGATCAGCACCGAGCCCGGGGCCCGCCACTGCTCACCGGTCGGTGCGGCACCGGCGGCGGAGGCGTCACGCACCAGTCGGCGGCCGTGGGCGCCGCCCTCGCGGATCGCCACCTGGTCCTCACCGGTCGCACCCGACAGGACCCGCACCAGCCACGCACCGGCCTCCCCACCGAGTCGGACCGGGACATCCACCAGACCACCCCACGACAGGGACCGCTCCAGAGCCACCACCCGCCCCAGACCCCAGACCTGAGCCAGCGAAGCAACCGGCGCGCCATCCGCCCCACCCACCGACACCGCACCCCGCGTCACACACCACAACGGCGCCGACACACCCGACTCACCCAGCACCCGCACCAACGACAGAACCGCCGCGGACGAGTCCAGGCACGACACCACACCACTCAGCGCCCCACCCGACAACACCACCCGCGAGACCTCACCGGCCGCGCACTCCACCACCTCGGCACCCGCCGCAGCCAACACGGCCACCACATCGGCACACCCACCCGCCGACACCACCAACCACCGACCCGACAACACACCCGGCCCCCGACCAACGAGCGGCGCCCACGTGACGCGGTACAGCAGCTCGTCCAGCTCGGACGCACCCGCGCCGCCCAGCCACGCGGGCAGCTCGGCCCGCTCGGCCGGGATCGGCCAGTACCGCTCGCGCTGGAAGGCGTAGGTCGGCAGATCGGGGACGGAGGCGGCGGTCGGTCCGACGAGCGCCGACAGGTCGACCCGGGCACCGGTGGCGTACGCCCGTCCGAGCGCGTCGAAGAGGGTCCGGGGCTCGGGGCGGCCCTTGCGCAGCAGCGGAATCGTCACGGCGTCGGTGGCCGCGTCGTCCTGCGGGCCGGCGAGGATGCCCTGCGCCATCCCGGAGAGCACGCCGTCGGGGCCGAGTTCGACGAAACGGGTGGCGCCCAGCTCGGACGCGGTGCGCACGCCGTCGTGGAACAGCACCGCCTGGCGGACGTGGCGCACCCAGTAGTCGGGGCTGGTCAGTTCCTCCGCGGTGGCGAGGGCGCCGGTCACGTTGGAGACGACCGGGATTCGGGGCTCGGCCGCCTTCAGGGTGCTGACGACCGCGCCGAACTCGGCGAGCATCGGCTCCATCAGCGGCGAGTGGAAGGCATGGCTCACCGACAGACGCTTGACCCGGTGACCGGCCGCCTTCGCCGCCCGCTCGATCTCCTCGACCGCCCCGGCATCGCCCGAAAGGACCACCGAGCGCGGGCCGTTGACCGCCGCGACATCGACCGAACCCTCGGAGCCCGCGAGCAGCTCTGCGGCGGTCTCGGGCGTGACGGCCACCGACAGCATCGCGCCACCGGCAGGCAGCGCCTGCATCAACCGGCCACGCGCCGCCACCAACGCGGCAGCGTCCTCCAACGAGAACACCCCCGCCACATGCGCCGCCACGACCTCACCGATCGAGTGCCCCAACAGCAGATCCGCCGTGACACCCCACGCTTCGAGGAGACGGAACAGCGCCACCTCCAACGCGAACAGCCCCGCCTGCGCCCACACCGTCCGGTTCAACACCTCGGCATCCGAACCGAACACCACATCCCGGACCGAACCGCCCAGATGCCTGTCCAACTCCGCACACACCACGTCGAACGCACCCGCGAACACCGGGAACGCCCCGTACAACTCCCGGCCCATCCCCAGCCGCTGGGACCCCTGACCGGTGAACAGGAACGCCGTCTTCGCTCCCTCCCGGGCGAGCTGGATCTCCCCCGCACCGGCCGCCAGGCCCTCCAGCGCTGCGAGGAGCTCCGCACGGTCGGCAGCGGTGAGCACGGCACGGCGGGTGAAGGCCGTGCGGGTCAGCGCGAGTTCGCGCCCGACCGCGCGGAGATCCGCGTCCGGGCGGGAGGCGAGGTACTCGCCCAGCCGCTCGGCCTGGGCGCGCAGCGCCTCCGCCGTCCTGGCCGACAGCGGCCAGACCACCGGGGTGGTGGACGGCAGCGGAGCCGGGGCCGGAGCCGCCTCGTCCTCCGTCGGGGCCTCTTCGAGCACGAGGTGCGCGTTGGTGCCGCTCATGCCGAACGAGGACACGGCGCCCCGGCGCGGACGGTCCGTCTCCGGCCACTCCCGACGTTCCGTCAACAGCGACACCGCGCCCGAGGACCAGTCGACGTGCGGCGTCGGCTCGTCCAGGTTGAGCGACTTCGGCAGCACGCCGTTGCGCATCGCCATGACCGTCTTGATGACGCCCGCCACACCGGCCGCGGCCTGGGTGTGCCCGATGTTCGACTTGATCGAACCGAGCCACAGCGGCCGGTCCTCGGGGCGCCCCTGCCCGTACGTGGCGAGCAGCGCCTGCGCCTCGATCGGGTCACCGAGGGCGGTACCCGTGCCGTGCGCCTCGACGACGTCGACGTCGCCGCCGGTCAGACCCGCGTTGGCGAGGGCCTGGCGGATCACCCGCTGCTGGGACGGACCGTTGGGCGCCGTCAGACCGTTGGACGCGCCGTCCTGGTTGACGGCCGAACCACGGATCACCGCCAGCACCCGGTGCCCGTTGCGCCGCGCGTCCGACAGCCGCTCCACGAGCAGCATGCCCGCGCCCTCCGACCAGCCCGTACCGTCGGCCGCGGCGGCGAACGGCTTGCAGCGGCCGTCCGGTGAAAGACCGCGCTGGCGGCTGAACTCGATGAACGACACCGGGGTGGACATGACCGTCACCCCGCCGGCCAGTGCGAGCGAGCACTCCCCGCGCCGCAGCGCCTCGGCGGCCAGGTGCAGCGCGACCAGCGAGGAGGAACAGGCGGTGTCCACCGTCAGCGCCGGTCCTTCGAGGCCCAGCGTGTACGCGATCCGGCCGGAGGCGACGCTCCCGGCACCGCCCGTACCGAGGTACCCCTCCAGGTTCTCCGCGGAAGCCGAGACGAGCGCCGTGTAATCCTGACCGTTGGTGCCGACGAACACGCCGGTGCCGCTGCCGCGAACCGACTCGGGCGTCACACCGGCCCGCTCGAAGGCCTCCCAGCTGGTTTCGAGCAGCAGCCGCTGCTGGGGGTCCATGGCCAGGGCCTCGCGGGGTGAGATCCCGAAGAAGCCCGCGTCGAACTCGGCCGCGTCGTGCAGGAATCCGCCGCCGCGGGTGTAGGTCGTGCCGGTCCGGTCGGCGTCGGGGTCGTGGAGGGCGTCGAGGTTCCATCCCCGGTCGGCCGGGAACGGCGTGATGGCGTCGACCTCGCCCTCGACCAGCCGCCACAGCTCCTCCGGCGAGTTCGCCCCGCCCGGGAAGCGGCAGCTCATGCCGATGATCGCGATCGGTTCGTCGCTGCCGACGGTGCGGTGCGCGACCTGCGTCCGGTCGTCCCCTCCGAGCAGTTCGGCCCGCAGGTGCCGGACCAGCGCGGCGGGGGTGGGGTGGTCGAAGACCAGGGTCGTGGGCAGGGTCAGCCCGGTCGCCCGGTTCAGCCGGTTGCGAAACTCGACGGCCGTCATGGAGTCGAAGCCGAGGTCGCGGAAGGCGCGTTCGACGTCCTCGGTCTCCTGCGCGTCGTGTCCGAGCACGGCGACGACGGTGTCCCGGACCAGGTCGAGCAGGGCGCGGCCCGGATCCTCGGCCAGGTCGAAGCCGTGCGTCGGGGCGGGCTCTGCGGCGCTCTCCTCCTGGACGGCCGGCTGCTGCGACCGCGTCCGGCGTGCCTCGGTCGGGACGGCGTCGGGCCAGTAGCGCTGACACTGGAAGGGGTACGTGGGCAGGTCCACGCGGCGGGCACCCGAACCCTCGTACACAGCCTGCCAGTTGACG
The DNA here is from genome assembly GCF_044768255.1 of Kitasatospora sp. NPDC101157. Lineage (NCBI taxonomy): Bacteria > Bacillati > Actinomycetota > Actinomycetes > Kitasatosporales > Streptomycetaceae > Kitasatospora > Kitasatospora sp. NPDC101157. Next base: position 3,485 of record NZ_JBIWPL010000061.1, on the reverse strand, counting down.
CCGACGCCCCAGCAGTGCAGGGCACCGAGGGCGGCGGCTACGGCCTGGTCCTCCGGGCGGTCGCGGCGCAGGAGGGAGATGAAGGCGTGGCCGTCGGCCTCGCTCAGGCAGTCCTGGGCAAGGGTGGTCAGAACGCCGTCCGGGCCCAGCTCGACGAAACGGGCGGCGCCCAGCTCGGACGCGGTGCGCACGCCGTCATGGAACAGCACGGCCTGGCGGACGTGGCGCACCCAGTAGTCGGAACTGGTCAACTCCTCCGCGGTGGCAAGGGCGCCGGTCACGTTGGAGACGACCGGGATCCTCGGCTCGGCCGCCTTCAGGGTGCTGACGACCGCGCCGAACTCGGCGAGCATCGGCTCCATCAACGGCGAATGGAAGGCATGGCTCACCGGCAGACGCTTGACCCGGTGACCGGCCGCCGTCGCCACCCGCTCGATCCCCTCGACCGCCCCGGCATCGCCCGAAAGGACCACCGAACGCGGTCCGTTGACCGCCGCGACATCGACCGAACCCTCGGAGCCCGCGAGCAGCTCTGCGGCGGTCCCGGGCGTGACGGCCACCGCCAGCATCGCGCCACCGGCAGGCAGCGCCTGCATCAACCGGCCACGCGCCGCCACCAGCACGGCAGCGTCCTCCAACGAGAACACCCCCGCCACATGCGCCGCCACGACCTCACCGATCGAGTGCCCGAGCAGCAGATCCGCCGTGACACCCCACGACTCCAGCAGGCGGAACAGCGCCACCTCCAGGGCGAACAGCCCCGCCTGCGCCCACACCGTCCGGTTCAACACCTCGGCATCCGAACCGAACACCACATCCCGGACCGAACCGCCCAGATGCCCGTCCAACTCCGCACACACCACGTCGAACGCACCCGCGAACACCGGGAACGCCCCGTACAACTCCCGGCCCATCCCCAGCCGCTGGGACCCCTGACCGGTGAACAGGAACGCCGTCCTGCCACCGACGGCAGCGGCATCCACCAACCCCTTGGCCTGGCGCCCCTCCGCCAGGGCCTCCAGCCCCCGCAGCAGACCCTCACGGTCCCCCGCCACCACCGCCGCACGGCGGGCGAGCGGGGACCGGGTGGTCGCGAGCGAGAAGGCCAGGTCGGCCACGGTCAGGGACCCGTCCCCAGCGACGCGGGCGGCCAGTCGGGCCGCCTGCTCGCGGAGCGCGGCATCGTTGCGCGCGGAGAGCACGGAGACCGGCGGGACCACCGCCGAGCTCGCCGGAGCGGCCGTCTTCGCACCCTGCGGGGCCTGTTCGAGGATGACGTGGGCATTGGTCCCGCTGATGCCGAAGGAGGACACACCCGCCCGACGCGGACGCCCCGTCTCCGGCCACTCCAGGTTCTCCGTCAGCAGCGCGACCTCACCCGCCGACCAGTCCACATGCGGCGACGGCGCGTCCACGTGCAAAGTCCGAGGCAGCACACCGTGCCGCATCGCCTGCACCATCTTGATCACACCCGCCACACCCGCCGCAGCCTGCGTGTGCCCCAGGTTCGACTTCACCGACCCCAGCCACAACGGACGCTCCACAGAACGCCCCTGCCCGTACGTCGCCAGCAACGCCTGCGCCTCGATCGGATCACCCAAGGTGGTGCCCGTACCGTGCGCCTCCACCGCATCGACCTCGCCGGCCGTCAACCGGGACTTCTGGAGGGCCATGGTGATGACCCGTTGCTGGGAGGGGCCGTTGGGCGCGGTCATCCCGTTCGAGGCGCCGTCCTGGTTGACGGCCGAGCCGCGGAGCACCGCCAGCACCTGGTGGCCGTTGCGCCGCGCGTCGGAGAGCCGTTCCAGCAGCACCAGTCCGATGCCCTCGGACCAGGAGGTGCCGTCCGCGGCGGCCGCGAACGGCTTGCAGCGGCCGTCGGCGGCGAGACCGCGCTGACGGGAGAACTCGATGAAGGTGTTCGGGCTGGACATCACGGTGACGCCGCCGGCGAGCGCCAGCGAGCACTCGCCCTCGCGCAGCGCCTGGCTCGCCAGGTGCATCGCGACCAGCGACGAGGAGCAGGCGGTGTCGATCGTCACGGCCGGGCCTTCGAGGCCGAGGCTGTAGGCGATCCGGCCCGAGGCGATGCTGCCCGCGCTGCCGTTGCCGGCGTAGCCCTCCAGGCCCTCCTGGTCCTGCACCAGGTTGACGTAGTCGTGGTACATCACGCCCGTGAAGACGCCGGTCTGGCTGCCCCGGACCGAGGCCGGTGCGATCCCGGCCCGCTCGAAGGTCTCCCATGCGGCCTCCAGCAGCAGCCGCTGCTGCGGGTCCATGGCGAGGGCCTCGCGCGGCGAGATCCCGAAGAAGACCGGGTCGAAGTCCGCTGCCCCGTCGAGGAATCCGCCCTCACGGACGTACGAGGTTCCCTGGCGCTCGGGGTCCGGGTCGAACAGTGCGTCGAGGTCCCAGCCGCGGTCGTCGGGGAAGGCGCTGATCGCGTCGCCGCCGTTCGCCACGAGGTCCCAGAGGTCCTCGGGGGTACGGACGCCGCCGGGGAAGCGGCAGCTCATGCCGACGATGGCGATCGGCTCGTCGATCGGCGCGGCCGTGGTCGCGCCCGCCGTCGGGAGTGCGGCCCGGCCTTCGAGCAGTCGGGTGCGGAGGTAGCCGGCGAGGGCGGACGGGCTGGGCTGGTCGAAGGCGAGGGTCGCGGGCAGGCGCAGTCCGGTGGCGGCGCCGAGCCGGTTGCGCAGCTCGACGGCGGTGAGGGAGTCGAAGCCGAGGTCCTTGAACACCTGGCCGGGGTCGAGCGGTTCGTTCGCCGCCAGGCCGAGCACCGTCGCCACCTCGGTGGCCACCAGGTCGAGCAGCACCCGCTCCTGCTGGGCCTCGGGGAGGCCGGCGAGGCTCCGGGCGAGGCGGTTGCCGTCGGAGGCGCCGGTGTCGGCCGCCGCGGCGGCGTTCCGCCGGACCGGGGCCGTCACCAGTCCGCGCAGGACGGGCGGCAGTTCGCCCGCGGTGCGCAGCGAGGCGCGGTCCAGGCGCATCGGGTACAGCACGGGGTGGTCGTGGTTCAGTGCGGCGTCGAAGAGGGCGAGGCCCTCCTGGGTGGACAGCGGCAGCATCCCGCCCCGCGAGATCCGCCCCACCTCCACCGAACCCAGCCCCGCCGTCATCCCACTGCGCTCGGCCCACAAACCCCACGCCAACGACGTCGCCGGCAGACCCAGACCCCGACGGAACTGCGCGAACGCGTCCAGAAACGCGTTCGCCGCCGCGTAACTCCCCTGCCCAGGAGCCCCCAACACCCCCGACGCCGACGAGAACACCACGAACGCCGACAGACCCACACCCACCGTCAACTCGTGCAGGTTCAACACCGCGTCCACCTTCGGACGCAACACCCCGTCCACCCGCTCCGCAGTGAGCGAACCGACCACACCATCGTCCAGCACACCCGCCGCATGCACCACAGCGCTCAGCGGCCGCTCAGCCGCAATACCCCCCAACAACTCACCCAACGCCCCACGATCAGCCGC
>NZ_JBIWPL010000060.1:0-10451 GCF_044768255.1 Kitasatospora sp. NPDC101157 | reverse complement strand
CAACTGGAACAGCTCCCACAACTCATCCGGCACCAGCCGCTCCACGATCGTCACCCGCGGAGCCTACTCGGCCGTCCAAATGAGATGTCCTCTTAAGCGCCGCCAGCTCGACCAAGGCCCGCTCCATCACACGCTGCTGGCGCTCGATCTCGGCAGACAGAGCGCCGTTTCTGGCCCGGATACTCGCCACCTCGTAATCGGGTAGCTCTGCAGGATCGGAGTCCTCGTAGCCGGGGGAAAAGGCTTCCGGACTGCCGAGTTGCAGCAGATACCAATACGCCGAGGAACGCAGACCGGAGGCGAGGTCAGGAGCGGCGAAGGCGCACTCCAAGGGGGGAAAGGTCATCTCGACAGCGTCGGTGTAAGCCGGAAAGAAGTCCCGCGCCCCGCGGGCGTTGCTCCACACGTTGACGGCGTTGCGGAGGGCGTCCTCCGCGTACTGCAGCGAGATGCCCGGCTTGAGTCTCATACCCGGATTCTGCCGTCCCGTCAGGACATGGCGGGACCGGGGCCAGGTAGCGGCCAGGATGTGATGTCCTGGCCGCTGCACGTCCCTGCCGTCGGACGGGAAGTCTCGGGACGGGCCAGTTGTCCGCAGGGGAGAATCAGGGCGGTGCGCACCGCTCCCCATGCCTGCGGCGCGCACCACTCAACCGCCCACCACGGTTGGCTCCGCCCGGTTCAGGTCGCCGCGCCGCCCACCGTCGTCTGCTTCTGCCGGCGCAGCGCTCTGCCGGTGCGGGCGGCCAGCCGCGGGTCGGGGAGCACGCGGGCGATGAAGTCCTCGTCGCTCAGGGCCGGCTGCGGGACTCCCGGCCCAGCAGCCGGTGCGCGGCAACCAGCGCCGTAGCCACCGCCTCCCGGACGGGCGACTGGCCCTGCATCGAACGTGGGCGCTTGAATTGATGTGCTGTCGTTCGATTGTCAGCCGGTCGGGGCGAGGCGGCTGAAGGCCCATCGGAGCACTTCCTGGTCGACGCGGGTGCGGCCAGTGCGCTGGAGGGCTGTGTGGGTGTGGGCGGTCAGGCGGGCCCAGTTGCGGAAGTTGCCGTGGGCCGCGTGCTGGTCGGCGAAGGCGATGTCGCCGGGGTCGGCTTCGGCCCAGATGGGGTGGTAGAGGGGGATGACGTCCAGGACCTCTTCGGGGGTGAGGCGGGCGAGGCGTTGCCAGATGAAGATCCTGGAGGAGAGCATCGGCTCCTTGCGCAGGGTCTGGTAGCAGCCTTCTCCGCCCACGAAGACGACGGCGAGCTGGGTGTAGGGGTCGTCCCAGAGGTAGCGGACGTACTCCAGCTGGTCGCTGGAGAGCCATTGGGCCTCGTCCAGGACCAGGGTGCGGGGGTGGGTGGCGAGTGCGGTCTTGAGGAGGTGGTCGAACTCGCTGGCGTAGCGCGGGGGCTGGCCCGGCAATCCGAGGCTGGTGAACAGTTCGTGGCGCACGGCGCGGGTGGTGGGGCGGGCGTGGAAGGTGATGCGGTGGATCTCCTCGCCGGGTTCGAGTTCGCGCAGGCAGCTGGTCACCGCGACGGTCTTGCCGAAGCCGGCACCGCCGTGGATGCACATCATGGCGCGGGCGGCGATGGTGTCGGCGAGGTTCTCGCGCACGGTGAGCAGCGCGCGGGTGGCCACGAGGCGGGCTTGGGACAGGGTGACGTACTGGTCGGTGGGTGCGGGTGGCAGGCGGCGGGTCACAGGGCGTCCTGTCCTGGTGGGTCGGTTGGTGGGGTGGGCCGGGAGGCGGTTCTCACGGCGACGGGGGTGGGCCAGTCCGCGGGTGGCGGGGCGGGCGGGATCAGGTCCGGCAGGGCCAGCGCGGCGAGGTCGCTCTCGTGGTGGCGGGACAGTTCCCGGGTCGCCTCGGCGGCGGTGGCTGCGTGCAGGCGGCGTGGTGCGCTCGGGGTGGTGGCGGGGGCGAAGCGCTGGTGGCGCAGGCGCTCGGCGGTCTTGGCCTCGGCCCGCAGTCGCTGTGCGCGCTGGGAGCGGGCGCGGCGCAACGCGGTGAGTTGCTCACCGGTGGCCTGGTCGGCCTGGTAGGCGGTGCCCAGGCGGCGGCCGGCGGGGTCGCAGACTTCGATCTCGTGGGTGTGGTGGGGCATGAACCGGACCCTGACCTCGCGGCCGGCCTGCCCAGTCATCCAGTCGGCGAGGTAGTCGCGGTTCTTGAAGCGGACGCCGTGGCTGGTGATGACGCGGGTGCGGCCGTCGTCTTCGAGCGTGAACGACCACAGATCCGTGGGCGGGATGTCGGTGAGCGGTGTCGGGTCCTGCTGCCAGGCCTCGATCGGGGTGCGGCCCTGCAGTCCGTCGGGGTGGTGCTGGGTGTTCCACCAGGTGACCCAGGCCAGCACTTCGGCGGTGAAGTCCTCGAAGGACAGGGCAGGGGCGGTGGGGAGGCGGTCGGGGCGGCGGCGGGGCTGCTTGGTGCGGTAGCCGGGCAGCGCGGCGAACAGCATCCGTGTCGCGCTGCGGTTCAGGTGTTCGATGCTGCCTTTCAGGTGGGGGCTGTAGGCGGGCAGGTCGTCCACCGTCGTTCCGAACGCGTCGAAGGCCGCAGTGACGGTGCGGGAGAGGAAGTCCTTGCCGCGGTCGATCCGCACTGCCTCCGGCCGGCCGCCGATGGGTCCGTAGGGGCCGGTGCGCAGCACCGCCGAGCGCAGCGCCGCCAGGATCGAGGCGCGTGAGGGGGTGCCTGGGGTCACCGCCACCCCGGTGATCGCTTTGGTCGCGCAGTCGATGAACCAGGTGACGTACGGGCGTACCAGTTGGTCGTCGGCTACGACGCGCAGCGGGGCCTGGACGTGGTCGCCCTCCCAGACGTGGTTGCGCCACGTTCGGGGGCGTTTGCCGAACACGTCGAACGCGCGGACCGCCTCCGGGCCCTTGCGGTACCCGGCCCGCTCCCCCGCGGTCAGATCCCGGCGCACCGCGCGCAGGAACGTCGCCAGCGACGGCACCCGCTCCAGCACGGGAACGGCGGCGGGTGGCGCGCCGCCAGGGATCGCCGCCCCGACCAGCCGGGGCGGCCCTGGCGGCGGGGTGGCCCCGTCGGACGCGCTGTCGGCTCCGCCGGCCGCGGTGGCGGCTCCGGTGGCCGAGTGGGCGCGGGCGAGGAGCTCGCGGTGGACCGCGGAGGCGTTGCCGCGCCAGTAGGCCAGCAGTACCCGGACCTCGGGGGTGATCTCGAACCGGTCGGTTCGGCGTGCCCCGGGGGCGTCGGCCGCGGCGGGTGCGGTGGCGGCGTCAGCCAGCCACCGCCACACCGTCCGGTCCGACACCGCCAGGCACTGCGCCGTGGTGCGAACGTGCGCACGCGTGAGCCGGCCCTCGGCACGCAGGACGAGCAAACGGCGCACCGCGGGAGCACGCAGGGCGTTCAACGACACCGCGTCCAGGGCAGGCTCGGCCTCGGCTGGCGCAGACGCCGGGACGGTTGCGGCGCCGTCGAGGGCGGGAGTGTCCACCAGGATCCTTTCCGCGTGCGGTGGCGGTCGACCTGCAGCGCGGGAACGGGGTGACGCTGCGGGCGGGGTGGCGGGGTCAGGCGTTGGGGCCGAGACGGGAGCACGCCCTGTCCAGCAGGGCACCATCGACCCCTGCGCCGGGGCGCTGGTCCAGAGCCGCGTAGGCGTGGGAGGTGATCTTCGCCCAGGTCCGGAAGTTCCCCCGCGCCAAGGTCTCGTCCGCGTGCAGCAGATCCGCGTCGGCCGCGGTATGCCACAGCGGATGGAACAGGCGCAGCACGGCAGGAACCTGAGAGGCCTCCAGGCGGGGAACGTGCTGCCAGGTCAGCACCCGCGAAGCCAGCGCCGGGGCCCGGGCCAGCGCGCGCTCGGCGCCGGCCCCGCACAACACCAGCGAGGTCTGCGTGGCCGGGGCATCGGCCAGCAGGCGCAGATAGTCGAGCTCGGGAGCGGCGATGCGCTGGACATCGTCGACCAGCACCACCCCAGGGGAACTGAAGGCGTCGATGAGCGCGCGGTCGGCCGCATCCGTGCGGTTCGTCAACGCGGTCGCCGGCAAGCCGAACGCGGTCAGCAGCGCGGCTCGCAGCTGCGGCAGGGCTGGCTTGACCGCCACCTGCGCCAGGCGGACAGGCACACGGCGCGGCAGCAGACCAAGGGCCTGGTGGACCGCGACCGTCTTGCCCTGCCCGGCATCCCCGTACACGCAGGCGATCCCGCGCGCGGCGACCGTGTGCCCGATGGCCTCCGTCACCTCACCCAGCTGGCTTGTTGCGACGACGTGAGCACCCGGCACGTACAGCCTCGCTCCCAGCGGCACGGGCCCGGCAGAGCCATCGGGCACGACCGCCGGGACGGGTTCGGCGACCGGTGCGGCCTGGCCGGCCTCATCGACCGTGCCCGGCAGCGCCAGGTCGGCCAGCGCCCGGTCATACACCGCCGACTCCACCCGGCCACGCCCAGGCCGCACGCCCTGCAGAACACGGCCGGCCCGCTGTTCCCGGCGCACCGCCCGGTGCAACGTCCCCAACGACGGCACCAGCCCCGCGGACTCCTGCCCCAGGTCGCGCGCAGCCGGTTTGGTCAGCTCCCGGTGCAACGCAGCCACGTTCCCACCCACTCGGAAAGCCGGGCCCAAAACTCGTCCGTGACCGTGAAAGCGCCACGGCGCGGAACCGGTTCCACACGACCCGACCGCCGGGCGATAGCCAGCCAGTTCCACACCGTCCGCACCGACACCCCGGCCGTCTCGGCAGCGATCCGCGCGTGCACCGACGACAACTTCCCCGTCGCGTCCACGTCGAGCAGACGCCGTACCACCACCTGCCGCGTCAGCGCCCGCTCCCGCGACCGGGACGCCGACGGCACCACATCGGCCACGGATACCGGAGAAGTCTCCGGCAGGGAATCGGTCTGCGTAGACAGGGCATCGGCGGTCATGAACACCAGCCCACTCCCCCATCACGGCCACGCGCACAGGAATGAGCAACCCCATGTCAGCCAACCACCACGTGTGATAGGCGCAACTCGCAGATCATGACAGCAGGTTGGTCACTTCATGACAGCAACAATCGGCGAAAGAATCAGGCAGAAGCCCAGCCCAGCAGTCCCCTGCCCCTTGGAAGCCCGCTGCCGCCCAACCCGCTGACACCACCCCACCCACTCACAAGCACAACGGAAAAGGGGCGGGCCTTCGGTGTCGGCCGGGGCCTGACGGCCCCTTGAAAAGGGCTGGGGGTGACGCCTGCGGCGCCACGGGAAAAGGGGCGGCGCAGACGGGCCGGAACGGGCCGGGAAAGGGGGCCTGGCGGCCCTCGGTCGAGAACGGACAGCGGGCGCCTGCGGCGCCACCCGAGCAGGTGCCGGCGAAGCCTGCGGCAGCGGCACGGTGGGCGCGCCGAGGCGGCACGGTGCGGGCGGAGCGCAGCGGGGCCGAGCGAGGCCGAGGGGGCGGGGCGCAGCCCCACCGCCAAGTGATCCGTGACAGCGAAGCTGGGACGGTTGTCATCGAAGTTGAGACAACGCCATTTTGTGACAGCGAAGTTGGGAAACACCCCTGTCAACGGCCTCGAAGCGCTACAGCACGGCAACGCATGAGCTCAGATCGGCGGCCAGGAAGACCAAGCGCGAGTCTCCGGCGATATCTACTCGCCCCAAGGCGACCGGGGCGTCACCCGCACGCCGAAGGTCGGGCAATCCCCGTTCGAAGTCCTTGCAGGTGACGACGCCGTCCTCCGCCATGCACTGGGCCCGCCATGCCCAGATGCCGAGAAGCTGACTGGCCGGCACCGTCGATTCGGCCCACACCCGGAACGAAGCTCCAGCGCGCAGGGCCACGGCAGCATGGCTGGCGGCATCAGTCTCATGCCGTTCGAGGGCACCAATCAGGTCTTCGCGATCCACGACGTGCAGTATGACGCTCTGCGAGCGCCAGCAGCCTGCCCCGTCCTTCCCGACTTCGCTGTCACAACTGCGCTGCTTCCTGGATTCGCTGACACAAGCAGCCGTTGTCCCGACTTCGATGGCAACCGTCCCGGCTTCACTGTCACAGGTCACCAAGGCCTCTCCCGAGGCGGCCCCGGGCCCTGTCCCCCCCTCGGCTGTCGCGTCCTCACCACACACGGGGGATCGCGGGTATCCACCCACGTCACAGGCCGCGACAGCACCCCACGCGACAGGACACGCGACAGCCAGACGCGACAGCCGCGGACAACCCGTCCGGGGCGACACACCACCTCCTGGACGGCGGCCTGACGGCCACCCACACCCGCACCCCGGCCCGGGTACAAGGACGGCGCCAGGGCGGCGCCGAGGGCGGCCTGGCGGGCAGCCGCGGGGCGCATCCGCCCACCGGCTCCATGGGACGCGCGAGGCATCCCGACGACGTCCGCCAGGACGGCGCCAAGGCAACCCGGGCCAAAGGCAGGCCGGATGCAGCGGGGCGCAGCGCGGCGGCGGCCGGGACCGCGCCGAGGACGGCGGCCAGGACGGCGGCCAGGACGGCGGGCGCCGCTTGATGACTCGCGCGAGCCACTCCCGCCAGGCCGACGGACAGCTGCGGCACCGGGCAGCGCGGCACCGAGCAGGACGACGACTAGGCCCACGACGACCGCACCCGGACGGCGGCCCGGACCGTGCCCTCGCGGGCCCCGGGCGGGGCAACCGGCTCACAGCCTCACAGGCTTACAACCCCTACAGGCCACCCCCACCACCGGGGAAAACAGCACCCCAATGACACAGCCTCACAGCCCCCCGCCCCACAGGCACCGAGGCGGGCGGGAGGCCGACGAGCAGGACCGACCCGGCGGGCCCGGACCGCGCCCGGACAGCGCCCGGACGGCGGCCGAGCCGGACACGGGACGGCGGCGGCGGGACCCGGGCGGCGAGGGCGGCGGCCATGCGACCGCGCGTCACTTGATGGCTCGCGTGTCCTGTGACAGGCGATCTTGAGCGATTGCCATGTGACCTTGACCGGCCGAGGGTACGTTTCCGCCGGTGCCGGTGCCGGTGCTCAAGTGCGGGAGTCGCCAAGCGGCTGTTCGCTGTACGGGCAGGCCGGTTCACCATCTCGCAACGTCGGAACGGATCCTGGGCAGAGCCCACGGTTCCACCGCGCCCGTGACGAGGTCGGCCAGGAACTGAACGGCTCCGCCGGTGTAGCGCCACCAGACGGAGCTTCGTGAGGCGACCGTGACCGTCCACTCCTGCGGCCCGGCAGGATCTGTGGTCCACAGGAAGAAGTCGCCCTGGTTCGAGCCGGCCCAGGGAAGCAGCCCGCCCGGGGCAGGGTAGGGGTGGAGCGGCACGGCAAGGTCGGCTTGCGCGCACTGCTCCTCCACGTCCTCCAGTGCGCTGCGCATTCCCTGTACCCAGAACTGCTCGTGGCCGCGTTCCGGGCCGCTGACGCCGAGGAAATCCCCCAGGCCGAAAGTCGGGTAGAGCTCACGAAGGAGCTTGAAGTCCTCCGGGAGGGCAGTCCCCAACTCCGCTTCCACCTGTCGCCAGTTGACGTTCCTGGCCTCCGGCAGACGCAGCGATGCCAGGCCCGGAACCGCACTCTCCAACACGGCGATCGCCTCCACAGGATCGGACAAACGGCGAATCGGAGCCTGCGTACCAGCAAAGTCATCCATGCGGCCAGGGTGTCAGGGTTGGACCACCAGCAACTGCTCGGACCCCCTCCACCGGCAGTCACGATCACTCGTCAAACGGTCAAGACCGCTTGGCAGAGGACACCGCGCGAGCCATCCGCCGAGGACGCCGGCCGGGCTGGGACAGCAAACGAAGAAACGCTCCCACCAGGAGAAACACCCTGAGACCGTCCCAGCAAAACGGACATAACAGGCAGGACTGGGACACAGCTGAGACAGGACTGGGACACCCCAGCAGGCCGCGCAGCAGGCGACTAGGCCGACAACGGCGGGACCCGACCAGCGGCACAGCGGACGCCGAGGTCGACGCCGAGATCGACGCGGAACAGCCGCCTCCTGGCCGACCACCACCAGGAGCAGCGACCCAAGCGACCCACACAGCGGCACAGCAGGCCCGGCGCAGCCGTCCAAGGCCGGCGGGCCCGGCCGAGGACGCGGACCCGGCCGACTTCCTGTGTTCTGCACTTCAGCGCTGTGCGAGGGAGGTGGAGTTCAGCGGGGCTGGGCGGCCGAGGGCGGCGAGGCCGAAGAGCAGCCCGCCGGTCATGAAGAAGGGCTCGTAGAGCAGGGTGGCGAAGCGGCCCATGGCGTCGAAGTCGGCCGTCGTCCGGGCGCCGGTGGCCAGGGCCAGCCAGTCCGGGACGGACGGCACGGAGTGCACCAGCAGGACGGCGGTGATGCCCCAGAGCGCGAAGTCGAGGAGCCTGCCCGGCAGCCGCCCGCCCCACGGCCGGACGATCGCCAGAGCGAGCACGGCGGCGACCGCGCAGCCGGGGACGGCGAGGACATCGATCACCAGCAGCGGGGTGTTGCCGGTGACCGAGAGGCCGTCCGGCAGGCCGGTCCGGCCGCCCAGCAGCCAGTACAGGTGGACGAGGGAAAACGCGGCGGACCAGATGGCGGCGGCGTAGGCGGCGGCCCGAAGGGTGGCGGTCTTCATGCCTCCACGTTCGCCGCCCGGGCGGTTCGACGGATCGTCCCGGCGGATGGACCCACTCCCTCGGGAAGGGGAGTTTCGACTCATCCCGAGGCCTGACCGCGATTCCGGGGTCGCCTGGGCCGGCAGGCTCGCCGGATGCCGGTTCGCCGGCTCGGCGGGACGGCACCAGGCACGACACCGGGCGGGCGTCAGGCACCGAGCAGGACCGGACCAGGCGGACGCCGCCACACTGTCAGACGGCCTCACCACCCCACAGTGCCGGCGGCCAGGACGGCACCGAGCACGACGTCCACGAGCAGGGCGCCGACCAGCGGCCCCCGGACAGGGCCGCCGACACACGGCCTGACAGGATCACCACCCGGTGCGCGTCACACCCCATTGCCCGTGACGCGCACCACCCCGCACACGGAAAACACAGGCAGAAAGACCCCAGAAACCCCGGCAGAAAACACGGCCAAAACCCGGCAGAAAACACGGCTGCAGCCCGTTCCGGAAACCCGCCCAAACAACCCGTCAAAACCCCACCCCGCGACCCCACCCCCAACCGCATGGCATGCCCACGACGAACACACACAGCAACCAAACCAGCCCCACCCACGCCAGCGAAACAGGCGAAAGCCGACACCCGACCCCACCCACATTGGTCCAACCAGAACCGGGCACAACCCCCAAATCACCAAACACACCAAGCGGATCTCACGAAGGTCACACCCCGAGGAAGCAGCAGAGGCACGGCCGGACGATCAAGCGGACGCCTCGGCACGCCGATAAGCTGCCTGGATGACCATGTCCACTGCCATCGAGCAGGTCGTCCACGAGGCGGAACAGCAACTCACGGACGGGACGTGGGACCTCGTCGCCGCCGACTCATCCCTGGTGCGCGAGACCGCCACCGCCCTCGCCGGCGCCATCGGCCCCGCCGACACTCACCAGGCGCTACCGACGATCGAGCGACTCGCCGCGCTGCGCGAGGCCATCGCCGCCCTCGCCATGACCATCGCCCGCACCCACGGCCACCTCGCCTGGTTCCTCGCCCAGTGCACCAGCCACCTCACCCCGGTCCTCCACTGGCGCGCCCTGGACGCCCCCGAAGGCCGCACCTTCGGCGCCGTCCTCCCCACCGACGACGAACTCACCGACGCAGAAACGGCCATCCGCCTCCTCGCCACCATGCTCGACCACACCAGCCAGCCCACCTGACCCCACCCGCAGAACAACCCACCAGCCGAACCCCCGCGACCGGACAGCGCCCCGACCCACCCACCAACGCGCCCGGCACCCGCCGGACACCAGAAAGAAAGCCCAGCCCAGCGACCGGCACAAGCCTCCGGACGCGGTCGTACTGCGTGACAGGCCAATAGGTACCCGAGCAGTCGCTGCCCCTGGACGCCCACCCCGTGGCAGCGGCACCCGGTTCCCGCGAAGCCCCTGTCCAGGCCGGAGTTCAGGGCACGGGAGGGACAGCGCGTGCCAGAGGTTCCAGCTCTCCGTAGAGGGCGGCATGCAGCGCGGCCGCGAGTTCACGGGCTCGTTCTTCGCTCCGCACGCCGTGCATCATGAAGTAGACCGGCCCCGTGTAGGCGTCCAGGTCGACCTCGTGACTGTGGACCAGGCGAGTGATCGCCGCACGGATCACGTCGTTGACGGCGTCGGTGACCGTGTGGTCCGAACCGGCGGTGAGGCTGTCCGCCTTCACGCTCCACTGCCGGCGTCTTTCGTACTCGATAGCGACGAATACGACGTTGCGCGCCATGGCGTCGCGGTAGACGTCGTGGAAAGCGTCGGTGCCGGTGGCGTCCGGGATGGGTCTGTAAAAAGAACGGTGTAACTCCCGATCAAGGAAGTAGCACCTGATGACAGACGTGATCGTCTCCGCCGAGGCCGTGGAGGCCGTGCGGC
>NZ_JBIWPL010000059.1:0-12540 GCF_044768255.1 Kitasatospora sp. NPDC101157 | reverse complement strand
GTTGAACGCCTTCGAGATCGCCTTCGACGGCCGTCTCTCCGCTGGCCGTCGTTAACTCAACCCAACCGAGTTACACCGTTCGCTGGACAGACCCTCCGGGATGAGATGGGCGGGGCAGGGAACCGGCAGCGGCTGCATCAAAGGATGATGTCAGAAGGGGGGACTCCGTCCCGTCCAGCGACACAGCGGTCGGGCTTTGCTGCCGGGCCACCAGATGACTGAGAGCCGCAAGTCCAGGTGGTGGCGGCTCAAACGAGCGCCGGATCATCCCTCGCGCACATGGCGACCGTCCTCCGGGCCCCGGTCCTGGGTGCGGGCCCGTCGTACTGGCCCAAGGAGCCATAGAGATCCGTAACGCAGGAGGGCGGGCCGGTATTCGGTGTGGGCCCTGGCGGCCACCCACCCCCCCCCGCCGTCCCGCCGGCTCGGTCCCGGGGGCCGGCGGCCGGCGGCCGCGGGGAACAGCCGCCATCCGGCTCCAACCGACGACGTCGACCACGTGCACCGACCCAAGCGACCCGCACCGACGCCATCGGTACCGGACGGCGTGCAGCACGCGCTCCTGCCACCACGGGTCATCCGAAGCGGAAACCAGCACGGCCACCAGCTCGCGCTTGGTCGGCGCGGACAGCATCAGCGAACCCAGGCCCTCGGGTGAACGGCGTCCGCCACGCGCCGTAGACGCCAGTTCCCACGGTGGAAGAGCGATGGGATGGGCAGCGGCTCCAGCCACTCCCGGTGGGAGCCCACCTACAAGATGGGAGAGCGCAGTGATCGCGCGCATCATGGGCGAGGGCCAATGGAAGCTGGCCGACTCGCACTTCACCGAACTGAACATGCTCGACGACGAGCTGTTAGAAGAGATGGAGAGCGGCGACGAAGCTGGCTTCCGCAGGAGTCTTGGCGCCCTACTCGACGCCGTACGCCGCCTGGGCACTCCCCTGCCCGACGACGCGCTGGAGCCCTCCGAGCTGATCCTGCCCGCACCCGACGCGACCATGGACGAGGTCAAAGACATGCTCAGCGACGACGGCCTCATCCCCGGCTGACCAGCCAGACTCCGCCTGGCCCCAGCGTTCGGGGCCAGGCCCACCAGACACGGGCCAGCCCGCACCCCGCCGGGTCACACCCGGCGGCCCCTCGCCGGGTAGAGCTTCGCGTGCAGTAGCCGGTCCTCCCACCACGGGTCATCCGGGGTGGAGACCAGCGCGGCCACCTGCTCGCGCTTGGTCGGGGCGGGCAGCACCAGCGGGCCCAAGTCCTTGACGGCGCGGGCCTGTACGCAGTCGGGGCACTCCAGCCGGTCCGGCCTGGCCCTCTCCGGCAGCTCCAGCTCCGAGCCCTCCTTGCCCCCGATCGAGCCCCGGGACGTCCAGCACGGGCGCAGCGCGGCGTTGGCTGTGCGGGCGGCCTCCAGCTGGGCCTGGACCTTGGCCTCTTGCTCCTTCTGCTGCCGCTGCTGGTGCTTCTCGTGGTAGGGCCAGCAGCGGCCACCCGGGCGGCGGGTCCACTCCACCTGTCGTCCGTCGGGGCCGTACTCCCAGGTGCTCTCCTCCTCGGGAACCTCGCCGCAGTCGATGCAGACCAGGGAGTCCATCAGCTCCTGGTGCACCTGGTGCTCCTCGTCCTCGCGGGCGGCCTGGCGCAGGTCGTAGGCGGCCCGGTTGTTCGGGTTCTCCAGCGCCTCGATGAGGCAGTGCCAGCCCGCGCGGCCAAAGCGCCACCACACCGGCCCCAGCGGCCCGCGGGCGGCCAGCAGTTCCAGGGTGGTCGCGACGATGGGCACGGCGTCGTCGTACTCGCGCCAGCCGTCGTCGTTGTCGTCGCGCACCTCCCTGCACCCCCGGCCGCGCCAGCAGCCGGCGGACAGGTCCGCCACGGCCTGCTGCCGATTGGCCAGCGCGAGGGGTCCGGCGTCGGTGACGACCAGCGCGACCGGCGGGTAGCCGGGCCGGGTGTGCCCGGGCCAGGCCCGGCGCCACCAGTGCACCGTGCGGTCGGCCGGCTCCCGGTCGGCGAGAGCCGGGTCGTTGTCGCGGACCCTGGTGCGGAACAGCTCGCGGTAGCGGGGGAACTTCGCGGCGACGTCGGCCGGGGCCATGGTGGAGCGGTCGACCTCGACCATCAGCACCGGCACCCCGATCTCCGGGGCCTGCCACACGCCGTCCGGGCGCACCTTGCGCCTGCCACCCGGCAGCAGGAACTCGGTCTCGGTCGACCAGGACCACACGGTGCCGACCCCGCCCGCGGCGCCGGGCGCGGTGCCGCCCCGTACGAAGGCGAGCACGGTCTCGTTGACCGCCATCGCGTGCTGGGCACCGGAGCGGCCGGCACCCCGGGCCGTTCCGCCCATCTCCGAGCGGACCATCCCGAGCACCACGGCGGCGGCGTCCAACCCGGCCGCGCCCTCCAGCCGCCACGTCTTGTGCCGGTCCCGGGTGTTGCCGTCGGAGGCGACCAGGCCGTGCAGCGCGAGATCGCGCAACGCCTGCCGGACCGCCTTGTTCGACGCCGCACCCGGGCGCAGCAGGCGCTGGAGCTGGTCGGCGGTGGCGACCTTGAGGACGCCGAGCGCGCCGAGGACGTCCGCGCGCAAGCTCGTGGTCGAGCCGTTCGGGTTGGCGGCGCCGCGCCGGTACGCGGTCCGTCCCGGCCGGGTCGGCTCGGCGGGTTCAACGGCGTCGGCCTGGTCGTCCCGGTCGTCGGGCCTGGCGAGGCCCTGACGGTGGCTCACGGATGTCTCCGGGTGGTCGTGGTCGGCTGTTGCCTCTCCGGGATATCCGGCCGCTACGACAGCGGCCAAGCCCGTTGTCGGCCCTCGTGCCGCGCCCTCTCCAACCACCTCTCTCCGGCCCCCCGCCGCCACCCCCAGACCAGCGAGCGACCGGCACCAGCCGGACGCGAGAAAAGGAAAGGCCCACCGCAGGTGCAACAACCCGAACCGACCAACCGACAACGCCACAACCACAAACCAAAACCAAAAGCAGAAAGACGGGAGAAGAGGGTTGTCAGAATGCGGTGGCGGCCCGGATTCGGGCGCTGAGCTGGGCGTATTCGCTTCTCGGGCGCGAGGTGGCCGGTAGGGGCAGCGGAGGGGGAAACGGCAGGGGGAACGGAAGCGGTCCGGCAAACTCGCCAGGGCCACCAAGGTATCGGTGAGTTTCCTTGATAGTCCATCAAGGAAACTCACCGGGGCACCTTGATGGCCATCTAAGCAGGTCAGAAACGTGCTGGGCGGGCCGACGAGGGCCCCGAGGTTGGGACCGGTTGGCGGACGGGATTACGGACCGCATTTCGGACCGGCTAGAACGCGGGATACCTTGATGGCGGGAGTTATCAAATCGTTATGGAAGACCAACGTTGGTGGCAAGAAATCCGGTGAGTTTCGTGGGGTTCCATTCTCCGAGCACGGGATAAGCCCGCGCTTCGGACTGAGGGAGCACATTCGTGCACGGGGATCTGGAGACCGACCACGACGTTCTGGTCACGCTTCACCGCTTCACGCTGGCGACCGCCGAGCAGCTCCACCAGCTGCACGGCGGCGCAGCCGGGATCAAGCAGACCCAGAAGCGCATGGCCCGCCTGCACACCGAGGGCCTGGCCGAGTTCGTGACCCTGCCGCAGGCCGGCCGGGCGAAGGCCTGGCACCTCACCGCGGCCGGCTCCGCCGTCGCCGCCACCTTCCCCGAGGCCCGCTGCCCGGCCGCCGTGCCGGAGGCCGAGCAGCTCGCCGTGAGGCACGGGCGCGAGCACCTGCTCGACATCGGGCGGATCCACGCTGCCTTCGTCGCCGACGCCCGCACCCGCGGCGAGGCCTGCGGCCCGCTCGACCTCCTCCCCGCCCCGGAGCTGCCGGTCGAGGGCAGCGGTGCGTACCAGCCCGCCGCCGAGCTCGCCTACACCGCAGGGATCGGCGAGGAGCGGCACCGGCTGCGGGCGTTCGTCGAACGGCACCGCCCCGGGGTCGGCGCCGAGGAGACCGCGGCGCAGCTGGCGGCCTGCGCCGCCCTGTGGGAGCAGTCGGGCCCGGGCGGCCGGGGTCGGGCGTGGGAGCGGCGCTGGCGGTCCTTCCCGCGGCTGCTGGTGGTCCTGGTCGGCACGGCCGCCGCCGGGGTGCGCGGCGCGGTGGCGGACCTGCGGCTGGCCGCCGAGGAGAACCCGGCCGTCGCCGAGCTGCTGGCCGCCGTCCCGGCCGGCGCCGCCCGGATCGAGGACCTGGTCCAGCGCGGCCCGGCCGCCCCCATCTGGCACCCGCTCAGCGCGCAGGGCGGGCGGGCGTGCGGGTGGACGGAACTGTAGGAGACGAGCAGGAGCCGCTGGGTGGCCCGCTATGGCAAGCGGAACCGTTGGATCACCGGTCTGGGATCTCTTCTGTGATCCAGGAATCGGGTACGAGTGCCTTCCCGTTGCTGCGTCGCCACCGGTCGCGAACCGCGCTGCGGAACGGCTCGTCGTCCAGGTCGGCATGCTCCATCACGATGACCTGGAGGGCCCCGTCGAGGGCGTCGATGGTCCGTTGGATGGTCTGGTAGAAGTTCAGCAGGGAGGCGCGGTCCTGTCCCACAAGCACGCTGTCGTCGGTGGCGTCTTCGGGGAAGTACACCTGGGAAGGCTGGTCGAGGATGAGGAAGCGGGGCACCGGGTTGTCCCGCTCGCAGAACCACTCGTGCAGGCTTAGCAGCGTGGCAACGTGGTAACCCATCCAGTTCTCACCGCCGCCCATGTCGGATAGGCGTTCCGGCCCGCGGCGAGTGTCAGCCACCACAGTCAGAGCGCGCGGGTCCAGACGAATGGGCGACTCACTGTGTTCCAGTTCCAGTGCTACTGCCTTGTCCTTGATCTTCTGGTTGATCAGGGAGATGTAGCTGCTGAGCCGGTCGTCGCGTGCACCGACGCCGATCTCATCTTCGAGTTCGGCGATCTTTCCGGTGAGCTCGTCGCGGCGGTCGATGACCTGGGGAACGTGAACGTGGCGGGACGCGGTCTCCAGGAAGAGGCTGATGCGGCCTTGGACAATTGCCGCGCGCCGGGAGGTATCTGGGTGGTCTTGGACGGCGCGCTGGCCAGCGGTGAGGGTGTCCAGCTGATCCTGGTTGCGAGCCAGGGCCTCGCGGAGCTCCTGCAGGGTGCGTTCTTCGGCCGCGATAAGGGCGTTAATTTCGGGGGTGTCATTGCCGATGACGGTCATCTCGGCATCTAGTCGGGCGAGGTCGCGGGTGATGACATCGACGGCTTGACTGACGTGGGGGGTGGGGTTGTCACACACTGGGCAGCGCGCCTCGTCGCCGGTAGGACCAAGCAGGCCGAGGGTGGCGAGGCGGGCGTGCTGCTCGGTGGCCTGGCCGAGGAAATCGTCGTTCTCCTGGACGGCCCGCTTGAGGTTGGTGATCCCAGCACGGGTACGGGCGAACTGTGCGCGAAGCGCACGGCGATCCTCTATCAGCAGGGCGACCGGATCGTCCCCTGTCTCCGGAAGGTGGCCGGGTGCGGTGACGTCCGCGGCCCGGCTCAGGTGGTCGATGGCCGTCTCAGTTGACATCTGCTCGGTGGGCAGCGGTTCCAACAGGCCAGCCTCAACGGCTTCGGTCAACAGCGCCAAGGCCTGGCCGGAGGCGGCCGACAGGCTGTGGACCGCGGCAAGCTGGGCCTCCATGTCGGCCAGTTCCCGGCGCAGCAGCCGCAGTCGGTGTTCGCGCAAGGCCTGCTCAGGGTCCATGGCGCCGAGGAAGTAGGGGATCACCGCCCGGATCGTGGCGGAGCGGAAGTCCTGGCCCTGGGAGTGGAAGAGCAGGTCGGGGTTGGCGATCTCGTTCTGCTTCTGCAGGCAGAAGAAGAGGGCGTGACGGATGGAGGGCGGGATCGGACTGGTACTGCGTACGGCGGGGATGCGGGTAGTGCGGTCGATACCGGCGAACTCCGACAGCTGGCCCTTGGCGATGTCGAGTGGGGTGGAGAATTTGATCTGCGCGTACGGAAGCGGCGGGTCGCCGAAAGCCTGGGCGGTCACGCAGAGGTTGGCCGTCGTCGCGGCCTTCCCAGTGGGGGCGGGGCGGGCGACGAACAGCTGCTGCTGGTCCTTGACCAGGGTGACGGCGAAGACGTGGACGAAGTTGCGTAGCGCTGCGCCCTTGATGACGTAGTCGGTGCTGGCGAGGCAGTAGTCAACGATGTTGAGCAGGGCGCTCTTTCCTCGCCGTGAGTCGCCGGTGATGATGTTGAGCTTGCCAGTCTCGAGGGGGACGGTGCGGATCTGGCCGTCGTTGTTGTAGATCGAGATGGCGCTGATCTGGAAGGTCACGGCCGAACTCCTAGCAGGGTCATGACGGTGCTGAGGCTGCCTGTGCTGGGTAGCCAGCGGCCAAGCATGTGAGATGCCTTCTGAATGGCGACGACCTCCGGTGTGCTGCCGGTGGGCGCCTTGGGCAACGCCTTGAGACGCATGCTGAGATGCCCGTCGTCTCCGTATGCCAGAAGGCGGGTCTGTAGCGCTAACAGGAGACCGGGCCGGACCACTGCGGCAAGCACGGTGGCGTTCTGCGCCATGGCCGCCTTGACAGACTTGTTCTCCTCCAACCAACGGGTCAGACCGCTCCCAGTGGTCTTCGGCAGAAGCTGGCGGATGGAGGGCTGAAGCGCCATGACCGAGGACAGCACGGCCACCGCAGGCGGGCATGACCTGCCGTACTGCTCCTGGTGGCCCTGAACGGCCCGAGTGGTGAGCACTGCGGTGAATGCCGGGTTATACAGGGCCCGCTCCTCGCGGCTGAACTCTGCGAAGTCGGTCACGCCTGTACCACCCCCGCCGGCTCCAGCACGGCCATGAGCCGGGAAAGAAAGTCGATGTGCCAGCCGATGCGCAGGTCATCAGCAAGGATATGGAAGGAGCCCTTGGAGACGAACGGCTCGTCGCAGTCGGGGCGGATGGGGCGTCGTGCTTCCTTCGTCACCCACCGGTAGACCGCTTTGGCCGCGGCCACCTTCTCGGCCTCCGCTGCCTTGGGACCGAGTTCGCCTTCCATGTCAGCGAACAGGTCCTCCCACTCTTCGACAAGTCGGCGCTCGTAGCGGCCGATCTCGCCGGTGAGCAGCAGGTTGTCGTGAGACCAGCGGGACCGTTGGGTGAAGGCGCGGATGTAGTCACGCACCGCGATCCTGACCTGCGCGTCACCGGCGTTGATCAGCCCCAACTGGCGGACGAAGGTCATGCCCGTGTACTCGGAGGGGTCGGGTTCGAGGGAGGCGATGTCCTCGTCGATCGGGAGGTTGCCAGGGCGGAACTGGTCACGCAAATCAGTGAAGACCTGGTCGAACTCCTCGCCGGTGACCGCGTCCATGTCCTCTGTCCGCAGTTGCCGGATGGTGCGCTGGTAGAACCAGCCCTCCAGGCGTTGCAGGAACGGCTGGGCATATCGGTGACCGACTGCTGGCACGACTCTCTCCAGCAGCAGGGCCTCCATGGCGTCCACATCGGGGGCATTGCCGATGACCTGCACCCGGGCGAGCATGGCGCGCCGCTTCTCGGCGTCGAGCTTGTCGAACTCCTCGTAGGCCTTGCTGTTGTCCTTGCTCTTGGAGGCCTTCCGGGCCGCCTCCAGCGCCTGCAGCGCACGTTCCTCGTCCCTGACTCCCGAGACTGCAGGCTGCAACATGAAGCCAGCGGAGCCAGGTGATAGCTCGGCAGTTGTAAGCAGCAACAGATCGGTCTCCTCCAACTCGACAAGCTTGGAGGAGACCGCATGCGCCCAGATCCGCAGCGTCTTCCACAGGTCCGTGCTGGAGTCCGACATCCTGGTGCCCGGCGCGCGATGCTTGAGCTGGTAGTAGACCCGACCGCCTTCGACGACCTCCTCAACGTCGTCGCCTGCCTCGATCGCGATCCCCCACTCCAGCCCCCGGACGTGACGTTCGAGGCAGGCATGGAGAGCCTTGCGCAGCTGGTACACATAGCCGACCGCGGAGGCCGATGCCTCGAACGGAGCCGTCTTGTCTGCCATGTGCCCCCCAGCAGCATCTCTTCGGGTGGCGACGATCTTTTCACAGGAGGGACATCTCCCGTCACCCTCAGGACGAGCTCTTCGAGGTCCAGCCGCACCCGCCACACTCGGCGCAACGCGGCCCTGCTAGCCGATCTGGTCATCGTCGCCGTGCCCAGGCCGGGCAGGCGGGCTCGTGCCAAGTGGTCCGGACGACCAGGCCGCCCTGAGTGAGGTGCTCGCTGGACCAGGTCCGGCAGCACCCGCCCGGCGGGACCGGGGCCGGCAGCCGGGCAGTGCGGACGGACGGCGGCGGCGGCGGGCCCGGGTGGGAGTCGTCATGCCGAAGGCTCTGCCCGCCCGACCACGGCGCCGAACCCGGCCGCCACCCGAATGCATCACGCCGGGGCGAAACTCACCGCCCCTGACCTGCGGCCGGGAGTTTCCGGCCGGGGGCGGCCGTGCCCCGGGCGGGCAAACTCACCGGCGGCCCCGGGGCAAAACTCACCGCCCCGAGGCGAAACTCCCCAGTGCAGGTCAGCGGGGGTGCCAAACTCCCCAGTGCAGGTCAGCGGCCTGTGCCCGGGGACAGGCCGGGTCAGGACCGGCGCCACCAGGAGCTGGTGCGCTTCGCCTCGGCAGCTGCGGGTTCGGCGGCGGCCCGCTCGCGCTCGGCGGCCGCCCCCGCCGTAGCGGCCGAACTCGTCGACCAGGTCCGCCAACACGGGGCCGCTGCCCCGGCCGGGCCAGGGGCGGCGGCCATCCGGCGCGGACCGGAGCGGCGGGCTGACCGGCGTGTCCATGACCCGGATCACCCGCTGGTACGGGGGAGCACCCAGCCGGGCGCGAGGCTGCCAAGGTCCCGCGCGATGGCCAGGCGCAGCAGTGTGAGGGCGTCGGTGGGGTTGGCAGAGAGCAGGGGGAGGTTGTCGGCGGCGTCGGCGACGGGGTGGCCGTTGATGAGGGCGATCCAGGAGGTGTTGTCGTCGTAGACCTCGGTCCAGCCGATGAGCCGGCCACCGGCCACCCGCGAAGCGGCCGGCGCCGTCCACGCCCGCCTGCTCGCCGCCATCGAGGACGCCCCGCCCGGCCGGTAGCCGCCACGATGCCCCAGCCCTGTCCCAGCCCCCCGCGGAGCACTCCACACCTGGCGAAACAGGGTGGGACAGTCTTAGCTAGGGCCGTCCCAGATCCGTCCCAGCAAAACGCCCGAAACAGACACTCGGGCAGCGGCCTGGGGCGGGACGGCCAGGGCCGCTCAGATCTGCCGGTCCGGGTCGGAGAAGGTCAGCCCGCCGGGCGAGAGGCGGCGGCGGGCCGGGGCGGGTACGGCCACGGTCTCGCCGGGCGGCTGGCGGAAGTCGGCGCCCTGCTCGACCGGCAGCAGCCGGCGCCCGCCGGACTGGGCGGGCAGGGGCGCGTCGGTGGCTGCCTCGGAGAAGGCGGGCACCGCGAGGGGTCGGCGGTCAGTCATGATCACCAGTCTCGCAGCCCGGACGCGCCGGGTAGGCCAAACCGCTATCACTGGTGCAGCGGTTTGGCCCTGGCCAGCAGAACAGAACAGCACCCGGCCAGCTCGCGGCCGCCGGCGCCGTACACGTCCCCCTGCTCGCCGCCATCGAGGACGCGCACCCGACCGGTAGTCCGGAGACCCCACCCTTCTCGGGTCCGCTTTACGGCCGTAAAACGGATCGACACCGCTGCGCCAGGCCACGGGCTTGTAACTACTGGTGTGCGTCAGACCGGCTGTGCCTCGGGGTCGCGGGTGCACAGATGCGCGGTGGGGCAGGCCGGGCAGCCGCGGACGTCGACCAGGTCCGCAACGGCGTCGAAGAGCTCCTGGGCGCGTTCGACGGGGCCGCCGCCCCCGGCAGCGCTACAAGGTGGCGGGCGCCTCCTCGTACCAGCTGACGATGATCTTCGTCAGGGCTACCAGGTTCTGGGTACGCATGATGGGTGCCTTGGCGTCCGGCTCGAAGTGCTCTTTCGCTGTCGTGGTGCGCCACACGGAGTCCTCATCCACCGGGGCAGCCATGTGACGGTCTAGCTTCTCGAAGAACGCCTTGATGCCGTCCTGACCGACCCCGGCTTCGCTCAGCTCTCGGTAGACGCCGCCGAGAACGCGGAGCATGCCGACTGAACCAAGCATGGACGTGGCGCGGACGGTGATCGGGTCGACCTCGCCATTGGTCATGCGCGCAAGGTCAGTGAACGATTCCGAGATGGCGTCCAGAAATCCAGTGACGGCATCGATGACCTCGGCGTCGCTTACCTCACTTTCGACCCGCTTGCTGATGCGGCCACCGGGGCCGACCACGACGGCGCGCGTCAGGTCTGCGACATGCTTCGCACCGATGAAGTGGGGGTTCTTCGAGGTCATACGGTCCTGCTCGGGATCGACGCGGCCCAGGAGCATCTCGTGGCGAATGACTTGGTCGAGCGTTCGGTTTGCAACCCTGTATCCGTCGAATCGGGCGCGCACGGCCGCGGACATGCCCTTGGCGTTGTCGGCGACGTCTACGAACATCTGCCGCGCCTTCACGAAGTCCCGCTCCACATAGACGGAGAGGCCAACGAACTCTTCGTTGAGGCGCTTCATCTGCGAGATCAGCGCGTCGCGCTCCGCCGTCAACTTCGCGGTCCTGCCTTCGCTGATGCGCTTACGCAGGTCGCGGTTGATGTCGTTGAGACTGCGGGAAATGCGTTCCTGCTCGAGGTGGACGCCAAGTACACGGTGCTGACCGTCGATGATGCTGAGGCACTCAACAGTGCCGATCACCCACGGCACCTCCAGGTAGCCGACGCGCCCTCCGGAGCCCTCGATGGGGCTGAAGTCGCAGACTCCGCCATCGCGGGCGAGAAGTGCCGGCGCCACCCAGTCCGGTTTGTTGTGCAGGTACTGCCCGAACCCTCGCGCGTGCGTACGGTCCACCCGGCGGTTGTCCTCATCCGGCCGGTCAGGGTCGGGCACCGGAAGGATGACCGGCAGGTCCGCGAGCGGCACCTGGAGGTTGTAGACCTCACGGCCGCCCTGGGTGCTGCGGATGGCCAGGTAGGTGCTCGTACGTGTCACGCCGCGAAGGCGGGACGCATCGATCTCAAGAGTCACGGCATGAACCTCTCAGTCCGACAGCGCCCGGTCCCGTCTCGGTGGCTGTAGACGCTAGCCTCGGACTGGCTGGTCGTCAAAATAAGTTCTTACCTTGGCCCATGAAGAACTTATTACGCTCTATCTGTCGGTAGCTGCTTCAAACTAGCGATAGCATCACCTGCCAGCAGACCTCCATGGAGCGTCTGCCCCGGGGGTAGGTGATGGATCTCCTTGCCGCCACACCCAGCGGATTCGGATCGGTTGATCGGAGCGGTAGTGCGCAGGGAGCAGCCCATCGTTCCGGTAGTCCTGTCGGAGGTTGAGCATGGCGAGGTCCTGGCCGAGGAAATTTTGCCGGTCGGGGCCAAGGGCGCGGTGCCGCAGCAGGCTCCCGTTGCGCTCTTAGTGGTCCGTGTTGGAAGTCCTTCGGGGGTTGATCACGCGGTGAGGTGGAACGAGGATTCTTCCTGGTGATCGGCGGTGTGCCGGTCGAGCCTGGCCAGCAGATCGTCCAGGTCGGAGGTGGTGAACTTCCACTGGAACGGCTGTGCCGTGGCGTTGTAGCGGTCTTCGAATGCTCGGAGCCGATCCCCGACCTGGGCAAGGTCGGTGAAGTCGTTGGGTGTGACGACCTTGCGCTGCACGACGGAGAAGTAGATCTCCACCTGGTTCAGCCAGGGTGCGTGGATCGGGGTGTGGACCATGACGGCGTTCGGGAAGGCGGCGGCCAGGCGGGCTGCGGCCTTCGCGCCGCGGTGGGAGGAGCCGTTGTCGACGATCCAGAACACGCGTTTGGCGGTGGCGTAGGGTTCCTGGCTCATGACCTGGGTGACCAGGTTCATGAACGGGTCGATACCGGTTCGTGGTTCGGTGCGGCCGAACACCTTCGCGTGGTGGACGTCGTAGGCGGCCAGGTAGGCCAGGGCGCCGCCGCGTCCGTAGGTGTGGTTCACGCGCATCGCGCGGGCCTTTCCCGGGGCGAGGGTGGGATGGCAGCGGCAGCGGGCTTGGATGGAGGTCTTCTCGTCCGCGCTGATGACGTATTCGTCCTCGCCCAGCACGACGCCGTCGAACATGCGGGCGTACAGGTCCAGGACGCGTTCGGCCGTGGGGCGGAAGCCGGGGTCGGTGATGAAGATCCAGGAGTGGTGCTGCCAGGGCTTGAGCGCGTCCTCGCGCAGCCAGCGGCGCACGGTGGAGGCCGACACGAACGCGGCGATCCCCCTGTCCATGGCCTCGCGGGCCAGCTCTGAGGTTCCCCCGAGATGCGGAGGATGGTGACAGTGGTTCAGATGTGTCTCATGAGAGGACCCGAGACCATGGCTGCCCCGAAGAAGTCCTCCTCGTGGCGGCCGATGGGCCCGGCGATGTCAACGAGCGGCTTAGAAGTCATCTCATTTGGAAGGTCTGCAGTGGCCGATGAAAGGGGACGGCGCTGGCGAACCTGATCTCGTGTGTGAGGATCAGGCCAGGTGC
>NZ_JBIWPL010000058.1:0-12845 GCF_044768255.1 Kitasatospora sp. NPDC101157 | reverse complement strand
CACAGCGCTCCGACACTTCTCCCAGGCGGGACGTTGGAGGGCGGTGCCTGTGCTCTCCGGTGTCAACCCCCGAAGGACTTCCGGAACGGAGCACTTAGTCGCGGGCCCTCCCGGCAGCGGCAAGACCGTCCTGGCCGATCTGCTCCACCCGGTCCTCGGCCTGCGCGGCGGTGCCGTGCGGGTCGGCGCCGACCTGTACAAGGCCTCGCACCCGGACTACGAGCGCCTGCGGGACGAGGACGTCCGCACCGCCGGAGTGAGGGTCCGCCCGGACACCCGCCGCTGGCAGGCCGCTGTCGAGAACGACGCCCGGTCCCGCTGCCTGGACGTGCTGGTGGAGACCGCTCTCACCGACGAGGACGAGGCGCGGAAGCAGTGCCTGGCTTACCGGGAAGCCGGCTACCGGGTCGAGGTGGTGGCAGTGGCGTGCGCTCTTGCGTGGAGTCAGCTCGGCGTGCTGGAGCGCTACCTCGGCGACGAGGACGGGGCCGGCCGCTACGTGTCATGGGCCAACCACGATGAGTGCGCCCGCCAGTTGAGCCGGACTCTGGCGGTGCTGGAGGAAGAACGCCTGGTGGACCGTGTCACGGTGGTCCGGCGCGGTCTGGAGCTCCTGTACGGCAACGAGCTCGTGGACGGCCGGTGGACGAAAGCGCCCGGCGCTGCGGCCGCAGTCGAGCGGGAGCGCTCCCGCTGGTGGGACGCGGTGGAGACGACATCCTTTCGCCGCTCGCTGGCCCGTGCCGAGCGTGCCCTGGTCCGCGCCGAAGCCAGCGTTCCGGCCGACCGGCTGCTCGCCGTCTCCCGGGACGCCGAGCGGTGCGCGGCGCTAGCTGAGCCGGTCCGGCGCACCGCGCAGCCTCGGCGGACCGCGCCTGGGGTGGACTACCACCGCCTGGGAGCAGCCGAGCACCGCTCGAGGTTCGAGAACCTGATCGTGCCCGGACTGCTGTCCGGGATCGTCTCCCAGGACGGACCGGTGGTGGTCTATGTGATGGGCGAGCCCGGGGTCGGGAAGACCGGGGTGAGCAAGATGGTCGGGCGGGCAATGCGCCCGGGCACCACCCACCTCGTCGGCGATGACTTCAAGGCCTTCCACCCCGACTACTTCCGGCTGCTTCTCACCGATCCGCGCGGTGCCGGGGCGGCGGTTCGCGCCGACTACCGGGCCTGGTTCCGCCGGGCCGAGGCCTACGTGCGCGAGCGCGGAGGTGACGCGGTCATCGAGATCGCCCCGGGCAGCGCCGACGAGTTCCTCGACACCGCCACCGCTTTCCACCGGGCCAGGTACCGGGTCGAGGTGGTGGTGATCGCCGCCCGCGAGGCGGACAGCCGACAGGGCACGGCCCTGCGCTACGCGATGAACCAGAGGGACGGCGTTCCCGCCCGTTTCACCTCCGCCGCCGGGCACAGCACCTGCTTCGCCGGCGTCGCCGACGCCATCGCGGCCGCCCAGGACCACCAGGCCGTCGACACTGTGCTGGTCATCGACCGCGCGGGGAAGGTCCTGTGCCACCGCGACCGGGCCACGCCGACGACCGGCGAGCAGCCCGCCGTCGCACTGGCCGCCGGACGCCGCCGCCCCTACACCGAACAGGAAGCGGCCGCGTTCCTGGCGACGAACGCCGCGCTGCGCCGGGCACTGCCCCAGCACCGCGCCGAGCTGGAGGAGATCGCCGCGCTGGCCCGCCCGCTGATGCTGACGGCCTTCCAGCCGCCCCGTCTGGACCGGGCGGTCCCCAACCCTCGCGCGCTGCCGCTGCCGGCCGACTACCGCCCCGTCAGCTCCCGCAGCAGCGCGCGGTAGCGGGCGGCGATCTCGGCTGCTTCCTCGGGGCCGGCCGACCACAGGCGGGTCCGGTCGGCGCCGACGTCCTTGAGTGCTGCACTCCACCGGGCGATGCGGTCCGGGTCGGGATCAGGCTTGGAGCTCTCGGCTCCGATGCTGGCCGCATACCAGGCCGTGACTGCCCGGACGGCGTCCACGGCCTGTGCGTCCTCGTGACCCGATCCGGGCAGGCCTGAGTAGTCGGGGCTGTCCTGGGGATGGGAGTCGGGCACGGTCCACCTCTGATCGGCAACGGTCACGTCATTGTCCGGCCCGCGCGGCCCCCACTTCAACGCGGGGGCCGACTACGGTTTCGGCGGGGCGTAGGTTGATGCCTGGTCAGACAGGGCGGAAGGGGAGTCGTCGGTGGCGAGGGATCTACGAGCGCTGTTCGGTTCGAACGAGCAGGTGGACGCCGGTGAGGCGTTCACCAACCGCCAGGCGCAGTGGAACGCTGTCGCCTCCGCGCTCACCGAACACCTCACCCGCATCACCGATCCGGCCTTCGACGTCCAGGACCTCGAGGCGCCCAGGCACAACGTCATCGTCTTCCACGGGGTCGGCGGCATCGGCAAGTCCACGCTCTCGCGCAAGCTGGAGGCCGCGCTCACCGACACCGCCCGGCGTCCCGCGCAATGGGGCGAGCCCGCCTGGCCTGACAGCCCCCGCCTCCTGCCGGTACGCGTCGACCTGGCCCGCTCCGCCGGCACCGACTTCGAGCAGCTCGTCCTCACCCTGCGCCTGTCACTCGCCCGGCATGTCGGCCGCGGTCTGCCGGCCTTCGACATCGCGCTGCGCCGCTACTGGGACACTGTGCATCCGGGCGAACCGCTGGAGGAGTACCTGCGCCGCCGCGGCCTGGCTGCGATGGCGGGTGAGGCCCTGCCCGGCCAGATCAAGGGCGCCGTCGGCGAGGCCGCCCAGCAGCTCGCGTTGCCCGGTGTCGTCGGCTCCGCTGCCGGCCAGGTCGCCGCCGCCCTGGTCACCGCACTGCGCCAGCGGCACGAGAAGGCCCGCGCGCTCGCCAGTTGCGTGCGCCTGGCGGACCTGCTGGAGGCCGAGCCCGACCTGGACACGCTGTCGTACTACCCGCACCTGCTGGCGTGGGAGATCGCCCGCCTGCCCGCAAAGAAGTCGGTAGTGCCGGTGGTGCTGCTGGACGGTTTCGAGGACGTCGGCGACCGCACCCACCGCGACCTGGAACGCCTGCTCCAGCGCGTGGTGTGGCTGATGCCGGGCGCCTTGTTCATCGTCACCGGCCGCTCCCGCCTGCAGTGGGCCGACCCAGCTCTGAGCGGCCAGCTCGACTACACCGGGCCCGCCGCCTGGCCCGGTCTCGCCCCCGCCTCCACCCCACTGGTGCCCGGCGCCCGCACCCCGGCCCCGGCCGCCGGCCCCAGGCAGCTGCTGATCGGCGACTTCTCCGCGGACGACTGCGAGGACTACCTCGCCCACCGGCTCACCACCCCCGACGACCAACCCCTCATCCCCACGGACATCCGCGCCGTCATCGCCCGCCGCTCCCACGGCCTCCCGCTCTACCTCGACCTCTCCGCGCTGCGTTTCCTGGAGATCCGCCGTACCCGCACCCCGGTCCCCGAAGACTTCGAAGCCGACTTCCCCGCCCTCGTCGCCCGCACCCTCCAGGACCTCACCGGCGACGAACGGCACGTGCTGCGCGCGGTGAGCCTGCTGGACGCCTTCGACATCCCGCTCGCCACCGCCGCGGCTGGCATGAGCCACGACGCGCCCGCCCTGCGCCTGGTGGAGCGGCCCCTGGTCCACGAGGACCCCGCAGCGCTGTGGCCGTACCACCTCCACGCCCTGGTCCGCTCCACCCTGCGCAGTGCCGACGACCGCACCGACGACCGCTGGTCCGAGCAGGACTGGCAACGCGCCGCCGACCGCGCTTACGCCGCCCTCGGCGACCAGTGGACCGCCGTCGGCACCGGCGACCGCGCACTGCTGGTCGGCTGCCTGCGCCAGGGGCTGCGCCTGGCCCGCGACCATCGCCTCGACCTCGGCTGGCTCGCCGACGCCGCGTGGGCGTACGTCTCCGACTCAATCTGGGAGCCCCTCGACCCGCCTGCCCCTGCGAGCACGGCCGGGCAGGCCTCCACGGGCGCACCGGGCGGTGCCTCCCCGCTGGCCACTCCGGCCGACGCCCTGGTGGAGACCCTCAGCACGCTCGCCGCCCGCCAGCGCGAACACCGCACCCACACCGGCGACCGTCTCACCCGCGTTATCGACAGCCGCCTGCTGCCCGAGGACCTGACCGACATGGCGCTCTACTACCGGGCCAAGGCGCACCGCGATCTCGGCCGCGGCGCCGCATCCCGCCAGGGCATGCAGCAGGTCGCCGCCGGCACCACCCGCCTCGCCCCCGCAGCCCAACGCGGCCTCGTCCACCTTGCCCGCCTCGACGGCGACTTCCCCACCGCCCACGAAGCCGCCCAGACCCTGGGCTGGTCCGGACGCCAGCACCGTGTCCTCGGCGACCTCGCCTGGGTCCACGCCCAGATGGACCAGGCCGCCGCCCACTACACCGCCTCCCGCACCGACGCCGAAGAGCACGGCGTCGCCGGCGAGCGCGCCACCTCCCAGGCCCAGCTCGCCTTCGTCCGCGCTCTCACCGACCCCGAGATGGCCGACGACGACCTCGACCTCGCCGCCCAGCTCCTCGCCGGCCTCGACCTGCGCGCCACCACCCTCACCACCCGCATCGCCGCCCTCCTGCGCGACGCCGGCACCGGCGGCGACGCGATCCTCGAACGCGCCGACGTCCTCGACGCCGAGATCAGGGCCTCCGGCGTGCGCGCCGCTCGCACCACCCTCGCCCTCGCCCTCTGCTTCCACCACGCCGTCCTCGACGACAACGCGCTGGACGCCGCGATCCGCGACCTCGACCAGCTCACCCGCGGCCACGACTACGCCTACTACACCGACATCGCCCACTTCATGGCCGGCCGCCCCCTCCAGTTCCCCTCCCCCGCACGCTGGCTCGACGGCCCCGAAGCCGTCCGCGTCCGGTGGCGCACACTCGTCACCAACCGGCAGGACCGCCTCCCCATCACCCGCTAGCAGACCAGAGCGAGGACACCGTGACGTCGCCCCCCCCACACGCAAGACCACCGATAACGCACCCGTCGGATCGATCGACCTGCCCGCCTTCGACGACAACGGCACGCCGTACGAAATCTGGCCTTGTCACGACTGCTACCCCTGGCACTTCGAGGTCGTCCGCGACGGCTCCGACATCATGGTCCGCGAATGGCATGCCGTGGACTGCACGCTCTTCCAGCAACTCCTCGTGAACGAATAGCCCCTGGTCACGGTACGTAGCAGAGACGGCAGGCAGAGGCTACTCCGAGCGGCTTGTTCGAAGCCGGTTCGCCGCCATTCCTTGCAGAATCTCGCCGTTGTTTGCAGTAGCTTGCCATTGCTCGCCAGATCCGCGACCATGGACGGGCAAGGTCCTATGCGTTCGATCGAGAGCGCCCAGGGGATCTTGCACCTCGTAGGCCCCCGGTTCTCCCGGGGGTTTCTGCGTTTCCGGGGGCGGTTCAGGAACCGCCGGCCACGTCCCTCCACACGATGCCTTCCCCTGCGGGGTCGCCGAGCCACCGCGGCGCGAGCCGGCGGTAGGAACGCGACATCGACCCAATGGGCGCCAGCTTCGGCCACAGGGCAGGATCGCCACAGGCCAGGTGGTGGTAAGCGGCGTACGCGACCATATCCGCTGCCTGTATGAGCTGGCTGTGGGCGCTGTCCTGCATGATCGGGTCTTCCAGGACCCTGCGGGACGCCAGCGGCAGGCTGCGGTGCACGCCCCGGTATGGGGCGGCGTTGCGTACCGCGTGCCGCCACGCCTCGCTCGCTTCCTGCGCGGAGAGCCCGTCCGTGTCCGCCGGGCCCGGGTTACCGTCCAGGACCACCATCACGTGGGTGTCCTGGGCGGCCGCCCACTCCTCCAGGTGCTCGACAAAGCATGTGTAGACATCCGGGAGCACGCTGGTGCGGCACGCCACCGTGGTGACGGTCAGGCTCTCACACCGTGCCAGGCGCTTGAGCAGCATCTCGTGCGCGGCAATCCGGCTCCGCTTGTGGAACCTGGCCTCCTGCTCCGGGGTCGAGCAGAACTGGCCCCGGCCCTTGACCAGCTTCACCGCGTGCAGCTCGGTGTTCTTGGGAACGCCCCACTCCGACTCAACCTCCCGCCGGCCTTCCAACCAGCAGTGCAGCAAGTCCCCCCAGCCCGAGGCCGGCACCAGGAGGCCGGTCAGGGTGCGGATCCTGTCGGAGCCCGAGTCGTCGACATAGCACAAGTACACCCGTCGGACTATAAAGCCCGATCCTGTTCCCCTATCAAGTCTCTTCGGCCACTGACGGATCGCTCCGAGAGCGCTCCGGTGCAGCCGGCCGGGACTGCGGGGACAAGGGGAGACCTGCGGTCCCGGCCGTGGGAGGCACCGGCCATCGCGAGGACGTGGCCGGTCTGCTCAGCAGCCCCGGCTCGGGAGGACCGTGCCCTCGCCGGCCACCGCCAGCACTCTGGCCGGGTAAGGCGCACCTGGTTGGCCCGTACGACGACTGGGGCGTCGTACGGGCCAGGTTCGCCCCCCGAGTGCCGCCTACCCGCGGCCGACAATCGCGTTGACGATGGCGTGGTGGGAAGCTGGGTCCTCGATGCCGCCCGGCGTCCTCGCCACCACCGCATCCGGCGTGCACGGGTCCACGACGCCGGGCACGTACCTGTCCAGCGGAACGCGGGCGACAGCGAAACCGGAACCCTGATCCTGCGGCACCGCCGAAACCTCGCTCGCGATCGCTTTCCTGCCCTGGTGTGAGACCGCGAGGCCCTGGAACGTACCCGACGCCCCTCCTTCGCGCAGCGGCCGCCCCGGAAGCGAGCTGGGCGTCAGCATCGGGTCCGCTGGCGCACCGAGACTGACGAAGACCAGTGCCGCCGTGGGATGCGCGGGATCCGCCTTCCCTGCTGCAACGGCCAGGCCCCGCGCGGTGGCGGTGTCGGCGGCGAGCGTGCCCACCGCGGGGTGCGGCGGTACGTAGGCCGCGATGTTGGTGGCGGTATCGGGATTGCCGTACGCGAGGACGGCACCCGTCGAGACGTTCTGGTTCACCGGATCGCCAAGTCCGAGCAGCAGCTGAGGCGGGACCGTCTTGGTGTCGATCTGCTTCTGCAGGGCGTCCAGGCCGTCCAGGTTGGCCTGGGTCACGTGCAGCTTCGGGTTCGCGCGCAAGTCCGGGTTCTCGTCGCTGAGATCCTTCGCGATCTGTTCACGCAGCCGGGGAAGAAACAAGCGGTTGGCCTGGTCCCGGGTGGCGGCGGGTAGGCCGGACAAGCCCCCGATCTCACCCGGGTGGTCCTGGATCAGCTGCTGGCGCGTGGACTCGGGCAGCGAAGCCCACCACTTCGCGTTGCCCGCAGGGTCCATCGGCGACGGGACCCCGATCCTGCCATCAGTCGCCTTGTCGATCGCACCGGCGTCCTTGTCGGCTTCCTCCACGACTTCGTCGGGCAGAACAGCCCAACCGGTCTGGAACGTATGGTCAATACGACTCAGCGCCGCCGCCACCGAGTCGTCGACGCCCTTCACCTCCGTCGACAGGTCACCGATTTCCTTGGCAAGCCGGTCGCGGGTCGTCTCCATCGCCTTGAGCCACTCGGGGTCGTGCTGCCCGCCCTCGTCGCTCTTGCTCGGCGGCAGGATCTGCACCGTCGGAGCCGTGTCCACGCCCCCGTCGAGGATCTGCAAGCCACTGGCGGCCGCCGTCTCGACGAGTGTCTTTTGCCGCGTCTGGAGCACCAGGAGACTGTCGGCGGCATCCGACAGCATCACCCGCAGGTCCTCGATCAGCTGCTCCAGCACATAGAGCTGGCTGGTGCGGTGCCGAAGCGCGTCGTCCGCCGCCTGCTGGGCCTCACCGTGCCAGCCGCAGTCGGCCAGGTCCTGCAGCATTTTGCGCCACTCAGCGATCCGGTGCTTGAAGTGGCCCTCGTACGCGGTCAGCGCGTTCGCGGTCGTCGTCAGACCGCCGAAGTCAGCTACTTTGAGCATCCCCCAGTAGTAGGCGGTCATCAGCCCTGACCTCCGGGCGCACCCGGCGCCCCCAGCGACGCGGCCGCCGTTGTGTCAACGTGCTCGTAGGCATCGGCAACGCTGCTCAGGGTATTGGCAGCCCGCTCCAACGCGGCCGCGGCCACCCCATCGATGTAGCTGCCCAGATGCTGGAGCGCGCTTGCCGCGGGGGCCGCCAGCTGCCAGTTCGGCAGGACCAGCTCCGGCACGTGGGCAAAGTCCTGCTTCCAGTCCTGGCGCATCCCCGCCGCCACCGCACTGCCGGCGGTGTCCGCGTTCCGTAGATCCTGCGGTTTCACTCCGAACCCTGGCATCAAAGCCCCCCTCAGTCACACCAGTTGCGTGATCGGTCCGGCGCCCAGGGTAAACGAACAAAGCCAGCATGCCCAGGTGCCCAAGGCTCCTCACGGTTGCCCACGACCAGCGGCCTGGGCAGGAAGAGGAAGGGCACGGTCACCAGCCTTGCGAGCCGACTCCACTGAGGCACACAACGCCTGGGCCACGAGGGCGGCTTCCGCCGTCAGCCCCTCCAACTCGGCCACCGCCAGGTCGTCAGCGGCAGTGCGAGCCAGCAAGGCCAGCACGTCCTGGGTCCCATGGGTGAGCTGCTGGGCTCGACACCATTCCGCGTACCGACCTTCGACCTCGGCGACGTGCCGGGCGTACTCCTCGATGGCCGTCACCCGCCGCTCGATCCCGTGCATGCTGACCGCTAGCGCGGCCGCACGGGCATCGGCCACCTTGGCCAGCTGTGGCGTGCTGGCGTTCGCCGGCTGCTCTTTGGCGAGATGCGTGTGTTCTAGTACCAACGCCGTTCAGTTAGGGCGGTCTGGTCCGCGTCAAGGGTCGGTTGTGAGCATGTTGATGCTGATGGTGGCCTTGTAGGTGGCTCGGTCGATGACGGGCCCGCGGGCGTTGTACTTGGAGATCGCTCGTTTGACGATGCGGTCTTTGGTGCGGACCCGCCGCTCGGGCAGGAGCTGGGCCAGCACTTGGCGGCCGATGATTCCGACCAGGTCGATTGTGGTGTCGGCGATGATTCCCGCGGCCAGCACGAGCTGGTCGCGGGCGGCAGACAGGGCGACGGTGAAACCGGCCCGGTCTGGGTCGGTCCCCGCGATGCTGTCGGTTGCGTCCGTCATCGCGGTCCTCAGTGCTTGATACGCGACCAGCAGTGCCCAGACCTCCTGCTCGATCCCGGCTGGGGTGTGGGCGCGCAGGACCCGTCCTCCCAGGACGGTGGATTTCAGTTCCGCGTAGGCCGTTTCGACCTCCCAGCGCTCGTGGTAGAGCCGGATGAGTTCGCGGGCCGGGTGGGCCGACGGGTCGGTGAGAGTGGTCAGCAGCCGGTAGTGGCCGATGTGGGCACCTCGTGACGTGATGATGCTGATCTCGGCGTCGATGACGCGGACGGTCAGCGCGCCGAGCCGGGCCAGGAACGATCCGTCCCGGCAGCGGGCCACTGCCGGCAACCTGCGTCCGGCCTTGCACCGCACCAGCAGGTCTGCGCCGGTGGCGGCGAAGCGGTTGAGCAGATCGGCGGCGGCGAAGTTCCGGTCGCCCAGTAACAGCATCCCGGCGCGCAGATCGCCCGTCAGCCGGCCGGCGTATTCCAGTTCGCCGATGGTGGCCGGTCCGAAGACCGCCCCGATCACTGCCCTGGTTCCGCAGGCCACGAGTGCGGTCAGCCGGACCTGCGGGTAGCCTCCGGCCCCGTTGTTGCACCGGTGTTTGGCGAACACCGCAAGGTTGGCCGGGGTGTCCGGGACCGGCAGCAGCGTGCCGTCGACCGCCACCACCAGCAGCCGTGCCACCGGGCCTGGGCCGCGGTCGTGGCAACCGGGCCACGGACCAGGTCGAACAGCACCTTCAACGGTGCCGGCCCCAGACGTTGGCGGGCCTGCCGTAACGCGCTGGCAGTCGGTCTGGCGGGCGCGAGGCCCGCCAGACCGGCGCACATACGGTCGAAGACCTGCCGGTAGCCCAGCTCGGCGAACAATGCCCCCGCGAGCAGCAGGTACACGGTGACCCGCGCCGGCACCAGCCTGACCCGCTGCTGGACCGTGCTCGTCTCGGCCAGTACCTCATCGACCATCTCGAAGGGAACGATCCGGGTCAACTCGCCGATATGGCCAGGCGCGAACGCCCCGGCGGCTACCCCGACCGTCCGCGCTATGGCAGCCTGTTCCAACAGCGGAGCTCCCGTGGTGAGGATGTCTTGGAGTGACAGCCCTCTTTTACGGCAGCTCCGCTGCTTTGCCTACCGGCCTTGACAAGCGAGCGTCACGCCTAACTGAACGGCGTTGGTTCTAGTACTCCAGTGCGACTTCGTGATCTATCCGGTCGCGGTGGGGGCGAGCCGTTGTTGGTAGTGGCTGCGGCGGGCGGTGGCCTGGTGGTGTCTGCGCCAGTTTGACCAGTTCAGCAGCCTGCGTGGGGATGTGCTTCGCGGGTTCAGCAGCGTGCCGAGCAGGTGACGGATCTCTGGGACGGTCAGGTCGATCGGGTCGGTGCTGCGGGAGCGGCGGTTCGGGTCGGCGGGCCTGGCCGGTGTCGCGTCGGCTGCGAGGGCGGCGAGGAAGGCCAGCGCGAGCATGGCCAGGGTGATGTGCCGGTGCCAGGCGGTCCAGTTGCGGACCTGGTAGTGGTCCAGTCCGACCTGGCCTTTCGCGGCCTGGAAGCACTCCTCGATACACCACCTGGTCCCGGCCACCCGAACCAGTTCGGACAGTGGCACCCGTCGTGGGGACCAGCACAGGTAGAAGGTGAGTTCGCCGCTGCTTGGGTTTCGGCGGATCAGCAGGTGCCGATGTCCGTCGGTGCCGGTCTCGATCCAGGCCCAGTCGTAGTAGCGCGGCCCCTTCGCCCCGGCTCCGGCGCTCTGCCGGTGCCAGGCCGAGGCCGGCAGCCGGTTGGCCACGGCATCCGCGCGGGCAGCGGTCCGCCCCTGGTTGATTCGCACCCGCGTGCTGCACGCGACGGCCAGGACGTAGCCGATCCCACGGGACTCCAACAGGGCGCGCAGGCCGGGGTCCTGGCCGTAGGCCTCGTCGCCGGTCACCCAGGAGACGCGGACCCCGGCGTCCAGTGCTGCTGCGATCATCTGCCCGGCCAGCGTGGGCTTGGTGGCGAACTCCGCCTGGTCGGGCACCCCAGCCCGGGTTCGGCGCTGCGTGTCCTGGCACCACGACGCGTCAGGCAGGTAGAGCCGACGGTCAATCAACGCCCGTCCTCTGCTGGAGGCGTAGGCGAGGAAGACACCGACCTGAGTGTTCTCGATCCGGCCCGCGGTGCCGGTGTACTGCCGCTGGACGCCTGCCGAGGCGGTGCCTTTCTTCAGAAAGCCTGTCTCGTCCACGATCAGGACGCCGTCGTCGGTGCCGAGGTGTTCGAGGACGTAGACGCGGACGTCGTCGCGGACCGCGTCGGCGTCCCAGCGGGTGCTTCGGAGTAGCCGTTGCATCGGCCCTGGGCGGGCATGGCCGGCTTGTTCGGCCAGCCTCCAGCAGTTCTTCCGCTCGACGCTGGACAACAGGGCGAGTACGAAGGCACGGGCAGTGGCACGCGGCTCAACCCGTCTGAACCGACCCGCGATCCGGTCCATGGCCTGTTCGAACATCGCCTGCCAGCGGGCGGCGTCTATGCCACGGCCCACGGCCACCATACGATCTTCAAGAGTCCACACAACCCCCGATCATCGCGCCTGCGGTTCTCACCCGCGCAGCCCAGAAGCAGCACCCTCACCTCCTGCGGCCTCGCTACGAGCGTTGTTCGGCTGTTGTGTCGGGGAGGGGGCGGCGACGGCGGCAAGGGGCGGGGACGGCGGAAATTGCGATGAGGCCACACCAGCGCCCCCGCTACGCTACGGCCGACTCCGGCGATCTACGCCGCCCACCAACGAAAGCGCGTCCATGACCCGAGACATGCTCACTGTCTGCTTGCCTCCCACCGACCCCGCCGACGTACCGGACGCGCTGGCTGCCGCGATGGCACCGTTCTGGTATGACGCCGAGATCCCGTCGGGCGGCGTCTGGCAGGGCGAGTGGGACTGGTGGCACATCTTCGGCGGCGATGGCGCAGCTGGCTTGGCGGTCCGTGCCGGATACGAGGCCGATCTGCGGCTGGCACGCAACCCGCTCTGGTCCGACGGCAGCCTGCGGCCGTCACAGCCGGCCGAGCGCTGCGACGGCGGTCCGCGCGGCCTGCTGGACCTGGACCGCGACCGCGCGCCGGCGGCGGATGCGGCCGGCGCGGACTGGGATGGCTGGGCCGCCTTCAGCGCCGACTTCGAGCCCGCGCTGTCGCAACGAGCGATGACCGAGTCGGTTCCGCCCGGCCCGGACGCGGGGAACAGGGCCTACGCGGCATTTTACGAGCAGCCGCTCATCCGGGCCGCGGCCGCCTGGCGAGCTGGCGACCTCCAGGCGCCTTGGTGGACCAGGGTGTCGGATCCGGTCGCCCACTTCACCGGCGGCCGTGAACAGTACGTCCGCCGGGTAGCCTCCCGCGTGGTGCCGACGAACGTCCTGCTCACCCTCGACGGCGAGTGGCTCGACGGCACCCTAAACGCCCTCGAACCGGGAGCGCTCGTCGGGCACCGGTATTTCGACTTTGCCGACCGCTACCTCGACGCTCTCGCCGAGGACGCCCTTATGGTCCGCATCCGCTTTCACTCCTGACCCGCGCGATCCTGAGCTGCTGCCAGCGAGGGCTCGCCGCCACCGCGACCGGATAGATCACGAAGTCGCACTGGAGTACTAGGGCACGTATTCGGTCGTGATCAATCTGTGTGATTTACCTTCGCGGTGGGTCCTGATGCGATAGACCGTGGTGTGTGACGCGAGCGCAACTGACGGATGCGGAGTGGGTGTTGATCGAGCCGTACTTGCCGATCGGCGAGTACGGCCCGTACCCGG
>NZ_JBIWPL010000057.1:0-13337 GCF_044768255.1 Kitasatospora sp. NPDC101157 | reverse complement strand
AAAGCCGCGCAGCGAACACCGGCGACACCCCCGCCAACTCCACCGCCATCCCCACCCACTGCGCCCCCTGACCCGGGAACACGAACACCGGCTTGGCAGCCGTACGGGCGCTCCCCGTGACGAGGTGCTCGACGGGCTCCGCGGCGGCCAGCGCGGCCAGGCCCTGGAGGAACCCCTCCCGGTCGGCCGCCACCACGGCGGCCCGGTGCTCGAAGGCGGTACGGGCCGTCGCCAGGGACAGTCCGACGTCCGCGGCGGACCGCTCCGGGTGCGCCTCCAGATGGGCGGCCAGTTCGCGGGCCTGGGCGCGCAGCGCCTCGGCGGACTTCGCCGAGAGGACCCAGGGCAGCGCCGTGTCGTGCAGGACCGGGGCCGGGGCCTCGCCCGCCGGCTCGGCGGCCGGGTCCGCGGGCGCCTGCTCCACGATGACGTGGGCGTTGGTGCCGCTGATCCCGAAGGAGGACACCGCCGCACGGCGGGGCTCACCGGCGGTCTCCCAGGGCCGGGCCTCGGTCAGCAGCGACACCGCGCCCGAGGACCAGTCGATGTGCGGGCTCGGCTCGTCGACGTGCAGGGTCCTGGGCATCAGGCCGCCGCGGATGGCCATCACCGACTTGATGATGCCGCCGACACCGGCCGCCGCCTGGGTGTGCCCGATGTTCGACTTGAGGGAGCCCAGCCACAGCGGGCGGTCCTCGGGGCGCTCCCGGCCGTAGGTGGCGAGCAGCGCCTGCGCCTCGATCGGGTCCCCCAGTTTGGTCCCGGTGCCGTGTGCCTCGACCAGGTCGATCTGGTCGGAGGTCAGCTTGGCCTGGGCGAGGGCCTGCCGGATCACCCGCTGCTGGGCGGGGCCGTTTGGGGCGGTCAGACCGTTGGACGCGCCGTCCTGGTTGACGGCCGAACCACGGATCACCGCCAGCACCCGGTGCCCGTTGCGCCGCGCGTCCGACAGCCGCTCCAGCAGCAGCAGTCCCACGCCCTCACCCCAGCCGGTACCGTCCGCCGAGGCCGCGAAGGACTTGCAGCGGCCGTCCGAGGCCAGCCCGCGCTGGAGGGAGAACTCCACGAAGGTGGTGGGCGTCGCCATGACGGTCACCCCTCCGGCGAGCGCCAGCGAGCATTCGCCCTGGCGCAGGGCCTGCGCCGCGAGGTGCACGGTGACCAGGGAGGAGGAGCAGGCGGTGTCGACCGTGACGGCCGGGCCCTCCAGTCCGAGGGCGTAGGAGATGCGGCCGGACAGCACACTGCCCGCGTTGCCGGTGCTGAGGTAGCCGTCCACGCCCTCGGGCACCTCGCCGAGGCCGCTCGCGTAGTCGTGGTACATGACGCCGGCGAACACGCCGGTGCTGGTGCCCCGGACGGAGGTCGGGTC
Organism: Kitasatospora sp. NPDC101157; assembly: GCF_044768255.1. Taxonomy (NCBI): domain Bacteria; kingdom Bacillati; phylum Actinomycetota; class Actinomycetes; order Kitasatosporales; family Streptomycetaceae; genus Kitasatospora; species Kitasatospora sp. NPDC101157. Next base: position 11,965 of record NZ_JBIWPL010000057.1, on the reverse strand, counting down.
GAGCCCGGCCCGCTCGAAGGCCTCCCAGGCGGTCTCCAGCAGCAGCCGCTGCTGCGGATCCATGGCGAGGGCCTCGCGCGGCGAGATCCCGAAGAAGCCCGCGTCGAACTCGCCCGCCTCGTGGAGGAAGCCGCCCTCGCGGACGTACGAGCGGCCCGGCGCGTCCGGGTCCTGGTCGAACAGTCCGTCCAGGTCCCAGCCGCGGTCCTCGGGGAAGGCACCGATGCCGTCGCGGCCGGCCGCCACCAGGTCCCAGAGGTCCTCGGGCGAGCGGACGCCGCCCGGGTAGCGACAGGCCATGCCGATGACCACGACCGGGTCGTCGTCGACCGGGCCGCCCGGGACGGCGGGCCGCTCGGCCGCGGCATCCCGGGCGGGCTCCCCGACGAGCTCGGCGCACAGGTGCCGGACCAGGGCCGCCGGGCTGGGGTGGTCGAAGATCAGGGTCGCGGGCAGGCGCAGTCCGGTCTCGGCGGTGAGGCGGTTGCGCAGCTCGACGGCGGTGAGCGAGTCGAAACCGAGTTCCGTGAAGGCCCGGTCGACGGCCACCGCATCCACGGCGGCGTGGCCCAGGACCGCGGCCACCTGGGTGTGCACGAGGTCCAGCAGGGTGCGCTCCGACCAGTCGGTGCGGTTCGCCGGGGCCGCCACCGCGGCGGCGGTACGGCGGACCGGAACCCGGATCAGGCCCCGCAGCAGCGCGGGCACCGCCACCGGGCCGCCGGGCGACCGGAGGTCCAGGGGCGTCGGCACCAGCAGCGCCTCGTCCGTGCCCAGCGCCAGGTCGAACAGCCGCAGGCCCTCCGCGGCGGAGAGCGCGGCGAGGCCGGAGCCGGTGATGCGCTCCCGGTCGCCGCTCGCGAGCCGGCCGCCCATGCCGCTGCCCTCGGCCCACAGGCCCCAGGCCAGCGAGGTGGCGGGCAGGCCGAGGCCGCGGCGGTACTGGGCGAGGGCGTCCAGGAAGACGTTGCCCGCGGAGTAGCTGCCCTGGCCGGGGGCGCCGAAGACACCGGAGGCGGAGGAGAACAGGACGAAGGCGGAGAGCCCGCGCTCCTCGGTGAGCTCGTGCAGGTGCCAGGCGGCGTCCGCCTTCGGGCGCAGCACCGTGTCGACCCGCTCCGGGGTCAGCGAGCCGATCACCCCGTCGTCCAGCACGCCCGCGGTGTGGACCACGGCCGCCAGCGGATGCTCGGCCGGGATGCCGTCCAGCAGCTCGGCCAGCGCCGTACGGTCGGTGACGTCGCAGGCCACGACCCGGGCCGAGGCGCCGAGTGCCGCGAGTTCCTCGACGAGTTCGGCGGCGCCCTCGGCGGCCGGTCCGCGGCGGCTGGTCAGCAGCAGCTGCCGGACGCCGTGCTCCCGGGCCAGGTGCCGGGCCAGCAGGCCGCCGAGCCCGCCGGTGCCGCCGGTGATCAGTACGGTGCCCTCGCCGTCCCAGGGGGACGCCTGCTCCGGCGTGTCCGTCGCCCGGGCGAGGCGGGGGGCGAACGCCTGCCCGCCGCGCAGCGCGAGCTGCGGCTCGTCGAGGGTCAGGGCGGCCGCCAGGGCCGAGCCGGAATCGGCGTCGCCGTCCAGGTCGACCAGGCGGAAGCTGCCGGGGTTCTCGGCCTGGGCCGACCGGACGAGGCCCCAGACCGCCGCCTGCTCCAGGCCGTTCACCCCCTCGCCGGGCCGGACGGCCAGGGCGGAACGGGTGACGAACACCAGCTGGGAGGACTGGTGGCGGGCGTCGGCCAGCCAGGCCTGCAGGAGGGCCAGAGCGCCGTGGGTCGCGCCGTGGACGTCGGCGAGGAGTTCGCCCACCCGATCGCAGGACACCAGCACGGTGGCCGGCACCGGGTCGAGGGCCAGCAGCTCCTCGACCGAAGCGACCCGGCAGAGGGCCTGGTCGACTACCTCGGGGAGCGGCTGGGCCACCCAGTCGACGCGGAACAGCGCGTCGCTGCGGCCGCTGTGCTGCTGCCCGGACACCGGGCGCAGGGCCAGTTCCTCGACGGTGGCGACGGGCGCGCCCGTGGCGTCCGCGACATCCAGGGCGACGGCATCGGAGCCCGCCGGGGACAGCCGGACCCGCAGGGCCGACGCACCGGTCGCGTGAAGGGTGACGCCGGACCAGGAGAAGGGCAGGCTGGGCCGGTTGTCGGTGACGAACTCGCCCAGTCCCACGGCGTGCAGGGCCGAGTCGAGCAGTGCCGGGTGCAGGGCGAAGCGGCCGGCTTCCCGCTCCTGCGGCAGCTCCACCGCCGCGAAAACCTCCTGGCCGCGCCGCCACACCGCGCGCAGCCCCTGGAAGGCCGGGCCGTAGCCGAAGCCCGCCTCGGCCAGATGAGGATAGAGCCCCTCGATCGACACCTCCTCGGCGTCCTGCGGGGGCCAGACGGTGAGGCCGGCGGTTCCGGCGGTTCCGGCGGAAAGGGTGGGCGTGGCGAGGCCCAGGCGGCCGGTGGCGTGCCGGGTCCAGGGCTCGTCGCCGTGCCGCGAGTGGAAGCTGAGCGGGCGGGTGCCCTGCGCGTCGGGGCGGCCGACGCTGACCTGGAGCTGGACGGAGCCCTGCTCGGGCAGGACGAGCGGGGACTCGATGGTCAGCTCGTCGATGCGGTCGCAGCCCACCTGGTCACCGGCGCGAACGGCCAGCTCCACGTAGGCGGTTCCGGGCACGAAGACGGTGCCGGAGACGGCGTGGTCGGCCAGCCAGGGATGGGTGCTCACCGACAGCCGTCCGGTGAACAGGACCTGGTCGTCGTCCGCCAGCACCACCATCGCGCCGAGCAGCGGGTGCCCGACCGGGAGCACGCCCGCGGAGGCGACGTCGCCCACGCGGTCGACGGTCGTCCAGTAGCGCCCGCGCTGGAAGGGGTACGTCGGCAGGTCGACGCGGCGGCCGGTGAACACCGCCGGCCAGTCGGGGACGACACCGTGGGTGAAGAGGTCGCCGAGCGCGGACATCGCCGCGAGGGTCTCCTCGCGGTCGCGGCGGAGGAGGGGCGTGAAGGCGTGGCCGTCGGCCTCGCTCAGGCAGTCCTGGGCAAGGGCGGTCAGGACGCCGTCCGGGCCGAGCTCGACGAAACGGGTGGCGCCCAGCTCGGACGCGGTGCGCACGCCGTCGTGGAACAGCACCGCCTGGCGGACGTGGCGCACCCAGTAGTCGGGGCTGGTCAACTCCTCGGCGGTGGCGAGGGCGCCGGTCACGTTGGAGACGATCCGGATTCGGGGCTCGGCCGCCTTCAGGGTGCTGACGACCGCGCCAAACTCGGCGAGCATCGGCTCCATCAGCGGCGAGTGGAAGGCATGGCTCACCGACAGACGCTTGACCCGGTGACCGGCCGCCTTCGCCACCCGCTCGATCTCCTCGACCGCCCCGGCATCGCCCGAAAGCACCACCGAACGCGGGCCGTTCACCGCCGCGACATCGACCGAACCCTCGCAACCGGCGAGCAGCTCCCCGGCCGTCTGCGGGTCGACCGCCACCGCCAGCATCGCGCCACCGGCAGGCAGCGCCTGCATCAGCCGGCCACGCGCCGCCACCAGCACGGCAGCGTCCTCCAACGAGAACACCCCCGCCACATGCGCCGCCACGACCTCACCGATCGAGTGCCCCAACAGCAGATCCGCCGTGACACCCCAGGCTTCGAGGAGACGGAACAGCGCCACCTCCAACGCGAACAGCCCCGCCTGCGCCCACACCGTCCGGTTCAACACCTCGGCATCCGAACCGAACACCACATCCCGGACCGAACCGCCCAGATGCCCGTCCAACTCCGCACACACCGCGTCGAACGCACCCGCGAACACCGGGAACATCCCGTACAACTCCCGGCCCATCCCCAGCCGCTGGGACCCCTGACCGGTGAACAGGAACGCCGTCCTGCCGGAAACGGCGGTCACGCCCTCCGGGAGGGCGGCCAGCCGCGCGAGGAACTCCTCGCGCGTGGTCGCGGTGACGGCGGCCCGCTGCTCGAACAGCGGTGCCAGGGTGAGCGAGTGGGCGAGGTCCGCGACCGACAGTCCCGGGTTGGCCTCGACGTGGGCGCGCAGCTGCTCCGCCCGGGCGCGCAGGGCCTCGGGCGTCTTCGCGGAGAGGATCCACGGCACCGCTGACGGCCGGGGGCCGGTCGGCTCGGCCGGCTCGTTCGACTCCTCGTCGAGCGGGGCCTGTTCGAGGATCAGGTGGGCGTTGGTGCCGCTGACACCGAAGGCGGAGACGCCGGCCCGGCGCGGCGCGTCGGTGCCCGGCCACGGGTTGGCCTCGGCCAGCAGCCGGACCGCGCCGGCCGACCAGTCGACGTGCGGGGTCGGCTCGTCGACGTGCAGCGTCCGCGGCAGCACACCGTGCCGCATCGCCAGGACCATCTTGATCACACCCGCCACACCCGCCGCGGCCTGGGTGTGCCCGATGTTCGACTTCACCGAGCCCAGCCACAGCGGCCGCTCCTCGGAGCGCCCGCGGCCGTAGGTGGCGAGCAGCGCCTGCGCCTCGATCGGGTCGCCGAGCCGGGTGCCGGTGCCGTGGGCCTCCACCGCGTCGATCTGGTCGGCGGTCAGCCGCGCGTTGGCGAGCGCCTGCCGGATGACGCGCTGCTGGGCGGGGCCGTTGGGGGCGGTCAGCCCGTTGGAGGCACCGTCCTGGTTCACCGCGGAGCCGCGGATGACGGCCAGCACCCGGCGGCCGTTGCGCTTGGCGTCGGAGAGCCGCTCCAACAGGAGCAGGCCCGCGCCCTCGCCCCAGCCGGTGCCGTCCGCGGCGGCCGCGAAGGGCTTGCAGCGGCCGTCCGAGGCGAGCCCGCGCTGGCGGCTGAACTCGACGAAGACGCGCGGGGTGGACATCACCGTGACACCGCCGGCCAGCGCCAGGGTGCACTCGTCACGGCGCAGCGCCTCGGCGGCCAGGTGCAGGGACACCAGGGAGGCGGAGCAGGCGGTGTCGACCGTGACCGCGGGCCCTTCGAGGCCGAGCACGTAGGAGAGGCGGCCGGACAGGACGCTCGCGGCGTTGCCGGTGCCGACGTACCCCTCCAGCCCCTCCTCGGGGGGCTGCCCGCCGAACAGGGAGCCGTAGTCCTGGCCGTTGGTGCCCATGAACACGCCGGTGCGGCTCTCGCGCAGGGCCGTCGGGTCGAGGCCCGCGCCTTCGAGGGTCTCCCAGGCGACTTCGAGCATCACCCGCTGCTGCGGGTCCATGGCCCGCGCCTCGCGGGGGCTGATGCCGAAGAAGGCGGGGTCGAAGTCGGCTGCGCCGTCGAGGAATCCGCCCTCTCGGACGTAGCTGGTGCCGGCCCTGTCCGGGTCCGGGTCGTAGAGGGCCGCGAGGTCCCAGCCGCGGTCCTCGGGGAACGGCGCCAGGGTGTCGGTCCCGGCCGCCAGCATGTCCCACATCTGCTCGGCCGAGCGCACACCGCCGGGGAAGCGGCAGCCGATGCCGACGATCGCGATCGGCTCGTGGCTGCGGTCCTCGGTGTCCCGCAGGCGCCGGTTGGCGTCGTCCAGGTCGGCCGTGACCCGCTTGAGGTACTGGAGAAGCTTCTGTTCGTTGCTCATGTTCAGCGGGTTCCGTACTTCTGGTCGATGTAGGCGAAGAGGTCGTCCGCGCTGTCCAGCACGGGGCTCTCGGCGGATTCGTCGGATTCGTGGGAGCCGTGGGGTCCATGGCTCCCGGCGGCGGCGCGGGCGGCCGCGAGGAGGGCCTCCAGTCGGCCCAGCACCTCGGTGTCGAGGGCGTCGGCGTCGAGGCGGGGCAGGGCGCTCTCCAGCCGGACCAGGTCGGCGAGCACCCGGGTGACGGCGGTGCCGCCGAGTTCGGTGTCCAGGAACCTGGCCAGCGCCTGGGGGTTCGGGTGGTCGAACACGACGGTCGCGGGCAGGGCGAGGCCGGTGGCGGCGCCGAGGACGTTGCGCAGGTCGACCGCCATCAGGGAGTCGAAGCCGAGGTCACGGAACGGCCGGGTGGCGTCCACCTTGTCCGCGCTGCCGTGGCCGAGCACCGCGGCCGCCTGGTTCCGGACCAGGTCGAGCAGGGCCGGCAGCCGGTCCTCGTCGGGCAGGGTCGCGAGCGCCTCGCGCGGTCCCGGGCCGTCGGCGGGCCGGGGCGCCGCCTCGGGTATCGCGGACAGCAGGGGGCTGGGCCGGACGGCGGTGAAGCCCGGGGCGAAGCGGGCCCAGTCGATGTCGGCGACCGCCAGGCAGGCGTCGCCGTGGTCGAGTGCCTGCTGCAGCCCGTCGAGTGCCCGTCCGGGGGCCATGGCGCGCACGCCGTGGCGGCTGAGCCGCTCGCTCACGACCGCCTCCCCGGCGGCCATGCCGCCACCGTCCCAGGCGCCCCAGGCGATGGCGGTCGCGGGCAGCCCGTCGGCGCGGCGCTGCTCGGCGAAGGCGTCCAGGAAGGCGTTGGCGGCGGCGTAGTTGGCCTGGCCGGAGCCTCCGACCGAACCGGAGAAGGAGGAGTAGAGCACGAAGGCGCTCAGCTCGTGGGTCAGGGTCAGCTCGTGCAGGTTGAGGGTCGCCGCCACCTTGGGCCGCAGCACGGTGGCGAGCCGGTCCGGGGTGAGCGAGTCGAGCACGCCGTCGTCGAGCACGCCAGCCGTGTGCATCACCGCGGTGAGCGGGAACTCCTCCGGGACGGTCGCGAGCAGGGCGGCGAGCTGACCGCGGTCGGCCACGTCGCAGGCGGCGACGGTGACCCGGGCGCCCCGCTCCTCCAGTTCCGCGACGAGTTCGCGGGCTCCGGCGGCCTGGCTGCCCCGGCGGCTGGTCAGCAGCAGGTGCTCGGCGCCGAGGTCGGCGAGCCGACGGGCGAGGTGCCCACCGAGCGCCCCGGTGCCACCGGTGATCAGGACCGTACCGGACGGCCGCCACTCGTTGACCGGCGCGGCCGCCCGCTGGGCGCGCACCAGCCTGCGGGCGTACAGGCCGTCGCCGCGTACGGCCAGTTGGTCCTCGCCGCCGGCTCCGGTGAGTGCGCCGCACAGCCGGGCCAGCGTGGCCTCGTCGAAGGTCTGCGGCACGTCGATCAGGCCGCCCCAGCGGCCCGGCGCCTCCAGCGCGGCCGCCCGGCCGAGTCCCCAGACCTGGGCCTGCGCCGGGTCGGCGAGCCGCTCGGCCGGGCCGACGGCCACGGCGCCCGTGGTCGCGCACCACAGCGGTGCGTCGATCCCGGCGTCGCCCAGTGCCTGCTGCAGGAGCAGCACCTCGGTCAGCCCGGACTCGCCGGTGACCGACGGCAGCCGCAGGACCCCGGTCAACTCTTCCTCCTCTCCGATGACTTCGCGCAGCCGTACGGCCAGGTCCCGGCGGGACAGGGCCGCGTCGGCCAGATCCGCGCTGATCACCGTGGCACCGCGCTCCGCCAGGGCTGCGCCGACCGTGGCGCGCGCGGCCCCGAGCACCAGCCAGGTGCCGTCGAACGCGACGGCCCCGGGGTCGCCGACGGGCTGCCAGACGGCCCGGTACTGCAGATCGGCCGAGGACGGGGCGGCCGGCGCGGACGAGGCGGCGGCGGGGGCCGTTCGGGGCCAGTAACGCTGACGCTGGAAGGGGTACGTGGGCAGGTCCACACGGCGGGCACCCGAACCCCCGTACACAGCCCGCCAGTCGGGCGCGGTGCCCCAGCAGTGCAGGGCGCCGAGGGCGGCGGCTACGGCCTGGTCCTCCGGGCGGTCGCGGCGCAGGAGGGGCGTGAAAGCGTGGCCGTCGGCCTCGCTCAGGCAGTCCTGGGCAAGGGCGGTCAGCACGCCGTCGGGGCCCAGCTCGACGAAACGGGTGGCGCCCAGCTCGGACGCGGTGCGCACGCCGTCGTGGAACAGCACCGCCTGGCGGACGTGGCGCACCCAGTAGTCGGAACTGGTCAACTCCTCCGCGGTGGCAAGGGCGCCGGTCACGTTGGAGACGACCGGAATCCTCGGCTCGGCCGCCTTCAGGGTGCTGACGACCGCGCCGAACTCGGCGAGCATCGGCTCCATCAGCGGCGAATGGAAGGCATGGCTCACCGACAGACGCTTGACCCGGTGACCGGCCGCCTTCGCCACCCGCTCGATCTCCTCGACCGCCCCGGCATCGCCCGAAAGCACCACCGAACGCGGGCCGTTGACCGCCGCGACATCGACCGAACCCTCGGAGCCCGCGAGCAGCTCTGCGGCGGTCCCGGGCGTGACGGCCACCGACAGCATCGCGCCACCGGCAGGCAGCGCCTGCATCAACCGGCCACGCGCCGCCACCAGCACGGCAGCGTCCTCCAGCGAGAACACCCCCGCCACATGCGCCGCCACGACCTCACCGATCGAGTGCCCGAGCAGCAGATCCGCCGTGACACCCCAGGCTTCGAGGAGACGGAACAGCGCCACCTCCAACGCGAACAGCCCCGCCTGCGCCCACACCGTCCGGTTCAACACCTCGGCATCCGAACCGAACACCACATCCCGGACCGAACCGCCCAGATGCCCGTCCAACTCCGCACACACCGCGTCGAACGCACCCGCGAACACCGGGAACATCCCGTACAACTCCCGGCCCATCCCCAGCCGCTGGGACCCCTGACCGGTGAACAGGAACGCCAGCTTGCCCGCAGAAGCGGCAGACTCCACCGCCTCCTGGCACGGACGCCCCTCCGCCAGGGCCTCCAGCCCCCGCAGCAGCCCCTCACGGTCCCCCGCCACCACCGCCGCACGACGGTCCAGCACGGCCCGGGCGGTCGCCAGGGAGTAGCCGACGGCCGGGAGGGTCAGCTCCGGACGGTCGGCGAGGAAGGCGCGCAGCGAGCCCGCCTGGGCCCGGAGTCCGGCCTCGTCCCGCGCGGACAGCACCATCGGCACGGCCCGGCCCGGCGGCGAGGCCGCGTCGGCTTCCCCGGAGTCCGCCCGCTCGACCGCGGGCGCCTCCTCCAGGATCACGTGGGCATTGGTCCCGCTGATGCCGAAGGACGAGACGCCCGCGCGACGCGGCCGGTCGGTCCGCGGCCAGTCGACGTTCTCGGTGAGGATCCGGACGGTGCCGGCCGACCAGTCGACCTGCGGGGTCGGCTCCTCGACGTGCAGGGTCCGCGGCAGTACGCCGTGCCGCAGTGCCAGCACCGTCTTGATGACCCCGGCCACGCCCGCCGCCGCCTGGGTGTGCCCCAGGTTGGACTTCACCGAGCCCAGCCAGAGCGGACGGTCGGCGGGCCGCTGACGCCCGTACGTGGCGATCAGGGCCTGGGCCTCGATGGGGTCGCCGAGCTGGGTGCCCGTCCCGTGCGCCTCCACGGCGTCGACCTGGTCGGCCGTCAGTCGGGCGTTCCCGAGGGCCTGTTCGATGACCCGCTGTTGCGAGGGACCGTTGGGCGCGGTGATCCCGTTCGAGGCGCCGTCCTGGTTGACGGCCGAGCCGCGGAGCACGGCCAGCACCTCGTGGCCGTGGCGCCGCGCGTCGGAGAGCCGCTCCAGCAGCAGGATGCCCGCCCCCTCGCCCCAGCCGGTGCCGTCCGCCGTGGCCGCGAAGGCCTTGCAGCGGCCGTCGCGGGCGAGACCGCCCTGACGGCTGAACTCGGTGAAGAGGGTGGGCGTGGACATCACGGTGGCACCGCCGACGAGGGCGAGCCCGCACTCCCGGCGCCGCAGGGACTGGGCGGCGAGGTGGAGCGCGACCAGCGAGGCCGAGCAGGCGGTGTCGACCGTCACGGCGGGCCCCTCCAGCCCGTACACGTACGACAGGCGGCCGGAGAGCACGCTCGCGGCATTGCCGGTCATGATGTGTCCGGCGAGGTCGTCGGTGGAGTTGATCGCCACCGGGGCGTAGTCCTGCCCGTTGGTGCCGACGAACACCCCGGTTCGCCCGCCCCGCAGCGACCCGGGGTCGATGCCCGCCCGTTCGAAGGCCTCCCAGGAGGTCTCCAGCAGCAGCCGCTGCTGGGGGTCCATGGCGAGGGCCTCGCGCGGGGAGATCCCGAAGAACCCGGCGTCGAAGTCGGCAGCGTCCGGCAGGAAGCCGGCCCGGCGCGCGTGCGAGCCACCCTCGGCGGCGGGCGAGAGCAGGGCCGGGAGGTCCCAGCCCCGGTCGGTGGGAAAGCCGGTCATGGCGTCGCCGCCCGAGACGAGCAGCCGCCACAGCTCCTCGGGGCTGTTCGCCCCGCCGGGGAACCGGCAGCCCATCGCGATGACGGCGAGCGGCTCGTGGTCCCGGCCCTCGCTGTCCCGGAGGCGCTCCTGCGTCTGCTCCAGCTCTGTCGACACTCGCTTGAGGAAGTACCGGAGCTTTTCTTCGTTGGACACGGGATGGTTCTCCGTCGGGGAAGTGCTGGGTGCGGGATGTGGGTCGTTCATCGGCGTGGTGTTCCCGGGACGCCGGTTCATGAGATGCCGAACTTCTCGCCGATGAGGCCGAAGAGGTCGTCGTCGGAGACGGAGTCGAAGTCCTCGGAATCGGGGGACCCGGCGGACCGCTCCTCGTCGGAGTCCCGCCACCGGGAGACGAGGGCCTGCATGCGGAGCATGATCCGGGTGTGTTCGGGCGAGCCGGAGCCGAGCTGTTCCAGGGCGCGTTCCAACCGGTCGAGGCCCTCCTGCGGCGTGCCGCCCCCCGCGAGGCCGTCCTCGGCGAGTTCGGCGCCCAGGTGCGCGGCGAGGGCCGCGGGCGTCGGGTGGTCGAACACCAGGGTGGCCGGCAGGGTCAGCCCGGTGGCGGCGGCGAGGCGGTTGCGCAGCTCGACGGCGGTCAGCGAGTCGAAGCCGGCTTCCCTGAACGCGCGGTTGACGGCGACCGCTTCGAGCGAGCCGTGGCCGAGGACGGCCGCGACGTGGCCCCGGACGAGCGCGAGGAGGGCTTCCTCCCGCTCGGCGGCGGTCCTGCCGCGCAGCGAGTCCCGCAGGGCGCCGCCGGTCGTCTCCATGTCCTCGGCCGTCCCGGCGAGCGACTGCAGCTCGGGGAGCTGGGACAGCAGGGGGCTCGGCCGGCCGGTGACGAAGGTGGGTCCGAAGCGGTCCCAGTCCACCGCGGCGACGACCAGGTGGGTCTCGTCCCGGATCAGTGCCTGTTCCAGGGCGGCGATCGCCGACTCGGGCGCCATCGGCACCATACCGCCCCGCCGGAGCCGCTCGGTGACGACCTCGGTCTCCGTGGCGAGGCCCGAACCACCCCAGGAGCCCCAGGCGATGGAGGTGGCCGGGAGTCCCTCGGCGCGGCGGCGCTCGGCCAGCGCGTCCAGGTGGGCGTTGGCCGCGGCGTAGTTGCCCTGCCCGGCGCCGCCCACGGCGCCGGCGAACGAGGAGAAGAGGACGAAGGCCGAGAGGTCCAGGTCCCTGGTCAGCTCGTCGAGGTGGTCGGCGGCGTCGGCCTTCGGGCGCAGCACCCGGGCCAGCCGCTCCTCGGTCAGCGACTCCACCACCCCGTCGTCCAGCACGCCCGCCGCATGGTAGACGGCGCTGACGGGGTGCTCGTCGAGCAGCCGGGCGAGGGCCTCGCGGTCACCCGCGTCACAGGCGGCGATCGTGACCTTCGTGCCCAGTTGCTCCAGTTCTGCGGCCAGTTCACGGGCGCCCGGGGCATCCGGGCCCCGCCGTCCGGTCAGCAGCAGCCCCTCGGCACCACGACCGGCCAGCCAGCGCGCGACGTGCGCGCCCAGTGCGCCGGTGCCACCCGTGATCAGCGTGGTGCCGGAGACGTCCGGGGACGCGGCCGGAGCGGACCCGCTGCGGGCCCCCCGTCCGGCGCGCACCAGTCGGCGGCCGTGGGCGCCGCCCTCGCGGATCGCCACCTGGTCCTCACCGGTCGCACCCGACAGGACCCGCACCAGCCACGAACCGGCCTCCGCACCGAGTCGGACCGGGACATCCACCAGACCACCCCACGACCGGGACCGCTCCAGAGCCACCACCCGCCCCAGACCCCAGACCTGAGCCAGCGAAGCCACCGGCGCGCCATCCGCCCCACCCACCGACACCGCACCCCGCGTCACACACCACAACGGCGCCGACACACCCGACTCACCCAGCACCCGCACCAA
>NZ_JBIWPL010000056.1:0-15823 GCF_044768255.1 Kitasatospora sp. NPDC101157 | reverse complement strand
TCACACGCCACCACCCGAGCCGACGCCCCCAACCCCGCCAACTCCGCCACGAACTCCGCCGCACCCTCCGACCCCGGACCCCGACGACCCGCCAACACCAGATGACGAACACCGTGGACCTCCACCAGATGCCGGGCCACCAAACGACCCAACACCCCCAGACCACCCGTGACCAGCACCGTCCCCCCGGACACCGAGCCAACAGCCCCGCCCGAGGAAGAACCCAGCCCCGCACGCACCAACCGAGGCACCGACACCCGACCCGAACGCAACGCGACCTGCGGCTCCTCCCCCACACCCACCGCATCCAACACCGCCGACGACTCCGGCGAACCGTCCACATCCACCAGCACGAAACGCCCCGGATGCTCCGACTGCGCCGAACGCACCAGACCCCACACCGCCGCAGCAGCCGGATCCACCAGCCCGTCCCCCGACAGACCCACCGCACCACGCGTCACGAACACCAACCGCCGCGAAGCACCACCCGAAGACAGCACACCCTGCACCGAGCCCAACACCCCGTGCACCGCAGCCCGCACACCCTCCGAAGTGTCCACCTCCACCAACTCCACCGAGCCGGACCAGCCAGCCCCCCTCGACGGATCCACCCGCTTCCACTCCACACGGAACAGCGCGTCACCGGCCGGGGAGAGCTGTCCCGCGGACAGCTGCCGCAGGGTGAGCGAGTCGACGGTCACCACCGGCAGGCCGCGCTCGTCCGTCGCGGTCAGCGACACGGCCTCGTCGCCCGCCGGAACCAGCCGCACCCGCAGGGCCGAGGCACCGGCGGCATGGAGAGTGACGCCGCTCCAGGCGAACGGCAGCCGTGCGGCGCCGTCCTCGGGCAGCAGTGCCCCGACGCCCATCGCCTGGAGGGCGGCGTCGAACAGCGCCGGGTGCAGGCCGAACCGGCCCGCCTCCTGCTGCTCCCGGTCCAGCCGGACCTCCGCGAACACCTCCGCACCACGCCGCCAGGCCGCCCGCAGGCCCTGGAACGCCGGACCGTAACCGAAGCCGGCCGCCGCACGCTGCCGGTAGAAGTCCGCGAGGTCCACCGGCTCCGCGCCGGCGGGCGGCCAGGTCTCCTCGGGCCCGGCCCCCGCCTCACCGACCCCGTCCTCCCGGGCGACGACTCCCTTGGCGTGCCGGGTCCACTCGCCGTCCGCCCCCCGGGCGTAGACGGTGACGGTCCGCCGGTCGGTGCCGTCGGCCGCGTCCACGGCGACCTGGAGCTGGAGGTCGCCCTGCTCCGGCAGGACGAGCGGCGCTTCGAGCGTCAGCTCCTCCAGGCGGCCGCAGCCGACCTGGTCCCCTGCCCTGACTGCCAGCTCCACCAGGGCGGTTCCGGGCAGCAGCACGACGCCGTTCACGGCGTGGTCGGCCAGCCAGGCCTGGGAACGCAGCGACAGCCGGCCGGTGAACACGAAGCCGTCGGACCCGGCCAGCACCACCATCGCCCCGAGCAGCGGGTGGCCCGTGGCCTCCACCCCGGCCGGGGCCATGTCAGCGGCCTCGGTGCCGGCCTCCAGCCAGTAGCGCTCCCGCTGGAAAGGGTAGGTCGGCAGGTCGACCCGCGCGGCACCCGGGTACACCAGGTCCCAGTCCACGTCGACGCCGTGGGTGTGGACCTCGGCGACGGCGCGGCCGAGGCTGCGCACCTCGTCCGTGCCCCGGCGCAGCACGGAGCTCCAGCGGACGTGCCGCGGGGTGTCGGCGAGGCAGAGCTGCCCCATGGCGCTCAGCACGCCGTCGGGGCCGAGCTCCAGGTAGGTGGTGACGCCGTGGGCGTCGAGGGACCGGACGCCGTCGTGGAAGCGCACCGCCTCACGGACGTGGCGCACCCAGTACTCGGGGGCGCACAGTTCCTCGGCGGTGGCGATCCGGCCGGTCACGTTGGAGACGATCGGGATGGCCGGGGGGCGGAAGTCCAGTCGTTCGACCACGCCGCGGAAGCGGTCGAGCATCGGCTCCATGCGCGGCGAGTGGAAGGCGTGGCTGACCCGCAGCCGCTTGGTGCGGCGGCCGGTGAGCTGCCGGGCGAGGGCGTCGATCGCGTCCTCGTCGCCGGAGAGCACGACGGCGGCGGGGCCGTTGACGGCCGCGATGTCGGCGCGGCCGTCGAAGTCCGCGAGCAGCGGCCGGACTTCGTCCTCCGCCGCCTCGACGGAGAGCATGGCGCCGCCCTCGGGCAGCGACTGCATCAGCTTGCCGCGCGCGGCGACGAGTGCGCTGGCCTGCGGCAGCGGCAGCATCCCGGCGACGTGCGCCGCGACGAGCTCGCCGACGGAGTGTCCGAGCAGGACGTCGGGGCGGATGCCCCAGCTCTCGGTCAGCCGGAAGAGGGCGACTTCGAGGGCGAAGAGGGCGGCCTGGGTGTACTCGGTGCGCTGGAGCAGCCGGGCGTTCGGGCTGTCCTCCGCCGCGAAGGCGACCTCGCGCACGGGGGTGTCGAAGTAGCGGTCGAGTTCCCGGCAGGCCGCATCGAAGGCCTCGGCGAACACCGGGAAGCCGGCGTACAGGGCCCGGCCGGTGCCGGCCCGCTGGGAGCCCTGGCCGGTGAACAGGAAGGCGGTGCGCCCGGCGCCGGCCGCGCTGCCCCGCACGACCGCCGCGGAGGGGGCGTCGGAGGCGAGGGCGAGGAGCGCTTCGCGGATCTCGGCGGCGTCGGTGCCGAGGACGACGGCCCGGTGGTCGAAGGCGGTGCGGGTGGTGGCGAGCGAGTGGCCGAGGTCGGCGAGGTCCGCGGTGGTCTCGGTTCCGGTGAGCCGGGCGGCGAGGGCGGCGGCCCGATCCCGCACGGCGCCCGCGCTGCGGGCCGCCAACGGGAGCGCCGTCAGCGGGAGTTCGGGTCGGACGGCGGGCTCGGCGGACTCCGTGTCCTCGGCCGGGGCCTCTTCGAGGACGACATGGGCGTTGGTGCCGCTGATCCCGAAGGAGGACACGCCCGCGCGGCGCGGACGGCCGGTCTGCGGCCAGTCGGTGCGCTCGGACAGCAGCCGGACCTCGCCGGCGGTCCAGTCGACCTGGGGGCTCGGCTCGTCCAGGTGCAGGGTCTTGGGGAGCACGCCGTGGCGCAGCGCCATCACCATCTTGATGACGCCGGCCGCGCCCGCGGCGGCCTGGGTGTGCCCGATGTTGGACTTGACCGAACCGAGCCACAGCGGGAGGCCCTCGGGGCGCTCCCGCCCGTAGGTGGCGAGCAGCGCGTGGGCCTCGATCGGGTCGCCGAGCACGGTCCCAGTGCCGTGCGCCTCGACGGCGTCGACCTCACCGGCCGTCAGCCCGGCCTGCTCCAGGGCCTGTCGGATCACCCGCTGCTGCGAGGGGCCGTTGGGTACGGTCAGCCCGCTGCTGGCGCCGTCCTGGTTGACAGCCGAGCCGCGGAGCACGGCGAGCACGGGGTGCCCGTTGGCCCGGGCGTCGGAGAGCCGCTCCAGCAGGAACAGGCCGACGCCCTCGCCCCAGCCGGTGCCGTCCGCGGCGGCGGCGAAGGGCTTGCAGCGGCCGTCGGCGGCGAGCCCGCGCTGCTGGCTGAAGTCGACGAACAGGTCGAGCGTCGACATCACCGTGACGCCGCCGGCCAGCGCCAGGGTGCATTCGCCCTGGCGCAGGGCCTGGGCGGCCAGGTGCAGGGTGACCAGCGAGGAGGAGCAGGCCGTGTCGACCGTGACGGCCGGGCCCTCCAGGCCGAGGGTGTAGGAGATGCGGCCGGAGGCCACGCTGCCCGCGTTGCCGCTGCCGGCGTACACCTCGACGCCCTCCGGGAGGGTGTCCAGGCGGGACGCGTAGTCGTGGTGCATGACGCCGACGTAGACGCCGGTGCGGCTGCCGCGCACGGACGACGGGTCGATACCGGCCCGTTCGAAGGCCTCCCAGGAGGTCTCCAGCAGCAGGCGCTGCTGGGGGTCCATGGCGAGGGCCTCGCGCGGGGTGATCCCGAAGAAGCCGGCGTCGAACTGGTCGGCGCGGTCGAGGAATCCGCCCTCCCGGACGTAGCTGGTGCCCTGCTGGTCCGGGTCGGGGTGGTAGACGGCCGCGGTGTCCCAGCCGCGGTCGTCGGGGAAGGGGCCGACCGCGTCGCGGCCGTCGAGGACGAGCTGCCACAGGTCCTCGGGGCTGGCAACGCCCCCGGGGTAGCGGCAGCTCATCGCCACGATCGCGATCGGTTCGGCCGTCTCGGCCTCGTGCAGCCGCTTCTTGGTCTGGTGCAGTTCGGCGGTCACCCAGCGGAGGTGGTCGAGCAGCTTCTCTTCGTTGGTCATGACGTCCGGACTCCAGTCGATCAAGAAAGTGACACCGTTCACGGGGGCGGTTCGCGCCCCCGTGAACGTCAGCGGCGTGCGATACCCGTGTACTGCTCGGCGAAGGCCGTCGCCTCGGCGGTGGATGACAGCAGGCGCTCGAACCGCGCCCTGCGCAGCCGGCGGTCGAAGACCGACTCGTCGGGTGCGGCGTGCATCAGGGTGGTCATCGAGGCCGAGAACTGCTGGCCCTGCCACGCCCGGGGCACGGCGGTGGCCGAGTAGCCGTCCAGGGCCTCCCGCCGGCCGTGGGCGTACCAGTCGGTGAGCGCCTCGGCAAGGTGCCGGGCGTCGGCGACGGCCATGTTGAGGCCCTTGGCGGCGCTCGGCGGGACGATGTGCGCGGCGTCGCCGACGAGGAAGAGCCGGCGGTACTGGAACGGCTCGGCCACGAAGCTGCGCAGCGGCACCATGACCCGCTCCAGGATCCGCCCGGTCGGCAGGGTGCCCTGGCCGCCGGTGAGCCGCAGGTCCAGCTCCCGCCAGATCTGCTCGTCGCTGCGGTCGTCGACGCCTTCGCCGGGCGGCACCGACAGGTACAGCCGGCTGACCTGCGGCGAGCGCATGCTCTGGAGCGCGAACCCGCGGTCCCCGACAGCGTAGATCAACTCGGGCGACAGCGGCGGCGCGGCGGTCAGCACCCCGAGCCAGGCGAAGGGGTGGGTCACCTCGTGGCCGACCAGCTCCCCAGCCGGTACGGCCTGTCGGCCGACCCCGTGGAACCCGTCGCAGGCAGCGATGAAGTCGCAGGTCAGCTCGGTGAGTTGACCGTCGATCGTGCAGACGACGCGCCCGCCGTCCGCGGTGACCGACGCGATCCGCACGTCCTCCACGCCGAAGTGCAGGCCGGGCTCGCCGTCGCGGGCGTCCAGCAGGTCCTTGACGACCTCCTGCTGACCGTACATCCACACCGACGCGCCGCACAGCTCGGTGAAGGGCATCCGGTGCACGGCGCCGTCGAGGCGCCACTCGAAGCCCTCGTGCACCAGCGCCTCGCGGTCGAGCCGTTCCCCGACCCCGGCGTCGCGCAGGACCTCGACGGTCCCCTGCTCCAGCAGCCCGGCGCGGACCCGCTTCTCCACGTGGTCGCGGGTGCGCCGTTCCAGGACGACCGAGTCGACGCCGTTCAGCCGGAGCAGCCGGGAGAGCAGCAGGCCCGAGGGCCCGGCGCCGATGATGCAGACGGGGGTGTGCAGGGTTCGACCCGGCGAGGTCACTTCCCGACCTCGCCGGAGCTCGCGACCCGCACGTCGGCGGTGAGCCGGACGTCCGCCGAGGAGGCGCCGACCTGGACGGTGCGGCGGCCGGCGCCGACGGTCCAGGCGCGGGTGCCGGCGTCCCAGTACTCGAAGCACCGGGCGGCCAGCTCCACCTCCACCCGGGCCGACTCGCCCGGCTCCAGGCGGGCGGAGGTGTACCCGGCGAGGGCCCTGGGCGCCTGCTCGACGCCGGCCTCGGGGGCGGCGCCGAGGTAGACCTGGGCGATCTCGCGCCCGGCCCGCTCACCGGTGTTGCGGATGGTGAACGCGACCCGCAGGGTGCGGCCCGCGGCGGTCAGTTCGAGGTCCTCGTAGGCGAAGGTGGTGTAGCTGAGGCCGTGGCCGAAGGGGAAGAGCGGCTGGTCGCCGTGCCGGTCGTGCCAGCGGTAGCCGACGAACAGGCCCTCGCTGTACTCGACGCGGCCGTCGGCGCCCGGGTAGCGCAGCGGGTCGCCGGCGACGGAGGTGTGGTCGGCGTCCACCGGGAAGGTCTGGGTGAGCTTGCCGCTCGGGTTGACGTCGCCGAACAGCAGGGCGTCGGTGGCCTCGGCGCCCATCTCGCCGGGGTACCAGACGTCCAGGACGCCGGCCACGCGGTCCTGCCAGGGCATCGGCACGGACGAGCCGGTGTTCAGGACGACCACGGTGTTCGGGTTGGCCTCGGCCACCGCGGTGACGAGCTCGTCCTGCAGCCCGGGCAGCCCGAGCTCCGGACGGTCGATCAGCTCGGCGAGCTCGTCGTAGACGAAGACCAGCGCGGCCTCGGCGTTGCGGGCGGCCTCGGCCGCCTCCTCGATGTCGGTGCGGGCCTGCTGGGGGGTGACCCAGCCGAGGGTGAGCTTGACCGGGTTGCTCGGCACCGGCAGGGCCGACAGCACCAGCTTGTAGCTGCCCGGTTCCAGGTCGAGGGTCATGCCAGCGGTGTCGCCGAAGGAGCTGCCCGCGAAGACCCGCGGGTGGCCCTCCAGGTCGATGGCCGCGTAGCCGCCGAGAGCGGTGACGGCGATGCGGTAGCGGCCGGGCGTCTCGATGGTGAGGCGGCCCTCGTAGAAGTAGTTCGGCTCGGTGGAGGGGCCGGCCGGCACCTCGCCCTCGCGGAAGGGCGGCTGCAGGGCGGACTCGGGGATCGGCCGGCCGGCCGGGTCCTCGCCGACGCGGAACTCGACCAGGTCCTCGCCGAGGCGCGCGCGCAGCACGTCCAGCGGGGTGCTCTCCGCCTCGGGCACGACGAGCGCGCTGCCGACGCCCGCGGTCTTGGGCACGGCCGCGGCCAGCCCGATGACGGCGAGGCCCTTCTCGCGCAGCCGGTCCTCGTTCAGCGGGAGGACGCCGCGCGGGTTGTGCAGCAGGACGGACCCGGCCTGGGCGACCTCCAGGGCCAGGGCGCGGCCGCGCTCGGCGTCCCGCTCGACGGCGGGGCGCCCGGCGGGGTCGAGCAGGCCGAAGCGGGCCATCTGGCCGAGGATGCGGGCGACGGCGCGGTCGAGGACCTTCTCGTCGATCCGGCCCTCGGCGATCGCCTCGGCCAGGGGTGCGCCGAGGTGCTTGCCGTCGGGCATCTCCTGGTCGAGCCCGCGCTCGATGGCCGCGGTGTCGTGCACGGCGTCCCAGTCGGACATCACCCAACCCTCGAAGCCCCACTCCTCGCGCAGCAGGGTGTCGAGCAGCGGTGCGTTCTGGCAGCTGAAGTCGCCGTTGACGCTGTTGGTGGCCCCCATCAGGGCGCCGGCGCCGGCCTCCACCACCGACTGGAAGGCGGGGAGTTCGATCTCCCGGAGGGTCCGCTCGTCGACGCGCACGTCGACGGCCATCCGGTTCTCCTCCTGGTTGTTCGCCGCGAAGTGCTTCGGCATGGCGATGACGCCCTGCGACTGGATGCCGGTCACCACGGCGGTGCCGATCGCGGTGACCAGCAGCGGGTCCTCGCCGTACAGCTCGAAGTTGCGGCCGCCGTACGGCTGGCGCAGCACGTTGAGCATCGGGCCGATGAGGACGTCCTGGCGCTTCGCGAGGGCCTCGTGGCCGAGGAACTCCCCGTAGCGGGCGGCGAGTTCGTCGTCGAAGGCGCAGGAGAGCGCGATCGGCGCGGGCAGCGCGGTGGTGGTCCTTCGCTTCATCCGCACCCCGGCGGGGCCGTCGGTCATCCGCAGCGGCGGGATGCCCAGCCGCGGGACGCCCGGGATGTAGCCGGACTGGCCGAGCTTCTCGGGGTCGTCGGCGCCGTGGACGAAGGAGAGCTTCTCCTCCAGGGTCATCCCGGCGATCAGGGCGTGGACGTCGACGGGGGCGTCGGCGGGCGTCTGGATGGTCATGCGAGTTCACTTCCGTTGCTGTCGGCGGGGGCGGCGGCCGGCCCGGTGGCCTGGGGTTCGGGGGCGCGCAGGGCGCGGGCGGGCGCACTGGCCTTGAGGAGCATCTCGTCGTACTCCTCGTCGGGGTCGGAGTCGAGGACGATGGCCCCGCCCGCGCCCAACTGCCAGTGCCCGCCGGTGCGGACCATCGTGCGGATGACGATGTTGAGGTCGGCGCTGCCGTTGCAGGCGAGGTAGCCGATGGAGCCGGAGTAGATGCCGCGGGCCCGCTGCTCCAGGGACTCGATGATGTCCAGGGTGCGCAGCTTGGGCGCGCCCGTCATCGAGCCGCCGGGGAAGCAGGCGCGCACGCAGTCCATGGTGTCGGCGTCCGCCCTGAGGGTGCCGCGGATGGTGGACACCAGCTGGTGGACGGTCGCGTAACTCTCGGCCGCCATCAGGACCGGGACCTCGACGCTGCCGAGTTCGCAGACCCGTCCGAGGTCGTTGCGCAGCAGGTCGACGATCATCAGGTTCTCGGCGCGCGTCTTGGCGCTGGAGACGAGCTCCGCGCGGGTGGCCTCGTCCTCGGCCGGGGTGGCGCCGCGGGGAGCGGTGCCCTTGATGGGCTTGGCCTCGGCCACCCGGTCGGCCGTGATCTTCAGGAAGCGCTCGGGCGAGGAGCAGGCCACGTCGATGCCGTCGAGGTGCAGGTAGGCGGCGTACGGGGCCGGGTTGAGCCGGCGCAGCCGGCGGTAGGTCTCCCAGCCGCCGTCGGTCGCGGGCACCTCGGCCACGTTGGTGAGGCAGACCTCGTAGCTCTCGCCCTGGAGCAGGTACTCCTGGCTGGCCCTGACCTCCTGGACGTACTCGGCGCGCTGCTTGGCGAGGAACGGCTCGACGGAGGCGGCGGGGACGGCTTCGGGCTCCGGGAGGCCCTGGAGGCCCTCCAGCAGGCGCGCGGTCGCGGTGAGCCACTCCCGGGCGGCCGCCCGGGTGGTGTCGTCGTTGCCGAGCGCCAGCAGGTAGGTGCGGTCCCGCTCGTGGTCGACGGCGAGGAAGCGGTCGGCGAACAGCCAGACGGCGTCGGGCGTTTCGGCGGTGTGCCGGTTCTTGGAGCCGCAGTCGGCCTTGAGCTCGTAGCCGAAGTAGCCGACGTACCCGCCGGTGAAGTCGAAGGGCAGCGGCGGCGCGTCGACCACCCGTCGCCGCGACTCGCGCTGGAGGTAGTCGAAGACGGTCCCGGCGTGGACCGCCGGGTCCGGTCCGTCGACGACGACGGCGCGTTCGGCGACGCGGTAGCGCACCGTCTCGGCGAGCGGCCCGGCGGCGTCCCCGAGGAAGGAGAACCGGGACAGGCCGCGCTCGACGCGGGCGCTGTCGAGCCAGAAGGCGTTGGTGGAGCCGGAGTAGAGTGCCTCGAACGCCGCCTCGGTGTCCACGGCCCGGTCCAGCTCGCGCACCTGCACGTCGAAGTGCTGCTTCCCTGCGGGGGTCTGCGCGGGAAGGGGCGTCGACGGCGCGCCCGCGGGGACGGCGGAGGACCGGCGGCCCCCGGCGGCCCGGGTGAGGTCGCGGAAGTTCGCCATCATCCGCAGCCCGTACTCGGTCTCGATGGACTCCGGGTGGAACTGCACGCCCCAGCGGGGCAGCCGCCGGTGCCGCAGCGCCATGACCACGCCGTCCTCGGCCCTGGCGATGGCTTCGAGGTCGTCCGGCAGCGGCTCGGCGACGCACAGCGAGTGGTAGCGGACGGCGCCGAACTCCCGGGGGATCCCGGCGAAGAACTCGTCGCCCGTGTGGGTGACCCGCTCGACGTGGCCGTGGCGGGCCTCGGGCGCCGGAACCACCCGGCCGCCCTCGGAGACCGCGAGGCCCTGGTGACCGAGGCAGACGCCGAGCACCGGGGCGCTCGCCCGGCGCAGCACGTCGAGCGAGATGCCGAAGTCGCGGGCGCGGACCGGGTGGCCCGGGCCGGGGGAGATCACGATGTTGTCGAACCCGTCCAGGTCGGGGAGTTCGGCCGCGTCGTTGGTGACGACGACGGGCTCCTCGCCGTTCACCTGCCCGAGGAGGTGGAACAGGTTGTAGGTGTACGAGTCGTAGTTGTCTATCAGCAGCGTCCGCACGGTCTCATTCACTTCGCGCTGGAGGAGGTGGAGCGGCCGGTGAGCCGGTCCAGGTGGGAGAGGCAGTCCTGCGGCCGGTCGGCCGGGGCGAGCCGGGCGAGGTGGCCGTCGGGGCGCACCAGGGCGATCAGCGGGAGCGGACCGAACCCGGCCCGCAGTCGGGCGCGTCCGTCGTCGGTGAGCCGCGCGAGGTCGTGCACGGCGGTCCGCCCGTCGAACGCGGCGCGGGCCCGCTCGACCACGGCGGTCCAGTCCTCCGGGAGGCCCTCGCCCGGCCACAGCAGGGCGGTGTGGGCGCTCCGGTCGAGCACCGGGGAGCCGGGCTCGCTGCGGGAGGCGTGGAAGAACGGCACCCGGTCGCCGACGGTCAGTCGGCGCTTCAACTGCGAGCGCCACAAAGGTCCTTCGAGGGGAGCATAGCTCAGTCCGAGCTGGCTCATCAGGGGGGCGGCCACCTTCCGCAGGAAACCGGAGCGCTCGGCGGCGGCCACGGCCTCGTCGCGGCGCGCGGCGTCCTCGGGGGTCTGCGGCGCCGACAGCTCCATCTCGGTGCGGATGAGGGTCCGGACGTGCTCGACCGCCTGGCGGCGCTCGGCGTCGTAGCTGTCGAGCAGTTCGTCGCTCCACCCGTCGCGCACCACGGCGGCCAGCTTCCAGCCGAGGTTGATCGCGTCCTGGAGCCCGAGGTTGAGCCCCTGCCCACCGAGCGGCACCACGCTGTGCGCGGCGTCCCCGACCAGGATCACCCGCCCGTCGCGGAAGCGTTCGGCCACGCCGGGCCGCGGGAAGTAGGTGCGCTTCCACAGCGGTTCGCCGAGCTCGTACGGGAGGCTGGTGCGCTGGTCGACCATCTCCTGCCAGTCGGCCAGCGGACGGTCGGACCAGTCCGGCTCCCCGGGCAGCACCACGGTGGCCAGCCGGCACACCCCGTCGGGCAGGTGGACCAGCGGCAGCATCCCGGTCTCGCCGTAGTGGTACTCGACCCCGGACACGGCCGGCCCGCTGATCGGGAAGTCGCCGAGCGAGATGCCGAGCGGGAAGGGCAGGCCGGGGTACGGGATGTCGAGCAGGCGGCGGGTGAGGCTGCCCGCGCCGTCGGCTCCGATCAGCCACTTCGGCTCGGTCTCCTCCAGGCTGCCGTCCCGGTGGCGCAGGGTGGCCCGGGGCAGCGGCCCGGAGTTGTCGAGCGCGTGGAGCTCCGTCCCGCACTCGACCCGGCCGCCGAGTTCGGCGAGGCGGGCCCAGAGCAGGTCCTCCAGCTCGCGCTGGACGATGCCGAGCCCGAACGGGTAGGCGGTGTCCGTGCCGTGCAGGGGCACGGTGCCGAGCCGCCTGCCGCCGGAGAAGAAGCTGACGTCGGTCGCGGGGCGGCCGCGGGAGACCAGTTCCCGCGCGATGCCCGTCTTCTCCAGGAGTTCGAGCACGCGCGGCCAGATCATGACGGCCCGCGAGTGCGGGTCGCTCTCCTCCAGCGAGGGCTTGCTGTCGATCAGCCGGACCGGGACGCCCTGCTGCAGCAGGTCGCAGGCGAGAAGCGAACCGACCGCTCCCCCGCCGACGACGAGGATCTCGGGAGTGCTCATACCGCCGCCACCTCTCCTTCCGTGCGGACCAGGTGCCGCTCGATCGCCTCCGCGGCGGCCACGGCGCCGCCCGCGTCGTGGACGTGCCGCCGCATCCCGGCCAGCCGGGCCGCGACCTCGGGATCGGTGCTGACCGTGCGCACCGCTTCGCGCAGACCGGCGGGGGTCACCGCCGCGGGGTCGAGCCGCAGGCCGAGGCCCAGCTCGGCGACCCGGTCGGCGATGATCTCCTGCTCGACCATCTGGGGCACCACCACCATGGGCGTCCCGAAGGACAGCGCCTCCATCGTGCTGCCCATGCCGCCGTGGGTGACGAAGGCGGACGCCCGGTCGAGCACGGACAGCTGGGGCACGCTCGCGTGCACCTCGACGTTCGGCGGCAGCGTGCCGAGCTCGGCCGGGTCGGTCTGCGCGCCGATCGACATGACCACCGAGAACTCGGTTCCGTCGAAGGCCTCCAGGCAGCTGCGGTAGAAGCCGGCCGCCTGGTTGAACACCGTGCCGAGCGAGACCAGCACCAGCGGCCGGCCGTCCTCGGCGTGACTCCACCGCTCCTGCGCCGCCCGGTCGCCGAGGCTCGGGCCGACGAAGCGGTAGTGCGGGCCGAAGGCGTCCTGGCCGGGCTGGAACTCCCGCGGCAGGAAGGCCAGGTTGAGCTCCTCCTCGAAGTCCATGAACTCCTCGGTGGCGGTGCCGCCGAGCCCCACGGCGGTCAGGAACTCCCCGAGCCGACGGTCGAATTCTGCGCCGTTGGCCTCGTGGGCCGCGGAGCGGCCGGTCCGGGCGAGCATCGCGTCCATCAGGGCGAAGCCCCGGCTGGAGGCGATGCTGGGGAAGAACTGCACCGAGCGGCAGCCCCAGCGGCGGGCCAGCGCCCGGCCGACGAACGGTGCCGTGTTGTCGTACACGACCAGGTCGGGCCGCCCGTCGGCGAACCGCTCCTCGGCGAGGGCGATCCGGTCCGCGCTGCCGTACAGGAAGAAGAGCGGCAGCGCGCTCAGGTCGTTCTCGGCGAAGGCGCGCGGCGAGTGGCCGGAGGAGGTGGCGACGTCGTAGCGGCACACCCGCGCGCCGAGCCGGACGAGCGGTTCCTCGAACTCCTTCGTGGTGAAGTAGGTGACCTGGTGGCCGCGGGCCACCAGCTCCGCGACGATGCCGAAGGTCGGCGATACGTGGCCGTGCGCGGCCACACTGAAAAATGCGATATGGGCCATCAGTGTTCCTCAGGGTTTCGACCGGCCGCGCCGGTCAGATCCCGATCTCCCCGTCCAGGATTTCGAACAGCTCCTCGTCGGTGACGTCGTCGTGGACGTCCGACCTCTTCGTGGTGCCGCCCAGTCGGGCCAGCAGGGCGCGCAGCCGCTGTTCGGCGTACCGGCCGGTCGCCGAGTCCGGCGCGGCCGCGCGCAGTTGTGCCTCCAGTTCGTCGAGCCCGCGGATCACCGGCTGCGCCGGGGCGTCCTCGGTCTCGCCCAGCTCCTCGTCGAGGTGCCCGGCGAGCGCCGCGGGGGTGGGGAAGTCGAAGACCAGCGTGGGCGAGAGCTTGAGTCCGGTCTCGGTGCCGATCCGGTTGCGCAGTTCGACGGCCGCGAGCGAGTCCAGGCCGAGTTCGCGGAAGGACCGCTCACCGGGCACCTGGTCGCCGCCGCGGTGGCCCAGTACGGCCGCCGTCTGCGCGGTCACCAGGTCCGTGAGCAGGCGTCGGCGCTGCTCCGGGTCGGCGGCCGCGAGGCGCCGCGCCAAGGTCTCGGCCGGGTTCCCGGTCTGACCCGCGGCCCCCGACGGGCCGCCGGCCGACCTGGTCCGCCCGGGCGCCGGCACCGCTGCGGCCGGACGGTCCGCCCGCCGGGACTGCCGGGCCGCGACCAGGTTCCGGGCACCGGGTCCGTCCAGCGCGCGGTCCAGCAGCGCCAGCGCCTCCTCGTTGGTCATCGGGACGGTGCCGTGGCGCGCCATCCGGGCGATGGCCTCGGCACCGATCCGACCGGCCATGCCGCGCTCCTCCGCCCAGGGGCCCCACTGCAGCGAGAGGGCGGGCAGCCCGAGCGAGCGGCGGTAGTCGGCGAAGGCGTCCAGGAAGCCGTTGGCCGCCGCGTAGTTGGCCTGCGCGGGGCTGCCGTGCACACCGGCCGCCGAGGAGAAGAGCACGAACGCGTCCAGGTCGTGTCCGGCGGTGACGGCGTGCAGGGCGAGCACGCCCTCCGCCTTCACCCGGACCACGCGCGCGAACTGCTCACGGGTGAGCGTGCTCAGCGCGCCGTCGTCGACGACGCCCGCCGTGTGGATCACCGCCCTGAGCGGTCGGTCGGCACCGAGGCCCGCCACGACCTCCGCGAGCGCGGAACGGTCGGTGACGTCGCAGGCCGCGAGGGTGACCCTGGCCCCGAGCGCGCGCAGGTTCTCGGCGAGCCGGTCGTGCTCCGGGCCGCCCGCCCGCCTGCTGAGCAGGACCAGGTCGGTCACGCCCCGGCGCCGCACCAGGTGCTCGGCGACGACCGCGCCGAGGCCGCCGGTGCCGCCCGTGATCAGCACGGCTCCGTCGGTCGGCCGGGGCTCGGACTCCTCGGCCTCGTGGACCGGGGCCAGGCGCGGCGTCAGCAACCGCCCTTCGCGCACCATCACTTCGCGCGCCTCGACCGACAGGGCCGAGGCCAGCGCGGCCGACGACCTCGGGTCGCCGTCCAGCTCCACGACCTGGAACTTGCCGGGGTGCTCGGACTGAGCGCTGCGCAGCATCGCCCGTACGGCGCCGGCGGTGGTTCCCGGTTCCCCGGACACCACCAGGGTGAGGCGGGCGTCGTCGTACAGGCCGCCTGCGATCCACTCCCGCAGCAGGGTCGCGGTGCGCCAGACGGCCTCGACCGCGTACTCGGCCGACTCGTCCGTGCCCAGTGGACCGGAGAGGTCCACGAAGCGTACGACGGCCTCCGGCAGCAGGAACGAGTCCTCCAGGGCCGCCAGGTCCCGGTGGTGCTCCGCAGTGACCCCGCTCGCGTCGAGCGCGCCGGTGAGGCCGCCCGGGTCCTCGCCGACGACCGCGACGGTCCCGGCGAACGTTCCGGCGCCGGTTCCGTCGGCGCTTCCCTCGGCGGTTCTCTCGGCGGATCCGGCGTCCTCGACCGGCTCCAGGACCGGAGCCAGCAGCCCGGCCCCGGATTCCGCGAGGTCCTGGGGACGGACCCGCCGCAGCGTCAGCGAGTCGACCACCGCGATGGTGCGGCCGGCCGGATCCGTGACGCGGAGCGAGAGCTCGTCCGCGCCGATCCGGCTCAGCCGGACCCGGGCCTCGGCCGCTCCCGGCCGGTACACCGTGACGCCCTGCCAGACGAAGGGCAGCCGACCGGCCGCGTCCGAGGAGCCGGGCGAGTCGACGAAGCCGGTGTGCAGCGCCGCGTCGAACAGCGCGGGGTGGAGGACGAAGCGCTCCGGTTCCTGAACGGAGGCCTCCGCGAAGGCCACCTCCGCGAAGACGTCGTCGCCGCGCCGCCAGGCGGCCCGCAGGCCCCGGAACACCGGACCGTAGTCGAAGCCCATGTCCACGGCGCGGTCATAGGCGTCCTCGGCCGCGACCGGTTCGGCGCCCACGGGCGGCCAGGTGAGGTCGTCGACGAGTTCCTCGCCGCGTTCCTCGCCGAGCACGCCCACCGCGTGGGTGGTCCAGCCGCCGTCCGCGTCCACCGGACGCCCGTACACGGTCACCGACCGGCGTCCCGGCTCGTCGAGCGGCCGGACGGCCACCTGGACGTCCACCGCCGCGCCTCCGGACAACCGCAGCGGCGCCTGCACGGTGAGTTCCTCAAGGGTCGGGCTGCCCACCGCCCGACCGGCGTGCAGCGCCATGTCGACGAACGCCGTCCCGGGGAGGATCGCCGTGCCGTTCACCACGTGGTCGGCCAGCCAGGGATGGGTACGGACCGACAGCCGCGAGCTGTACAGGACCTCCTCGGAATCGGCGCGGGGGATGCCTCCGCCGATCAGGGGGTGGGCGTCCGGCCCCTGGGGCACGCCGACCGGACGCGGGCGCGGCCAGTGGCGCTCCGTCCGGAAGGGGTAGCCGGGGAGGTCGACGGTGCCGTTGCCGGGCCCGAAGTAGGCGGGCCAGTCGACGGTGACACCCCAGCAGTGCAGGGCGCCGAGGGCGGCGGCTACGGCCTGGTCCTCGGGGCGGTCGCGGCGCAGGAGGGGCGTGAAGGCGTGGCCGTCGGCCTCGCTCAGGCAGTCCTGGGCAAGGGCGGTCAGCACGCCGTCGGGGCCCAG
>NZ_JBIWPL010000055.1:0-16561 GCF_044768255.1 Kitasatospora sp. NPDC101157 | reverse complement strand
TGGAACGGGTTCATCGTGCCCGGGTCCACATTGAGGTACGGGTCCAGCTTCTGCATCGTCACGCGCAGGCCACGGGCCTTCAGAAGCGCGCCGAGGCTGGAGGCCGTCAGCCCCTTACCGAGCGAAGAGGCGACACCCCCGGTGACGAAGAGGTGCTTGGTCGTCACGGCGCGGCCGTTCGCTGCCTTGCCGGAATGGGGCTGTGCCAAGAGGGGGCTCCCGTGGGTCGCGTGTCGAAGGTGACGTGGGCGGGAGGCTCGCGGCTCGCCGGGCGACGGGAGGCCGGCGAGTGCTCGGCGCTCGTAGGGTCGTCGGTTCGGCTGGTCCGGGGCGTTTGATCCCGCCGGTCCACGGGATACCAGGGTATCAGTGCCCCGACCGGGACGCCCTTCGGCCCGCGCGCGGCACTCCGGGAGCGTACGCCGGGCGCACCACCGGCGCATCATGCGCCGCACGAGTCACACCGGTCGCACCACCCGCCGGACCGGGCCAGCCGGAGCGCACCGTCCGGGCCATTGCGGCCCCTCCGTTACGGCCACCCGGAGCTGATCCTTCCGGACCATCCTGCGCCGCGCCTCCGCGATGCACGGCATTTCCGCCGAATTGCGGCGCCACACGAGGCTGCGCCCGCGTGCTTCGCCCCTTTCGTCCGTCGTAAGCTGCACGGACGCATCGCGACAGCACGAGCACGCGGAGGGCGTGGGAGCGTCAGGACACTCCCGGTCCCCGATGCGCGACCGGACCTCCTCGTAATCCAGCTCCTCCCCACCCACCCTCAGGGGCTCGACCGAGCCCCGCGCGGACACTCCAGCAAGGCCCGCCACCACCCCCCGGCGGACCGGACGTCCCGGGGTGAACCTCCGGCCCCGCAGACCGCTCGCTCCCCCGTTCGCCGATGCCCTGACCACATTGCGAACTGGAGATCCACGTGGCCGGCCGTATCGAGGACTACGCACTCATCGGGGACATGCAGACCGCTGCCCTGGTCAGCAGGGACGGGGCGGTGGACTGGCTGTGCCTTCCCCGCTTCGACTCGCCGGCCGTGTTCGCCGGCCTGCTCGGCACCGATGAACACGGCTTCTGGCGGATCGGGCCGGCCGAGGCCGTCGTGACCGAGCTCCCCGCCCCGGCCGCCACGGCCCTCACCACCGCCGGCCGGATCCGCATCGCCACCCCCGGCGACCTGCGCGTGCCCCCGCCCACCGCCGCCGCCCCCGCCCTGCCCGCCGACCGGCGCCGCTACCGGGGCGACTCGCTGATCCTGGAGCAGGAGTGGGACACCCAGGGCGGCACCGTCCGGGTGATCGACTTCATGCCGCCCCGCCCGCTGGCCGGCCGGGACGCCGTCCCCCAGGTGATCCGGATCGTCGAGGGCGTCGCCGGCGCCGTCCGGATGCGCTCGGCGCTGCGGATGCGCTTCTCGTACGGCCGGATCGTCCCCTGGGTGCACCGGGTGGAGCAGGCCGAGGGCGGCCACCGCACCGTCGCCATGGCCGGCCCGGACTCGGTCTGGCTGGACGGCGAGGCCGATACCTACGGCCGCAACCTCACCACCTACGCCGACTTCACCGTCCGGGCCGGTGAGCGGATCGCCTTCGCCCTCACCTGGCAGGCCTCCCACCTGGAGGCCCCGGCCGTCCCGGACGCCGAGGCCATGCTCGACGCCACCGCCGACTTCTGGCACGACTGGGCCGACCAGTGCACCTACCAGGGCCCCTACCGCGAGGCCGTGATCCGCTCGCTGATCACCCTCAAGGGCCTCACCTACGCCCCCACCGGCGGCATCGTCGCCGCCCCCACCACCTCCCTGCCGGAGGACATCGGCGGCGAGCGCAACTGGGACTACCGCTACACCTGGCTGCGCGACGCCGCGATCACCCTCTCCTCGCTACTGCGCACCGGCTACCGCGAGGAGGCCAAGGCCTGGCGCGAGTGGCTGCTGCGGGCCGTCGCCGGGGACCCGGAGAACCTGCAGATCATGTACGGCATCGCCGGCGAGCGCGAGCTCAACGAGACCTCCCTCGACTGGCTGCCCGGCTACGAGGGCTCCCAGCCCGTCCGGGTCGGCAACGGCGCCGCCGGACAGCTCCAGCTCGACGTCTACGGCGAGGTGGTGGAGGCCCTGCACCTGGCCCACATGACCGGCCTGGTCCGCAACGACCACGCCCACCACCTCCAGCTGCGCCTGATCGAGTACCTGGAGGACCACTGGCAGAACCCGGACGAGGGCATCTGGGAGGTCCGCGGACCGCGCCGGCACTTCGTCCACTCCAAGGTGATGGCCTGGGTCGCCGTCGACCGCACCATCAAGCTGCTGGAGCAGACCCCCGAGGACGCCCCCGCTGACGGCCACCTGGAGCGCTGGCGCGAGCTGCGGGACACCATCCACCGGGACGTCTGCGAGAAGGGCTACGACCCGGAGCGCAACACCTTCACCCAGTACTACGGCGGCCAGGAGCTGGACGCCTCGCTGCTGCTGATCCCCCAGGTGGGCTTCCTGCCGCCGGACGACAAGCGGGTGATCGGCACCATCGAGGCGATCCAGCGCGAACTGTCCACCGAGGACGGCTTCGTGCTGCGCTACCCGACCCACGACGAGTCGGGCAACAACGTGGACGGGCTGTCCGGCCACGAGGGCGCCTTCCTGGCCTGCTCGTTCTGGCTGGCCGACGACCTCGCCATGATCGGCCGGGTGCAGGAGGCCCGCGAGCTGTTCGACCGGCTGCTGTCGCTGCGCAACGACCTCGGGCTGCTCGCCGAGGAGTGGGACCCGCGGCTCAAGCGCCAGGTCGGCAACTTCCCGCAGGCCTTCAGCCACGTCCCGCTGATCGACACCGCCCTACGGCTGACCGCGTGCGGCGCCGCCTACCTGTCGGCCCAGCCGGACGGCCCGGCCGCCGACCGGGTCGAGCAGGCCACGGTCTAGAACCGCCTCAGGCGCGCTGAACCAACTCGTCGTAGGTGCTGAGCACCTGGGCGACGGTGGCGGCCTCGTCCGGCCAGGTCTCGGCCTGCTGCCGGCCGGCCGCCACCAGCTGCTCGCGGCGGGCCGGGTCGGCCAGCAGCTCGCGCACCGCCCGGCCGAGCGCCGCCGGATCGCCCGGTGGTACCAGCACGGCGGCGTCGCCGACCAGTTCGGGGATGCCGCCGACGGCGGTGGCGACCACCGGCACACCGGCCAGCATCGCCTCCTGGACCACCAGCGAACGGGCCTCCCAGCGGCTGGAGACCACCACCACGTCGGCGGCGGCCAGCAGGTCGGGCACGTCGGTGCGGTAGCCGAGCAGCCGCACCGGCAGCTTCTCGGCGGCCACCCGCTCGCGCAGCGGGCCGGCCTCCGGGCCGTCCCCCGCGACGAGCAGCAGCGGCTCCGGGTCCAGCGCGGCCAGCTCGCCGGTGGCGTCCAGCAGCAGTCCGAAGGCCTTCTGCGGGACGAGCCGGCCGACCGCCAGCACCAGCGGGCGGTCCGGGCCGTCGCCGAGCAGCGCGGCCCGCGCCTCGGCCCGGCCGATCCGGCCCTCGGGCGTCGGCGGGGCGGCGACCGGGCCCAGCCGGGCGTCGGTGGCGCCCAGTTCGCGGGCCCGGGCGACCAGGTCGGAGGAGGCGCCGAGGACCAGGTCGGCGGCGCGGGCCACCCGGCGCTCCATCAGCCGCTGCAGGCGCCGCTCCATGCCGGTGGCCAGCAGCGCGTGGTGCGAGGTGACCACCAGCGGGGTCTCCGGGCGCAGGCCCGGGAAGCGGCCGGCGGTGCGCAGCGCGAGGTCGGACAGCAGCCCGGCGCGCAGCCCGTGGGCGTGCACCACGTCGGCGCCGGTGAAGGCCCGGCGCAGCTCGCCGATCGCGGTGGCGTCGCTGCGGGCGCCCGCGGTGGGGGTGATGTCGACCGTGTGGAACCGCGCGCCCGTGCGGGAGAAGCCGAACAGCGCGTCCGTACCGGCCGGTGCGCAGACCGTCACGATCACCCCGTGCGCGACCAGGCCCTGGGCCAGGGAGCGCACGTGCGCACCGATGCCGCCGGTGCTGGCGGCCAGGACGAGTACCACGTGCAGCTGCCCCGGTTCCGGGGCGGCCGCGGTGGCCCGGGCAGCGGAATGGTCCACGTCGTCTCGCATCCGACTCGATCAGGTTCGCGCGCCGCTTCGCGAGGGTTGCCCGCCGGGCGGCGCTCGGGACTGGAAAGCCAGTGTCCAGCCGCCACCATGCCAGGTCGGCGGCCCTCTTGGACAGTCGGCACCACGGGGGGCGCGCCGTCGTCCTGCGGTGGGGGCCGCCGCCCGGGACTACCGGTGGCGGGGGGCCCGGGCGGCGGCCAGCAGCTCCTCGGCGTGGGCGCGGCCCAGCTCCGAGTCCTCCAGGCCGGCCAGCATCCGGGAGAGTTCGCGCACCCGCTCCTCGTCGTTCAGCACCTTGACGCCGGAGCGGGTCACGGTGCCGTCGTTGGTCTTCTCCACCACCAGGTGCCGGTCCGCGAACGCGGCCACCTGCGGCAGGTGGGTGACCACCACGACCTGGGCGGTTTCGGCCAGTTTGGCCAGCCGGCGGCCGATCTCGACCGCGGCCTTGCCGCCGACTCCCGCGTCCACCTCGTCGAACAGATAGGTGGGAACAGGGTCGGCGCCCGCGAAGACCACCTCGACGGCGAGCATCACCCGGGACAGCTCACCGCCCGAGGCGCCCTTGGCGATCGGGCGCGGCTGGGCGCCGGGGTGCGGGGCGAGCAGCACCTCGACCTCGTCCACGCCGTGCGGTCCGTACGCGACGCTGCGGCCGTCCACCTCGATCCCGGCCAGGTCGTCGAGCCGGGTGATCGAGAAGGTGACCCGGGCGTGCGGCATGGCCAGTTCGGCGAGTTCGGCGGAGACGGCCTCGGCGAAGCGCCCGGCGGCGGCCTGCCGGGCGGCCGACACCTCGGCCGCCAGCTCGGCCAACTCGGCCCGCAGCTGGGTCTCCTGGGCGCCGAGCTGGTCGATCCGCTCGTCGTCGCCGTCGAGTTCGGCGAGCCGGGCGGAGCCGTCCTCCGCCCAGGCGATCACCTCGGCGAGGCTGTTCTCCTCGCCGCCGTACTTGCGCAGCAGGTGGGCCAGCACGGCCCGGCGGTCCTCGACCGCGGCCAGCCGCACCGGGTCGGCGTCCAGGTCGGCGGCGTAGCCGGCCAGGTCCCCGGCGACGTCGGCCAGCAGGTAGCCGACCTCGTTCAGCCGGTCGGCCAGGGCGGCGAGGCGCTCGTCGTGGTGGCGCACCGCGTCCAGGGCGCGCCGGGACTGGGCGAGCAGGGTGCCCGCGTCCAGCGCCTCCGGGTCGGCCGGGTCGCCGGCCAGGGCGGCGTGGGCGAGGGTCGCCGCGGAGGACAGCGCGTCGGCGTGGCCGAGCCGCTCGGCCTCGGCGGCCAGCTCGACGTCCTCTCCGGCCACCGGCTCGGCGGCGGCGATCTCGTCCAGGCCGAAGCGGAGCAGGTCGGCCTCCTGGGCGCGCTCGCGGGCCCGGGTGGTCAGCTCCTCCAGGGTGGCCGAGACCTCGCGCAGGGCGCGGTAGGTCTCCCGGTAGCGGGCCAGCGGCTCGGCCACCGACTCGCCCGCGTAGCGGTCCAGCGCGCCGCGCTGGCGAGCCGGGCGCAGCAGCCGCTGCTGGTCGGTCTGGCCGTGCACGGCGATCAGGTCCTCGCCGAGCTCGGTGAGCAGCCCGACCGGCACGGCCCGCCCGCCGACGTACGCCCGGGAGCGCCCCTCGGCGGAGACGGTGCGGCTGACCAGCAGGGCGCCGTCGTCCAGCTCGGCCCCGGCCTCGACGGCGCGCGCCGCCACCGGGGAGTCGGCCGGCAGTTCCAGCCGGCCCTCCACCACGGCGCGTCCGGCGCCGTGCCGCACCAGGCCCGGGTCGGCGCGTCCGCCGAGCAGCAGGCCGAGGCTGGTCACGACCATGGTCTTGCCGGCGCCGGTCTCACCGGTCACGGCGGTGAAGCCGGGGGCCAGCTCGACCACCGCGTCGTCGATGACCCCAAGATCCCGTATCCGCATCTCGTCCAACACGGAGACGACCTTACGAGGTTCCGCCCCCGGAGCGCGACGAGCGGCAACGGCGCGCGGCAACTCGATGCCGCCGGGTTCACCCGTTCCGGGAGTTTTGGGCGGCGGTGGGCACCGTGCACCACGGCAGGAAGAGCTGCACCAGCGGGCCTATCAGCAGCGCGTACACGACCGTGCCGACGCCGGCGGTGCCACCGAGGAGCAGTCCGGCGGCCAGTACGGTCAGCTCGATGCCGGTGCGGATCAGCCGCAGCGATCGCCCGGTGCGCCGGTGCAGGCCCGTCATCAGGCCGTCGCGCGGGCCGGGGCCCAGACGCGCGCCGATGTAGAGGCCCGAGGCGACGCCGTTGAGCACCACCGCGGCGGCCATCAGCGCCACCCGGGCGGGCAGGCCGTGCGGGCCGCCGACCAGTCCCAGGGTGAGGTCCATCGCCGCGCCGATCATCAGCACGTTGGCGACGGTGCCCACCCCCGGGAGCTGGCGCAGCGGGATCCACAGCAGCAGGACGAGGGCGCCGCAGATCGTGACCCAGGCGCCCACGGTGAGTCCGAGCACCCGCTGCAGGCCCTGGTGGAAGACGTCCCAGGGGTCGAGGCCCAGACCGGAGCGGAGCATCAGCGCCATGCTGACCCCGTACAGGGTGAGGCCGACGGCCAGCTGCGGGAGGCGCCGGCCCAGCGCGTGGGTGTCGCCGAGGACCTTGACGGCGAGACCCGCCCGGGCGGCCGGTCGGGCGGCGGTCGTGGACGTCGCGGCGGACGTGGCAGTCACGGCGGTCGTGGCAGTCACGGCGGTCGTGGACGTCGGGGTCGTGGACGTCGGGGTGGTCGTGGTGGCCAACGGTGCTCCCTGCGGATGGTGCCGCACCCCGGGGGGTGGCCCCGGTGGTGGCGGCTCGACGGCCGCGGTGCCATGATGAGCGGGCCAATACCGCCCACGACAGGGCCAATCCAGAGCAAGTGGACTGATGCGCGATGGCCGACTGGCACACCACCGTCACCCCGCCCGCACTGGCGAGGCTGCTCGCCACCGCCCGGCTCCCCGAGCCGGCCACCGCGCGCCGCCCCGCCTACCGCACCCTCGCCGGGCAGATCCGGCTGCTGGTCACCGAGGGCCGGCTGCCGGTCGGCGCCCGGCTGCCCGCCGAACGCGAGCTCGCCTCCGCACTGGACCTCAGCCGCACCACCGTCGCCACCGCCTACGAGACCCTGCGCGGCGACGGCTACCTGCACAGCCGCCGCGGCGCCGGCAGCTGGACCTCCCTGCCCGAGGGCGCCCCGCCGCCCAGCGACGCCCTGCACCCCGTCCCGCCGGACGAACAGGGCCGGATCCTGGACCTCGGCGTCGCCGCCCTGCCCGCCCCGCAGCCCTGGTTCGGCCGGGCCGCCGCCCTGGCCGTCGAACTGCTGCCGCACTACGCCGCCGGGCACGGCCACTACCCCACCGGCGTCCCGGTGCTGCGCGAGGCCGTCGCCCGCCGCTACACCGAGCGCGGGCTGCCCACCACCCCCGACCAGATCCTGGTCACCACCGGCGCGATGGGCGGCCTGCACCTGGTCCAGCGGGTGCTGGTCGGCCGCGGCGACCGGGTCGCCGTCGAGGCCCCCAGTTACGCCCACACCCTCCAGGCCCTGCGCCTCACCGGAGCCCGCCTGGTGCCGGTCCCCTACGCCTCCGGCCCCGAGCCGAAGGGCGCGCCGGAGCGACGAACCCCGGCCCCGGCCCCGGCCCCGGCCCCGGGTCCGAGCGTCCGGAGGCCGGCGGGCGGATCACAGTCCCATTGGGACCTGGAGGAGTGGCAGCGGGTCCTGCGCGGGGCCGCTCCCAGGGTCGCGTACGTCATCCCGGACTTCCACAACCCGACCGGCACGCTGATCGACGAGGAGCAGCGCCGCCGGCTGCTGGCCGCCGCCCGGGCCGCCGGGAGCATCGTGCTGGTGGACGAGACCACCGCCGAACTCGGCTGGGGCGTCCCGGAGTCCACGCCGCTGCCGCGCCCGATGGCGGCGCTGGACCGCTCCGCCCAGGTGGTCACCGTCGGCTCGGCCGGCAAGCTGCTCTGGGGCGGGCTCCGGATCGGCTGGGTCCGGGCCGCGCCCGCGCTCGTCCGGCGGCTGGCCACCGAACGGGTCTACAGCGACGTCGGCACCCCGGTGCTCGACCAGCTGATCGCCGCCGAGCTGCTGGGCGAGCCGCTCCGGGACGTCCGCGCCCACCAGTTGGACCGGCTGCGGGCCACCGCCCACGCCTTCGCCGCCGCGCTGTCCGAGCAGCTGCCGGACTGGGGCTCCCCGCTCCCGCCCGGCGGCCTCTCGCTCTGGGTCTCCACCGGCGGCCTGTCCGGCGCGGCGCTGGCCCAGGCCGGGGAGCCCGCCGGGGTCCGGATCGCGGCCGGCAACCGGTTCGGCTCGGACGGCGCCTTCGAGCACCACATCCGGCTCCCGCTCACCGTGCCCGCCGCGGCCGTCCCCGCCGCCGTCGAACGGCTGGCCGCGGTGGCCGCCCGCGCGACGGCGGGCGGCCGCTACGGCCCGGCCGACGAGGGCCAGGCCCTGGCGGTCTGACGGCCCGGCGGTCCGAGCGCCTGAGCGGCTGTCAGCAGGGCTGGTTCGACCGCCCGCGCCAACCCGTCACCGGGAGCGCGAACTTGGCCACCAGCCGGTCGGTGAACGGCGCCCGGTGCAGCCGGGCCAGCCGCACCGGCGTCCGCCCCCGGCGCACCTCCACCCGTGCCCCGGCGGGCAGTTCGACCGAACGCCGCCCGTCGCACCAGAGCACCCCGTGCGGGGTCTTCGGCTGCACCTCGACGGCCAGCACCGAGTCCGGCGAGGTCACCAGCGGCCGGGCGAACAGCGCGTGCGCGGAGATCGGCACCATCAGCAGCGCCTCCACCTCCGGCCACACCACCGGCCCGCCGCCCGAGAACGCGTACGCGGTCGAGCCGGTCGGCGTCGCGCAGACCACCCCGTCGCAGCCGAAGTTGGAGACCGGGCGGCCGTCCACCTCGGTCACCACCTCCAACATCCGTTCCCGGGACGCCTTCTCGATCGACGCCTCGTTCAACGCCCAGTCCTGGTGCACCACATCGCCGTTGGTCCGGACGATGACGTCGAGCGTCATCCGCTCCTCGACCTCGTAGTCGGCGTCGACCACCCGCTCGACCACCACGGCGAGGTCGTCCCGCTCGGCCTCGGCCAGGAAGCCGACCCGGCCGAGGTTGATGCCCAGCATCGGCAGCCCGTGCGAGCGCGCCAACTCCGCGCCGCGCAGCAGCGTCCCGTCGCCGCCGGCGACCAGGATCAGCTCGCAGCCGTCCGCCGCGCCCGGTCCCTCGGCGACCTTCTCGACCCCCTCCGGCAGGTCGAGGTCCACTGCCTCGGCCTCCAGCAGCCTGATCCGGAGCCCCGCCTTCAGCAGCCCGTGCACCAGAGCCTCGACGCTGCGCAGCGCCGCCTCCCGGCCGGTGTGCGCGATCAGGAAGACCGTACGTTCTTCATCGCTCATGCCGCTGCCCTCTCCCTACGCCTGCCGGGTCGACCTCGGCCCGGTGCGGCCGCGCCATACAGCATGACGGGCCGGACGCTCGCAGAGCACCCTACCGGGGCCCTTCCGCCACGGCCCGGTCCGCCTCCGCGGGGTCCAGCCGCGGGGCGTCCCGGCGCATCCAGAGGAAGTACTCGACGTTCCCCGACGGCCCCGGCAGGGGGCTCGCGGTGACCGCGCGCACGCCCAGCCCCAGCTCCCACGCCTGCCCGGCCACCTGGCGCACCATCTCGGCGCGCAGCTGAGGGCTGCGCACCACCCCGCCGCTGCCGAGCCGCTCCTTGCCGATCTCGAACTGCGGCTTGACCATCAGCACCAGGTCCGCGTCCTCGGCCGCGCAGCCGGCCAGCGCCGGCAGCACCAGCCCCAGCGAGATGAAGGACAGGTCGCCGACCACCAGGTCGACGGGGGTGCCGCCGATCATCTCCGGCGTCAGTTCGCGGACGTTGGTCCGGTCCATCACCGTCACCCGCTCGTCGCTCTGCAGCGACCAGGCGAGCTGCCCGTAGCCGACGTCCACCGCCAGCACGTGGGCGGCCCCGGCCCGCAGCAGCACATCGGTGAACCCGCCGGTGGAGGCACCGGCGTCCAGCGCCCGGCGGCCCTCGACCACCAGGCCCTGCGGCACGAAGGCCGCGAACGCCCCGGCGAGCTTGTGCCCGCCGCGCGAGACGTAGTCGGGGTCGTTCTCGTCCTTGGCCACCACGACCGCCGCCGAGGTCTCCACCTGGGTGGCCGGCTTGGTCGCGGTGGTGCCGCCGACGGTCACCCGGCCGGCCGCGATCAGCTCGGACGCGTGCTCACGCGATCGGGCCAGCTTGCGGCGGACCAGTTCCGCGTCGAGTCGGCGTCGTGCCACTGCCACTGGTGCTTCAGCTCCTACGAGTCCTGCGGATCAATCCCGGTCGAGCGCGGCCAGCGTGTCGGCGAGCCGCTGGTGAACATCTTCGTACACCGCGACGTGCGCCTCGGCCGGGACCCCGTCCAGAGCCTCCAGCCGGGCCAGCCCGGCGTCCACCCCGGGATGCCCGGTGGGCAGCAGTTCGACGCCGAGCGGCCCGGCCGTGTCCACCGGGCCGCCGCCCTCACTCGTCCCGGTCATCGGGCTTCTTCGCGCTGGTGGCCTTGCGGACCGTGGACTTCCTCGTCGCCGTGCGCTTGGCCGCCGCCTTGGGTTCGGCGCCGTTCCGACCCGGCTGCTTCCGCCGCTCGGCGGCACTCTTCCTGACGGCCGCCTTCTTCGCGACGGCCGCCTTCTTCGCGGCCGCCTTCTTCGCGGGCGCCTTCTTCGCGACGGGCCCTTCCTCCGTCCCAGTGGCGGGCGCCCCCATCTTCCCGGCGGCGGGGTCCTCGGCCGCCTCGGCGACGGCCTCCCGCAGGGCCGCCTCCGTCTTCGGCGACAACGGCGGATCGACCTCGACCGGCTCGTCCACCTCCACCCGCTCGGCCACCACCGGCTCCGTCGCCACCGGCTCGTCCTCGAACTCCCAGCCGCGCCCGAACAGGTCGTCCGCGCGGGGCGCGGGCGTCGGCCCGTCCTCCTGGCGCGGCGCCGCGTACCGGTCCGGCGCCGGCTTCGGCTTCGTCGCGGCCGGCTCCTCCTCGACCTCGCGCAGCTTGCTCTCCAGGTACGCCAGCACCACGCCGACCTTGGTCACCTGGTCGCCGACCTTCTCGAAGGCCTTCTCCACCTCGCTGCGCGCCACCCCGACGGCCAGGTCCACCCCGGCCCGCCCCGCGGTGACCGCCTCCTCCGCCAGGGTCTGCAGCGTCTTCGCCGACGGCGGGAACTGCCCGCCCAGCTTCCGCTCGACCTCGGAGACGTCGACGCCGGTCTTCTCCAGGACCGCGGCCGCCGTGTCGGCGACCCGCTTACCGACCTCCTCCACCACCACGGCGGCGGCCGCCACCGCTCCCCGCACCGTCCTCGGCAGCATCCGGGTGCCTCCTCCGCGCCTGCGCGCGCCTCGCTCCGTCGCCCTCGGCGCCCGGGCGTTTCCGGGCACCCCACTGACGACGCTACCGCCAAAACCCTCCTGAGGTACCGTGGCCCGGCAGTCCGCACCGCAGCGACCTGGGGATGGAGCGACCGCCATGGCGAACGCCGAGGAGTGCCGGGAAGCACTGGAACAGCTCAGCCGGAACATGTCGAACTCCACCGGCGACGTCCGCAAGGCCGCCGCCCTCGACCGCTCGCTCAGCTGCCGGATCACCGACCTCGACCTGACCTTCACCGGCCAGCTGCGCGACGGCCGGATCCAGGACGTCGTCACCACACCCGGGCGGCCCACCGAGAAGGCCGCCATCCGGCTCACCATGGCCAGCGACGACCTGGTCGCGCTGGTCGGCGGCGACCTCAACTTCGCCGCCGCCTGGGCGAGCGGCCGGATCAAGCTGGAGGCCGGCCTGCGCGACCTGCTGCGGCTGCGCACCCTGCTCTGAGGCCCCCGCCCTGCGGCCCCGCGCCGAGGCCCCGCACCGAGGCCCCCGCGCGGCAGCCGCGCACCGAGGCCCCGCGCTGCGGCCCAGCACCGAGGCCCCCGGCCGGCCCGGACCGGCCGCCGAACGGTCAGAAGCCGAGCTCGGCCAGCGCCTTCCGCCCGTCCACCGGCCCGCCGTCCGCCGCGTCCAGCGCCGTCCAGGCCGCCGCGCACAGTGCCCGCAGGCCGTCCCAGCGGTCCCCGGAGCCGGCCAGCCGCAGCTCGCCGCCCTCCGCCGTAGCGGTCCACCCGCCGCAGGAGAACCCGCCGTCCGCCGCCGTCACCGCCGGCTGCGGGACCAGCAGCCCGCGCAGGTCCGCCGCCAGGTACGTCGGCCGGTGCTCGACCGGGGCCCCCAGCAGCTGCGCCGGGGTGGTGACGCCGGTGAACACCAACAGGCTGTCCACCCCGCCGTTGAACGCGCCCTCGATGTCCGTGTCCAACCGGTCACCGACCACCAGCGGACGCCGGGCGCCGGTCCGCAGCACGGTCTCCCGGTGCATCGGCGGCAGCGGCTTGCCCGCCACCTCCGGCTCCACCCCGACCGCCGCCCGCACCGCCGCCACCAGCGTCCCGTTGCCGGGCGCGATGCCGCGCGCGGTCGGCACCGTCATGTCGGTGTTCGAGGCGACCCACGGCAGCCCGGCGCGCACCGCGTACGCCGCCTCGGCCAGCTGCGGCCAGCCCACCGACGGGTCGAAGCCCTGGACCACCGCGAGCGGCTCCTCCGCCATCGAGCGGACCGCCACCAGCCCGCGTTCGGCCAGCGCCTCCTCCAGCCCCGGACCGCCCACCACCAGCACCTTCGCCCCGGCGGGCACCTTCTCGGCGACCACCCGGGCGGCCGCCTGGGCCGAATTGATGACGTCGGCCGGCTCGGCGGGCACGCCCAGCTCGGTCAGGTGCTCGGCGACCACCCGCGGCGGGCGGGAGGCGTTGTTGGTCACGTACGCGAGCCGCATCCCGGCGGTACGGGCGGCCTCCAGCGAGTCCACCGCGTGCTCGATCGCGTCCGGGCCGGCGTAGACCACGCCGTCCAGGTCCAGCAGCGCCGTGTCGTACGCCTCGGTCAGCGGGCGGTCGCTGCCGCCGGGGGCGGTCCGTCGTGCGGTGGTGGCCGTCTCGGTCATGCCTGCCCAATCTCGTCCACCGCAGCGTCGTGGTGCGCTGCGGTCCGTCTGCTCGTCACTCCCGCCCGGTCAGACGTCGTCGTCGACGCCCTCGGGCTCTCCCCCGGCCTGCCGCGGCAGGCTCGGCTCCCGGCCCTGGTCCTCCCGGTACCCGGGTGCGCCGGGCAGCAGCGGGCCGAACGCCCCGGCGCGGGCCGCCAGCGTCGCCCTGGTCTGCCGCAGCGCCGACCGGTAGTGGTCGGTCTCCGGGCGCATGGCCACGGCCAGCGCCAGGTGCTCGGCCGAGGTCTCGAAGTCACCCAGCCGGGCCGCCGCGACGCCCCACCCGAACTGAGCGTAGTCGTCCGACGGATCGGCCAGCGCCACGGCCCGGAAGTTCTCCAGCGCCGCCGCGTACGAACCGGCGTCGAACTGCGCCCGGGCCAGCGCCTCCCGGATGCTGCGCGAGTGCGGTTCGGCCTCCGCCGCCCGGGCCAGCAGCTGCTCGGCCGCCGCCGGGTGGCCCTGGGCCAGCAGCTTCGCGCCCCGGCGGAACCAGTCGTAGACGTCCCCCGCGGGCTCCCCGGGCCGCCCCTGGGCCGGGACGCCCCCCGTCGGCGGCTGCTCGCCCGGCCCGCCGCCGTCCGGCCGTTCCTGCCCGTCCTCCATGCCGTACCTCGCCCTCGGTCGTACACCCGCCCGACCGTTCGGCACGGGCATTCGGATCTCTCAACAACGCGTACCCGGTTACGATGCCCAGAATGAGCACACCCAGTGCAGAAGACGGAGTCGAGACTCCCGTGGGCGGCCCCGGTGACCCCGGGCACGTCGCCACCGCAGGCCTGTCCCTGTCCCCCTTCCGTGGCCTGCGCTACGTCCCCGACCGGGTCGGCGCGCTGGCCGCGGTGATGTCCCCGCCCTACGACGTCGTCGACCCGGGGCGCCGGCTGGACCTGGAGACGGCCGACCCGCACAACGTGGTCCGGCTGATCCTGCCCCGGCCCGAGCCCGAGGACGCCGGCGACCGACCCGACCGCGACACCAAGTACCGGCACGCCGCCCGGCTGCTGGCCGACTGGCAGCGCGAGGGCGTCCTCGCCGCCGACCCGGACCCGGCGATCTACGTCTACGAGCAGCGGGTCCCGGCCACCGACGACGCGCCCGAGCTGCTCCAGCGCGGTCTGATCGGCGCCCTCGCGGTGAGCGGCCCCGAGGTCGGCGTCGTCCTCCCGCACGAGGACGTCATGCCCCGGCCGGTCGCCGACCGGGTCGGGCTGATGCGCACCACCCGGGCCAATCTCGAACCGCTGCTGCTCACCTACCGGGGCAACGGCGGCGCCTCCGGCGTCATCGAGCGGACGGTCGAGGGCGCGCCGCTGCTGTCCACCACGACCAGCGACGGCACCCACCACCGCCTGTGGGCCGTCACCGACCCCGCCATGCTCGGCGAGATCAGCCGCGACCTGGCCACCTGCCGGGCGCTGATCGCCGACGGCCACCACCGCTGGGCGATGTACCTGCGGCTCCAGCGCGAGCACCGCCACCTGCCGCGCAGCCCGTGGGACCGCGGCATGGTGCTGCTGGTGGACACCGCCCGCTACCCGCTGCGGGTCCGGGCCATCCACCGCGTGCTGTACCGGCTGCCGGTGGCCGAGGCGCTGGAGAAGCTCGGCGACCAGTGGCAGGTCAAGGAGGTCCCCGGCCCGCTGCCCGCCGCCCTCCAGGCGCTCGCCGAGCAGAAGCGGCAGGGCGGCAACGGCTTCGTCCTCACCGGCGGCGACGGAGTCTTCTGGCTGCTCAGCGAGCCCGAGGAGGCCCTGCTCGACGCGACCGTGCCGCACGACCGGCCCGAGGAATGGCGCCACCTGGACGCCACCGTGCTGCACGCCACCCTGCTCGACCACACCTGGCACGTCCCCGACGGCCCCGACGACATCGGCTACCTGCACACCGCCGTGGCCGCCGAGCGCGAGGCCGCCCGCGCGGGCGGGACGGCCGTCCTGCTCCACCCGGTCCGGGAGAGCGTGGTGCGGCGACTGGCCGAACAGGGCGTCACCATGCCGCGCAAGTCCACCTCCTTCGGGCCGAAGCCGGCCACCGGACTGGTGCTTCGCAGCCTTCCGCTGGGGTGACGGGGCCCCGGACGCCGTGAGGCCCTGCCGTTCCCGGGGAACGGCAGGGCCTCACGGCGTTTCAGGGCGCTCAGGCCTGGGCGTCGTCGCCCTTGGCCTCGTCCTTGTCGGCCTTCTCGGCCTCGGGGGCCTTGTCGGCCTCGGCACGCTCGGGCACCACGCCGTCGAAGTCCTCGTCGATTTCGAGGTCGTCCTCGTCGTAGTACTCCTCGACGTCCTCCTCGTCCTCGAAGATCACGCGGTCCTCGGAGTTGTCGCCGCCGCGCTTCTTCGCCGGGGCGTCGACCTGCTCGGCGTCGTCCTCCGCCAGCTCCGGGTCGAGCGCGTCGGTGAACTCCACGCCGTCGATCTCGGCCAGGCGCTCAGAGGCGTTGGTCGAACCGTCGGTGTCGGCCTCGGCGGCCTTGGCGAACCAGTCACGGGCCTCGTCGCCACGGCCGGCCGCGATCAGCGCCTCGGCGTAGGCGTACCGCAGGCGGGCGGTCCACGAGTGCACGGTGCTGGAGGCCAGCTCCGGGCTCTGCAGGGTGACGACCGCGGCGTCGAACTGCTCCATGTCGCTGCGGGCACCGGCCGCCACCAGGCGCATCTCGACCTGGCCGGCCTTGTCCAGCTGCTTCACCTCGGGCTCACCGGCCATCGCCAGCGCCCGCTCCGGACGGCCCAGACCGCGCTCGCAGTCGGCCATGACGGGCCACAGGTCGGCGCGGCCGGTCATCCGACGGGCGGCGCGGAACTCGGTCAGCGCCTCGGAGTACCGCTGCGTCATGTACGAGGCGAACCCGGCCGCTTCGCGGACGGCGGCCACGCGGGAGGCCAGTCGCAGCGCGACGCGCGAGTACTGGTAGGCCTCCTCCGGCTCGCTGTCGAGCAGGCGGGCCACCATCACCAGGTTGCGGGCGACGTCGTCCGCGAGGGTCTTGGGCAGGCTCTTGAGCTCCTGGCGCACGTCCGCGTCCAGCTCGAAGCCGGTGACGTCCTCCGGGATCGGCAGGCGCCTGACGGGCTCGTAGTTGCCGCGGCGGTCGTCGTAGTCCCGACGGTCACGGTCGCCGCCGCGGTCGTCCCGGCGGTCGCCGCCACGGAAGCCGCCCTGGCGGTCGTCACGGCGGAACCCACCACGGTCGCCACCGCGGTCGTCACGGCGGAACCCACCACGGTCGCCACCGCGGTCATCGCGGCGGAACCCGCCGCGGTCGCCGCCGCGGTCGTCGCGGTCGCGGTTGAAGCCACCCTGCGGACGGTCGTCGCGACGGAAGCCGCCACCCTGCGG
>NZ_JBIWPL010000054.1:2374-17955 GCF_044768255.1 Kitasatospora sp. NPDC101157 | reverse complement strand
CGTTGAACGCCTTCGAGATCGCCTTCGACGGCCGTCTCTCCGCTGGCCGTCGTTAACTCAACCCAACCGAGTTACACCGTTCGCTGGACAGACCCTTTGCCGGCGTCTGACGAGGAAGGACCCGATGGTGGCCGCCAAGCTCGACTACCGCTGGCACCTGCGCAAGGTCATGGCGGACCGCGGGATGTTCTCCACCACCGACATCATCCCGCCCCTGGCCGAACGCGGCATCACGCTGTCCACCAGCCAGGTCTACCGGCTCGTCGTCGAGCGGCCCGAACGCCTCAGCCTGAAGATCCTCATGGCCCTGCTGGACATTCTGGACTGCACGATGGACGACCTCATCGAGCCGATCACCACGGTCGGGACGGTGAAGAAGCCGAAGAAGGCCGCCGCTGGCGGGAACACCACGTCCGAAGGCGTCGGCGTTCTGCGGCCAAAGCGCGCTCGAATCACGGGAGTGATCGGTGATCGCCGCTGCCGAGGAGGTGCTCGCCGATCCGGTCGGTCTGATCGTGCGGCTGG
This sequence comes from Kitasatospora sp. NPDC101157, assembly GCF_044768255.1. Taxonomy (NCBI): domain Bacteria; kingdom Bacillati; phylum Actinomycetota; class Actinomycetes; order Kitasatosporales; family Streptomycetaceae; genus Kitasatospora; species Kitasatospora sp. NPDC101157. The sequence continues at coordinate 17,430 of NZ_JBIWPL010000054.1, read as the reverse complement.
TCAGCAACGTCGAGAAGCACCTGGAACCCGACCGCATCCGCAGCGTCGTCTGCACGCTCGTACGCACGCGGGCCGGCCGCCGCAACCTCGCCCAGGCCCTGCACGACGACCCGTCCCTGCTGCGGACCGGCAAGCCGCCGGCACCGTTCCGCGTCGCCAAACTGCTGATGGCCCTGCACGAGGCCGGCGCCCGGGACACCGCCCTTCCCCGTTGTGGTGAGTGCGGACGTCCACGACCCTACGTCGGCAGCCGCACCGGCGGCCGCTGGGGATGCTCACCCTGCTTCGACAAACCCGCCGTCTGCGCGGGCTGCCACCAGCAGCGGCGGGTCGTCAGCCGCGACCGCTACGGCCAGCCCCGATGCGCGAAGTGCCCTGACACCGACGGTGATACGCTCAAGGAACTCACCACCCTCATCACCGGTCTCGACCCCGCGCTCGATGCGGACGCCGTCCGGACCGCGCTCGCGAGGGCGACTGCCCGGCCCGCCGGGCAGCGCCGCCTGGCCTGGGCCGTGATCGCCCGCCCCGAGCTGCTGACCGGTGCCGGGCACGAGGCCCCGACCCCGGCCGTGCTGCGGTTCATCGGGGAACTCGTCGCCGCGGGCGCCATGAAGGTCGTCAAGCCGGCCTGTCCGCGCTGCCACGGGGTGAAGGCGCTGTCGAAGCTTCTGGACGGCAAGAGGATCTGCCGGGCCTGCTTCGCCAGACACGCAGCCGTCCCCTGCTCACGTTGCGGTGCCGTGCGCGAACCCGCCACCCGGGATGCCGCCGGGCAGCCGCTGTGTCCCAACTGCCTGATCCGGGATCCGATCAATCTGGAAGTCTGCGTCGGCTGCGGCCGCCGTCAGCCGGTCGCGGTCCGGCTCGCCGACGGAGTCCGCTGCAGCAACTGCAGGCCGAAGGAGACCAGGGAGTGCGGGATCTGCGGACGCTCCGCACCCTGCGAGGTCTCCCGGGCCACCGGGCAGCCCTGGTGCGAACGCTGCCAGCAACGATGGGTGACCTGCAGCGGCTGCGGCACTGTCGCCCAGGCCCGCGGCGGGACCTGGGACGAACCGCTGTGCGCGAAGTGCACCAACCCCGACCCGGACTTCTGGGGCCGCTGCCCCGCCTGCGCGACCACCTGGCAGCTCAGCCCCCGCCCCTGCCAGTGATGCGTCCTCGCCCAGAAGGTCCGCGACCTCCTCGGCGACACCGCCGGGGGCATCAGGCCAGAACTCGCGCCATTCCACGGGGCATTGACGAGCGCCGAGCGCCCGGACGTCGCCCTGGCCTGGATCACTCGCTCCAAGGTCCGGGACCTGCTGGAACGTATAGGCCGCGACGAGCGTCCCGTCACCCACGACGTTCTCGACCAACTTCCGTCGGGCAAGGTGCTGGCTCACTTGCGCAGTGTCCTCGTCGCGACCGGCGCCCTGCTGGCACGCGACGAACGGCTCGTCTCCTTGGAGAAATGGATCACCACAACGGTCCAAGCCCGCACGGACCTCGCCGAACGCCGGATTCTGCACGGCTACGCGGTCTGGCACCACCTGCGTCGCCTCCGCCGCCGCCTTGGCGAGGACCACGCCACCCAGCTTCAGGATCTCAACGTGCGCTGCCACGTCACCGCGGCCGACAACTTCCTCACCTGGCTCGCCGGCGAAGGACTCACCCTGGGCGCCTGCACCCAGGGTGACCTGGAACGCTGGATGACCGATCCCGCCTTCAGCTACCGCGACGAGACCGGCCACTTCGTCCGCTGGTCCGTACAGCACCGTCATGCCCACGGTCTCACCTGCGGCGCTCCGCTGGACCGGCCCGCAGGGCACCATCGACAGCGAGAAGCGCTGGGCCGACGCGCGGCGCCTCCTCAACGACGACACACTGCCCACCGCGGATCGCGTTGCTGGACTGCTGCTGATCCTCTACGCGCAGAAGATCTCCACGATCAGCCGCCTCACCGTCGACGACGTCGTCATCACCGGCGACACCGTCGTAATCGCCTTCGGAACCTCGCCCGTCACCCTCCCGAGTCCGCTGGCCGCCTTGGTCCGCGAGCTCGTCGCGACCCGTCGTGGAAAGGCCAAGATCGGCACTCCGGACGACGTCCCCTGGCTCTTCCCCGGAGGACAGCCGGGGCGTCCGCTCAGCGACAGCCAGATCGGTATGAGGCTGCACAAGATCGGAATTCGACCCCAACAGGACCGCTCCACCGCGCTCTTCACCCTCGCCGCCGAACTCCCCGCCGCCATCCTCGCCCGGATGCTCGGCATCCACATCCAAGTCGCCGTCCAGTGGCAGAAGGCATCCGCCGGAGACTGGGCCGCCTACGCCGCAGACGTCGCCCAGCGAACCCACGACCAGCACCACCCGAAAGCCCAGCCGTGACCGACCCGAATGCGAGACTCCCCATCATGACCAGCACCAACACGCCTGCCTTCCGTCAGATCGTCCACCCGCACGAGATCACAGTCGAACTGAGACGCGAACTGATCGACTGCTGGATCACGGTCACCAACGCCGGCGGGGCCGCCGGGTTCCCCTTCGCGCCCGTCGACATAGATCAGGTCGCTCCCGTCGCCGACCGGCTCATCGCTGACCTCGATCCTCAACGCAGCCGGCTCCTGCTCGCCGTCGTCGACGGCGTCCTCGCCGGCTGGCTGAACCTCCGCCGCGACCTCAACCCGCTCGTCGCGCACTGGGGCACCGTCAACCACGTCCAGAGCCACACAGGCTTCCGTGGCCGCTCCATCGGCACCGCCCTGATGAACCGAGCCCGTGAAGTAGCCCGGGACGAGATGAACCTCGAACAGCTCCACCTTGCCGCACGAGGTGGTGTCGGGCTCGAAGACTTCTACGGACGTCTCGGCTGGACGGAGATCGGGCGGTGGCCCGGCGCCCTGCGGTTCGCCCCAGGCGACGACCGCGACGAGGTCCTCATGATCCTCGCGCCTCTATGACCCGTCCCCGCCTCGCCTCCGAGGGGGCATTCGGACAGTTCCAATACCCGACTCCACCGTTATCGCGCCCCGGCGGGGCCCAGGCCGAACTCCTGGCCGAGGTCAACAAGTACGAGAGCGACCGCAACCTGGACCTGGTCCTGGCCGAGTTCCGCAACTACCAGCAGGGCATCCTGCCCGCCGGCCCCGGCGCCCGCAGCCTCACCGAGTTCTTCGCCAGCATCGACGAGAAGCTCGAACCGGCCGCAGCACCGGCGCCCAAGACCCAGCGCAGTGACCGAGACGTGCTGAACCTGCTGACCAAGCGCGCCAAGACCCTGCACATCGGCCCGGCGAGCTTCTGCTGGTTCACCGACCCCTCGCGCGCGCTCTGCCTCAAGCTCGCCGGCACCCCCACCGCGGACCGGCCACTGGTCGGGATGTGTGACTCCGCCCGGTGCCCGCAGGCCACCCACCACCCCTGCCACCGGCCTGTCTGGGCCGAACACGCCGAACGGACGAAGACGTTCCTCGGTGACCTGGGCAAGACCCGCAAGACCGAACGCTCCCGCCTACAGAACGACTACGACCGGGCCCTTCGAGTCGTCGCCGAGATCGACGCGGCAACCCACCACCAGCCTGATGAGGAATCCGCGTGAGGATCACCGCAGCCCAGCGCACCGAGAACGAGAACCGCATCCGAGCCGCCATGGACAGGCTCCTACGCGGAGAGATCCCGCCCGGCGGCAAGTGCGACATCAAAACCCTGGCCCACGAGGCCGCCGTCGACCGCACCGCCTTCTACGGCACCCGCCCCTATGCCCACCTCCGCACCGAGTTCGAACGCCGCCTCCAGATTCTGCAGGAAGCGGGGCAAATCCCCGATCCACGCGAAGCCCAGATCGAGCGACTCAAAGCCGAGATCGCCACTCTGAAAGAACGACTGGCCCGCGCCGAGGGCGTGAATGGAGAGCTGAGCGACTTCCGCGCCCAGGCCCTGGCCCGGCTCGCCGCTCAGTACGAAGAGATCCTTTATCTCCGCAGGTCAGAGGCGGCAATCACTGGAGTGACTCGCCTTCCGACAGCCCGAACCACAACGCTCGGAACCTGCAGTTAGCCAATCAACCTGGCCTCCGTCCAGCAGTGAATGCGATGATCGTCAGAATGGCCAGGAACGGCGAGCGCGAGGAACTGATATCCCGATGAACGCACCCGAACCGCTGACCGCCGAGGAACTTGCCGAGATCGAGGAGATCGCCCAGGCCGCAACACCCGGACCCTGGTACGTCCGCCAGCTCGATGACGACTTCGCCATGAGCCTCGTCGCGATCAGCACCGTTCCCGACACCGGGCTCGGTGAGCGCTGGCCGGCCTTTGACCACCACCAGATCGTGGCCACCACCCTCGTCCAGCAGCCGCGCTATGCCGACGTCGCGGACGAACGCTGGGACGAGAACGCCCATTTCATCGCCAGCGCCCGACACGTCGTCCCGCTGCTGATCGCCGAGATCCGACGCCTCAACCGTCTACTTGAAGCCAAGGACGAGGAGGCCGGGGCGAGCTGACACGGACAACTCGGCGGGCTCCCCGCAGACCGGGATACCGGAAGACACCCGGACCACCAGACTGAGCCACCGCACCTTGGAGAGATCGCATGTTCGGCGATATTCACGGCCTCAGCCCTGAACGATCCGCCCACCTCGCCTCTCTGGTCGAACAGAGCCGCCCTCTGCTCGACCAGGAGGAAGAAATGGAGGCCGTCCAACGCTTTCTGCGCGATCAGGAGACCAGCGTCATGGACTCCATCGTTGTCACCCGCGAACTGCTTGGCGCAAGGCCGGAGTCCCTCGGGGCAGCGAAGGAGATCGTACTCACGAGCGCTTCCCGGGCCATCGAGCTGAAGGATCATCAGCGATTCGTCGAGCACATCGAGGAGGCATGACCGGCACGGTCCAGGGACGTCACCCAGAAGTGTGGCCTGCCTCACATCAATACGTCTGCAATGAAACACAGCCCGGAGCGAGCGTCGCGAACGTCACCTCCGCATCCCGCCAGCTCAAAACCGACACGGACTGATCCGCACACGGCCTCTGCGGACACAAGGCACAGCTACGTGACCCATCTCGTGGAGTTCGGCTATCCCGAGCGGTTCGTCCAGGTTCTCTTGAGTCCTCAGCGGTGTGTCCATGACGTGCAGCACGAGCCCGGGGCGGGCGGAGATCTGTGTGGCGGAGGTGATTATCTACCGCCGTCCACCACGCAGTTCCCCGGGAGGTTTGATGCTGGTGCAACGGGTGCTGCTGCCCGACTCGCCGCTTGAGTCGTGGACGGTCCTCGGCGATGAGGGCGGCATAGTCGAGCCGATCGAGCGGTACCTCGCCTACCTGACGGCGGTCGAGCGGTCACCGAACACGATCAAGGCATACGCCCACGATCTGAAGGACTGGTTCGTCTTCCTCCGCCGACGCGGCCTGGACTGGCGCGAGGTCCGGCTGGAGGACCTGGGCGAGTTCGTCGCCTGGCTCCGGCTGCCTCCCACGGGCCGCGACGGCGGTGTCACATTGCTGCCCTCAGCGGAGCATCACTGCGGGGTGACCACGGTCAACCGGAAGCTGTCCGCGGTCAGCGGCCTGTACGTCTTCCACGCACGCCACGGTGTGGATCTCGGCGATCTCGCCACCGAGCTGCAGCCGGTTCGCGCCCGGCGCACGGGCTGGAAGCCGTTCCTATACCACCTGGCCGGCGGCCAGCCCGAGCGTCGCCGCACGATCAAGCTGAAGACGCCTCGCACGCATCCGACGCTCCTGACCGCCACCCAGGCCCAGGCGATCCTGGACGCCTGCACCCGGCTGCGGGACCGGTTCCTGTTCGCGCTCCTGTGGGAGACGGGAATCCGCATCGGCGAAGCCCTGGGCCTGCGGCACGAGGATCTGGCCGTGGCAGAAGGCGAGTTGACAGTGACGCCGCGCGTCAACGACAACCGGGCACGGGCCAAGTCCGCCTCTCCCCGCACCGTTCCTGTCGGTCCCGAGATCGTGCGTCTCTACGCCGACTACCTGCACGGTGAGTACGGCGACCTGGACAGCGACTACATGTTCGTCAACCTGTGGGGCGGCTCCTACGGTCATCCGCTGACCTACGCCTCCGTCTACGACCTGGTGCTGCGGCTGCGGCGCGAGGTCGGGTTCGACTTCGATCCCCACTGGTTCCGGCACACCCGGGCCACCCTGCTTCTGCGGCAGGGAGTGCCGATCGAAGTGGTCAGCACGTTGCTCGGACATTCCTCGATCGCCACCACGCACGACATTTACGGTCACTTGTCCGTGGAGGACGCCCGTCGAGCCCTGGAGGCCGCGGGATTCCTGACCGGCCGGGAGGTGCGCTGGTGAACGCGATGTCTGCCGCTCCGGCCCCCGGCGCCGGCCTGCTCGGCAAGCTGATGGCCGCCGTCCGGCCGGAGTTCCGCGTGGACGTATTCATCCCCGCGCCCGGTGAACTGATCTTCGAGCTGGGCTCGTGCCGGGTTCCTGGATGCCCGCGCCAGCCCCGCACCCGCCAGCTCTGCCGGGGCCACTACTACCGCTGGCAGCGGCGAGGGAAACCGGACGTCGAAGCCTTCATCGCCGATCCCGGGCCCGATCCGATCGGGCGGTCGGAACTGACGGCGTGCGCCGTCACCGGATGCCGCTTCGGCGCGGCCCGGCAGGGCCTGTGCGTGCGCCACCACGGCTTCTGGGAGCGAGCGGGCCAGCCCGACAAGAGAACGTGGGTGGCCGGCCTGCCGCCTGTCGAGGACAGCGGCCAGCGGGACTGCCGGCTGTCGTTCTGCACCCTGTGGGCCCAGGGGAAGTCAGCGTTCTGCCACAACCACACCTCCCGGTGGCAGGCCGTCGGCAGGCCCGAGACCGAGGAGTTCGTGCGCCGCTGCGAGGCCGCCGGGGACGACCGGTTCGACTTCCGGCCGCTTGGTGGGAAACGGCAGCTGCGGCTGGAGCTGCAATACGCCCTCCAGCGCCGTCACGACGAGCGGCAGGTCAACACCCACAGCTCGGCCGTCGCCCCGGTGATCCGGCTGGTCGCCGCCAGCGGCACCGCGTCGTTGCTGGAGTGGCCGATGGAGCGGTGGAGCGAGTACTACGCCACCGGCCGCGGCTCCAGCCACAGCCAGAACGGGCAGCTGGCCTTCCTGCGCTACGCGTACGCGCACCTGGAGGACCTCGCCCACGGCAGCGGCTGGGAGAGCGAGTTCCCGCGCGACGTGTGGGAACTGCGCCGACTCGGCATCGAGGGCACCCGGGCCCGGCTGCGGTTCGACCGCATCCTCCAGACGTGGCTACGCGAGCTGGCCAAACGGTTCGTGAGGTGGCGGCTGAGCGTCGGCCGCAGCGTCAACCAGGCCGTCATCGACATCCTGGCCCTCAACCGGTTCTCCGGCTTCCTGGCCGACCCCCGCGTCGCCGCCGACGAGCCGGCCCGCGTGGACCGGGCCGTGCTGGAACGCTACCTCGCCGACCTGGCCCTCGACCCGCGCTCAACACATTCCCGCAGCCGGGACATCAGCTCGCTGAACGCCTTCTTCCACGCCGTGCGCCGCCACGGCTGGGACCAGAGCCTCCCGGCGAACGCGACCTTCTACCCCGACGACTTCCCCCGCCCCGACAAGCGGCTCCCCCGGGCTCTGGCCGAGCACGTGATGGCCCAGGTCGAACAGAGCGCCAACCTCGACCGCTGGCACACCCCCGACGGCCGGGTCCTGACCTTGATCCTCATGCGCTGCGGGCTGCGTGTCGGCGACGCCTGCCACCTGGCCTTCGACTGCATCATCCGGGACACCGACGGCGCCGCCTACCTGCGCTACCTCAACCGGAAGATGAAACGCGAAGCCTTGGTCCCCATCGACGAGGAGGTCGAGGGCGAGATCGCCGCCCAGCAGCAGCGCGTCCTTGAGCGCTGGCCCGGCGGCCGCCAGTGGCTGTTCCCGGCGCCCCGGATGAACCCCGACGGCACTCGGCCACTGACCACGCACTCCTACCGCGGACAGCTCGACCGCTGGCTTGAGCGATGCGACGTCCAGGACGAACACGGCCGACCGGTCCATCTGACGCCCCATCAATGGCGCCACACTCTTGGAACCAGGCTGATCAACCGGGACGTCCCGCAGGAAGTCGTACGCGTCCTTCTCGATCACTCTTCCGGCGAGATGACCGCCCACTATGCCCGGCTGCACGACTCCACGGTCCGCCGGCACTGGGAGAAGGCCCGCAAGGTCAACATCAAGGGCGAGAGCGTCACCGTCGATCCCGCCGGCCCTCTGGCCGAGGCCACCTGGGCCAAACAGCGGCTCGGGCGCGTGACCCAGTCCCTGCCCAACGGCTACTGCGGCCTGCCGGTGCAACGGACCTGTCCGCATGCCAACGCGTGCCTGACGTGCCCGATGTTCGTCACGACTCCCGAGTTCCTGCCGCAGCACCGCGAGCAGAAGCAGCAGGGTTGCTGCAGATCGTCTCCGCCGCCGAGGCCCGCGGCCAAGCTCGCGTAGTCGAGATGAACCGCCAGGTCCTCGGCAACCTGGAGAAGATCATCACCAGCTTGGAAGACGACCTCGGACGGCCCGAGGGGAGCGCCGATGCGAGCTGACAACAGCCAGCACATCGTCGACGCCGCCCGTCGCCGCAGCGAGTACACCCGCGCCAAGGCCGTCCAGGCCCTCCGCTCCCTCGACCTAGCGGGCGAGCCGGTGACCTTCGAGACCGTCGCGAAGCGGGCCGCAGTGTCCCGGTCCTGGCTCTATGCCCAGTCGGACCTGCGAGAGGAGATCGAGCGCCTTCGGGCAGTACACCGCCGCGACCCCAGTTCCCCGGTCCCTGCACGTCAGCGCACCTCCGACGCTTCCTTGCGGCGACGCCTCGAAGCCGCCAACGCCCGCATCCGGCGTCTCACCGAGGAGAACCAGCAACTTCGCGAGCAACTCGCCCGCGCACTCGGCGAACAACGCGCCGCGACAACTCGCACCAGCCCGCCCCGGGCAGGCGCGAGCGATCCCATATCGGCGTGCACATGAATATGCCCAGCCAGGTACGAGTGAACGGGGTCTGTCGCAGATCGTGTGGTGGTGGGTGCGGCCGCTCACTCCGCTACTCGTAGACGGTGGCCGCGCTGAGGGCCCGCGCGATGAAGGTCCAGTCCCCATTGGCCGGAAGATCCTTGCCGAAGTTCCGGTACCAGCCGTCGGAAGACTCGGTCCAGGCAGCCAGGGCTTCGAGGAAGCGGTCGAGGGTGGAGTTCTCCCAGTCCTGCCCTTGGCGGAGGTAGTCCTGGTGCAGGTCGCGAATGAACGCGACCAGTTCTTCACGGCTGCGGATCTCGTCATCGGAAGTAAGCGGCATGAGAGGACCGTAGCTGACCGATGCCGGCGGACAGAAGCAACCACAAGCGCGGGCCCGATCACACGATCTGCGACAGACCCAGTGAACGTGCTCGGTTCTGGGGGCCTGCCTGGGGACGGCGCAGGCGCCGCTGGTTGGCTCTCTGGCGCGCGCTGGCGCCGCTCGTCAGCGCGCCTCTGCTCCGCTGGGCTGGTTGCCCGCCGTACTCCGGTGATACCGGGCGTCCTTCCCGGGCCAGCCGCGGTCGATGAACGGCGGGCGGTCCACCCGCTCGAAGCACCGCAGCAGGAACTCGGTGAAGGTGCCGGCGGTCTCGAACCACTCTCCGATCTCGCTCCAGACGATGATGCGCCAGTCGTCCGGGTCCGGTTCCACGGCGAGGAAGTAGTACGTGTTGCCCTGCTCGTCGTGCCCCCAGTTGATCAGACCGCCCTCCTCGGGATGGAACGGCCATGGGTACAGTTCGGGGTCATTCATTCCCTGCCACCCCTGGTGCCAGAGCCGCTCCGCCTCCTTGTGGCTGCCGTCCATCGGCCGGTCCAACCACACGTATCCGTCTACCGCGCCGGGCCCGAAGAGGTCCAGAAACGCCTTGTAATCGGTCGGCAGGGCCAGGCCCAGGTAGGCCTCCGACGCTTGCCACAACTCCGGCCGCGCCTGGCCCCACCACTCCGGCTTGCCAAGCCGATCTCTCAACTTGTCCAGCGCCGTTGCTGGCATGACCGCCCCCATCTGCCGTGTCCCATTGGTGCTGGAAGCATCCTGCCGCCATGGACCGACAGAACGGCGCCCGCCCTCGCATCAGGCCCGGCAATACGGTCGGCCGACAGGTCCGAGCTGAGCACGTTCATCCGTACTTGGCTGAGCACCTCAACGAGTACGCGGACATCCCAGGTCAATAACGATCGGCCCGTGCTGAAAGGACTCCCAGTGCCCGCATCCGCTACGTCACGGACAACCACCGCGACGCAAACACCCAGTTCAACAGCCCGCCGAACAAGCGAACCCAAGATAATGCAGGATCAGGTCGGCCACGCCTACGCCAGCACCACCGCGATCTACACCGGCGTCTCCGACGAGTACCGCAACCGGTTGCTCCAACGGATGTTGAAGGAACGGCGCGCCGAACTCTGGGAGGACGACGAGACGTGATCAAGAAGATGGGATACCACTGGCATCTGCGCCAGATCATGGCCACCCGCCAGATGTTCCAGACCACCGACCTGGTCGGCCCGCTCGCCGAGCGAGGCATCACCCTCTCCCGGGAACAGGTCTTCCGGCTGGTCACCCAGCCCCCGCAGCGGCTGTCGATGGACACCCTCGCGGCACTCTGCGACATCCTCGGCTGCCAGCCCGGCGACCTCATCGAGGTCCAGGTCGTCAACGAGGAGATCCGCAAGACCGCGGACCAGGCGCCGGTCCGGTCACTGCCGACCGCACGACGGACTACGATTCGGCGCCCCGAGGGACTGTGAGCCGCACCCGCGACCGCCAGCGAGCCGAACAGCGCCAGAGGACCCTCGACCGCGTGGTCACGGCCCTGACCGCCACGCTGCCCGGCCTCGACCACGCGGCAGCCCTTGAGGCCGTGACCGCCGCAGGGGCCGCCCAAGGCGGCCCGCTCCGCGACCTCGACCAGCACCTGGCCGCCCACCCGCAGGCGCTGGTCTCCGGCGACTCCCACTGCCCACCAGGGATCGTTCGCCTCGCCCTTGCCCTACACGCCGCCGGACACGCCGCGGTCCCGCTGGCCTGCACCAACTGCGGGCGAACCGGCCTCGACCTGCCCCGCTTGGGCCCCGCCGGGCGCCTCTGCAACACCTGCGCGGCCCGCAACAGCAAGGGCGCCTGCGACCGCTGCGGCCGCACCGGAACCCGACTCGCCGCCCGCCGGGCCGAGGGCCGCATCTGCTACTCCTGCTACCGCGTCGACCCCGACGTCGTCGAGGAATGCGCCGGCTGCGGGCAGACCCGCATGCCCGTCACCCGCCGCCCGGACAACTCACCCCTCTGCGTGAACTGCTGGCAAGGCCCTCTGCACGCGTGCTCGAACTGCGGCACGGTCGGACCGGCCAAGTCCAACGGCCCGGGCGGTCCGTTGTGCTCCCGCTGCCACCACCGGTTCCGCAGGCCGGTTCGGGAATGCGGTCGCTGCGGACGGCTCGGACGCATCGCCCGCCGAGCGACCGGGGCCCGCCCGGACACCTGCGAAGACTGCTGCGACGGGCCAAGCAGGCCGTGCTCGACCTGCGGGGAGGAACGCCCATGCCAACGCGGCACGGACGGCGCCTGGCTCTGCCGGACCTGCCGCCCGGGACTGCCGCCCAAGGAGTGCTGCCGCTGCGGGCGGACCCGCCGTGTTCACACCTGGTGGCCGATCGGCCCGGTCTGCTCGACCTGCTACACCGTCGTGCTGGACACGCCCGCGATCTGTTCGGGATGCGGGCGCCACCAGCCGCTGATCGGGGTCACCGAGGACGGCGCCGAGATCTGCGGAGCCTGCGCGGGCACCGCCTTCGACTACACCTGCCGAGCCTGCGGGCTCGGCGGCCGAACCTACGCCGACGCCAAGTGCGCGCGCTGCGTGCTCGGTGACCGACTCCAGCACCTGCTGGCCGGGTCCGACGGGCACATTCCGCGGGAGCTACAGCCGTTACGGGAGGCACTCGCCCAGGCCGACCGCCCCCGCGGCATCCTCCTCTGGCTGCGGCGAAGCCCGAACGCGGCCCTGTTCGCCAGCCTGGCCGCCACCGGCGAACCGATCACCCATCAGCGGCTCGACCAGCTCCCGCTCACCCGCCACCTGCACTACGTCCGCCACACCCTCGTCCACCTCGGCACCCTCCCGGAGCGGGACGAGGAGCTCGACCGCATCCCCGCCTGGCTGGACACGGTCCTCGCCGACCGCCCGACTGGGCACGTCCACCTGGTCCGCTCCTTCGCGCACTGGCACCTGCTGCGACGGGCCCGACGACGCGCCGCCCACCGCCGCCGCCCGGCCGAGCCCGGCTCCTTCCTCCGCACCCGCGTCCTGGTGGCCCTGGAGTTCCTCGCCTGGCTGGACGAACACCGCATCGAACTGGGCGGACTCGAACAGGAGGACCTCGACCGCTGGCTGGACGCCGGCAACACCCGCACCTACGCGATCCGCTACTTCCTGTCCTGGACCACCGGCCGGGGCCTCACCGGCGAGCTCAAGGTCCCTTCCATCCCACGTCAGCAGCCCAGCCAGCTGATGGACGAGGAAGGCCGCTGGCAGCTGCTGAAACGCTGCCTGACCGACTCGCCCATGGCGCTGGACACCAGGGCCGCCGGAGCACTGATCCTGCTCTTCGGCCTGCACGCCTCCCACGTCCGGCACCTGACCGCGACCCAGCTCACCCGCCGCGACGGCAACAGCTACCTCACCGTCGACCGGCACCCGATCCTGCTGCCGCCCCGGCTCGCCAAGCTCCTGCACCAGCTGGCCGACGCCCCTCACACTCGGTCCGCGCTCACCCGCACCACCCGCGGCGAGCCCTGGCTCTTCCCTGGTCTCGTTCCCGGCCGCCCGACCTCGCAGACCGGGCTCAGCTCGAAACTCCTGGCCCACGGCATCGACACCAGCCCGGCCCGGAACGCTGCCCTGGTCGCCCTCTCCGGCGACCTGCCCGCTCCGGTGCTTGCGAGCATCCTCGGACTCCACCCCAACACCGCCGTCCGCTGGGCCGGGTTCGCCAAGACCTCGTGGGCCGACTACCTCGCCGCCCGCGCCCGTGACATCGGACGAATCCAGGCAGGGACGCCCACGACAGAGGAGCCTGCTCCTCCCAAGCGGAAACGCGACTGACAACTTCCGTTGACTTCGAGACCATCAGGCAGTGACTACAGAACTGCATCTGCTGTCCCTTCGTGTCGTCGTGCCACCGCTCGGGACCCGGGGGGCTGCAGTGGAATGCCGACCGATCGTCGACGGACGAGACATCCTGGCCGAGGTGTTCGAGGAGGGCCCAGGGGAGGATCCGCAGTATCTGCTGGGTCCGAAGTCGCTGCTGCATGCGACCGACACTCCTCGCGAGGTGCGGGTCGCTGTGGCTGGATGCGCCGAGGCCTGCTGCGGCGCTGTCTATGTGACGATCAGGCGCGATGGGCAGCACGTGGTCTGGAGCGGCTGGCGCAACCCGCTTGCGGAGGAGGTCGGTCTCCCGGAGCTCAGGTTCGACGTCGACCAGTACGAAGCGGAGGTCGACCGGGCCGCGGCGGATCACAGCTGGGAGTGGCCGGCCCGAACAGTCGCCAGGTTGCTGGAGGAGCGGCTTCGGGAGCACACCGACTGGCTGGAGGCCTGGGAATGCGAGCTGGGAGCTGTCTCCGCCTGGCACTGGGACCCTGACCAGCTCACCGTCTTCCTGTTCCACCCCGGCCGCGCGGCGATCAGGGAAGACCGTCCTTGGCTTCAGTTCAGGATGACCATTCCGATCTCCGCGGACGACCCGGCCGACCAGGTCGACACCCTTGAGGCTCGTCTCACGGCCGGAGACCCCCGCGAGGTCGCCGAGGTCTGTGGGGGTTCGAAGGAGTTCGCCGATCAGCTCGGCTATCCCTGGCCCGGACCTCGACGACGCGCTCGAACCGCGGGCGAGGCCGGGAATACGGCGCGTCAGGAATAAATGCTCTGCGCCAGTAAATGACCAGGTGTCGGGGATCGGCGCGATGCTGGTGCCCGGCACCCCGCACGACTCCCTGTTCATCCTGGACACCCTGCTGAACCTGGACGGCGGGGTGCGGCCGGAGATGGTGGCGACCGACAACGCCTCGTACTCCGACATGGTCTTCGGGATCTTCAAGATGCTCGGCTTCCGCTTCGCGCCGCGCTTTCGCGACCTGGCCGACCAGCGGTTCTGGCGCGCCGAGATCCCCGGCGAGCAACCGGTGGGCGGCTATGGGCCGCTGGAGGCGATCGCCCGCAACAGGGTCAACCTCAAGAAGATCCGCGAGCAGTGGCCCGACATGCTGCGAGTGGCCGGGTCGCTGATCACCAACCAGGTCCGCGCGTACGACCTGCTGCGGATGTTCGGCCGCGAGGGCCACCCCACCCCGCTGGGGCAAGCGTTCGCCGAGTACGGCCGCATCGAGAAGACCTTCCACCTCTTCGACCTGGTCGACCCGGTGGACGACACCTACCGGCGCCGGATGAACCGCCAGCTCACCGTGCAGGAGTCCCGCCACACCCTGGCCCGGGCGATCTGCCACGGCAAGCGCGGCCACATCCAGCAGGCGTACCGGGACGGCCAGGAGGACCAGTTGGCCAGCCTGGGACTGGTGCTCAACGCGGTGGTGCTGTGGAACACCCGCTACCTGGACGCTGCGGTCGAGCAGCTGCGGGCGCTGCCCGCCGATCAGCGCGAGTACGACGTCCTGGACGAGGACGTTGCGCGCCTGTCCCCGCTCAAGGCCGGCCACCTGAACGTCCTCGGCCGGTACGCCTTCACCCCCTCCCAGCCCGAGGGCGCCCTGCGCCCGCTGCGCGACCCGGACACGGTGGACGATGACCAGGGCGACGGGTAGCCCCGGCGGCCCGGCCGCGAGGAAGGGTCGGGCCGGGGGATGTGGTTGCAGAAGGTGCAGTGCAGACACCGAGGAGCCTTGCGATCGAGGTGATCGAGTTCTCCGATCGGCACTCCCGCGGTCGCCGCACCCTTCAATCAGCACGAACTTTTGAAGCGGTGCCGTACTCCCCCCTGGGGGTGACTTTCGGGGGGGGGGG
>NZ_JBIWPL010000054.1:0-2364 GCF_044768255.1 Kitasatospora sp. NPDC101157 | reverse complement strand
GGCGCCCCCCCCCGCCCCCCCCCCGCCCCCCCCCCGCGCCCCGCGGCCCCCGCCCCCCGGCGGCGCCCGGGGATCGGCGCGGTGCTGCCCTGTTGTGTCTGATCCTCTTGGAAGGGTGGTGGGGAGACAGGCTGCGTTCGCCCGGCGAAGCAAGCGACGCCACGGCGCTTCCCGTCGAGCCGGCGGGCCGCACCTCACGAGAGGCAGATCATGGGCAAGTCATACGAAACGTACACTGATCAGAGCTACGGTATTGATGTCCAACCGGAGTTTTTGTCCTCTGAGCACTACGAGATGGCCAAGGGCCCGATCGACGTCAAGGAGGGCAGCGTCAAGAGCTACCGCAGGGTGATGCTGGCCGACCTGCCGAGCATGATGGCGCCCTACGTCGGCGAAGAGGGGCTCCGCCGCCTGGCCAACTTCGAAGAGATCGAGGTCCCCAACCAAGCGGAGGGCCGGCTCACCTCGACGTTCATGTCCGAGGTCCTGCGCAACGCGTTCTTCTCAGGGTCTCAGTACATTCGCGGCATCACCCCCGACAACCCGGCGTTCGTCCAGAGGGAGACCGTGTGGGAGGTGAGTAACCTGCCGGTGGAAACGAAGCTGTGCCTGCTCTTCGCGGCGGACGCCAAGCCGGTGGAAGCGCGCGTGACTTTGACCCCGGAGCCTGAGGGCATCCGCATGCAGCTCGCAGAACCCAGCAAGGACAAGGAGTACTGGCCCGCCACCGTCCTGTTCACGGACGGCATCGTGGACGTGCAGCGGGACCCGAACGCAGACGCCTTCTGGGCTGCGAGGACCAAGAAGTGGCGGCGATGCGCCGGTTGTGCTGCAGGAAGACGGGCGCGACCGCGAGGGGGCCTTTGAAGTCGTGGTAGCGGCGTTCGACCAAGGCCTGGCCCTTGTAGCGCAACAGGACCTGCTCGGCGGTGGCCTGTTCGGGGGTGAGGTTGGTCAGTAACGCGTACCAGCCGTCGACGGCCGCTTGGGCGGCCAGGACGTCCTGGTCGAAGTGCCATTCCAGGCCGGGCCGGCCGGTGGTGTCGATGGTGATCACGGTCCGCAAGCAGTCCTCGACCCGGTGGCTCTTGGCGATCACGCCGATCCGGGCGGCGATCTTCTCGGCCGTGCCGTAGAAACGTCCTCCGGCGCCGCGCTGGAGCTTTTCCAGGTCCTCGGCCGCGCGGGCCAGGCGTTTGGCGCGGGCGGTCTGCTGGCCGCGGGCGTTGCCGGTGGAGTGGACCAGGATCCGGCGCAGGGTGTGCACCGGATCGCTCTTGCGGCGCCCGGACAGGGTGTGGATGTCCTCCAGGACCCGGTAGACCTCGCGCCGGTCGGCGCTCTTGCACTCGTCCCGGTCCGGAACGTAGTCCACCACCCTCGCACCTTCGAGGTTCAAGCCGGCGTAGACCTCGTCGGGGATCTTGGCGGCTGGGGCGGGTGCGATGAAGGCGACCTTCGCGTCCAGCAGGGCGGTGACGTTCGCGTGGGACACCAGCTTGGAGTCCGCGACCAGCAGGAAGTCCCTGCGGTCGGCCATCTTCCGCAGCGCGTTCATCGCGCCGACTACCTGGGCCACCTCGCCCGCACCACCGTCGTAGACACGGTGGAAGACCGGAATGCCGCCGTCACCGCTGACCGCAAGGCCGGCCTGGATCTGCTTCAGATCGACCCGGCGATCCTTCGGGTGACCGTACTTGACCTGCGGGAACTCCTCGTCTTGGTCCTCGTAGGCGCCGAAGAGGGACATCGAGGTCATGTCCCAGTGGATCCGGGACACGTCGATACCGAACTCGGCGATGGCTTTCGCGCCGACCGTGCCGACCAGTTCCTCCAGGTGTGGTGCGATCGCGTCCAGCGCGCGGGCGAGCCGGTCGTCGCCCAGGAGGTCCGCATCGATGCCGAAGACTTCCTCCACCGCCCACTCCCGGGCCCAGTCGCCCACCCTCACCAGCGGCGCTGGCGCGGAGAGCCGGTTGGCGACCAGCACCTCGATCACCTGGCCGTGCGTGAGGTGCGCGACCTCGCGGATCGGGCACAGCCCGTCGACAATCCCGGCCACGTCCAGCCGGCGCAGAAACCCGGCAGAGGCAGGCAGAGCGCCCAGACGCCTCTCCACCACGGGCGTCAACTCCACGGCGAAGCGTGGACGGTGCACCCGTGAGCGACGTGAACGAGATATCGGCACGCCAGGCTCAACGACCGGCACCCCACCGGGACACCGGCCGCATCACCACATCATCCGAACTCGGTATGTGCGAAGGACGGGGCTAGTGCTACTCCGCGGAAGTTCGTGGAGGGGTGTTGGGCTTGGCGGCGTATTCGTCGGTGAGGATGCTGCAGGTGCACCAGTCACCCGTACAT
>NZ_JBIWPL010000053.1:0-19074 GCF_044768255.1 Kitasatospora sp. NPDC101157 | reverse complement strand
AGGATCCACCAAGCAACCGCCCGCCGCAGCCACTACCGGCGACGCCTCGCCGAGCCCTCAACCGGATAGATCACGAAGTCACACTGGAGTACTAGCCCAGGCCGTGCTGCAGTGGCAACCCCGGCTCACCCGAGAGGCTTACGGCGCAACGGGGTTGGACCGCATCGGGTGGTGCGCGGTGACCGCTCGCCGGAACGATTCGTTGGTCGGTGCGGCACACCGCACCACCGATCCGAAGAGGTCCCCCGTCATGTCCGAACCCTCTGCCACATCGCAGTCCCCGAGCCGCCCGTCGGGCTCAGCCGCCGGCGGCCCGGCCCGGCCCACGACCCCCAAGACCCTGCTTGAGCAGATGCAGGAACTGCTCGCCTCGGTGACCGCGGACCTCACCGCGCTTCAGTCCGGCACCCGAACCACCCCGGCCGCCGCCTACCCGGCCGACATCGACACCTCCGACGCCCCAGCCGCTCCGGGCACCCGGTAGTCCGGCACCCGTTCCTCCTCCGTCGGCCCGCCCTCACCCGGCGGCCCGAGCCGCACCACCAGTAACGGCGAACCCCCGCCGGCCCGTTCCGGTTCCGCGCCACCGAGCGCCGTCCGCTCCACTCCTCCGCCCCGATCGGCCGCCTTCCGCAACCGCGCGGTCACGTCCGTGCACTCCGACATCGCGTCGACGCCGTCGATGCACGTCCAGTACAGACTCTCGGTGTCGGCTCCACAGGCCAGCACCACCAGCGTCTCCCCGACCTCCCGCAGCAGTTCGTCCAGCGCCCCCAACGTCGGCCCCAGGTCGCCGAGTTCGGTGAGCCGACCGGCACGCCCGCCGCTCACCGGCCCACCGCCGGCAGCGGACCTGTCCAGGCAGACCGCCGCATGCGCCCCCGCCTCGGAGAGCTGCTGGCCGAGCCCGGTCAGCTCCTCGTCCTCGGACTCCGCCAACCGGGCGCCCACCGCTTCCGTGAGCAGCGCGGCCTGCCGTGCCTCGCCCAGCACGTCCGGCACCTGCCTGGCCTCCGCCAGGGCGTGCCGGGCCGTCTTGATCAGTCGCAGCGCCTCCATGGCCCCCGCTCCTTCCGCTCGTCGTCGCCGTCGACCGGCACCACCGCCGGAGCGGTGGTGTGGTCACGGGAAGAGCGTGCGGAAAGGGCGGGGTGGGCCGCATCCGGCTTGTCGGAAGCTGTGGAAAACCCGGGTGTTGTGGATAACTTCCGTCCCTCACAGGGGTGGTCAGCCCACGTCCGGGTTGACGTCGCTCGCTGCGTCCGGCGCCGGGAAGCGTTGTTCGTTGCGGTCGATCTTGGCGGCGAGCGCCTCCAGCGGGTCCACCCCGACCACCGTGCAGAACTGCACCAGGTACGCCAGCACGTCCGCGACCTCGTCCCGCACCCGGTGGGCCCGCTCCGGATCGGACATCACCGCGCCCGCCTGTTCGGGCGTGAGCCACTGGAAGATCTCCAGCAGTTCGCCCGCCTCCACGCTCAGCGCCGCCGCCAGGTTCTTCGGCGTGTGGTACGGCTCCCACCGCCGGGCCGCCGCGAACTCCACCAGCCGCTGCCTCAGCCCTTCCAAGGTCAGCTTCCCGGACTCCGCCGCACCCTCGGCCACCCCGTCCACCGCAGGCTCCCCCGCCCTCGTCACTCGTTCGTTCACGCCCCCAGGTCTACCGCATCCCCGTCCCCGGCCACAGCCGGGGCGTTCCGGCCCTCGCCCCCCGCCGAGCCACCGGCAGCCGCCGAGCCACCGGCAACCGACGGACCACCGGCAGCCGACGGACCACCGGCAGCCAACGAGTCACCGGCAGCCGGGCCCGCAACGGCCGCCGAGCCCTCCTCCCCGCGCCCGCACTGGACCGGCACCCGGGCCGTCTCCGGCCGCAGCACCGTCAACCCCGTCGCCGGATCCCGTCGGCACTCCACCAACGCCACCTCCCCCGCCGACCCCCCGGCCGCCCCGAACGCCTCCCGCGCCGCCGCCGGCTCCTGCAGCGCGGCCACCACCCGCAGCTGGTTGCGCCCCGCCATGTCCCGCGCCAGCCGCAGCAGCGAGGCGGCCTGTTCGGTGGCGAGCCCCGCCCCCAGGTCCTCGGCGAGCACCGTGAGCTGCCGGTGCGCCCACGGCACCTCGGCCGCCACGTCCAGGTCGAGCACCCCGGCCCCGGTCAGCAGCACCGCCGCGAAGGCGAGGTGGCGCAGCATGCCGTCGGAGGCCTGGTCGGCCCCGGTGCGCCCGAGCACACCCTCGTCGAAGACGGCCAGCACCCGCCGCCCGCCCTCGCGCTCGGCGAGGGTGAGTCCGAGCAGCGGGTGCGGCGCGGCGGCCTGGACGGCCCGCAGCAGTTGCCCGTAGCGGCGTGGGCACTCGTGAGCGAGCCGGTTGATCACGGCCGAGATGTTGGCGGCGTTGCTGCGCAGCCTGGCCTGCGGGTCGGCCTCGGCCCAGCCGCGCATCAGCGCGGGGACGGGGTGCAGCGGGAAGACCTCGCGCAGCGCGGTGAGCAGGTCCTCGACCGCGGCCAGCACCAGCCGCTCGCCGGTGGACGAGCCGGCCACCCGCAGCGGCAGCTGAGCGGTGATCATGGTGCCGCTGGGGAACGGCGCCCGGATGTCCCCCTGCCGGGTGTCGTTGTGCCAGCACACGTTGACGCGCCCGTGCCGGACGTCCTGTTCGCCGGTGTCCACCAGGATCCGGCCGTCGAGGCTGAGCGACTCCCGGGCGATCCGGACCGTCCCATCGGTGCGGATCACCAGGTCGAGCCGGATCCGGCCGCGCGGTGAGCGGACGGTGCAGCCCAGGATGACGGCGTCCCGCCCGTGCGGCACGCACCCGTCCAGGCCGCCGCGCACGGGCGTGGCGAGCGGGCCGGTGCGGCCGGGCAGTCCGTTGAGGGATCCGGTGACCTCCTCGCCGAGGGCGAGCCGGGACAGGACGGCCAGGGCGTCGAGCGCGTTGGACTTGCCCACGCCGGCCGGTCCGTGGAGCACGGTGAGCGGCGCGAGGGGCAGGACGGCCCGCCGGTAGGACTTGAAGGCGGTGAGCCGCAGCTCCTCGACGGTGGGGCGGGGCGCGGGTGGCCGGTCGGCCCCCGGAGCGCCGCCCGGGCGCAGTGGGGCCGGCCCGGCGGGCGCGGCGGCGTCGCGGTTCACCCGTCGGACGTTAGCCGTAGGCCGACCGGGAGAAACGTGCCTGCTCGGCAGATTCATCCCAACGTGGGGGACCTGCCGCACACCGCTGACTACAACGGACGCCGGTAGGCGGCCACCGTCACCGAGGCGGTCACCTCGACCGGTTCCGGCAGGGCCGCGAGGGCGGCCTCCAGCCGGTCGGCGTCGGTGTGCCAGGCGCTCGGGCCCATGCCGACGACGGTCCGGACGTCCTGGGCGCCGAGCCGAAGGGTGAACTCGACCGACCGCTGGTCGACCGGCGTCAGGTACGGGCCGAGCTTCTCGTCGATCCGGCGCTGCTTGTCCTCGTCCACCGACAACAGGCCGAGGGTGGCCACGAGTTGGCGCAGATGGCCGGCGGTGGGCGAGACCAGCAGCAGGGTGCCGCCGGGGCGCAGCACGCGACGGATCTCGGGGCCGTTGCGCGGGGCGAAGACGTTGAGCATCAGCTTGGCGGAGCCGTCGCGCAGCGGCAGCGGGCGCCAGGCGTCGCAGACCACGGCGCCGATCCGGGGGTGGGCCTTGGCGGCGCGGCGCAGGGCGAACTTGGAGATGTCGAGGGCGGCGCCGACCCGGCCGGGCAGGGCGTCCAGGACGTGCGCCAGGTAGTGGCCGGTACCGGCGCCGAGGTCCGCGACCAGGCCGTGCGGGCTTTGCGGGCCGTCCAGCTCGTCCGTGCCGTCCGATCCGGCACCGCCCGCCGACGCCGCGGCGCCGACCAGGGCCGTGGCGGCGTCGGCGAGGGCGTCGGCGATCGGCCGGTAGTGCCCGGCGGCGAGGAAGTCGGCGCGGGCGGCGACCATCTCGGCGGTGTCCCCGGTGCCCGTGTGGGCATCACCGGCGAGGAGGCTGACGTAGCCCTGCTTGGCGAGGTCGAAGCTGTGTCCGGCGGGGCAGCGCAGGCTGCGCTCGTGCCGGGTGAGGGCCTGCGCGCAGTGGGGGCAGGCCAGGTAGGGCTCGATGTCCTGCAGCAACGTTCCGTCTTCTCTCGCCGTTCGGCCCCGGCCGGTCGGGGGCGCCAGCCAGCCTAACCACCCCCGCCCTCCGATGGCCGCCTCCGCTGCCGCGCCCGCCTCGCCGACACCGGCGATCGGCCCGGACGAGTCGACGACCGGCCGCCGCCGCCGCCCGGAGCTCACCCCAGGGGCAGCCCGGCCCGACCCCGCTCCGCCGCGACGCGCAGCACGAGCCCGGCGAGCGCCTCGGGTGCACCGGGCCGCCCGCGCACCCCCGGGAAGGCGTTGACGTCCACGATCACCGGCTCGGCGGCCCCGTCCAGCAGGTCGACCCCGTACACCTGCAGTCCGAACACCTCCCCCACCCGCAGCGCGAGCGCGGCCAGGCCCGCGGGTGGCTCCCACTCCCCCGCGTCCGCCGACCCGCCGTCCCCGGAGGAGAGTTCGGAGCGGCGCCGGGCCGCGAACAGCTGCCCGTCGACCACCCACAGCTTCTGGTCCCAGCCGCTGCCCGGCACGTACGGCTGGGTGACGACCTCTTCCTCCGGCCAGCGCTCGACGAGTTCGCGCAGCCGGGCCGGGCCGTCGACCAGGGCGACCAGGTCGTGGCGCCGGCTGTGCCGGCTCTTCACCACGAACGGGCGGCCGGGGTCGGCGAGTTCGGCCAGCCGGCCGGCCGCGACGGTGGACGCGAACGGCAGCCCGGCGCCGAGGGCGAGTTCCGCCATCCGTACCCGGTCCTGGCAGAGTTCGGTGGCCGCCGCCGAGTTGACGACGACCGCGCCGCGCTGCTCCAACTCCCTGGCCAGCGAGAGCGCTTGCGGTGTGCGCGCCTTGAGGAGGTAGACGTCGGCCGGCGAGTCCCCGCAACCGCCCGGCTCCACGACCTCGACCCGGCACCCCCGCCGCACCAGCAGTTCGGCGGCGGCGGCGAGCACGGGATGCCCCGGGTCGCGCGCGATCAGCCCGACCCTCACCGCAACTCACCGTCCACCAGGCCGAGTCGGTCGTAGTCCTCGCCGCCCGCCGGTACCAGCGAGGGCACCGACACCGCCGTGCCGCTGCGCGCGAGGCGCAGCACCGCCCGGGCGACCCGCGCCACCGCGTCCGGCACCTGCCGGAAGCTCGGGAAGTCGTTGACGTCCACCACCACCGGCCCGTCCGGCCCGAGCAGCACGTCGATCCCGTACAGGTCGAGCCCGAAGACCTCGCCCACCTGCGCCGCGATCCGCGCGACGCTCGCGGGAAGCGGCACCTGCCGCTCGCGCACGCCCTCCCCGGGGTGCAGCGGGGAGGAACGTTCCGTCGCGAAGAGTTCGCCGTCGACGCAGTACACCTTGAGGTCCGTGCCGCTGTTGGGCACGTACGGCTGCGCGATCAGCAGCCCCTCCCCGGCGAGTTCGGTCCCGAGGCCGATCAGGTCGTCGGGCCCGGCCACCAGTCGTACGCCGCGCCCGGAGCTGCCGTCCGCCGGCTTGACCACCAGCGGGTACTCGGCAGCCGGGATCTCGGCGAGCCGTTCCCACCGGGCGGCGGCGTAGGTGACCGGGACGGGCAGGCCGCGGGTGCGGGCGATCACCGAGGCGAGCGCCTTGTCCCGGACGCCGCGGATCGAGCGGACGTCGTTGACCGTGGTGAGGCCCACCGCGGCGGCCGCCTCCAGCAGGGTGAGCCCGGGGCCGCCGGAGACGGTCTTGAGCACCCAGGCGTCGTGGCTGCCGGCCCGGACCGCCTCGGAGATCGCCATCAGCGAGTCCCCGGGGCGCACCACGTCCACCCGGTGCCCCCACGCGGTGAGTTGGCGTGCCACGTCCAGTGGCATGCCGTCCCGCCGGTAGTGCTCCTCCACCAGAAAGCAGAGCCTCATGGGCCTGACTTCCCCCTTGCCTCGCTGAGTGCGGACGTCCGCCGTCCCCCTCGGCAGAGCTGTGAAGGCCTCAGCATGCCCGGCGTACACGCACAAGATCACCGCGAGCTGGTAAGCGTTCGGCAACAATCGAACCCCCGGAGGCCGCACGCCCGTACGGCCGCCGCACGGGACGCGCGCCCGCCGCACGAAACGGTGCCGCCGCCCGAAACGGTGCCGCCACCGAAACGGCGCCGCACACAACGGTGGCACCTCCCGAAACGGCAGCGCCGCACAAAACGGTGGCGCCGCACCGATGGCCCTGCTTGGATGCACGCCGTGACTTCAGCTGATCATCTTCCCGATCCCGCCCTCCTCGACGGCATCGAGCGCTACTACGACGCCGTGCCCCGCAGCGCCGCCATCGCCGAGGACTTCGGTCCGCTGACCCTGTTCGTCCGCAGGGGCAGCACCGGCTGGCACTACTACGCCCGCCCGACGCCCGGCCACGACGGCCCGGCCGCCACCGCCGAGGACGTCCGCCGGGTGCTGGAGCGGCAGCGGGAGCTGGGCCTGCCGGAGGCCTTCGAGTGGGTCGCCGAGCGGAACCCCGAGCTGCGCGCGGCGGTGGAGGCGGCCGGGCTGACGGTGCACGAGCACCCGCTGCTGGTGCTCGGTCCGCAGGACGAGGCGGCCCCGGCCCCGGCCCTCCCGGAGCGGACCGAGGTGCGGGTGCTGGCCGCGGACGCCCCCGAGCTGGCCCACGCGGTCGCCGTCCCGCACGTGGCCTTCGGCAACCCGGGCACCGCCACCGGCGACGCCGGGGCGGCCGAGCTGGCCGCGAGCGCGGCGACGCTGACGGCCGACGGCGGGGTGGCGCGGATCGCGCAGCGGATCACCGACGGAGTCACCGTGCTGGCCGCCGCACTGGAGGGCCCCGACGTGCTGTGCGCGGGCCAGCACAACCCGGTGGGCCAGGTCACCGAGGTGGTCGGGGTCGGGACGCTCCCCTCCGCCCGGCGGCGCGGGCTGGGCCTGGCGGTCACCGCGGCCCTGGTGGCGCACGCCCGCGCCCACGGCGTGCGGACGGTGTTCCTCTCCGCCTCGGACGAGGACGTCGCCCGGATCTACCGCCGGGCCGGCTTCCGCCCGTTCGCGACCGCCCTCATCGCGGAGCCGGCCGCCCCGGAGGCCGGGCAGGACGCCCGGCTGGGCTCCGAGGCCTAGCCCGAAGGCCGGCGGGAACGGGCACGGAGCTCAGTCGTCGTCCTCGTCCTCGTCCTCCGCCCCGCTGACGCCCTCTCCCTCCGCCTCGTCGACCACCCAGGCCGCCAGCCGCTCGGCGACCCCGGACACCCCCAGCCGCCCTTCCCGGATGGCCCGGGAGAGGCTGCGCACCTCGCGCGCGGTGGTGGCGACGGTGCAGCCGCTGGCGACGAGGTAGGCGTAGGCGACGGCGGTCGCGAAGAGTTCGTTGGTCTTCTCCAGCGCCGGAACGCGGATCAGCTGGTGCATCAGCGCGGCCGCGCGGTCCTGCGGTTCGGGGTAGACGGAGATGTCGAAGATCTCGGCCTGGTGTCGGGTGACGGCCGCGAGCAGCGAGCCGTAGTCGGTGACCTGCGGGTCACCGGGCGTGTACTGCTCGGCGGTCATGAGCAGCCACGAGAGGTCGACCTCCAGCTTCAACGGCGCACGTCCTGGAGCTCGCCCGAGTCCCCGAACTCGGCGAGGAAGGCCGTCTCGTACTCCTTCATGAACTGCGCGGCGGCGTCGATGAAGGCCCGTCCCGACTCACCCATGTCCTGCTGGACCAGGCGCTCGATGTACTGGTTCATGCTGATCCCCTGCTGCTCCGCCCGTTCCCGGGCCATCTCCGCGGTCGTGGCGTCCACTCGGACGTTCAGCTGCTTCTTGCCCATACCGTTCAAGCTAGCGCTGAAGTGCTAGCACAACAAGGGCGCGCGCACCCCGGCCGTACACCTCCCGCACGCCCCCGCGCCACCTTGAGGCCGCGGGCCCGTCGAGTCCCTGCCGGAGGATGCGCCGGCCGGCGCATCCTCCGGGCGTGACCGGACCTACCCTGAACCTGACCGGATCTGACTTGAAGAGTCCTTACCCATCCGGGACTCTGAACTCCCCTGAGCGTTCCCCGAGCGGCACCGACCGGGTTTTCTGGAGGCCGGCAATGACAGCCATGTTCGACCAGGAGCTGCGCGAGCAGCTCGCCCAGGCCCGGCGGGACCTCGCGGCGGCCAGGGCCGAAGGGGACGCCGACGGCGTCCAGGCGTACGAGGGCCGGATCGCCTCGCTCCTCAGGCTCGCCGCCCAGCACGGCATCGACCTTCCGCACAGCGCCGACGAAGAGGAACGCAACGACTGACCGCACCCGCCGCGCGCACCCCTCCGGCGCACAGCACCCGGCACCGCACCGCCCGGCACCGCAGCACCCGGCACCGCACCGCCCGGCACTCAGCGCCGGCACGCACGCGCAGCACGCCCGCTCACACACCCACAACGCCAGGAGGCGGCCCCCGTACGCCACGGGGTGCCGCCTCCTCGGTGTCCTGTCCGGGCCGTCCGTCGCCGGACCCCGGGATCACTCCCCGACGGGCTCCAGGATCGCCACGCACTCGAAGTGGTGCGTCATCGGGAACAGGTCGAAGGCCCGCAGCGAGACCGGCCGGTAGCCGCCCTCGCGGAAGAACTTCAGGTCCCGGGCGAGGGCCGCCGGGTCGCAGGCCACGTACGCGATCCGGCGCGCCTCCAGGCCGACCAGGTGCGCGACGGTCTCCCGGCCGGCGCCCGAGCGCGGCGGGTCCAGCACGATCAGGTCGGTGGCGGTGATGCCGGTGCGCGGCAGCAGCGTCTCGACCCGGTCGCACTCGATCCGCACGTTGTCCAGCGCGGCCAGGTTGTGCCGGGCGTCGACCACGGCCTGCTTGGCGGACTCGATGCCGAGCACCGCGCCGTCCTCGCCGACCCGGTCCGCCAGCGCGCCCGCGAACAGGCCGACCCCGCAGTACAGGTCGAGGGCGTTCTCGCCCCACTGCGGGTCCAGGCCGTCCAGCACCGCGTCGACCAGGGTGTCCGGCGCCTCCGGGTGGATCTGCCAGAAGCCGCCGTTGCTGACCCGCCAGGTCCGCCCGGCCGCCCGCTCGCGCACGAAGCTGCGGCCGTGCACCTTGTGCACGTCGCCCTGGTCGTCGATCCGCGCGATCGACACCGGCTTGTCCAGCTCGACCAGCGGCAGCTGGGCGCCCTCGCGCGGGGTCAGCACCACCTGGCGGTCCGAGGAGCCGCTCGCGGCGATCGCCTCGACGCTCGCCACGCCCGGCCAGTCCCGGGACTCGATGCCCAGCTCGCTGACGCCCTCGGCGGCGATCAGGCAGCGGTCGATCGGCTGCACCTCGTGCGAGCGGTGCTTGCGCAGCCCGACCTTGCCGCTCCGCGCGTCCACCGCGTACTGCACCCGGGTGCGCCAGGCCGGCACCTGCCCGGCCGGCAGCTTGCCGCCGACCGGCTCGACGCTGCCGTCCCAGCCCGCCTCGGCCGGGGTCAGCCCGGCCAGCTTCGCGAGCTGCTCGGTCAGCACCGCCGCCTTGAGCTTGCGCTGCCCGCCCGGGGTCACGTGCTGCCAGTCGCAGCCGCCGCACTTGCCGGGCCCGGCGAACGGGCACGGCGCCTCGATCCGGTCCTTGGCGGGCTCCAGCACCTCCACCGCGTCCGCGCGCAGGAACCGCGAGGTCGTGGTGCCGTCGGTCACCAGCGCGACCACCTTCTCGCCGGGCAGCGCGTGCCGGACGAACAGCACCCGCCCCTCGTGCCGGGCCACGCAGTGCCCGCCGCCGTGCGCGACCGGACCGACCTCGACCTCGTAGCGCTGACCGGCCAGCGGCTCCCCGGAGGGCGCCTCGGGCCGGGACGTCCGCGCCGCCGCACCGCGCAGCGCCTTCGGCGGCCGCACCGCCTGCTTGCGCGGCGCCTTCCGCGCGGAACCCGCAGCGCCCGCAGCGCCCTTACCGTCCCGCGAGTCCCGCGAGTCCCGGGCCTGCTTCTCGCCCCGCGCCTGCTTCTCGCCCCGCACGGGCTTGTCGCCCCGCACCGGCTTCTCCGCCGGAGCCTCCCCCGGCACGACCGGCGCCGTGCGCGCCGTCAGCCCCTCACGGTCGGTGGCCTCCGGCCGGTTCGGCCGGCCCCAGCGCGGCCGGGCCACCTGCCCGGGCTGGGAGCCGCCCCGACGGGCGCCCTTGCCCTTGCCGGAGGCGCCGGAGGAGCCCGAGGAGCGGGGCGGAGTGTTGCGCGTCACTGGGAGGAATCCTTGCTGCGGTCGGTGGC
This sequence comes from Kitasatospora sp. NPDC101157, assembly GCF_044768255.1. NCBI lineage: Bacteria > Bacillati > Actinomycetota > Actinomycetes > Kitasatosporales > Streptomycetaceae > Kitasatospora > Kitasatospora sp. NPDC101157. The sequence goes on along the minus strand of NZ_JBIWPL010000053.1, from coordinate 8,776 downwards.
ACCGGCGTCGGTCGCACCGGTACGGACGGAATCCTTCGACTTTACGGCCTTCGGAGCCCGAGGCTCGCCACGGCGGACGGACCCGGGCGGCGACCAGGCCTTCTGCGGCATGCGCCGCTCCGAGGACTCCAGCTGCCAGGGCACCGAGGTGACCATCACCCCGGGCTTGAACAGCAGCCGCCCCTTGAGCCGCAGCGCGCTCTGGTTGTGCAGCAGGTGCTCGTACCAGTGACCCACCACGTACTCGGGGATGTACACCGAGACCACGTCCCGCGGGCTGCTGCGCCGCAGGTTCTTCACGTAGTCCAGCACCGGCCCGGTGATCTCCCGGTACGGCGAGTCCAGCACCTTGAGCGGCACCTCGATGCCGCGCTCGTCCCACTCCCGCCGCAGCGCCGCCGTGTCGTCCGGGTCGACGTTGACGGTGACCGCCTCCAGGGTGTGGGCCCGGGCCAGCCTGGCGTACGCGAGGGCGCGCAGCGCCGGCTTGTGCAGCTTGGAGACCAGCACGATGGCGTGCACCCGGGTCGGCAGCGCCACGTCGTCCGGCTCCTCGGCGGCGGTGAGCTCGTCGGAGATCCGGTCGTAATGGCGGCGGATACCCTTCATCATCACGAACAGCACGGCCATCGCGGCGATCGCGATCCAGGCGTGGCCGATCTTGGTGACCAGGACGACGATCAGCACCGCCATGGTCATCACCAGGCCGAAGCCGTTGATCGCCCGGCTGCGCTGCATGTGGCGCCGCTTGGCCGGGTCCGTCTCGGTGCGCAGCAGCCTGGTCCAGTGCCGGATCATGCCGGACTGGCTCATGTTGAAGGAGACGAAGACGCCGACGATGTAGAGCTGGATCAGCCGGTTCGGGTCCGCGTTGAAGGAGATGATCAGCAGGATCGCGGCGATCGCCAGCAGGATGATGCCGTTGGAGAAGGCCAGCCGGTCGCCGCGGGTGTGCAGCTGGCGCGGCAGGTAGCGGTCCTGGGCGAGGATCGAACCGAGCACCGGGAAGCCGTTGAAGGCGGTGTTGGCGGCCAGCACCAGGATCAGGCCGGTGACGGCGGCGACGAAGTAGAAGCCGGGCGTGAAGTTGCTGAAGACGGCCTCGCTGATCTGCGCCAGCGCGGTCTTCTGGTGGTAGCCGGAGCCCGCGCCGACGAGCTGCTCGGCCGGGTTCTCGGCCATCTGCACGCCGGTCAGCCGGGCCAGCCAGATGATGCCCATGAACATCACCACGGCGACGGTCGCCATCATCAGCAGGGTGGTGGCCGCGTTCTTGCTCTTGGGCTTGCGGAAGGCGGGCACGCCGTTGGAGATCGCCTCGACACCGGTGAGCGCGGCGCAGCCGGAGGAGAAGGACTTCAGCAGCAGGAACACCATCGCGAACCCGGCCAGCGATCCGTTGCCCGGAGTGGCCTCCAGGTGGAAGCCGGAGCTCTCGGCGGGCATGTCCTGGCCGAGCACGAAGTGCCGCAGGAAGCCGTAGCCGACCATCCCCATCACGCCGATCATGAAGGCGTAGGTGGGCACCGCGAAGGCGCTGCCGGATTCGCGCACGCCGCGCAGGTTCATGCCCATCAGCAGCACGACCACGACGACCGACACGATCGTCTCGTGTCCGCGTAGCGCGGGGACGGCGGAGACCACGTTGGCGACGCCCGAGGTGGTGGACACGGCGACGGTCAGCACGTAGTCGACCATCAGGGCCGCGGCGACCACCAGGCCGGCGGCCGGACCGTGGTTGACGGTCGCCACCTCGTAGTCGCCGCCCCCGCTGGGGTAGGCGTGCACGTTCTGGCGGTAGGAGGCGACGACGGCGAGCATCACGACCGCCACCACGACGCCGATCTGCCAGGAGAAGTGGATCGCCGAGGCCCCCGCGACGGAGAGCGTGAGCAGGATCTCCTCGGGGGCGTACGCGACCGAGGAGAGCGCGTCCGAGGCGAAGACGGGCAGCGCGATCCGCTTGGGGAGCAGGGTCTCCCCGAGCTTGTCGCTGCGAAGGGCGCGCCCGATCAGGATGCGTTTCGGAAGGTCAGTCGGCATAGGCACGTTAAGGAATCGTAGGCGGTCGCCGGACATTGCTCCGCCGTTTGTCCCCCCCTTCGTCGCGACTGTGTTCGGTGGACCGGCTAGCGTGTCGGATACGAGTCGGCGGGCAACACTGTGGTTGTCGAGCGGTGTCCAGCCGACACCCCCACGAGGACCCTCGTCCCGGAAGGCCGGGCGGGAAACGGAGATGAACGGTGTTTGCGCAGGTCAATAGCCCTACAGGACGGGTGAGGTAGCGCCGGTGCACATCGTCATCATGGGCTGCGGCCGCGTGGGCTCGGCCCTCGCGAGAGCGCTGGAGAAACAGGGCCACTCGGTCGCCGTGGTCGACCAGGACCCGACCGCGTTCCGTCGGTTGGGCGCGGGGTTCAACGGGCGCCGGGTGACCGGTGTCGGTTTCGACCAGGACACCCTGCGCGAGGCGGGCATCGAGGAGGCGGGCGCCTTCGCCGCCGTCTCCAGCGGTGACAACTCCAACATCATCGCCGCCCGGGTGGCCCGGGAGACCTTCGGCGTGGAGAACGTCGCGGCCCGCATCTACGACCCGCGCCGCGCCGAGGTGTACCAGCGCCTGGGCATCCCGACCGTGGCGACGGTCCGCTGGACGGCCGACCAGATGCTGCGCCGACTGCTGCCGAGCGGTTCCGAGCCGCTGTGGCAGGACCCGAGCGGCAGCGTGCAGCTGGCCGAGGTCGCGTACCACCCGGACTGGGTGGGCCAGCGGATCAGCCGCCTGGAGGAGGCCTCCGGCGCCCGGGTGTCGTTCGTCACCCGGCTCGGTGAGGGCGTGCTGCCCTCGCCGCAGATGGTGGTGCAGGAAGGCGACCTGGTGCACGTCATGCTGCGCCGGGCCGACCTGACGGCGGTGGAGGCCGCGTTCGCGCAGGGGCCGAAGGAGGAGGGTCACTGATGCGGGTCGCCATTGCCGGGGCCGGTGCCGTGGGCCGCTCGATCGCGGGCGAGCTGCTGGAGAACGGTCACGAGGTCCTGCTGATCGACAAGAACCCGAACGCCATCTCGGTGGAGCGGGTGCCCATGGCGGAGTGGCTGCTGGCCGACGCCTGTGAGATCACCTCGCTGGACGAGGCGGCGCTGCAGCGCTGCCACGTGGTGATCGCCGCGACCGGTGACGACAAGGTCAACCTGGTCGTGTCGCTGCTCGCCAAGACCGAGTACGCGGTGCCGCGGGTGGTCGCCCGGGTGAACAACCCGAAGAACGAGTGGCTCTTCAACGAGTCCTGGGGCGTGGACGTGGCCGTGTCCACCCCGCGCCTGATGTCCGCGCTGGTCGAGGAGGCGGTCAGCGTCGGCGACCTGGTCCGCCTGATGCGCTTCAGCCAGGGCAACGCCAACCTGGTCGAGCTGACCCTGGCCGCCGAGGCCGAACTGGTCGGCACCCGGGTCGGCGGGGTCGCCTGGCCGCAGGACACCGCGCTGGTGAGCATCATCCGCGAGGGCCGGGTGCTGGTGCCGGGCAAGGACGACACCCTGGAGGGCGGCGACGAGCTGCTGTTCGTCGCCGCGCAGGAGCGCGAGGAGGAGCTGGAGCAGCTGCTGTCGGCGACCTCCGGCGCCCAGTAGGGCCTGTCGCCGGACGGCCGACGGCCGAGGGCCCGCATCCCCGTCGCGGGGTGCGGGCCCTCGGCCGTGCTGGTGGGCGTGGGCTGTCTGCTGCCGCCGGACTGCCGTAGCGGCTACTTGGCCGGCTCCTCCTCGTCGTCGTCCACCGGCGCCTTGATCGGCGGCGGCGCCTTCAGCAGGATCTGCCAGGTGACGTACATCGCCAGCAGCAGCGGCGGGATGCCGAGAGCGACCTTCAGCCAGCCGAGCAGGTTGACGTTGTGGGTGAAGTACAGCGGGAAGAGGATCACCGGCTTGAGGCCCATGATCACCACCCAGGCCCAGGTCGCCTTGGTGTAGGCGGCGAGGCGGCCGGGGTTCTCCTTGCGCCAGGTGAACATCTCGCCGGTGATCGGGCCGAGCATCACCCCGATCATCGGCCAGCGCGCCAGGGCGGAGACCGCCAGGGCGATGCAGTAGCCGACGTTCCAGAGCAGGCCGGGCAGGTAGAAGTCCTCGGCCTTGCCGCTCTTCATCGCGATCCAGGCACCGAGGGCGACGCCGAACACGCCGCTGAAGGCGTGCTGGATGGTCTCCCGCCGGGCCAGCCGGGCCACCACGAACAGCGCGCTCAGGCCGAGCGCGGCCCAGGCGGCGGCGCTGACTTGGTGGGTGACGTTGTAGGTGACGATGAAGACCAGGCCGGGCAGCGTCATGTCGATCATGCCGCGCACGCCGCCGAAGGCCTGCAGGACGGTGTCGGCGGCCTCCTTGGAGGCGGCCTTGCGGGCGGCCTCGGCGGCCGCCGGGTCCAGGGGCCGGTCGTCCGCGGCCGGCCCGGTGCCCTCGATCGTCCGCGGCAGGCCGTCCACGGCCTCCTCGGCGGCGGCGGCCTGCCAGGCGGCCACGTCGGCGGCGTCCAGGTCGATCCGGGCGGCGGCATCGCCGCCGGGGTGGTTGCTCACGCTCACTCGCTCCCGTGTCCGACCGGACGCAGCTCATAGCGGGGGTTGAACAGCACGCGGCGCCCGCGTGCGTGGCTGATCCGGCCGCTGGCGACCAGCCGGCGGCCCGGCTCTATGCCGGCGATCGAGCGGCGGCCCAGCCAGACGACCTCCAACGCCTCGGTGCCGTCGAAGAGCTCGGCCTCCAGGGCCGGCACCCCGGCCCGCGGGCGGAGCGTCACCGTACGCAGCGTGCCCGCGACGGTGACCAGCTGACGGTCGGAGCAGCCGGCGATCGGCGTGCAGCCCGACTCGGCGGCGCTCTCCTGGCGCAGGTCCTCGGCGTCCAGTTCCTCGGCCGAGGAGGTCAGCCGGCTGAGCATGCGGCGGAACCGCCCCTGCGGCTGCCCGCTGCTGTTGTCACCACTCATGTCGGCAGGGTACCGGTTTCCGGGCTCCCGGCGGCAGGCGTCGCAGCCGCCGGGGGCCGCCCCGGTCAGCTCTCGAAGCGGTAGCCCATGCCCGGTTCGGTGATGAAGTGGCGCGGGTGCGAGGGGTCGCGCTCCAGCTTGCGGCGCAGCTGGGCGAGGTAGACCCGCAGGTAGTTGGTCTCGGTGCGGTACGCCGGGCCCCACACCTCCTGGAGCAGCTGGGTCTGGCTGACCAGCCGTCCGGCGTTGCGGACCAGGACCTCCAGCAGGTGCCATTCGGTGGGCGTGAGGCGTACGTCGGTACCGTCCCGGTTGACCTTCTTGGCGGCGAGGTCGACGGTGAAGCTCTCGGTGACGACCAGCGAGTCGTCCTCCCCGGCCACCGGCTCGGCCCGGCGCACGGCGGCCCGCATCCGGGCGAGCAGCTCGTCCATCCCGAAGGGCTTGGTGACGTAGTCGTCGGCACCGGCGTCCAGGGCCTCGACCTTCTCGTCGGAGGCGTGCCGGGCGGACAGCACGATGATCGGCACCCGGGTCCAGCCGCGCAGACCGCGGATCACCTCGACGCCGTCCATGTCGGGCAGTCCCAGGTCGAGCACGACGACGTCCGGATGGCGGGCGGCGGCGAGTTCCAGGGCGCTCGCGCCGTCGTGGGCCGCGTCGACCTCGTACTTGCGGGCCTTCAGGTTGATCACCAGTGCGCGGACGATCTGCGGTTCGTCGTCCACCACGAGGACCCGGGTCATTTACGGGCTCCGCCTTTCGGGCTGTCGGTTCTTACGGACTGTGTGTCGGCTCTTGCCGCGACGCGCGACGTCGCCGGTTCCCAGGTGACCGGCCGGGGCCAGGTGACCGGCCGGGGCGGGGGACCGGCCGGTCTCATGGGATCAGCTGCGGGAGCGGATCGTGGCCGTCGCCGCTCGCCTCGGGCGGTTCGTCCGGCTCGGGCGGCCGCTCGACCGCGGGCAGGCTGACGACCATGGTGAGGCCGCCGCCGGGCGTGTCCTCGGCGGTGACGGTCCCGTCCATCGCCTCGACGAACCCGCGCGCCACGGCGAGCCCGAGGCCCACCCCGGCGCCGCGCGGAGCGTCCCCGTAGCGCTGGAACGGCGCGAAGATCCGCTCCTTGGCGTCCTCGGGGACACCCGGCCCGCGGTCCACGATCCGCAGCTCGACCCGGCCGGGCCGGCCGGGCTGCTCCAGGGCGTCGGCCTTGACCAGGACCCTGACGCCGTCCGGGCTGTACTTGACGGCGTTCTCGACCAGGTTGGCCAGCGAACGCTCCAGCAGCCCGCCGTCGGCCCGGATCATCGGCAGCGTCTCCGGGACCTCCAGCCGGACGGATTCCGGCGGCACGCCGCCGAGCGCGTACGGCACCACCTCGTCCAGGTCGGTCTCCTGGATCAGCGGGGTGACGGTGCCGGTCTGCAGCCGGCTCATGTCGAGCAGGTTGTTGATCAGGTGGTCGAGCCGGTCGGCTCCGGCCTCGATCCCGGCCAGCAGCTCGGCCTCGTCCTCCGGGTCCCACTCGACGTCGGCCGAGCGCAGCGAGCTCACCGAGGCCTTGATCCCCGCCAGCGGGGTGCGCAGGTCGTGCGAGACGGCGGCCAGCAGGGCGGTCCGGATCCGGTTGCCCTCGGCCTCCCGGCGGGCCACCACGGCCTCCCGGGCCAGGCGGCGGCGTTCCAGCACCACGGCGGCCTGGGCCGCGAACGCCCCCAGCAGCCGCCGGTCCGCGCCGGGCAGTACCCGGCCGCGCAGCACCAGGGCCAGGCTCTCGCCGACCGGCACGTCCACGTCGGCTTCCTCGGGGCGTGCGGGCGGGCGCGGCCCGGCGGTGGCGACCGGCAGCCAGCCGCCGGTCGGCTCGGGACGCTCCAGCAGGGCCGCGCTCTCCTGTCCGAAGGTCTCCCGGACCTGCTCCATCAGCGCGGTCAGAACCCCGTCCCCGTTCGGCGCGCCGCGCAGCACCGTGCCGGCCAGCGCGCTGAGCGTCTGCGCCTCGGTCTGGGCCCGGGCCGCCTGGTGGGTGCGCCGGGCCGCCAGGTCCACCACGGAGGCGACCGAGCAGCCCACGACGGTGAATATCGCCACCGCCATGATGTTCTCCGGCTCGTTGATGGAGAACGTGTGCAGCGGCGGGGTGAAGTAGAAATTCAGCACCGAGGAGCCGACCAGCGCCGAGCCGATCGCCGGCAGCAGCCCGCCGACCAGCGCCGCGAGCACCGTCAGCGACAGGAACAGCAGCATGTCGGTGGACAGGCCCAGCCCGCCGATCGTGGTCAGCACGATCGCCAGCAGCGGCGGACCGGCCAGCCCGATCAGCCAGCCCGCGACGGTCCGGGTCCGGCCCAGGTCGGTGATCCGGCGCACGGATATCTTGCCGCGGCGCCCGTGCCCGGCGTGCTCGTGGGTGACCATGTGGACGTCGATGTCCCCGGCCTTCTGGGTGACGAGGGTGCCCACGCCCGGCCCGTACAGGTACTGCCAGCGGGGCCGGCGGCTGGTGCCCAGCACGATCTGGGTGGCGTTCACCCCCCGGGCGAAGTCCAGCAGGCCGCCGGCCGGGTCGTCGCCCAGGACGTTGTGGAAGGACCCGCCGAGGCTCTCCACCAGCACGCGCTGCTCGATCAGCGTCTGCGGCGAACCGGTGCCCGCGAGGCCGTCCGAGCGGGAGATGTGCACGGCCAGCAGCTCACCGCCCGAGACCCGGGCCGCGATGCGGGCCGCCCGGCGGATCAGCGTCGCCCCCTCCGGGCCGCCGGTCAGACCGACCACGATCCGCTCCCGGGCCTGCCAGATGCCCTCGATTCCCTGCTCGGCACGGTACCTCTGCAGGTATTCGTCCACCCGGTCCGCGGTCCACAGCAGTGCCAGTTCGCGCAGCGCGGTCAGGTTGCCCGGGCGGAAGTAGTTGGCGAGCGCGGCGTCGATCTTCTCCGGCGTGTAGACGTTGCCGTGCGCCAGCCGCCGCCGCAGCGCCTGCGGAGACATGTCCACCAGCTCGATCTGGTCCGCCCGGCGGACCACCTCGTCCGGGACCGTCTCCCGCTGGCGCACCCCGGTGATGCCCTCGACCGCGTCGCCGAGCGACTCCAGGTGCTGGACGTTCACCGTGGAGATCACGTCGATCCCGGCAGCGAGCAGTTCCTCGACGTCCTGCCAGCGCTTCTCGTTGCGGCAGCCGGGCACATTGGTGTGGGCCAGCTCGTCCACCAGCGCCACCTCGGGACGGCGGGCCAGGACCGCGTCCAGGTCCATCTCCGAGAACCTCGCGCCCCGGTGCACCACCTGCTGCCGCAGGACGACCTCCAGCCCGGCGACCAGGTCCGCGGTCCGGCGCCGGCCGTGGTCCTCCACGAACGCCACCACGACGTCCGTGCCACGCTCCTGCCGCCGGTGTGCCTCGGCGAGCATGGCGTACGTCTTGCCGACCCCGGGGGCCGCCCCGAGGTAGATGCGCAGCCTGCCTCGTCCCATGAGCACCATTCTTGTTCCGGCCCTGCCCGGGAGCCACCCCCGGACACCTGTTCCCCCCGCCTTCGAGACTACGGCGTGACCGGCGATATTCCGCTGATCAGTGCGGTGATCATGTGGTTTTAGCGGCATATTGACGGAGGACCAGCCACTCGGCGGGGGTCACCGGGCCGACAGGGGCCACCGGGAGCGACCGGCCGGCCGCCGTCCGAATTGGCGACGAAATTGGCGGCAAACGCGAAGAACCCCCATCCGGAATCCGGATGGGGGTTCTTCTGAATGATTGTTCGGCGGCGTCCTACTCTCCCACAGGGT
>NZ_JBIWPL010000052.1:0-20799 GCF_044768255.1 Kitasatospora sp. NPDC101157 | reverse complement strand
GCCCTTGGTGGGGTGGGGGTGGGGGCCGGGCTTCGCCCGGGCTGGCTGGGATGGTGGGTGGGGGTGCTTCGCGCCTGGGGGGTGGTTTGGTGACGGGTGGCCATGTGGTGGGGTCACTCGTTGGGGTGGCGGAGGGGCGGGCTTCGCCCGTTCTCGTGCATCAAAGACAACACCCCGCTAGACTCTGGTTTGTCAGAAGGGCTCCGCCCCGGCTCATCACGCAGGGGAAGCGCTCCGAGATCGGCCCGCCGATTGCCTTGTCATCGGCTTGGGAGAATGCGGAGGAAAACGGGATGGACGGCAGGGGTGGCCTGGCCAACGGGCCCGTTGGCAACGGTGGCTCCGAGGAAGGGGTCGTTGCGCTGACGGCCGAGCAGGAGGCGGAGCTGGACGTGCTAGAGGCCAGGATAGCGGCCCTGATGCTGCTGATCCGCACCCAGGGGCGGCGCTCCCGGCACTGGGCGGCGGCGTTAACTGACCTGCGCGCGGCCCGGCTCCAGTGGGAGCACGTCCTGGGGTTCGCTGAATAGCTGGGCCCGTTCAAAAGGCTCGGTTCTGGTTCATCTCTGCGTCTCACAATTTCCAGGAAAGGGAAATTGCCGTCATGATGAAGAAATTGCGCCCGCACCAGGAAGAGGCGTGCGATGCGGCAGTACGACTTCTGACGCTGCCCGCGTCGGGTCTGGTGCCGCCGGAGGGGCTACGGTGCCAGATCCGGGCCGCGACGGGCTCGGGCAAGTCGCTCACCGCCGTTCACGTCGCCTCGCGGCTGCACGCGGAACGGACGCTGGTGATCGTGCCCTCACTGCCGCTGCTGGAGCAGACGGTCGAAGTCTGGCAGCGGGAGGGGCACGGCGGCCGGATGTTCGGCCTCTGCTCGCTGGTGGGCAACGAGCAGCCGGTGGGCCTGCGGTGCACCACCGACCCGGCGGAGCTGGTGAAGTGGACGGCCGGGCCGGGGCGGGTGACAGTGTTCGCCACCTACGCCAGCCTGGGCCTGGGCCACCTGGAGAAGGCGCACCAGGCCGGACTGCCGGCCTTCTCGCTCGCCGTGGTGGACGAGGCCCACCGGACGTCCGGGCAGGCCGGGCGACCGTGGGCGGCGATCCTGGACAACGCCCGGATCCCCTGCGACAGGCGGCTGTTCATGACGGCCACCCCGCGTCTGTGGGCGGTCAAGGACAGCGATCGGGAGTGGGCTGCGGCGGCCGGGATCGAGGCGGCCGAGCTGATCGCGAGCATGGACGACGAGGCGCTGTACGGGCCCGTCGCCCACGACTACCCGCTTGGGACCGCGATCTCGGACGGGGTGATCGCCCCGTACCGGATCCTGTGCGTGGACGTATCCGACCCCGTTCTCCAGGGCCTGGAGCAGCAGGGTGCGAGTGATCGGTCGGTGGAGTACCGCGGGGCCCGTCTGGCGGCCTTGCAGACGGCGCTACTGACCGCCTGCTCGGAGTGGGACCTGTCGAGGGTGCTGTCCTTCCACCACATGGTGGCCGAGGCGCGGGCGCTGAGTGCCGGCCTGCCGGAGGTGGCGCGGGTGCTGTGGGAGCAGGACCCCGCTTTGCACCCGGACCCGGCGCTGATCGGCACGACGTGGCTGGAGGCCGAGCACACCTCCGCCGAGCGCCGGGCGGTGCTGGGCACGTTCGCCTCCCTGGTCAAGGACGACGGGTGGCGGCTGCTGCGGTACATCCTGGCCTCGGTCAAGGTGCTCTCCGAGGGCGTCGACACCTTCGACTGCGACGCGGTGTTCTTCGCGGACGTGCGCGGCTCGATGGTCGACCTGGTCCAGGCCGTGGGGCGGGCGCTGCGGATGCGCCCGGGCAGCGGCAAGGTCGCCACCATCGTCGTGCCCGTCCTGCTCGGCGCCGGCGAGAACGGCAACCAGCTGCTGACCTCCCGGGCCTACGACGGGCTGTCCAAGCTGCTGATGGCGCTGCGCGCGCACGACGCGGCCGCCGTGGAGCGCCTGGCCATGCCGCAGTCCGAGACCCGGCCTCCCAGGGAGCCCAAGCACGCCGGGGAGCCGGACGCGCTCCGGTCCGCCAGCGGGGAGGCGCAGCTGCTCCAGTTCTCCACCCAGCGCGACCCGGCGGTGATCGCGGCGTTCGTGCGGACCCGTGTGCTGGAGCCGGAGCGGGAGGAGTTCCGGCGCGGCCTGGAGGAGCTGCTCGCCTACCGGGAGACGTTCGGCGACGTGAAGGTGCCCTACGCCTACCGGGCACCGTCCGGGCACCGGCTCGGGGTGTGGGTGGCCGACCAGCGCCGCTACAAGGCCGCCGACGTCCTCGACGCCGAGCGCGTCAAGGAACTGGACGAGCTCGGCATGATCTGGTCCGCGTTCGACACCGCCTTCACCGACAACCTCACCGCAGTCGCCGGCTACGCCGCCGAGCACGGACACGCCTGCCCGCCCAACGAGGCCGTGTGGGGCGGGCGACCGGTCGGAACCATCATGAAGAACCTGCGCACCGCCCAACGCCGCACCGAAGCCCTCCAGCGCCGCGCCGAGGCCGGCGAGACCGGCCTGGACTGGACGGGGGCGCTGACCGCCGACCGCAAGGCCGCGCTGGACGAGATCGACCCCGGGTGGTGCCCGGCCTGGCCGGTGGAGTGGCAGCGGTGCTTCGCCCTGGCCTGGCGCCACATCAAGGACGGCGGCACCCTCGCCGGTGCCGCGCCGGGCAGCGTCGTCGTCCAGGGCGAAGACCTCGCCGGATGGGGCCGCGCCCAGCAGGTCGGCTGGGACAAGCTCGTCCCCGCCCAGCAGTGGGCGCTGGAGCACGTCCTCGGAATCGAGCCGCTGCCCGCCGAGCAGAAGCCAGCAGGGAAGGTGACGCACGCGGAGAAGGAGCGCCGCAACCTCGCCGCCGCCGCCCAATACCGGGCCCGCGAGGGGCACCTGAACGTCCCCCGCAAGCACAAGGAGCCCCTGGTCCTAGAGGACGGCACCACCGTCGAGGTCAGCCTGGGCCTGTTCATCGCCAACAGCCGCAGTCGCCGCGCCACTATCCCCACCGAACGCGCCGCACGGCTCACCGAACTCGGCATGCGCTGGGAGTAGCGGCACGGGGTGGAGCGGGCGAGGGGTGTGGCGCGGAGTCGGCGCCACGCCCCTTTCGTTGCATCAGCCGACACCCTCTCGGGGCCCCTGTCGGCGGCTGCGGCCCAGGGAGGTGTGCGGGCTCGTAGTCAGTCGGCGGAGGCGGGCTCTGGTGCGGTCAGCGGCTCCGACGCGGGCCGTTGCTGAGGCAGGGCGAGGTTCTTGGATCGAGTCGGCGCGGTCCACGCCGCGAGCCATGCACGAAGTTCCTCCTTGGTGTAGTGGTGCGTCCCCTTCTTGTCCTGCATGCCCTCGGGGAACGGGATTCCGCGCCGGGTGGAACGGGCGCGGTACGTCCTGGTGGTGCTGGCCTTCCAGGGCAGCAGGCCGTGCTCCCATGCTTGCTGGAGGGTGTACCTCTCAAGGCCGTCCGGCCAGCCCTGCTCACCGGGAGGTTTAGGAGCGGGCTGGACCGGCGGGACGACCGGACTCGGACCGCATACGTGGGGACGTTCCTGGGCCAGCAGAGGCTGGAGCCCTGCCAGCACCCGGGCCAGCGACGCGCCCGGCGCCCCGGCTGCGGCGGCCTGTGCGGTCAGCTCCACCACATGGGCGTCGGTCAGGCGCACCGCCGTAATCGCCTGGTTCCGGGCTTCGACGGCATCGTTCAGCGCCTTGAGGTGAGATGTCCATTCCATATCCCTGCCCAACGACCCAGGCCCGCCCGAGGTACCGTCCTCGGCCAACCCGGCCACCAGACCGGGGGGAGTGCCTGCGGGCGCCGCCCTCGGCCTGTGACCGGGCCTGGGGTGAGCAGTATTCGGGCCGGCCTACTCCGATAGCTCCAGCGGAGAGTCATCCTCGCTGCCGGAAAGCTGAAGCGACTCGGCGAGCGCGCTGTACCCGGTGGTCGAGCGTGCCCGCCGAGAAGCGCTCCCGGCCGTCCCTGCCTGCCTGTGCCCGCCGTGCCCGAGGAACACGACGGGCAAACCCGACGGGAGCGGCCAAGCGGCCTTCCGGGGCCGCCCACGCGCCCCAGCCCCCGCCCCACCGCGAGCGGCCGGCACCAGCCGGACGCGAGAGAAGAAAAGGCCCGCCGCAGGCGCAGCGACCCTCACCGCCACCGCCCCACCCAACCAGCCAGCCAACCACCACCCACAAAGCCAAGGACAGGAAGGGGAAGGAGAGGGTTGTCGGGGTGGTGAGTTCCACCTTGTCGACCACTCACCACGGCGCCTGACCTGCGCGTTTATTCGGAATCCAGGCGCAGGCGCCGGGATGGGCGGACACCGGTTGTCGCACCGGTTCTCACCACCGGTTGGCGCGCCGGTTAGCGGACCCGTTGTCGGATCGTGACCGTACGGGCTGATCTTGGTAAGAAAAGTGGTGAGAACCGCGGGCTTGTCTACGGGTGCTCGCCGCCACCGGGGCGGCGGGCACCGACGTTGAGGAGCCCGTGATGGCGACGCCGCCCGAGATCGACCACGCCGTGGTCGCCGCGCTGTACCAGTTCCGGATGGCCACGGCCGAGCAGCTGCGCGTCCTGCACACCCCCGACAGCCAGCTGGAGCTGATGCGCCGACGGCTGCGCCGGCTGAAGAAGGAGGGCCTGGTCGAGGACGTCACTCTCCCGCAGGCCGGGAAGCTGCGGGCCTGGTACCTGACCGAGCGGGGCGCGCGGATCGCCGCCCGCTTCCCGGAACTGGAGGGCGTGGCCTCGCCGCCGCTGCCGGAGGACAAGACCGAGGCGAGGCTGCGGGTCGGACACATCCTGGCTGTCACCCGCACCCAGGCCGCCTTCGTCGCCGGCGCCCGCAGGGCCGGGGACGAGTGCCGGCCGCTGGACTTCCTGCCGGAGGTCTACCACCGCTACGGCGAGGGCCGGGATGGTGCGGTCATCGCCGACGGCCTGCTGCACTACGCGACCGGCGGGCCCGGCCGCACTCTCAACCGGGCGTTCGTCGAGGTCGACCGCGGCACCATGGCCAGCGAGAAGCTCGCCGCCAAGCTGATCGGCTACACCAGCTTCCGCGAGCACCACCCGATCCCGCCCCACCTGCGGCGCACCGCTCACGCGCAGAGCGTCCTGCCGGCCTGGCAGCAGCACTACATCGTCTTCCCGCGGCTGCTGTTCGTCCTGGCCGACACCGGCGAGCGAGCCGCCCGACAGCGTATCCGCGACCTCCAGGGCATCGCCGATGCCCACCCGCTGGTCGCCCGGATGCTGATGACCGTGAAGGCCGGCGCGGCCCGCCTGGACGACCTCGAGCAGCACGGCACCAGCGCGGCGGTCTGGCACACCCTCAGCGACCACACGCGGCCCCTGCGCGGGGCCTGGCAGCTGTAGCGCAGCGCGGTGGCGGGTCCACCGGCCAGGACGAGCGGCATCAAGGTGTCCGCCGTGGCCATCAAGGGATCCGAGCCCGTCATCAAGGTGTCCGCCCCGGGCATCAAGGTGTCCGGCAGTCTCCAAGGTGCCCAGAGGCGGACCATCAAGGAGTCCACCAACGTTGGCGGCCGTCGCACCACCAACGTTGATGGCGGCCGTTACGTGATCGTTGCGGCCAAGGGGGCTGTTCACCAAGGTATTCACCAAGGTTCGCGGGCTTCCCTTCGGCGACCGCGCGGAGCACCCGGCTCCGCGCTCAGCCGAAGGGGCACCCCTGCGATGACGAAGAACGACGGCGCCAGGACGAAGGCCAGGGCGAGGACGGGCGCGGAGGCGGACAGCGAGACGCGGGAGGTGGAGATCACCTGGTCCGTGCTCGCCGCCTTGTTCCAGTTCCGGATCGCCACCGCCGAGCAGCTACGCCGGCTGACCGCCCCGGACGCGGGCATCGAGAAGATGCGGGCCCGTCTGCGGCGGCTGCGCGACGAGGGCCTGGCCGAGGAACTGGTCCTGCCTCAGTCCGGGCGGGCCAGGGGCTGGTACCTGACAGAGCACGGGACCAGGGTCGCCGGCGCCTTCCCCGAACTGGCGGACATCCCCGCCCCGCGGACGCCCGGCGACAAGAGCGCCTTCAAGTACACGCTGTGGCACCAGCTCGCCGTCGTGCGAACCCACCTGGTGTTCCTGGCCGACGCCCGCCGCCGGGGCGACGCCTACGGGCCGTTCGACTTCATCCCCGAGATCACCCACCGCTTCGCCGAGGGCCGCGAGGGCACCGTGCGCCCGGACGGCCTGCTCTACTACAGCCGCACCGGCGCGGACGGCGCCCGGATCACCAACCTGGCGTTCGTCGAAGTCGACCGCGGCACCATGGGCGGGCCCCGGCTGGCCGCCAAACTCAACGCCTACGCCCGCTACTGGGCCACCGCACCACTGCCGGCCGGAGTGCGACCCGGCACCATCGAGGCCGAGGGCGGCGGCGTGCCGCTGTGGGAACGCCGCTACGTGCGCTTCCCCAGGCTGCTGTTCGTCCTCACCGGCACCGGGCAAGCCGGCTTCGCCCACCGCGCCGACGACCTCGAACTCATCGCCCGCACCCGCTACGTCGCCAAGATGCTGCGCACCGTCCCGGCCATGGTCGCCAAGCTGGAAGACCTGGAGGAGGAAGGCCCGAGCGCCGACGTGTGGTGGTCGATCGCCGATCTCGAGGCCGGGCCGGGCCCCTGGTGGGAGCTGACCGGCACCACGCCCTGACCGGCACCGACACCGATGCCTTGATGCCCGTCCCGGAAGACCTTGGGGCGGGCATCAAGGTGTCCGTCCCGCTCTCACCAATGCTCTGACCTGTGGCGTTATCTCCCCGTAACCTGGCCATCAAGGGATCGCCGACTTGTCCGGGGCGGGCATCAAGGTATCGCCGACTCTGTCGGCGGGGCGCAGCCGGGCGCCGGATCCGGTCGCACGTACGACTCCCTGCCGTGGGCAAAGAGCAGAAGACCTTCGAGTACACCGCCGACCTGATCGCGGCGCAGCGGGCGCTGGTGGCCGTGCAGGCCGAGCGCCGCGCGTTCCTGGCCACGCTGCCCAGCTGGGGCGGCGATCTGGAGGCCGCCCGGCAGGGGCTGAGCGAAGAACAGCTGGCCGAGTCCGCCCGCCTCGAGGAAGCCGAACGGCAGGCGTCGCACGCGGTGTGGGCCGATGAGTACTGGGCCACGCTGTCCGGCGAGGACCGGGTCACCGCCCGCAGCCGGCTCACGCACATCGACGACCCGGCCGAGGAGCAGGCGGCGCCGTAGCGTTCACCGTCCGGTCGTTCCTGACGGCCGTTGCTCGGAGCCGGGCGCATGCCGGGCAGCATCGGCCGGGCGCAGCCCGGGTCGGCCCACCGCACGACCCTCGGGGGTATGCAACAGTGCGTTGCGCCCCGAGCCTTCCCCACGATTCGTGCATGTCAGGGGCGCAACGCGGAGCGCGGCCGAGGCCTTCGCGTTGCGCGTGTTGCATCCCGTGTTGCGCCGCCAACGGGGCGGCTTCGGCGCCACCGGGGATCCGCGGCCCGGGCCGCAGCCCATCTGCGCCGAGTTGCTCTGCCTCTGCCTCGGGCCCCGCCTTCTGCCCGCCGCCGCTGACCGGCCAGCCGGGGAGAGCAGGTCGGCGGAGCGGAGTCGGCCTACGCCGCCGTCCTGCCCCGGCCCGGGGCGGCGTGGGCGAGCGCGATGATGACACGCGGGAGGCCATAGGCGGCCAGCACGTCGACCGCGGCAATAAGCCCGGTCAGGTACCAGGGCAGGCGGCCCGGGTCACGGACCGGGTAGGAGACGCCCGCATACCCGATGGCCATCACGAACAGCAGCAGGACCGTGAACAGGCGACTGCCGGCGGTGGGGCCGCCTGAGGTGCCGATCCGGTGCAGCAGTTGCGCACAGGAGATCCCGGCCGTCGGCAGAACGATCGCGGCCAGCCAGCTGATCGGCCAGGCAGTGCCGAGCGCGGTCAGTCCGGCCGCCGCGTACGGCACGTTGAAGGCCCACCAGAGCACCACGACGGCCGTCAACACCGCCCTGCCGACGGTGAAGCGGCGGGCGCTCACCGGCTGCCGTCTTGCTTAGGGGTGCTGAGGGCGGCTGCGGCCAAGGCCTGCACGGCCGGCGCCCAGCGGGCGATCAGGTCCATCACGTCGGGCAGCTCTGCGGCGTAGGCGGTGAAAAGGGTGCCGTCCTCGTTGCCGATCAGGTCGATCGCGAAGCGGGGCACCTTACGGTAGCGGTGATACACCGTCATCTCGATCGGAAGCTCCTCCCCGGTCCACTCGCCTGCGTGCGGGTTGGAGCTGGTCCACCGTTCGAACCCGGCCTGCTTCAGGTTCGCGTACCAGTCGCCGCTACCGTCGTCCGGGACGGGGTCCTTCGCCAGAGCGGTCCACTCGCCGCTCTCGTACACCAGCCAGTCGCTCATCAACGTCTTCCTCACCGCTCGGGTGCACGCCAGTCTCGGGCAGACGGCACTCCCGACGCGGACGAATCAGAGATCTCGTCTGTGGACGGAACCGTAGGCGGCGGGTGGGAAGGGGCGGCCCGAGGCGCGGGCCGCCCCTTTCCATCGCTGTTCTGCCTTCCCGGGCGACCGAAGGTGCTCCGGCAGGGCCACGATCAGCCCGTGTCCGTACCGCACCGGCTGGCTCTGGCAGGTGCTTACCGTCCGGTGCAGCGGCGGAGCCAGTGGGCCGGCCACCTGCGGCGCCGCGCCCGCTGAGCGGGAGCAGCAGGCCGGTCCAGGGCTTCGAGGGCAGCGGTGCCCTCCCGGCGGGGCTGCTGGCCAGGAAGCACAAGGTCGGGGTGGACGACGACCAGGTGCCCGTCGGCGTAGGCGGTGCGCAGCCCGGCGTCGGTGAGGTGCGATTCGAGGATCACGTTGCGGATCTTGCGGGCGGGGACGGGGCCGTCGCCGCGGCAGGCAGAGACGGACAGGACGCCGCCGGGCCATAGGTGCTGGTCGGTGGGCTGCCAGCGGACCGCGACCCCCAGGCCGCGCGGGCCGAGCTCCAGCACCGCGCCCGGGCGGCCGTCCCCGGCCTGGACGATGTCGATGTCGGCGGCGGCGAGTGCCGCGACCGTCGCGTCCCACAGGGCCTGACCGCCGTCGGCCGGCTCTGGTGGACCGGCCGGTGGGGCCGGGCTTCGCGTACTGGCCTGTGGCTCCGGTTGGTGGGCGGGCCGGTCGGTGCGGTGGTGCTGGTCGTGCATTCGGCGAACCCTACAGGCCTGGTCGAAGCCCCCAGGCATCATGCGGCAGAGAGGGAGGCCGAGAGATCACAGATCTCTGCTGGACTGGGCGGGGGTGGTCAGCAGGAAGGGCTTGCCGGCGGCGGCCGCGGCGGGGATCTCCAGGACGCTGCGGAACGGACCGGTCAGCAGCAGGGCTCGGTGGTCGCGCAGCGCCCGGTGCCATTCGCGGGTGGCGGGCCGGTGGATGGCCGGGGGCTGGCGCGTGAAGTGCGTGCGATCGTCAGCCGGTCATTCACTCGGCTGATTACCCGTTTCCTGGCCTCTCGTTGATCTGGACAACGGGTACCGAAAGGTAGGGACGAGGATGGGCAGGCAGAAGGCCAACAAACCCCGTCGGGTGCGGGCTGAGCGACCTAGGCGCGAACCCCTGCTCGCTCTCCACGAGCAGCGTCCGACAGGTACCTTCTACCGGCTGTGGGCGGCAACGGACGCCAGCGCGCTCGATGATTGGCGGGCCTGGGACCCGAAGTACCGCGGCCACCAGGTGACAGACGCCCAGCTGCTCGCGGATGTGAAGTTCTACGCCAGCGTGTACGGGCCCGAGGCACCGGTGCACGCGGTGCTCCAGGTGGAGCGGTACCTCGCCGAGGACGCCGTGCCGTGGAAGGAGCCGGGCAAGGAGAAGACGACGGTCGCCGCGCGCATGTATGGCTCCTCTGAGGAGGACCGGTTCAGCATCCATGGTTTGTTGGCAGGCCTTTGGGCTGTCATGGACGACCACGCTGTTCTGTGTAGCTGCGTAGATGATGGCTTCGTCGATCAGGCCATCGCCGCGGGGTTGGTCTGGCAGGATCCCTCAGGAAGGTGGGACGCTGTGCCAGCCCCGAGACGCACACCGACGAGCTGACTTCGCGAGGATCCCATGGCGTTCCGGGTGCCCCAACGCAGGGACGTCAGCGCCATTGGTAGGACGTGGCGGTCATCGCCGGGAGCAGCACCGGGGCGCATGCGGCGGTGCTGGGCTGGACGGCCTGGCCCAGGACGGCGGCGATGTCCGGGTACAGGACGAAGCGCAGCACCGGCGGCTCGGGCAGGCCGTCCGCGTTGAGGGCGAGTTCCTCGAGGATCTCGCGGCGCAGCGCGGCGTGCGGGTCTTCGCCGTCTTCGACCAGGCCGCCAGTTAAGGAGTGCTGCACCCCGTCGGGGCGGTCGCGCCGGATCAGGGCCAGGCGGCCGTCGTGGAGGAGCAGAGCGCACACCCGGGTGGGGACCGGCGCCGTCACCGGCCGGTGGCCGCGTCGTCGTCCGGCAGGATGGGCAGCGGCCAGGCGGCATCGGGTGCCCAGGTGGGCCAGCCAGCGGCGAACGGGCCGGCGCTATTGTCGAGCATGGTGATCGCCCGGCCCTGGGCCCGTTCGACCTGGTGGTGGAGGTGGTCGTCGATCACCCCGAGGCGGCGCAGCTGGGCGTACTCTTCGCGGTCCTTCCAGTGGTGGCCGGATAGGTCGGGGGTGACGACCAGGTCCAGGCACAGGTCGAGGGTGTCGATGCCGCCGGGGTGGCGCTGGTAGGGCTTCTCGAAGTTGACGTACCACCGCAAGGGTTCCTTGGTAACGGCGTCCTGGAAGCAGTGCACGGAGAACCACTCGCCGGCCAGGAAGTAGGAGAGGAGCTCGGTGCCGGTCCAGCGGTAGCGGCCGAGCGTCCAGGTGCCAGCCGCCAGGTCCTCCAGGCCCTGCTTGCGGGTGACGTCGTCGCCGGTGCGGGTGGAGGTGATCCAGGTCGTCGGCGCCAGGCTCTCGATCCCCGGCCAGTAGGCCAGGGTCAGCACGTGGCCGGTGTCGGCGACCACCCGCTGCGGCATCGCGGTCCACACCCGCCCGGCATGGACGTCGCGGCGCACCACCGTGGTGCCGAGCTGGAAGCGCAGGTCGGTGTCGGTCACCGCAGGAGCCTTCCCCGCCGCGGTGCCGGTCAGTGGTGTGACAGCGTGTCAGGGCTGGGCCGAGCCCGGGACCCGTCGGCGGGGTCAGCCCACGGTTGCCCTGCCGAGCGCGGCCTGGGTGCCCTTCAGGACACGGACCCGGATCGTGGCGTTGGCCGCCTCGCGCACCGTGGGCGCCCGGCCACCGGCGATCATCAGGTGACCGACGAGCGTGTCGTCCGCCAGCGCCTGCACCACCTGGAAGGCTCCGCGGTCGAGCGCGAGCAGTGCCGAGCGCTGCTCGGCGCCGAGCCCTGGCAGCGCCGAGCAGGCCTGCACCGCGAGCCGCGCACGGGAGCGCAGCAGCTCCAGCAACCCGCCCGGGCCGTCCACGGGAACCCGCCCCACCTCGGCGCCGACCAGTTCCGCCTCGTCCGCGCAGCCGGCGATGACCGCCGCGAGGAGCAGCACAAGCTGGCCGTGCCGTTCGTCGCCGGGCAGAAGCTGACCTGAAGCGATCCGCTCGGCCCCCGAGTGGCAGTACTCCCACGTCGTGCGCGGCACGGCCGCGCTGCTGCTCTCGCTCACCCGGGCACGCTACCGCCCTGACGGGCCGCTGCGTCGCGTGTTCGGATCATCGGTTGGTTCCGCGCCCCAGCCAGCGGGCGGGCCAGCCGCGCGCTCGCCGCTCCTGGCGGGCCGGGGCCGACGGGCCGGGAACGGCGGAGACCGAGGCGGAGGAGACCAAGGCGGCGGGTGCGGTGGCCGGTGCCGTGCGGGGCCGGCCCGGGATCTCCAGATCGGGGTGGACGACGACCAGGCGGCCGTCGGCGTAGACCGTGCGCAGCCCGGCGTTGGCGAGGTGGGACTGGAGCATCACGTTGTGGATCTGGCGGGCGGGGATGGAGCCGCCGCCGCGGCAGGCCATGACGGACAGGGCGCCGCCGGGCAGCGGGTGCTGTTCGGTGGGCTGCCAGCGGACCGCGACCGCGAGGCCGCGCGGGGCGAGCTCCAGCACCGCGCCCGGGCGGCCGTCGCCGGCGTGGACGACGTCGATCCCGACCCCGGCGAGGGCGGGGTCGGCCACCGTGCTGTCCCACAGCGCCTGGTCGCCGTCCGGCGCGGCGGTCGAGCCGGTGGGGTGGTGCTGGTCGTCCATGCTCTCGCGCCCGGGAAACGCGGGCGGGCTGCGGGGAGGCGTCGGTCATTTCCGGGACCATGTCTGACAGGCGGGCTCGTGCCAGATCGTGCGGACGACGACTCCGCCCGGGGTGAGGTGTTCGCTGCTCCAGGTCCGGCAGCACTCGCCCGCCGTGCGCGGCCGGGCCGGTGCCGCCTGCATCTCGGCGTGGACCGGCGCGGGGGTGGCGGACAGGGCGAGCCGGGCCGGACGGCGGCGACGTCGGCGATGGCTGGTCGAAGGAGTCGTCATGCCGAAGGCTCTGCCCAACCGGCCCGGTCGTCCAACCGGGCGGCCCCCGGACGGAGCAGTCCAGGAGCTGGTTAGAACGGCCGCTCCTGTTCTAACCAGCCCCTGAACTGGGCAGATCCCCGAAACTCACCGGCCGGTGGCCGCCTGGGCCGGGCAAACTCACCGCCCCCGGATCGGAAACTCACCGGCCGGACGGCGAAACTCACCAGCCCAGGTCAACGGGGGTGCCCAAACTCCCCACCGCACGTCAGCGTCCCTGCCGCAGGAAGCAGCGGATCAGGTCCGGCGCCACCAGGAGCTGGCGCGCTTGGCCTCGGCGGCTACGGCTTCGGCGGCGGCCTGCTCGCGCTCGGCCTCCTGGCGGGCCCGCTCGGCGGCGTCGGCCTGGCGGCAGCCGGCGCACAGCCCGTCGTCGTCCCAGGTGTCGGCCCGCTCCTGTTCGGCCCACCGCTCATCCGAGAACCGCGCCTTGCAGCGGGTGCAGGCCGGACGGCGCCGCTCCCGCTCCACCCGCTCCCGCTCCGCCTCGCGGGCCCGCCGGGCGGCCTCCTGCTGCTGCTCCAGCAGCAGGACGCCGTCCTCGTTGTCGAGCGCCCGTATCAAGGTGGTCCACTCCTGGCCGCCGAAGCGCCACCAGATCGGCCCGCCGGCACCGAACTTCCGCAGCAGCGGCATGGTGGTGGCCACCACCGGCAGGGCGCGGTGGTAGTCGCGGGCGGTGGTTTCCTCGCCCCGGTAGGCGGGTGCGTGCCAGGTCGGTTCGGAGGCGGCCTCGATCTCGCGGATGTGGCGCAGCAGGCGCTCGTGGTCGGCCTTCGCCTTGGCCTTCTTCTGCTCCGCGGTCAGCGGTGGGGCGCCGGGTCGGCGGTTGCGCTTGCGGCCGGCCTCCAGGACCAGGGCGACCGGGGGCAGGCCTTCGCGGCCGGTGGGCGGATAGGTGGCGGACCACAGGCGCAGGTCGTGGGTGCGGGCGCCGGAGCGCTGGAGCGAGGCCTCGAAGGCGCGCTTGGTCGTGCCCTTGGCGGGCAGCTGGCACCAGGCGCGGTAGGAGTGGAGCTTGGCGACCAGGGTGCCGTTGCCTTCGTTCTCCCGGTCGACCTCCACCATGAGCACGGGGACGTCCGCGCCGGGGTCGGTGACGACCAGATCGGCGAACAGGCTCCGGCGGCCGGGCAGGCGGTGCTCGACCTCGGTCGCGTACGCCGCCAGGTAGCCGAAGCCGGCCTTGGCGAGGTGCCCGGCCGTGGCGGCGACGTCCAGGGCGTGCTCGGAGTACGCGGCCGACGGCTTCTCGCGCTGCGGGCGGGCCGCGGCGAGCTTCGTCCCAGCCGGGAGCAGCGCGGCGGCGTCCCGGCGGCCGGACGGGGTCAGGCACCACAGGTGCCGGCCGTCCCGCAGGGTCAGCTCCTTGCGGACCTTCCCCGCCTCCTCCAGGTCACCCAGCGCGTCGCGCACCGAGCGGTCGACGCGCTGGTTCGGCACCACCAACGGCCACAGCTCCCGGGCGGTCGCCCGCTGAAACACGGCGAGCGCCATCAGCACCCGCCCGCGCACCGGGGCGGTCGATCCTCGCTTCCACGGCGTGCCTTTGCTGTCTTCGACAGCAAAGGCAGAGGGGTTGTCGCCACGGCCCGACCCCCTTGTCCTGGCGGCCTGACCAGCGCAAACGCCGGATTCGTTCGGGAGGGGCGTGGAGGTGGCGGCGGAGGTGCCCGTGGAGGTGGCGACGGGACGGTTGTCACCGCCGGGCGAGGCCTCGCCCAGGTGGTGGCCGACGGCCTGGCCGTCGTCGTCAGGGTCGGGTTGGGCGAGCACGGTGGCGGTCATCGAGATGGCCTTCCGTCAGGACGGCCCGGGGCGGCGTGTTGGCTGGCCCCGGCACCCGGGCGGGCGCCCGAGCACGGCCGACCCTGCACACCACCCCCTTGTCCGCGGCCTGACCCCACCCCTTGTCCGACCCCTTGACCACCCCCCTTGTCCTGCCCGGTTTGCCCTGGTCAAGGGCCTTGTCCTCCCGGTTTGTCCGTGACCGGGATCACCCGCGCCCGGCCGGACCGCCAGCCGCGAAACGGCCCGTCGGTAGGCTGCCGCGCATGGACATGGTCACGGCCGCCGAACGGGTCATCCAGGAGGCGCAGCGTCAGCTGGCGAAGGGTGAGTGGGAGCCCGTCACAGGCGATCTGGCGCTTGCCCGGGAGACCGCTGCGGCGCTCGCCGTGGCGGTCGGGCCGACGGACGTGCAGGAGAAGCTGCCGCGGATCGACCGCCTCGCCGGGCTGCGGGAAGCCCTCGCGGCGCTCGCGGTGACAGTGGCCCGCACCCATGGGCACCTCGCCTGGTTCCTCGCCGACGCCAGCAGCCACCTTGCGCCGGTCCTCCACTGGCGTGTCCAGGACGGCCCGGCTGGCAGCTCCTTCGGGGCCGTGCCGCCCGCCGATAGCGACCTCGCCGACGCGGAAGCCGCCATCCGTCTTCTCGCGGCCGCCCTCACCCGTACCGGCCAGGGCACCTGAGGCCGGACGGCGGGTGCCCGGGGTGCGGGCTGGCCGTTCTGGGCCTCAGGGTGGGGTGGTGGGCGTCGTCGTCATCGAGCATCCGGATCAGCCGGACCGGGTGGCCGTGCATGCGGCCGGTTCCGACCTGGACGCACCCGGCGACCAGCTCCCGGTGACCGCCGGCGGCCTCGACACCACCAGCATGATCACCAATCCGTGGCAGCCGCCTGGACCCGGCTCGCGCTGGTACCCGACCTACCTGGTCACGCTCGTGTGCCCGCGCTGCGACCAGGCCGTCCGGCGGACATGATGGCCCCGGCGGGGCACCTCACGGCTCGGTGGTGCCCCGCTGTCGGCGACCGGGGCGTCGCTGCCATCTCCGACACCGGACCCATCCGGTGGTCTGCCTCCCGCCGTCAGAGGTTTTGCAGGTACGCGGTGTGGACGGTGAACGCGGCCTGCTCAGGGGTGTCGTGAAGCATCGCCTCCTGGGTGGCCTGGTTGCCGATGAAGTAGCCCTCGCGCATCGCCACCCACTGGCCGCCGATGCCGGCCAGGCCGCGCTCGACCCAGCCGACCTGGTGGCCCTCGCCGAGGACGAGGTAGACGTCCGGGTTGACCGTCCAGCCGGCCAGCGCCCAGTAGTCACCGAACAGCCGCGCGTCGAGGGCGACGTGCACGTCGCTCGGAGGCAGACGGCGGTGCAGCGGGTCGGTGGGGACGGGGACCTCGGCGGGCCGGGGCGGCGCGGCCGGGACGGGCTGGGCTGCGGGCCGGGGCGCGGTCTGCTGCTGGGCGAGGCGCTGGTCGAGGAGCCCGCGCAGCCGCTCGCCGCCCGGTGGTGGCGGGGTTTCGCCCCGGGGCGCAATCGGCGCCGCAGTGGCCGACTGCGGGGCGAGCCGCGTTTCCCCCCGGGGAGGAACAGGCGCCACGGAGGCCTGCGGCCGGGCCAAGACGGGGTCCACGGGCGGGGGAGTTTCACCCCGGGGCGCAATCGGCGCGGGCCCGCCGGCGGGGTCGGGGCCGCCAGTCGTCGGCACCGGTTCGGACGTGGCCGCCGCTACCGGGATGTCCATGCTCGCGAGGGTGCCGGACGAGGCCGTGGTTTCGCCCCGGGGTGAAACCACGGCCGCCGGGGTGCCTCCGCCGGGGCCGGCGGTCTGGGTGGGGTGGGTGCTCAGGATCCGCTCGGCGAGCTCGCGATGGCGCGCGGCCAGGCCGTCGGCGGCACGCAGGAGGTCCCCCAGGGCTTGGTGGGCAAGGGCTCCGTCGCTCTCGCGTTCCGCACGCCCCAGCTGGAGGAGGAAGCGCTCGTCGAGCCGGCGCAGCTCCTCGCCGAGCTCTAGCAGCCCGGCGGCCGGGCCGTCGGCAGGCGGGCCGACGAGGGGCGGAGTTTCGCCCCGGGGGTTTTCGGCGGCCGCAGCGAGCGCTTGCTCCTGGCGCTCGCGCTCGCGCGCCCGGTCCGCGCGCGACGAGCACGCCTTCGAGCAGTACTTCCTCGGGCGGCCCGTGGCGCTCGGCTCCATCTCCTTGCCGCACACGGTGCAGGTCGGCGCACCGAACAGCATCGGCACGACCATCGACTTCTGCCCCGGGGAGAAACTCATGATCGGGATGGTAGTTCGATACAGCACCGACTTTCGCCCCGGGGTGGAACGCCGCATCCGGTCGGCAGCAGCGGCCCGTCGCAGCATCGCAGCCGCGCTGCGCAACGTCCTGCGCATGCGCAAGGCGCCGTTGCGCATGCGCATGCTGCGCCGCGACCGCCCGCTACGCATACGCAGCAGGCCGGGCGCGTTGCTGCGCAGCGAGTGGCGCCGGGCGTCGTCGGCGACCGGGCCTGCGGGCCGTGCCGAGGCCTTCGGCAGACGGGGTGCGATCCCGTTCGCACCGGCCGTAGCGAGTAGCCGGGGGGAATCTCACCCCCCGGCTCTCTCAGAACCGTGCGTGAACCTCTCGATTCACACGGCTCCCATCGTCCGGTCGTTCACGGCCTGACCAGCTTCCAGTGAGCGAACATGCCCGGGTACAGCCGTACGGCCTTCCTCAGGGCCTCTCTCGCCCGCTTCCACTTGCCGCTGAACCGCTTGTACTTCTGCACGATCCACCGCACCAGGTAGGAGTTGATGCAGTTGAGGCTGTAGAACAACTCGGACACGATGAAGCGCCCGTAGTAGTTGATCCACCCTCGGACCACGGGATTGATCTCCCGCGCGAGCTCCACCAAGGTCGATCCACTGCGCCGGTGCAGCCGCCAGGAGCGGATCTGCGCCCTCATGCGCTTGGCAGCATCGCGGCTGACGGCCGGGTTGAAGCTGGCGAAGTAGTTCCCCGCCTTCGCTTTGACCAGCCGGACGCGAAACTCGTACCCAAGGAACGTGAACGAGGTGTGCTCGTGCGAGCCCGGCCTCCGCGCGTCCTTGCAGTACACGATGCGGGTCTTCTCCGGATGAAGAAGCAGTCCCCCGCACTCAGCCAGCCGCTTCGCAATCGCGTCGCGCACCCAGCGCGCCTGCGCCTGCGAGCGGCAGTGCACCACCACGTCATCGCAGTAGCGTTCGAACTGGACCCCGGGGAACTCCCGGGCCATCCACGCGTCGAACGCGTAGTGCATGAACAGGTTCGCCAACAATGGCGAGATCGCCGAGCCCTGCGGGCTCCCGCGATCCCTCGCGACCAGACTTCCGTCCGGCCGCTGGAGCGGCGCCTTGAGCCACCGCTCCACATACAGCAGGATCCACCGCTGGTCAGTGTGGTGGGCCACCGCCTTGAGGACCAGGCCGTGGTCCAGGTTGTCGAAGAACCCCTGGATGTCCATATCGATCACCCAGTCCGTCCTCCAGCAGCGCTCTCGGCACTCCGCGACCGCGTCGAGCGCGCTGCGGCGCGGCCGATAGCCGTAGGAGTCCGGGTGGAACAGCGGTTCCACCCCTGGCTCCAGGACCATGGCCACCACCGTCTGCGCGATCCTGTCCGCGACCGTGGGCACCCCGAGCACCCTGACCTTGCCCGATCCCCCTGGCTTGGGGATCTCCACCATCCGCACCGGCGGCGGGAAGTAGCAGCCCGACGACATCCGATTCCACAGCTTGTAGAGGTTGCCCCGAAGGTCAGCCTCGAACTGCTCGATCGACTCGCCGTCCACTCCTGCCGCGCCCTTGTTCGCCTTCACCCGGCGGTAAGCCTCGAAGACCATGTGCTTCGAGATCTCGAACGACTTCGGTCCGCTCACCTGGCTCCTCCCGGGAACTCCGGTTGACCACCAAGCTGACCAGGACGATCCGTCCCCTTCGCTCCACCCGCGTTACCGGGCTTCATCACTACTACGAGACGGTCTGCCCCCGTGCCCCGCGACGGTACTCGGCCTCTTGCGGTGATGGCCGCTTGAGGATCTCCCTCTCGCCGCCGGCCTCCAAGGCCGGCGCCAGTGTCGGGGCGACAGGTTCCCACGTTCCATGCAAGAGCCCGGACCAGGCTCGCGCCGCCTACATGCCGGACGCCATCTGGGCAGTCAGCAGGCTCCCCCCAGACTTGTCCCGGGGCCCAGGTCATGCCCCGGTTTCGACGCCATTGATCCCAATCACGACACGTCATCAGCGGTTCACTCTCGTTCGCCTTCCTGGCCCATACCTGACGCGATCACAGCCGCGCCTTTTCCCGCAGCGCTCACCACGACCGGCACTTAACCGGCGCAGCCTGCGGTGGTTTGGAGCCTCCCCCTGCAGGGCGACTCCGGAGGACCTACCTCCATCTCTTGCACAGCACCGCTTCCAGAAGCTCCTACATCAACGCCTCCTTCAGCGTTCGTGGCACACGACCTGCGGTGGGGAGCTCGCGTCGCACCCGTTGTTCGGTGAACTCACCGGCGCGCTGCGACGGCCGTCGCAGTCAGGGGCTGCACGGTTGCGCTGCCGATCGCAGTCGCAGCCGGCGGCGCGGTACCGGCCCGCGGTCGGGTAGCAAGGGTCGCCTTGCTACCCACAGGTCTCTGCTCCTGGTGGTGTAGCAAGGCTGTCCTTGCTACATCGGCTGCTGTTTGTGCAGCAGCCGATGGCGGTGGTGCTGCTCGCTGCGTCCGCTGCTGCGCGTGACCTGCCGGGCCCGACGGCGGGCACCGGATATGACGACTTCTCCGCCGCCCACGCTCCCGCGCCCAAGACAGGGCCGAGGCCCGACTGCGAGGACCAGGCGCAGCACGTGGACGAGCTGGCCGGCACTGCACCGCCGCGGCACCGGGAGCCCGGCCGGCTGCTGGAGCGGGTGGCCGAGGCGATCACCCATGCGAGGCGTCCCGCTCGGTGCCCCTCGCGCGGTTCAGCGAGACGGGCGGGGCGCGGGTAGGTCCGGGTCGACGGGGAACACCCGGTCGGCTCCGGTGATCTCCAGCAGCCGCGCGACCCTTTCCGAGGGCTGGGCGAGGTGGACGACGGTGCCCTGGCGGTCGGCCTGGATCCGGGTCAGCAGCAGCGCGTTCAGGCCGGCCGAGTCGATGAACGTCACCTCGTGCAGGTCGAGCAGCAGCATCGGCGGTACCGGCCGGGCGGCCAGGGCGCGGTGCGCGGCGTGGTTGAAGACCGGGACCTGGTCCATGTCCAGCTCTCCCGCGCAGACCAGGACGGGCCCGGCCAGACTGTCCCGGGCCGTGACCGTGAACAAGGCGGTGTTGTCGATCGCTGCGCTCCCCTCGCGGTGCCCTTTTCCGTGGCATGACCACTGTAGGACGGGGCCGTGCGGACCCGCACCGGTGCGCCGGCGGCAGCGGAAGAAGGGAGGAAGGTGTTGCGCGGGGCTGCCGGTGGCGGCCCCGCGCCCGCTCGGGGGTTCGGGCACGGGCCGCTTCCTCCAGCGTGGCGGTGCGGAGCGCTCCCGCGCACTCCCGACTAGGCCGGCGCGGCGACGGAGCCCGGCGGCGGGGTGACGTCGGCCCGGCGAAGGTCTCGGCCGTGCCCGGCGCCGCCGGCCGCGTCCGGTAACCCGAACTCGCGCGATACGGCCACGGCAGGAATGTCGGCGGCGGGGGTCAGCACCACCGCGGGTGGGTGGTCAGCACCTCGACCCACACGCTCTTGCCGGCGGTGTCGGCCGTGGTGCCCCAGCAGGTGGCCAGGCGTTCGACGACGAGAAGCCCGTAGCCGCCCGGGCACCCGAACCTCGGGGTGCCGCGGTAGGGCGGAGCCGGGCTGTAATCGCTGACCTCCACCCGCAGCACTCCCGGGCGGTGTTCGAGGACCAGCTCACGGATGCCGCGGCCGTGGACGCAGGCATTGGCGAGGAGTTCGGTGGTGACCTGGAGGACGTCGTCGAGCAGACCACAACGGGGCCCGTGACCGAGCAGGCCCCACCGGGCCAGGGCGCGCCGGATGAAGTCGAGCCCCTCGGTGACGGGCATGTCCGGCCGCGGCGGAAACGGCAGGCACGCACGGTATCCGGTCACAAAGGCGGGTCCCATGAGACGGTCCCAGGACGGTGTCGGGCCGGTCTTCTCGCCCAGGCGGCTACCCACCGCCACCGGCACTACACCGCACAACCCGGCCCCCGATGCCCTCGGGCCCCTGGAAACTGCGAAGGCTCCCGAGTCCCCGACATGGGCGGTCCACCGTGCCGGCCTCTCGGAGGCAGGCGGCCACCGCGACGCACGAGTAGCGGCGGCTTCCGGCTCGGGGGCGGCCGTCGGGGGGGGCGGGGGGGGGGGGGCCCCCCCCCCCCCCCCCCCCGGGCCCCCCGCCCCCCCCGGGGGGGGGGGGGGGGCCCCGGGGCGCGGGGCGGAGGGGCGGCCGCACGCCGC
>NZ_JBIWPL010000051.1:0-22047 GCF_044768255.1 Kitasatospora sp. NPDC101157 | reverse complement strand
GGGCATCGCCGCGCACCCCGGTCGAGGCGCTCACCCGGGTTCAACGACCGGGCACGGCCTCGGTCACCAGGACGGCGGCGACGGCCTGGGCGGGAGTCCGGGCGCCGGACGGGAGTGCGGGCCCAGGCAGCTCTTTGACGGGGGCGGGCAACGACCTCCAGCAGCCATCCTGTCCGACGGTCCGCCGGACGACCGGCCGTGGTGATCACCTCGGCGTCCGGGGTGGGGGAATGGGCCGGGTGACCAGCATTCAGCCGCGCGGTATCGGCTCCCTGGTCCCGCCAGCCGCACCCGGGCAACGCCCGCCGAGCAAGCGCCGCGAGCGCCGGGGCACACGCGGCGGGGTCTGCCGAGGTCGTGGTCGCCAGCCGGCGGTGCTGCTCTTCAGGGTGGGCGCGCATCCCCGGTCCTGGGATGCGCGCCCGCGCCGACTACGGAACGGGGGGAGCCGTAGTCGCCTGACCACCATAGCGGACCGCGGTCATGACAAAAGATAGGTAAGGGAGACGAGGACAACCCCGACACCGGCCATCGTCCTCAGCGTCGAGGGGGCACGCTTGCGTAGTAGTAGAGCGCGATGTCATCCGGATGGTGCGTGCGCCGCTCACTGCCACCAACTTCCACCAGCTCCAGGTGGACGGTGTCGAGCGGATGCGGAGTGATGACGAAAGGCCCGTCGCCGTTCTGAGACCACACGTGATCCCCGAACCCAACCTTGCGGCCTTCCCTCGTGCGGAATTTCGCTGCCATGGGCCATGGGTACCACGTCCCGTTGCCCGGAAGGAACCCTGCCTCTCACTCATCCGCATCGAACGCCGTCTCCCTACTGCGTCACAACGTCTACGACCTGAGGTCAGGTCAGGCATTCTCCTGGGCCGTCGCCTCAGAGCCGAGGGGGCGGTAGTGGGCGGTCCAGGCGTCAGCAGGGCCTGTCCTACGGAGCCTTCATGCGCAGCAGCCGACGGTGGTCCGGCTCGGCCTTCCCGCACCAGACGCGCCACCATCCCCGCCGCCCGCGCCACCCGCCTCACCCAACTCGGCATGCGCTGGGAGTAGCCGAACACGGGCCGGTGCAACGCGCCCGCTGCAACAGGGCGGTGCAACGGGCCCGCTGCAACACGGCCCAGCCACCCTTCGGAAAAGATGAATGCCCAGGTCAGGGATGCAACACGGTCGCGCTGCACCCCGCGTTGCACCCCGCGCTGCACCCCGCGTTGCACCCAGACCGGCCACCAGGCCGCCCGTGCCGCCGAGCACTGCCACCGGGAGTACGGCGCAACCAGCGTCCCGCAGTGAGATCCCTGGGGACGTAGTTTCCCGCCAGACACGGTCCCCAGCCGGTCGGAGAACCCGCCCGCACTACATGAGTGGACCGGGCGCTTGTGACGATCTACGCCACAGGACCACACTCCGGTGGCCGGTCAGTGACCGGGCGGGTCGAACCCAAGGGCGGCCAGGGCTTCCTCGGCGGCCTGCTGGTCCTGCTCGTAGTCGCCGCCGGAGATCCCCAGCCCCCCGATGTACCGGCCGTTCTCGATGATCGGGTAGCCGCCGCCGACGGCCATCACACGAGGGTGGCCGCCCAGCGGCGCGATTTGCGGGTTGCCGAGCAAGTCGTTCCACGTATGGGTGGGGATGCGGAATGAGACCGCGGTCCAGGCCTTGTCGACGGCGACCTCGGCGGTGAGGAAGGGCGCGTCGTCGGCCCGATCGAACGCCTTCAGATGTCCGCCCTGGTCGGTGACGGCGACGGCCGCCGTGAAGCCGATCCGGGCAGCGGCGGTGTGTACTGCCGCGATGAGTGCGCCGGCGGCGGCCTGGGTGATGGACGAGGCGGGGGCCGACTTCTGGACTGTGACGGTGCTCATGAATGGTCCTCTATTGCTGTGCGCGTCGGGTGGAGGGGCCGCAAGCCAGGTCACCGCAGGGGTGAGGCCAGGGTGGGGACCACGCGGGCGACGACGGACTTCTCGGGGATCAGCAGGCCGTAGACGACCGGGCCGATCTCGTTCTTCCAGCGGTCGTGCTCGTACACGGCTGTGTACAGGGCCTCGCTCTGGGCCTCGTCCTCGAACCGGCGGATCCACACGTAGCCGTCCTCGTCCTGGGCATCGACGAAGGAGGCGGTCACGTCCATGCCCAGCGAGGCCTGGAACGGGATGACCACGTCCTCCATGTAGCGCACCCATTCCTCGCGGCGTCCGGGCTGGGCTTGGTAGCGGCGGATCTCGTAGTGCACGGCACACTCCGAACTGCTTGTGATGATGGTCAGTCGGTCACGGTCAGGACGACCTTGCCGCGGGTGCGGCCGGCCTCGACGCGGGCGTGGGCCGCGCCGACCTGCTCCAGCGGGAACGTCTCCTCCACCTCGACGGCGACCTCGCCGGCGTCGATCAGGTCGGCGATCGTTGTCAGCGCCGCGCCGTCCGGCTCGACCAGGTACGGGGTGACGAGCACGCCGGCTGCCTCGGCGGCCGCGGCCAGTTCCGGGGAGACGCCGGCCGGTACGGCGACCAGCAGGCCGCCCGGGCGCAGGACCTTCAGCGAGCGGGTGCTGGTCCGGTCGTGGGCGTCGCCCACCAGGTCGATGACGACGTCGACGTCCTCCACGACGTCCTCGAAGCGGGTGGTGGTGTAGTCGATGGTCTCGTCGGCGCCGAGTTCCTTGAGCCAGGGGTGGCGTGTGGGGCTGGCGGTGGCGATCACGTGGGCGCCCAGGTGCCGGGCGAACTGGACCGCGAAGTGGCCCACCCCGCCGGCGGCGGCCGTAATCAGGACGCGCTGGCCGGCCTGGACGTGAGCGGTGTCGACCACGGTCTGCCAGGCAGTCAGCGCCGCCAGGGGCACGGCGGCCGCGTGCGCGTGGTCGAGGGTGGCCGGCTTGCGGGCCCACTGCCGGGCCGGGGCGGTGACGTACTCGGCGTAGCCGCCGGCGGCGCGCGGGAACCACGGCATGCCGTAGACCTCGTCGCCGACCTTCAGGGTGGTGACGCCGAAGCCGACCGCCTCGACGACGCCGGACACGTCCCAGCCCAGGATCAGCGGGAACGTCTGCAGCCCCGCCATGCCCTGGCCCTCGCGGGTCTTCCAGTCCACCGGGTTGATCCCGGCGGCGTGCACTCGTACCAGCACCTCGGTCGGCAGCGGCACCGGGCGCGCGACCTCCTCGATGGTCAGCACCTCCGCTCCGCCGAACTCCGTGACGGTGACAGCCCGCATGGTGTTGTCGCTCATGTTGTCCTCGCTCATGTCCGTCTCACTGTTTCTTCCGCCTGAGGACCGCGGTCCCGGCACAAGAAAGAGTGGCGTGTACCCGCAGAGGCGGATGAGTGGCTGGGAAGACATCTGTCGTACCATTCCAGCCATGACCCATCGTGTTGTCGTTCTCGCCCTCGACGGAGTCCTGCCGCTGGATCTGGGCATCCCCGCCCGGGTGTTCAACGAGGCCTGTGAACCGGACGGGACTCGTCTGTACTCCGTCGTCACCTGCTCCCTCGGCGGCCGGCCGGTACGCACACACGAGGACTACCGGATCGTCGTCGACCACGATGAGTCGGTGCTGGAGACCGCGGACACTGTCGTTCTGGCCACCCAGGAGCCCAGCGAGCACCTGCTCGCGACCGGCACGCTCCCCGAGGAACTCGCCGCGGCGCTGGACCGGATCGGGCCGCAAACCCGCATCGTCAGCCTGTGCACCTCGGCCTTCCTGCTCGCAGCGGCCGGTCTGCTGGACGGCCAACGGGCCACCACCCATTGGGCGCTGTGTGACGCGCTGGCGCGGCTGTTTCCCGACGTCGATGTTGATCCGGACGTCCTGTTCATCGACAACGGACGCATCCTTACGTCCGCCGGTGGAGCGGCCGGCATCGACCTGTGCCTGCACCTGGTCCGTCTCGACCACGGGGCGGCGGTGGCCTCGGCCGCCGCGCGGCGCTGCGTCGTGGCGCCGTGGCGCGAGGGCGGGCAGGCCCAGTTCATCGAGCACCCGGTTCCGCAGGACACCGACCGTTCCACTTCGGCGACCCGGCAGTGGGCGCTGGACCGGCTGGCCGAGCCGGTCACACTGGAGGACATGGCCCGGCACGCGCACATGAGCGAGCGCACCTTCACCCGGCGGTTCCGCAGTGAGGTGGGCAGCAGCCCGCTGAAGTGGCTTGCGCAGCGGCGGCTGGCGCACGCCCGCCTGCTGCTGGAGTCCACCGATCTGACCGTCGCGCGGATCGCGACCACCTGCGGCTTCGGTGACCCCGTCGCCCTGCGCAAGCACTTCCACACGCACCTGGGCCTGTCACCACTGGCCTACCGTCGCGCTCACAACGCACCGAAGCCGATGACGGCACAGTGACCACCGAGCCGGGTCGGGGCCGCGACAGGTCGTGGCCCGCGTGGTGGTGGAATCTCCGTGTGCTGACGTTCCGTCGGAGCGAGGTTCCCGGACTGGGATTCGCAGGGCGGCCCGCTGCCGGTCTCGGCGCAGGTGGCGGCAAGGGGAACGCGTCGGCGACCGAGCACTCGAAGGGGCTGGACAGCAACTGCCAAGTCGCTGACCAGGACCTACCTCAAGATCGCTGCTACACCACTCGGCGGGACGCCATCCTGCGACAACGCCCCACCCGTCACTGGAGATCAGCCTCGGCCTGTCCATGGCCAACAGCCCTAGCTAGTACTCCAGCAGGACTTCGACGTTTTGCCTGCTCAGAGGCCGCGCTGGGTAAGCGTAGCGGGATGATTTTCGCCAGGGGCGGTCTTCATGAGACCGCCCCTCAATCGTGTGCAGCCGACGTTGGTAGTGACAGCGACAGGGCAGTCTCTCGTCGTGATCAACGAGCCTTCGGCCGAGACTTGGGACAACGAACTCTAAGAAGCGATTCCCAAACCGAAGGTAGGGTCACGTTTTCCCAGGTGAGGTGTGTGGCCGCCACTCGGTAGGCACGCTCGGAGCGTCGTGTCGGTGCGGGGCGTGGTCGGAGGTGGCGGATGCCGTCGGTGCTGGGAGTGCTGGAGAGGCGCGAGCGGGTGGCGCTGGCCCGGGCGGAGGAACTGCGGGCCGAGTTGGAGGGGCTTCAGGCCGCCGTGGCCGAGGCGGATGAGGCCGCGCGGCGCGCGGTCATCGCGCGGGAGGGGTGGGGCGAAGCAGGCATGCGGACACCTCGATATTCGGTGCTGGACGGGTGGGTCGCGGACAGGAGGGCGGGTCTTCGCGCAGGTCGTCCTGGGCCGGGTTCGTTCAACGGTCGTTGGGGCTCGGGGTCGTGGGGTCGAGACGTTCTGTTTCCGCGTGCCCGGGCGCCGCGTTCTGCAGGTCGTCGATGCTGCCGGACATGATCGTGCGGATGTGTTCGGTGATGTGCTGGAGTGGCCAGTCCCACCAGGCCACGGCGAGGAGGCGGTCGATGTCGGCGTCGCTGTAGCGGCGGCGGATGAGGCGGGCGGGGTTGCCGCCGACGATGCCGTAGTCGGGGACGTCGTCGACGACGACGGAGCCGGAGGCGATGATCGCTCCGTGGCCGATGCGGACGCCGGGCATCACCATGGACCGATAGCCGAACCAGACGTCATGGCCCACCACGGTGTCGCCTCGTCCGGGCAGGCCGGTGATGAGGTCGAAGTGCTCGGACCAGGAACCGCCCATGATCGGGAAGGGGAATGTGGAGGGGCCCTCCATGCGGTGGTTGGCGCCGTTCATGATGAACCGCACGCCCTCGCCCAGCGCGCAGAATTTTCCGATGACCAGCCTTTCCGGCCCGTAGTGGTACAGCACGTTGCGGGTCTCGAAGGCGGTCGGGTCATCGGGATCGTCGTAGTAGGAGAAGTCTCCGACCTCGATCAGCGGCGAGGTGATCAGCGGCTTCAGCAGCACCACCCGCGGCTGTTCGGGCATCGGGTGCACCACGGTCGGGTCGGCGGGGACAGGAGGCATCACGGATTTTGTCCTTCCTGAGCGATGTCTGTGGGTGTCTGTGGGTGTGCGGGTTCGGAGGACCTCAGCATGTGGCGGCGGACGTATCAGTCGCCTGCACGGCCAGAGATGGGCGCCCCGTCAGTGCCGACGCAGCCGGCGATCATGGCTGACGATGACGGGCGTGCCGGTGTACCCGGTCAGAGCGGTTTCCAGCTCCTCGGCGAGGGCGGGCGAGAGATGGTTGGTTGGTTCGTCGAGCAACAGGACGTCCGACGGCGCACTGAGCAATCGCGCCAGGGCCAGACGCTGCAGCCGCCGGTGGACAGCCGGCCGACCGGAACCGCGAGCTGGTCACGGTCGAAAAGGCCGAGGGACAGCAGTTGTTCGGCGTGTTCCCGGCCAGGACGCGCAGCAGCGTGCTCTTGCCCGCTCCGTTCGGCCCTGTGATCCGGAGGTGCTCGCCCGCCGTGACGGACAGGCAGGTGCGGGCAAGCCGGTCCGTGACGGCGATGTCGGCGCCGTCGAGTACGACGCCCGGTAGGCGGCGGGTCCGCAGTACAGGGGTGAAGCGCAGTGGCTCCGGCGGGGGCGGGACAGGGTCGGCAAGGAGGCGGCGCAGCCGTTCCTCGGCGTTGCGTACCCGGCTGGCCAGCGATTGCTGCACGCGGCCGCCCGCCCGGTCGTAGGCCGACTTGTTGCCGTCCTTCATCGGACGCCCCGGGGCCACCTGGCGGGCGGTGGTCGCGGCGGCTTCGTGGAGCCGGTCGGTGTCGGCCCGCCACTGGTCGTGCGCCTGGGTCCAGCGCTGCCGGGCAGCCGTCTTCTCGGCGAGGTAGCCGGTGCAACCGTTGCCATAGTGCACGAGGCGACGCGTATCGGAGTCCACCTCCCACAGGCTGGTCGCGACCCGTTCGAGGAGGACCCGGTCGTGGGAGACCGCCACGGTGGTGCCCCGCCGGGCACGCAGGTGGTCTTCCAGCCAGCTCAGGGCCCCGTCGTCGAGATGGTTGGCCGGCTCGTCCAGCAGCAGCACCTCCGGCGCCGCCGCCGGACAGGCCGCCGGTCGTAACCTGACCCGCGCTCTGCCGGACAGGCTGCCCACCGCACGGTCACGGCCCACCAACCCCGGGCCCAGTCCGTACAGGGCGCGTTCCACGTGGGAGTCGGCGTCGTAGCCGCCGCGCAGCTCGAAGACCGTGAGCAGTTCGCCGTATTCGTCCGTGCCGGACTCGTCACCGTCGGCCATCGCGGTCTCCTGACGGCGCATCCGCTGCTCGACCGCACGCAGATCGCTCAGCGCCCGGTCGATGACCTGCTGGACCGTTGTCTGCGCTGCCAGTTGCTCGTCCTGGGCGAGATAGCCGACCCCGCCGGTGGCCTGGAGGAGGACCTCGCCCTGATCGGGCTGTTCACGCCTGGCCAGCAGGGGCAGCAAGGTGGTCTTGCCCGCTCCGTTCTCACCGATGATTCCGGTGCGCTCGCCCACGGAGAGCGAGCAGGTCACCGAGTCAAGAACGAGCCTGCCGTTGAAGGACTTGCCGGCGGCGCGCGCAGTGATCTGTGTAGGCATGCAGGTGCTCCAAAGCATTCGAGAACGAGGGGGCCGTCGAGGTTTGCGTGGCCGGGCGAACGCTTCGGAAGAGCATCGATCACTCCACTAATGCGACAACTGCTGCTTTAAGATCCTGCCATAACGACGACACTCCGAGCAAAGGCATTCAGTGATGACTCCTGCAGACCCAGGACCAGAGGGCGGTACCAGTCGGCCTCCGACCAGCCGTCGGCCCGGAGGCCGCACCGCCCGTATCCGTCAGCAGGTGCTCGACGCAGTCGTCGCCGAGCTCGGCGAACACGGTTATGACGGGCTCACCACCGACGCCGTCGCCGCCCGCGCCGGCGTGCACCGCACCACGGTGTACCGGCGCTGGGGGGATGTCGGCGGTCTGCTCGCCGACGTTCTCGACGCGGCATCCGCCGACGACTGGCAGCCACCGGACACCGGCTCACTGGAAAGCGACCTGGCAGCACTGAACCAGGAGATCCACGCAGCCCTCACCGCAGAACCACCGATCATGTCAGCGCTGATCGCCGCCTCGTTCCGTTCCGAGAAAGCCGCCCAGGCGCAACAGCGGCTCTGGGAGGACCGGTACGCCCGCTGCGAAATCATCGTCAGTCGGGCTGCCCGGCGAGGCGAACTACCACCACACACCGACGCCCGGCAACTGCTCATCGCGGCCACCGCACCGCTGTACCACCAACTGGTGCTCCTTCGTACGACCCCCGACCCGCGACTGCCCGGCCATGCAGCCAGAAGCGCCGCCATCGCCGCGGGCGCCGGTGCCTTCGTCGAGCCGCCGTCAGCAGGCCACGTCTGAGCGGACCTTCGCCAGCTCCGACTGCCTGCGTGCCTCTGTCGCAACGACTGGACACCCTGAAACGCCAGCCCGGAGGTCTGCGGCGGCGGTCGACAACCGGACGGCAGCGCAGCGGCGGCGGCCGGGACGAGCGGGACGGGCGGCGAGCGAGCGGCGGGCCGACGGCCCAGCACCGCCCGGACCGAGGCGGCACACCAGTCGGAGACGGCCGGACGGCGGCCCGGCAGCGGCCCGGCAGCGGCGACGGCACCTGATGGGGAAGGCGTATCCGCCGCCGCGGATGCTTCTCCCGCCGCCCACCCTTCGGCCCAACCCGCGTCGGCGGCAGCAACCTGTCCCACGCGCGGGACAGCGGTTTGGTGCTGCCGGTGCGGGCGGTGGTCGAGATCCGCGGGTGCCTGGCGGACATCGCGGACCTGGTAGCCGAACACCTCGCGGAGTCCCGCGCCGACGCCGGCGGTCGGCAGCTGGATCCGGGCCGGATCGGTGCTGCCGTCGCGGCAGCGGTGGCCGAGCTGCGCGGGCGGCCGGCCGCGCCCGGTCAGCGCTGGTATCCGCCCGATCTCGCCCATCGCGCCTTGCCCGCGCTGCGACCGCGCCGTCCGATCGGTCGGATAGGGCAGGTCAGGAGGGGCGGCTCATGGATTCTTGTCCGCTTCGGAGGGCGCCCGCCGGCGATGGCCCGTGGTGTGCCCCGGGTCCGGCGGGCACCCCGGGGGCGGCGTCACCGCTCCCCTCGGCGGGACTGCCCAGAGACCGTGGGCGGCAGGCCGGTGTCGGCCATCCTCGGATGGAGCGTGAGCCGGACGCGCTGGGTGTCGGTGTGGCCGCGCTTTCCGTCACCACCCAGCTCCACGACCCAGAAGCGCACCCGGGCACCGCCTTCTGCGGACCGCTCCAACGCCAGCGAGACCTCAAGCTCGACCTCGCCGAGCTCGAACTGGATCGCCCGCCCGGCGCCCTCGGCCACGGCTTGCTCCAACTGGGCGCGCAGATCGCGGATGACGTCCGACAGCTCGATCACTGCTCACTCCCAAGAAGTGACGCGGATGGTGAACGAGGCCTCACTATAGTCGTCGATCGGACGTGGATGACGGCCAGTCAGGAAGGACAACTCCTAGCCATGGAAAGCCTGTTCGGTGTTCGATGGCCCGGCTACGGCATTCGCGCGC
Organism: Kitasatospora sp. NPDC101157; assembly: GCF_044768255.1. Lineage (NCBI taxonomy): Bacteria > Bacillati > Actinomycetota > Actinomycetes > Kitasatosporales > Streptomycetaceae > Kitasatospora > Kitasatospora sp. NPDC101157. Next base: position 12,598 of record NZ_JBIWPL010000051.1, on the reverse strand, counting down.
GGTCGGCGGAGGCGCACCGGTGACGGGGCTGCGTGCAGACCGGGCCGCGGAGGTGATCGTCGGCCGGACCGCCGGCGGGGAGGAACGCGGGTCCGGCTACCTGGTGCGCGACGGCATGGTGCTGACCGCCGAGCACGTCGTGCGCCGGGCGGCCGACATCAAGGTCCGGTTCGAGGCGGACCGGGCCGCCGAATGGACCACACGGGCGCACGTACTGTGGTCCGACGCCCGCTGCGACGTCGCCCTGCTCGCCCTGGAGCGCAACGGCGCGGGGCCCGGACGACGGGTCAGGCCGGCGCGGTTCGGGGCGGTGCGCGAGACGGACACCGATCTGCGCAGCAGCGCGCTGGGCTTCCCCCTGTTCAAGTACCGCGAGGATCCCGGGGGCGCGACGGGCTACCGGGACTCCTGTCATGCCCGCGGGAAGATCGCGCCGTTGGCCGACCGCCGGGAGCGGACGCTGGAACTGCGGGTCCAGGAGCCCGAGCGGAATCCGGACCTCCGGGGTTCGCCGTGGGAGGGGATGTCGGGGGCCGCGGTGTGGGCGCACGGCCGGATCGTCGGGGTCGTCACCATGCACCGCCACGAGGAAGGCTTCGGCACGCTGACCGTCAGCCGGGCGGACGGATGGCTGAGGACGGCCGACGAGGCCGGCCGGCGGGCACTTCGGCGCGCCGGCGTGGCGGCGGCGTTGCGGCCGGCGGTGCCCTGGTGGTGCAACGGCCGGCTGCTCCTCGGGACGGGAGCGGGGACGCTCGCCGTCGCCCTGGCAGCCGGTGTCGGCTGGGCCCGGCTGACGGAACAGCCGCCGCTGCGCTTCCGGATCGTGGGCACGTGCAGTCACGCCGGCCAGAAACTGGGCAACGAGTCGGCCGGCTTCACGCCCGGTGGCCGCTACACCAACGAGATCCTCACCCCCGACGGCCAGGCGCTTCCGCTCGGGGCGTCCGGCGAGAGCGGCACCGTGGCCAAGGACGGCTCCGTGCACTGGAGCTGGCCCTGTGCGAGCACCGACGCCACGGGCACGTACCGGGCCCGGATCACCGACGAAGCGACCCATCGACGCACCGGCTGGGTGCCCTTCACACTCGGCCAACTGACGCCGTACAGCTGCGCGTTCCGGCAGGAGAACGGTCTCTGGTACGCCGGGATCAGCCGAACCACGACCGCCGTCCTGACGCCCGGGACGGGCGACGCGGACGACGTCGCCGAAGCCCAGTGCCTGCTGCAGCGCCTGGGCTTCCCCCTCGGAGCGCGGGACATCGACGGCCGGTACGGCAGCTACACCCAGCAGGCCGTGAGCTCGCTGCAGGCGCAGGTCGGGATCACGCCGGACGGGATCATCGGGCCGTCCACCTGGAAGGCGCTGCGCACCCGTACCCCGGCCGGCGGCTGACGGGAAAGGCAACCAGCGCCCCGCCGGTCGTGGTGCGCGGCGCGAACCCGCCCCCTCTGCACCTCGTCCCGGCGCTCCGGCAGGCGATGACGGGCGTCGCAATCGACGCCACCGCAGTGGCTCCCCTCAGGGGTGCTCATGGATCCCACCCCTCTGGCGGACGACGATGAACCGGGCGGGCCGCCACCATCGACACCGGGGACGAACCGCCATGTGAGTGAGCGCCACACTACCGGCGACGCCCGGGCGGCACCGGCCGCTGTCACGCGCGCCGCTGTCACGCGCGACGCACCCGCGCTTCGATTTCTCGGTCCGCCGCACGCGCCCGTGAACGGCCGTCCATCACAGCCCGTCGGCCAGGGCGACCGCGCGCAGCTGGGCGAGGAGAGGCAGGCGTCGTCGTCATGGTGGAGTCGGGTATGGGAACTGTCCGAATGCCTGTTCGCATCAGGGCTCCCGCGACGATCGGTTCGAGGTGGTGGACGGCCCAGTCGCCGGCTGATGCTTCCGGGGCAGCCGGCAAATTCACGCGATAGCTGTCGGCAGGCGATGCGAGACTCGGCCCCATGAAGCCCAATGATCCTAAGGCCGACCTGCACCGCTACCTCAGAGCAGCCCGCGAAGCCATCATCTGGAAGCTGGACGGGTTGTCCGAGTACGACATCCGCCGCCCCCTGACGCCGACCGGCACCAACCTCCTCGGTCTCGTCAAGCACCTCGCCAGCGTCGAGCTCGGGTACTTCGGCCCGACCTTCGGCCGCCCGCACAACGAATCCCTTCCATGGCACGAAGAGGGTGCCGAGCCCAACTCGGACATGTGGGCACCTGCCGACGAGTCGCGCGAGGACGTTCTCAGCCTCTACCACCGCGCCTGTGCGCACGCGGACGCGACGATCGAGGCGCTACCGCTCGACGCGATGGGCCACGTCGCGTGGTGGGGCGACAGCGGAGACGTGACGCTTCAGCGGGTCATGCTGCACATGACGGCCGAGACGAACCGGCACGCCGGCCACGCCGACATCGTCCGCGAACTGATCGACGGCAAGGTCGGCATGCTGAAGGACAACAGCAACATGGATGGCGGCGACGAGGCGTGGTACCAGGATTACTGGAACCGACTGGAGGCGTCCGCCAAGGCGGCTCAGGCCAAGCAGAGCTGAACGAAGTTCGTTTGGGGGAGGTAGGGGCTTGCCCTGGGGAGCTCGCGCTGCTGCCTGCCTCCCCACCCCCCTCGCATGAGGGTGTCGCCCCTCTGCACGTTGATGCGCGAGGAACTGCGTCATGACAGCGTTGTCCCCGTCTGTGGTCGATCGGAGCGGCGCGCGACCTCGGCAGCGTAGGCGGCCCAGTCTCCGGCGGATGCCTTCTGCCCCCGGACGGCGACTTGGATGTGGATGCCGAGCACGCGGGCCAGTATCGCGGCCGGGATTTCTTCGGCAAGTGCGAGCAGGGGCGATCGGGCCTGACGGGATGTGTGGCGGCCGCGAACGCACCGGCCACGGGCCTGACTGTCAGCCCGAGTCTGGCTGGCCCTTCTTTCCCATTCGCCGGGCCATGGCCGTTGCGGTCTCACGGCTCACAAGCTCGACCCGCCGACGGATGCCACCGCTGATGACGAAGAACCGGGCGCCCTCCCGGTCGTCAGAGCAAGCCCTCCACTCATACAGACCGAGTGCTCCGAGCCTCCAGCCCCAGGGCGGCCCAGAGCGGTCCCGAAGTCCCGAGCGAACTCGTAGCGGTCATGCAGGCCGGAGATTCTGGCAAAGCATGCCGTTGTTCTCGGAGGAGACGAAGCGCGGAGTCGCGGTCACGCCTGCTGCGATCTCTGTCGGAGTCACCGCAGAACCCTGGCGGTCTAGGGCCGGCCACGGGACCGCCGCGTTCATACTGCACGGCTGGTCATGGTCCGGTGCCGCGCACGGCGTTGTCCCGCCAGCGGTCGACCGTTGCGCGTGGTGGTGCCGGTGGCGCCGGGCAGCGGGACCTTCGTGGGCAGGCCCCACAGCATGAGAGCCAGGACCGTGGCGGACCGTCCGCGAGGAGGACGTCGCCCGGCTCTCCCCGTTCGTGCGGCACCACGTCAACATGCTCGGCCGGTACCGTTCCAGCTGCCGGAACTGCCTGGTGGCTTGCGACCCTGCGCGATCTGAGCGCCGCCGACGAGACGTGATCGAGGGCGAACAGCCGTCCTCCGTCCTCCCCGGGCCAGACGGGTCCGTATCGTAGGCACAAAGGCTGCTCACATGTTCGGGGGTTGGGTGCGCACCGCAGATCACGCGAGGTGGGACCGGGGCTTTCCGGTGAAGTACCTCCTGGTTCAGGAGGACGAGGACGGCGTGGAACAGCTCTGGGGGAGGTGCGCGGGCGTCGAAGGGTTGTTCGTCGACCCGGTCCCGCCGCCACGGGAGGTCCTCACCCTCCGCGGATGCCGCCCCGACGGTCTCCTGAGCAACATCCTCGCTGAGCCCGACGTCTCGCTGCGGGGTCTGGGCGACGTGTGTGTCGAGGTCTGGGACGACGAGAAGCCCGTGCAGTGGTGGACTCTCGTCGATGCGGTCGTGGTGGCCCATCAGCCCTACCCGGCCGACGAGGCGCGGTACGACATCGTGCTCGGCGCCGGCGTCAGGAACGAGGAGAGTCTCTTCGGACTGCCTGCGGCGCCGCACTTCGAGATCTTCGCGGGGCCGACGACCACAGCGGCGAGTGCGGGCTGGTGCTCCGCCGTGGACGGCCTGTTCGGGGCACGAGCGGACCCGTCCCCCGTTCCGATGGAGCTGATCGGCTGCGAGCCTGCGGAGCCCCTCCTCGCGGCGCTGCGTCGGCCCCGTCGGTCGGAAAGGGGCTGGGGCTACCTCCTGGTGCTGGACCGTCATGGTGCCGTGATGGCCTCCCGCACCGTGGGCCTGGCCGTCACCGGAGCGCGCCCGTCCGTGCTCGGCGGCACGCTCGTCGACATCACTCTCGCCGATGGTGGAGACGATCGGCCGTTGCCGGCGGCCCGCCCGATCTGGGCGCAGTGGTACCAGGGCCCGCCGGCAGAGCCCAACCTGTGGGCGCCGTACGACTCGCAGGGCCGGGCCGAGTGGCTGGACCTCACCACTCGTGCCTGGCGGGTGCCTGCGCCCCAGCCGGATCGGTCTGGCGGTGAGCACCATCTCGACGGCAGGTTCATCACTGACGTTCCCGGTCTGCACTGCGCGATCGCCGAGGCCCTGCTCGGACCCAGCCGCTACTACGGCCGGGAGTGGAACGCCTTCAAGGACTGCCTGGGCGGTGGATTCGGAGTGGCCCCGCCCTTCACCCTGACCTGGCACGACTCCGAGATCGCACGCCGCGCACTGGCGGACGTTGTGGAGGATCCGCAGGGCCGGCTCTCTTACTTCGAGGAGATCGTGCAACTTCTCGAACGGCGCGGCGTCACGGTCGCGCTACGGTGAGCCGCTGGCACCCGAGCGAACACGACTCCGGGACGGGCTGAGCAGGCTTCAGTGGTCCGGTCGCGCGGGGGTGAGATTCGCCCCGGGCGCCCCCTCCACTCAGGGCCAGTCCTCGGTGATGGGAAACATGTCGGCGTAGGGACTGGGTTCGCCGGTCTGCGGGTCCAGGCCGGCCAGAAGCCGTCGACGTTGCTCGCGCCAGCTGACGAAGGTGTCTGTCTGGTTCCAGAGCGACGCATCGCCGAGCGGGCAGGCATCGAACCGGCCCAGCATCATGCGGGTGATGAACTGGACCATGCCGCACTCAAAAAGGGCCCACGGCGACTCGCCCGACGAGTAGTGCCGCCGCCAGGCTACAACTGGCCACTTGTCCGGTTCGGGGTCGTTCATGAGCCAAGCCATCTCGTTGGCATTCATTCCGGTGCCCCAGGGCAGGACAGCATCAGCACCTGGCGTCACGCCGGGGACACCTGCATCCTCGTCCCAGAGCCTGCGCAGACCGGGCGTCATGCTGCCGATGTGACACCCCTCCCACCCACGCACGTCACTCGGCAACGGAGGCAGAATGACAAGCTCTCCGATGTCGCCTACGCCGTAGGTGTCCAGCAGTGCCTTGTAGTCGTTCGGAAGCCCGGTGCCCAGCAAGGCTTCGGCCGCGGTCCAGTCGATCCGCTCGCCGCCCGCAAGATCTGCTGGTACAAGATCGAGCAATACGGCTACATCGGGATGAATGCCCATGGTGGATCCCCTTGAGGTCAGTGACCAGCCACCTTAGTTGTGCGGGCGTTACTCCAGGGAACCAGGTCGTCAGCGCCTGTTGCTGTTGCCGGGTGCAAGCAGGCTGGTGGCCTCGGCGATTGCCTCCGGGGACGGCTTGAAGTCGCGGTGGACGTTCTCCGTCTTCTTGTGCCGCGACTTCGCCATCAGCATCAGCAGGCTGGCCCCGGCCTCACCAAGGTGAGTCAGGCCGGAGTTTGGCGGTACTCATGCAGGTCCCAGCCCGTGCCCGGTCCGGCCAGCGCGGTGTGCTGGTCGAGGAGCGCGCGGGCCTGGCCGTAGGAGAGGCGGGCCAGACCGGTGTCCGGGCAGCCTTCGCGGGCGGAGAGTACCTTGCCGGGGCCGGGGCGGCGGTGGGTGACGAACACCGGCCAGCGGGTGCGGCCCTTGAGCAGGCGGGGCAGCAGCCGGGCGGGGCGGTGCCAGCGTCCCAGAACACCGTCTCCAGCACGTAGTCGACGCGAGCGGCGCCGCGGCAGCGGACTTTGGGCTGGGTGCCCTCGGCACCGGCGACCGGCCAGGTCCAGCTCCTCGATGTTGACGTCCAGGGTCTCCTCGGAGCGGGCGCACGTCTCGTAGAACATCCGCCACAGCGTCTTCTCCCGCAGGTGGACGTCCCGGCGGGCGATCAGCCGGTCGATCGCCATCTTCGAGCGCTCCGGGGTGTCGGAGTCCGGTGGCGGCAGTCGCTTCACCCAGGTCGGGACCGCCGGCCCGTCGTAGCCGCGCTCGGCGCACCAGCCGGTCCAGGACAGGGCCACACCGCGTCGGGCGTTCCAGGTGTTCACCGCCGAGCCGCGCCCAGGGTCCAGGTGTAGACGGTCAGGCCGTAGATGGCCTCGTCGTCCATCGAGCACAACCCGGGCAGCTGCTCGACGCCGTCCGCGGGAGCCGCAGCGTTGGTGCCGAGGTCGGGCGGGCAGCACCAGCGGGCCCGGGTAAGCCGTCGGATGGCCGGTCGCGGAGGGGCCCACACGCGTCCCGCCCACGATCATCACGTCGAAGCCGTGCCGATAGTGCCTGGCGCGCCTGGACCGGTGCCTCGTGCGCCCCCGAATCCCGCAGCGGCGGGTCTGGAGACACTGCGGTCAAGGCCAGGACGGTGCGGCGGCCCGGGTTGCTCGGGAGCGGTGGGGTTCCGGTACGGGTGCAGTGCGAGTGCGGTGCCGGGGCGCCACCGGTGCGATCGATGACGAACAGTCATGTAAGGATGGTTACTGACTGGTCATCCGATGATCTCCAGTCCGTGAAGCCGCACCACCGTAAGGAGTCACCATGCGTCGACGCATCCCGGCCCTCGTTCTGACCGCTGCCCTGGCCGGGGGTGGCCTGGCGACGGTCGCCCAGGTCGCCGCTGCCCAGCCCGCCTCGGCGGCCTCGATCACCGTTGACCTCAACAAGATGCGCCAGCAGGTCCAGGACCTTCGCCAGAAGGCCAGTCGGCTGGACCACATGGGCGAGAGGGACGCGGCCCGTAAGGCCCGCGCCCAGGCCGACGCCCTGCAGCGCCGGATCGACCAGATCGAGAAGGCCGACCGCGAGACCAGCCACCACTTCTGACGGCCGACGCGTCCTCCGCGCCGCCCGCACATCTCGCGCCGCCTGCCCCGCCCGTTCCCCGGGCCAAGGCAGGCGGCGCAGCGCCGGAGTACAGCAGTCGCTGCAGCTGGCCCTTGAGCGTGTCGTTGACCGACTCGATGAGCTGCGCACCGACTTCAGCAGGGACTCGCCCTTGCGGCACTTCTCGCGTTCGAAGGAAGGGCGGAGCGACTCGGCGCCCTGGGAGGCTGTGCCTTGGCATCCCCTGCCAGCTTGATCTCCGAGATTTTCAGCCCGGACCACTTCCACGCGATCTTCGCCAGCCGGGTGGTGTCACAGCGGTTGTGCAGGTAGACGGTCGTGCTCCACACCCCCGGGTCGCGCGACCACGCGATAAGCCGTCCACGCCCCTGAAGTTCCACCCTGGGGCTGGACACCCGGAAACTGGGACATGTGAGCCTGGAGGAAGCAGATTCAGGTGGGAAGCAACCGGGCGAAGCGGGACAGCCTGGCGACCGACCAGGACGACGGTCACGGCGCAGCAGCGGGCAGTACGAGGCGGCGGGCCGTGTGACGGCCGGTAGCGTGCCGTCGTGACCTCTCCCGCCCTACCCGAGCCGCCGTTGCCGACCCTGCAGCAGCTGAGAGACCTGCATGACTTCATCGACGGTCAGGCCTACGCCGCTCTCGGCCCCGTCATCCGTATTCCGGGCACCACGCATCCTCTTCGGGACGAGCAGCGCACCGTCGTCCGCAACGCCGTCCAGGCGGTCTTCGCTGCTTCCCAACACCTCTACCAGGCGTTGTGGCACTACCTCGGCCATGACCAGCCGGACCCCACCGCCCGCGCCTGTTGGGCCGCTCTCCAGGCCCTCGCCACCCCCTGGCGAGACCACCCCGACCTACCCGATCACCTCCGCGCCCTCCTCAACCCGCCCACGCCCTGACCAGCCGGCCGCGGGCGGCCAGGAAGGCCCCCAGGGCGGGTGCGGGCAGGACAGCTGAGCCGGGCACAGAGGGATGCCCTGGCGGCCGAACAGGACGGCCATCGGCCGTCGTTACTGACTTCGGCTCGTCAGGTTGAGGTTGGGGTGTCGAGGGTCAGGCCGGTGCCGGCTATGAAGCCGTCGAGGGTGTCGGGCCGGTACTGCAGGCATTTGAGCCGGTTGCGGACGAGGGCTTCGAGTCGGTCGAGGGCCATGACGGCGAGGTTGGCGAGGCTGCGCTTGACGTGTGTGCCCAGACCCACTCGACAGGGCTGAGGTCGGGCGAGTACGCGGGAAGCAGGAACACCGTCAGCCAGGCGCGCTGGTCGGTCAACTCCCGTACGGCGTGGGACCCGAGCACGCCGCCGAGGGAGGCTTCACCGAAGTCGAACTCGGTGGCGGACGCGACGCTGAAGCGACATCGCGGATGAAGACGGCGCGCGTTCTCGATCATGCGGGGAGAGAGGTCCACCCCGGATACGTCGAGCCCGCGTTCTGCGAGGTAACCGGTCACCGTGCCAGGGCCGCAACCGACGTCGAGAACGGGCCCGAGCTCGCCCACGGTGTCGGCGAAGGCGTCGATCGACGCCTTGAGCCAGGGATGGCGACGGATGTCCCCCATGCCCGTCGTCACCACCATGTGGGCGTAGTTGTCGGCCACCTGGTCATAGGACTCACGGACGACGTCAAGGTCGGCTGGGCGGTCCATGCGGTGTGCGCGCATCAGCCAACAACAATAGGACGGTGGCCTTATGGCATCCGGAGGCGTGGGTATGACGGTCATCCTGCCCGACGAGTCCCGGCGCGGGCACGGCAGACTGCGGTCCTGGTGATCCACTTCTCCCGATCGGCCTGCCCCATGCCTGTTGCCCTCGCCCGGCCGATCGTCCTGACCAACGCTGAACGTGAGCGACTGAAGAATGGCGGCCTACGGTCACCAGACCACGTGCCAGGCCCGGCAGTGGCCGCGATCGTGCTGCACGCGACCCGCGGGCGCCCCAATGCGCACATCGCCCGGAAGACGGGCCTGCATCTGGACACCGTGCGGCCTGGCGCAACCGCTTCGCCGACGGCCGGCTGCCGGCCCTGGCCGACCACCACGACCAGGAACAGCGACCCAAGCGACCCGCACAGCCGGCGAGGACCGGCGGCCGCCCGGACGTCAGCACGATGACTCGCGTGAGCCCCCCAAGGCGACGTCGGCGCAGCCGCGAGCAGCGGACAGCGAAATGCCGGCGGACCGGACCAGGACGACGACCAGCGAGACAGTGTCTCGCGGGCCGGCGTCGGGTCGGACGGGCGGGGTCAGGGCCGACGGGCGGTGACCCGGAATCGTGCCTCCGGCATCACCTTGACTACGAAGCCGAGCTGAATGACTGTCATTGGCGAAAACAACCATCCGGGTCCGCTGATCATCAGAATGAACAGCAGCGGCCCTGCCAGTGCGATGCCGGCGACAGTCCGCAGGTGCGGGAAGAACCGTAGCGGCGAAAGAGCCAGCAGGATCGCCAGGGAGGCCCCACCGAATAGCGGAAAGAGTACGTACCCTATTCCGACCAACCCGTAAGGTATCTGGTTGTCCGGCGGGAGGAACAGCAGGGTGAGCGCGCCGGCCAGCACGAACCAGCCAACGGTGAAGGCCAGGATGTACCTGATCGCTGACCGGAGGAACCAGCGCAGCGCGCCTTCCTCGCGCGCCTCGGCAGGCATCAGCAACTACCGGGCATTCGAACTTGGCATCTCGTCTCGGCCGCCTGCAACCAGGGGCGCCGTGGCAATCCCGTCGTCTACGGGGAAAGACGTCGCCCGCTCCTCGCCTAGCCTGTTCAGCGCCATCGCTCGACGATACTGCACCACCTCCGTGTTCGGGTACCCGTCCCCCTTGCTCTCCACCGAGACGGAGTGTGTGCCGAGGCTCACCGTCACCGTCGCGTTGGCGGAGAACGTGTCCATCGCGGAGTTGATGCCGTGGATGTCCATCTTGATCCTGTCCGCGGAGAGTTCCAGCGGGTTGATGTTGTGCCATGGCAAGGCGTGCATCTGGAGAACCATGTGGCCAACGTGCTGGACTTCGCCGGCTTCCGGCTGAAGGAACCTGTGTGAGCACACTGTCAGCCTACAAACGTGTCCTCGCGGGCCGAGGGTTCCGTCAGTACTTCCCCGGTGAAAGCGTGTCCAGGTGGTTCGCTGCTTGCGGGGGGTGTTGGGAGTGTCAGTCCAGGGCGCGGAAGCTGCCCACGTCCCCGTTCCTGAGGGCTTCGAGCGGCCCCACGAGCAGGCGACGGCCGAACCACCCAGGGATACCTGAGCCTGTGCCGGTTCGACACGGCAGCGGCCTGAACTGGCCAGCCTCCATGGACATTCCTCGGTGAATGTCGATAGCGTCCCGCAGCCCTTCCCCCCTTTTCCCACTCCAGCCGCCCCACTCCCGGAGGTTCGCATGCTGTCCCTGGCCACGCCTGAAGGAAGGGGCGTGTGGCGCACCATATCGGGCCTCGCTGTTCCACTGTTCGTGGCCGAGTCCCTTGGTTTCGCCGTCCAGCTCGGTGTTGTCGCCGTTCTGGGGCGCATGGGGGGCGACGCCGTCTACATCCGCTCCCTGTACCAGCCGGTCAGCCTCGTCGTCATCGCCGTGACCGTGGGCTTCGGGGTCTCCGACCAGGTCGCCGCCGCGATCAGCAAGGGGGCCGGGCGGCCCCGGGACGTGATGACGAACGCCGCGAGCCTGGCCAGGATCTGGCTCGGGCTCGGCGCGGCCCTGTACTTTGTCCTCGCGATCGCGGCTCCTCTGCTGACCGGTCTCTTCCACGTGGACGCCGAGCATCGGGACACCTTCGTCTCCTTCCTGCGTTGGACCAGCGCCGCCAACCTGCTGGGCGTCGGGACGGAGCTCCTCGCGTCCTGCCTGCGCGGCTACGGGTATGTGCGGCACGCCACCCTTCTCGTCACCTGTACGGCGAGCGTGCGGATCGTCCTCGTGGCCGGCCTCGGGCTCGGTACCGGCGTCGGGATCGCGGCGGTGCCCGTCGCCGAGGCGACAGCGGCCGTGACCGGCATCACCATGGGCCTGGTGCTGCTGCGCCGCACCGAGCTGTGGCATCTGCCGGCCGCCCTGATCTGGCGGCGCGACGTCCTCACCGGCCTGCGCCGCATCGGCTTGCCCATTGCCCTGTCGCTCCTGCTGATCTCCGCGTACAACGTCGCGGTCGTCGGCGTCCTCGGGAGCTACGGGCAGGACGCCGTGGCCGGGTTCACGGTCGTGTCCACCCTGCAGAACCTGGTGCTGCTGCCGGGGATGGTCCTGGGCACGGCCACGGCGATCACCATCAACCAGCTGCGCGGGAAAGGCGACTGGCAGCGCATGCGGGGGCTGATGCGCGGCGGCATCGAGGTCACCGTCGCGGTCTACGTGGCGATCGCGGTGCTGGTGTGGCTGGTGCACGATCCCCTGGCGCGGCTGATCAGCGGCAACGCCGGGGTGGCCGCCGCGGCCGGCAGCTACCTGGGCGCCGTGGCGCTCACATACGCCGTCCAGGGGCCCGTGCTCACCTCGCTGACCGTCATGGAGGAAACCGACGGTGGCTTCCGGGCCATCGTGCTCAACGCCCTCTACTTCGGCCTGATCGTCGCGGTCAGCGCCGCCGCGGCACATGCCGCCGGCAGCGCGGACGGCTTCTACGAAACGGTGGCGTACTGCAATCTGATCGGCGTGAGCGTGCCTGTCGTCGCCGTACGGCACATCCGAAAGCTGTCGGCCGAGGGCACTGCGCGGGCGGCTGCCACGACCGGCTGAGCGAACGCGGACCTCCCCGAGGGCTCACGTCCCGGACGGCGCGGACGGCGCGAGGGCGATCTCGAAGGCCTCGCGACGGTCGAACAAATCGCAGGCGGCGGCGGCCGCAGACAGCGGCAGCTCGCCCGCCTGACGACAGCCCCGACGGTCCAACTTCGCTGCCGCGAACGAGCGTCGGTCCAACTTCACCGGCAAGCCGTCCATCTTCGCTGTCACAGGTCGGCCGGGGTCAGGAGCGGCGCCACCAGGAGCCGCCGGTGTTCTTGCCTTGGCGGCCTCGGCAGCCGCCGCTTCGGCCGTGGCGAGCTGGGCCCGTTTCCGGTCGGACTCCTCCTTCTGGCAGGACGTGCACACCCGCTCGCCCCAGCGGGCCTGGGTCCAGCGCCGCCGGGCGCTGGCCACGGGTGCGGGAGCGGAGCACGCCGCGCCCAGCCACCCAGGCGGCCGCAGTCCGCGTCGATCCGCAGTTGCCGCCCGATCCCGGGCTGGTCAGTAGGGCAAGTGGCGGGCCGTGCCTGGACGGGAAGGAGGAGGCGGAGGATCCGGTCGGCAGTTCGCCGACATGCCGATGGCGGGGAAACACCACGAGGGCCTGGGCCCGCGCATGCGCGGGCCCAGGCCCTCGTGGTCACCTCGGTGGCCCCTGTCCGACCCCGAGGCACGGGGGGAG
>NZ_JBIWPL010000050.1:0-24802 GCF_044768255.1 Kitasatospora sp. NPDC101157 | reverse complement strand
GCCCCCGGCGTCACCCACCCTCCCGAAAGCCCCCCGAACAACCCCCACCCCCCTACCTGGGCACCACCAACACCCCCACCCCGAAATACCCCCGATCCCCACACCCCCCCGCCGGACACCCCCCCGCCGCCGCAACCGCCACCAGATCCGCCAGCTCCCCCGCCCCCGCCCCCGGATGCAACGCCGCCGCGACCGCCACCGCCCCCGTCACGTGCGCCGCCGACATCGACGTCCCCGCCAGCGCCGCGTACTGCCCGCCCGGCCAGTCCGAAACGATCGCCCCCTCCGCCCCGCCGTCCGGATCCCCGCCCGGGGCCGCCAGCGAGATCCGGCCTCGCCCGTAGTTGGTGTAGGAGGACGGCAGCCCGTCCCGGTTGACCGCCGTGACGGTGACCACCCCGGGCAACTCGCCGGGAAGGCGGATGCACTCGGTGCCCAGGTGGCGGGTGAGGGCGGGCCCGGACACCCGGTCGTTGGGGCTGCGCCGGTCCGTCCGGGCCGCGCCGAGGTCCTGCCCGTCGTTGCCGGCCGAGGCGATCACCACCGCGCCCTTGCGCCGGGCGTACGCGACGGCCCGGCCGACGGCGGCGATCAGCGCCGCCTGGTCCGGGTCCTCCGGGCAGTTGTACTTCCACGGGTCGGCGAAATAGCTGTCGTTGATCGCCTTGGCCCCGTGGTCGGCAGCCCAGAGCATGCCGCAGACGATGTTCTCCGCGTAGTACTGCCCCAGCGGCCCGAGCAGCCTGACGGCGGCGATCCGCACCCCTGGCGCGACCCCGATGACGCCCTGCCCGTCCCTGGCGGCTCCGATGATTCCGGCGACGTGGGTGCCGTGCCCGCTCTCCTCCACCCCGGAGTCGGGCCGCCAGGAGCCGCTGCGGGCGTCCGGCCGCCCGTCGGCGCAGGAGGCCGAGGCCTTCGGGTCGACGGCCGCCCGCAGGTCCGGGTGGGTGTCGTCCACGCCCGAGTCCAGCACCGCGACCAGCACCTTGCGCATCACCTCCGGCCCCGGCACACCGCCGGCCCTGTCCCCCGTCGACCCGGCTCCCGGCCCCGCATGGACCATCGCCAGGTTCCACCCCCCGCCCTCCCCCGGATCCGGCACGGTCCCCGCTCCACCATCCCTCCGATCCCTCCCATCCCTCCGGTCCCTCCGATCCCTCCCGTCCGACCCCCCACCCCGCCCCACCCCAGCCGCGAAGTCCCCGGCCCCGTCCACCTCCCGCGGCGGCCGCACCACCGGCACCGTCCGGGTCGCCCCGACCGCGGCGATCCCCGGCCTGCTCCGCACCCGCTCCGCGAAGCCGCCGGTGGCGTACGCCAGCACCGCTCCGATCTGCGGGTACTCCTGCACCACCTGTCCGCCCGCCGCCCGGCTCTCCTTCCCTGCCTTGGCGGCCCCCGCGGCGTCCTCCCGCTCGGCCAGCACCAGGTAGCTGAGGTAGGCGCGCCCGGGTCCCGACACGTACGGCACGGCGCCACCGGCCACCAGGGCGGTGACCAGCATCGCGAGCAGCGCCCGGGCAGGCCCGCACACCCTGCGGCGGCGCGCCGCACGGAGGGGACCGCCGGACCGGTGCGCCTGCGCCATCCCACGCTCTCCGCTCGTCGGTCCAGTGAGGTCACAACCAATCCGGGCAGCCGTCACGTGATCACCTGCCCGATTCCTCACCATATGAGCTGATCATCATTCCCGCCCCCGCAGCTACACCCGCTTGTCAGCCCCACCCCGCAGCTACACCCGCTTGTCAGTCCCACCCGGCACCATGGGGGCATGGCGCCCCAGCACCCGACCCCGCCCGCCGACGCCCCCCGGCCCGAAACCCCCGGGCCAGACGACCCGCTGGCCGGCTTCGCCCCCGCCACCCGGGCGTGGTTCACCGGTGCCTTCTCCGCCCCCACCACCGCCCAGGCCGAGGCCTGGCGAGCCATCCAGCGGGAGACCGACGTCCTGGTGGTCGCCCCCACCGGATCCGGCAAGACCCTCGCCGCCTTCCTCTCCGCCCTCGACCGGCTCAGCAGCACCCCGCCCCCGGCCGAGACCAAGCGCCGCTGCCGGGTGCTCTACGTCTCCCCGCTCAAGGCCCTCGCCGTGGACGTCGAACGGAACCTCCGGGCCCCACTGACCGGCCTGCGCCAGGCCGCCGTCCGGCTCGGCCTGCCCGAGCCCGAGGTCCAGGTCGCCATCCGCTCGGGGGACACCCCGGCCGCCGACCGCCGCCGCTTCGCGACCCACCCGCCGGACATCCTGATCACCACCCCCGAGTCGCTCTTCCTGCTGCTCACCTCCGCCTCCCGGGAGGCGCTGCGCGGCATCGACACGGTGATCCTGGACGAGGTCCACGCCGTCGCCGGCACCAAGCGCGGCGCCCACCTCGCGCTCAGCCTGGAGCGGCTGGACGAACTGCTGGACCGCCCGGCCCGGCGGATCGGCCTGTCCGCGACGGTGCGCCCGGTCGAGGAGGTGGCCCGCTACCTCAGCCCCCAGCGCGGCGCCGTCGTCGTCCAGCCGGCCTCCACCAAGGAGTTCGACCTCTCGGTGGTCGTCCCGGTCCCCGACCTGGACGACCTGCCCGCCGCCCCGGCCGCCGGCGGCGCCGCCGGCACCGACCCGCAGCGCCAGGCCTCGATCTGGCCGCACGTCGAGGAGCGGATCGTCGACCTGGTCGAGGCGCACCGCTCGACCATCGTCTTCGCCAACTCCCGCCGCCTGGCCGAGCGCCTGTGCAACCGGCTGAACGAGATCGCCCACGAGCGCTCCACCGGCACCGCCGCCCCCGAGGCGCACGCCCCGGCCCAGCTGATGGGCGGCTCGGGCGCCGCCAGGGGCGTGCCCGCGGTGATCGCCCGGGCCCACCACGGTTCCGTCTCCAAGGAACAGCGCTCCCTCGTCGAGGAGGAGCTGAAGGCCGGCCGGCTGCCCGCCGTGGTCGCCACCTCCAGCCTGGAGCTGGGCATCGACATGGGCGCCGTCGAACTCGTCGTCCAGGTCGAGTCCCCGCCCTCGGTCGCCTCCGGACTGCAGCGGGTCGGCCGGGCCGGCCACCAGGTCGGCGCCGTCTCCACCGGCGTGTTCTTCCCCAAGTACCGGGGGGACCTGGTGCAGTCCGCCGTGGTCACCGAGCGGATGCGGTCGGGCCTGATCGAGGCGCTGCGCATCCCGCGCAACCCGCTGGACGTGCTGGCCCAGCAGCTGGTCGCGATGACGGCGCTGGACTCCTGGCAGGTGGACGAGCTGCTCACCGTGGTCCGCCGCGCCGCGCCGTTCGCCACCCTCCCGCAGTCCGCCTTCGACGCCGTGCTCGACATGCTGGCCGGCCGCTACCCCTCGGACGCCTTCGCCGAGTTGCGCCCCCGGGTGGTCTGGGACCGGGTGGCCGGCACGGTGACCGGCCGCCCCGGCGCCCAGCGCCTGGCCGTCACCTCCGGCGGCACCATCCCCGACCGCGGCCTGTTCGGCGTCTTCATCGCCGGCACCACCGCGTCCGAATCGAAGGGTGGTGGTGGGCGACGGGTGGGGGAACTCGACGAGGAGATGGTGTACGAGTCCCGCGTCGGCGACGTGTTCACCCTCGGCACCACCTCCTGGCGGATCGAGGAGATCACCCACGACAAGGTGCTGGTCACCCCGGCCCCCGGCATCCCCGGCCGGCTCCCGTTCTGGAAGGGCGACACCCTCGGCCGCCCGCTCGAACTCGGCCGCGCCCTCGGCGCCTTCACCCGCGAGCTGGGCGCGCTCCAGCCCGAGGCCGCCACCGAGCGCCTCAAGCAGGCCGGCCTCGACGACTGGGCCGCCGCCAACCTGCTGGACTACCTCGCCGAGCAGCGCGCCGCCTGCGGCCACCTCCCCGACGACCGCACCATCGTGGTCGAGCGATTCCGGGACGAGCTCGGCGACTGGCGGATCGTCATCCACTCCCCCTTCGGCGCCCAGGTGCACGCCCCCTGGGCACTCGCCCTCGGCGCGCGGCTGCGCGAGAAGCACGGCCTGGACCCCCAGGTCATGCACGCCGACGACGGAATCGTGCTCCGGCTGCCCGACGCGGACCTGCTCTCCCCCGAGTTCGACTTCAGCAGCCCCTCGGAGCCCACCGGTCCGGCCCGGGACGAGGCCCCGGTCGGCGCCGACGCCGCCCTGTTCGACTCCACCGAGATCGAGCAGCTGGTCACCGACCAGGTCGGCGGCTCCGCCCTGTTCGCCTCCCGCTTCCGCGAGTGCGCCGGGCGCGCCCTGCTGCTCCCCCGCCGCAACCCCGGCCGCCGCACCCCGCTATGGCAGC
Source organism: Kitasatospora sp. NPDC101157 (assembly GCF_044768255.1). NCBI lineage: Bacteria > Bacillati > Actinomycetota > Actinomycetes > Kitasatosporales > Streptomycetaceae > Kitasatospora > Kitasatospora sp. NPDC101157. The sequence goes on along the minus strand of NZ_JBIWPL010000050.1, from coordinate 20,522 downwards.
AGCGCCAGCGCGCCGCCCAACTGCTCGAAGTCGCCTCCGAGTACGGCTCGTTCCCGATCGTCCTGGAGGCCGTCCGCGAGTGCCTCCAGGACGTCTTCGACGTCCCCGGCCTGGTCGAGCTGATGGGGGACCTCGAATCCCGCGCCGTCCGCCTGGTCGAGGTCACCACCCCCGAACCCTCGCCGTTCGCCCGTTCACTGCTGTTCGGCTACGTCGCCCAGTTCCTCTACGAGGGCGACTCCCCGCTCGCGGAACGCCGGGCCGCCGCCCTCTCGCTCGACTCCCGGCTGCTGTCCGAGCTTCTCGGCCAGGCCGAGCTGAGCGAACTGCTCGACCCGCAGGTGCTCGCCGAGCTGGAGGCCGAACTCCAACGCCTCACCCCCGAGCGCCGGATCAAGGACGCCGAGGGCGCCGCCGACGCGCTGCGCCTGCTCGGCCCGCTCACCGAGGCCGAGTTGACCGTCCGCGGGGCCGAGCCGCTGTGGGCCCTGGAGCTGGAGGCCGCCCGCCGGGTGATCCAGGTCCGGATCGCCGGCGAGCAGCGCTGGGCCGCGATCGAGGACGCCGGACGGCTGCGCGACGCGCTCGGCACCCCGCTGCCGGTCGGCGTCCCCGAGGCCTTCACCGAACCGGTCAAGGACCCGCTGGGCGACCTGCTGGCCCGGCACGCCCGCACCCACGGCCCGTTCACCGCCGCCGAGGCCGGCGCCCGTTACGGCCTGGGCACCGCCGTCGTCACCGGCACCCTGCAGCGCCTCACCGCGTCGGGCCGCCTGGTCCAGGGTCACTTCCGCCCCACCGGAAGCCACACCGACCCCGAGTGGCACACCGCCCCGGAGTGGTGCGACGCCGAGGTGCTGCGCCGGCTGCGCCGCCGCTCGCTGGCTGCCCTGCGCCAGGAGGTCGAGCCCGTCCCGCCCCGGGCGCTGGCCGCCTTCCTGCCCCAGTGGCAGCACCTGGCCGGACACCGGCTGCGCGGCCCGGACGGCCTGCTCCGAGTGGTCGAACAGCTCCAGGGCACCGCCCTGCCCGCCTCGGCCCTGGAGAAGCTGGTCCTCCCGGCCCGGCTCGCCGACTACTCCCCCGGCCTGCTGGACGAGCTGATGGCGGCCGGCGAGATCGGCTGGTGCGGCGCGGGCGCCCTGCCCGGCAAGGACGGCTGGCTCAGCCTGCACCTGGCCGAGAACGCCCCCCTGCTCCGTCCGGAGCCGGTGCCGCCCGCGCTCACCCCGCTGCACAGCGCCCTGCTGCAGTCGCTGGCCGGCGGCTACGGCCTGTTCTTCCGCCAGCTCGTCCAGCAGCTGCCGGAGGAGACGGCCGAGCCGGAGGTGGTCGAGGCCCTCTGGGACCTGGTCTGGGCCGGGTACGTCACCAACGACACCCTGGCCCCGCTGCGCGCCCTGCTCGGCTCCGGCCGCACGGCCGGCGCCACCGCCCACCGCGCGCCCCGGTCCACCCCGCGCGGACGTTACGGCGGCGCGGGCCGGGCCTTCGGCAGGGCCGGCGGAGCTCTGCGCAGCGGCCCGCCGACGGTGGCCGGGCGCTGGTCGCTGCTGCCCTCCCTCGCCGCCGACCCGACGGTCCGGGCCACCGCCCAGGCCCAGAGCCTGCTGGACCGGCACGGTCTGCTCACCCGCGGCACGGTGGCGGCCGAACGGGTGCCCGGCGGCTTCGCCGGCGTCTACCGGGTGCTCGCCGCGATGGAGGAGCGCGGCCGGGCCCGCCGGGGCTACTTCGTCGAGGGCCTGGGCGGCGCCCAGTTCGCCATGGAGGGCGCGGCCGACCGGCTGCGCTCGGTCAACGGCCGACTGGAGCGGGCCCGCGCCACCGAGTGGCCGGCCGCGCCGACCGCCGAGCCGCCGCAGTTGCTGGTGCTGGCCGCCGCCGACCCGGCGAACGCCTACGGCGCCGCGCTGCCCTGGCCCGACCCGCCCGCCGCCCCGGGGGCCGAGACCAAGGCGCACCGCCCGGGCCGCAAGGCCGGCGCGCTGGTGGTGCTGGTGGACGGCGAGCTGGCGCTCTACGTGGAGCGGGGCGGCAAGTCCCTGCTGTCCTGGCCGCAGGACGGGGCGACGGTCGCGCTGGCCGCGGGGGCGCTCGCCGGGGCGGTCCGCGCGGGCGCGCTCGGCAGTGTCACGGTCGAACGCGCCAACGGTGAGCCCGCCCTCGGCTCCGACCTCGGCCGCGCCCTGGAGGAGGCCGGCTTCCACGCCACGCCCCGCGGGCTGCGGCTGCGGCCGTAGCGGGGCCCGGGGCCCCGCGAAGGAGCCCGGAAGCCGCGAACGAGCCCGAAGACCACGGAAAAGCCCGGAGGCCGCGGAGTCAACGACCCCGCGGCCTCCGGCCACGTCGATTCACCCGATCGGCGGCGGCGGTGCCTCCACCCGGCTCACGGCCTCCTCGCGCCGGCTCCGGCGCCGCACCGGTCCGGTCGCGTTCCGGTCGGCGTGGACCGGGATGAGACCGAGCCCCCAGCCACCGGCCGCCAGCAGTCCCAGCACCGCGCCGTCGGCCAGCTGCCCCCGGACGGCCACGAGCCACCAGGCGAGCCCGGCGGCGAGGGCGATCAGGACCCAGCGGACCGGCCATGGCACCGCGCGCCGCACCCGCAGCCGTATTCGGGCCACCGTGCGCACCGTCACGATCCTCCGCACGACCGCCCTCCTCCGCTCGCCCCGGGTATCGGCAACCCGGGAGTCGAGGCCGGATCAGGCAGCGACCACGTCCATCGCGGCAGCCTTGGGCGACATGTTCGCCCGGTCGGCGCCGGGGGCGGGCAGCGGAACCGGTTCGAGTACCGGCCTCAGCAGATCACCTTCGGAGAGGGTGGCCATCGCCGCAAGTTCGGCGAGCGACAGTTCGTCGCTGACCTCGCGCATGACCTCGGACATCCGGACGTCGAGCGCGTCGCAGATGGCGGAGAGCAGCTCCGAAGAGGCCTCCTTCTGTCCCCGCTCGACCTCGGAGAGGTACCCGAGCGAAACCCTGGCGGCCGCCGACACCTCGCGGAGTGTGCGGCCCTGGCGCTGGCGCTGCCGACGCAGTACATCGCCCAGTAGGCGACGGAGCAGGATCATCGGTGCCTCCCTCCTCGGACTGCGGATCGAGATGTCACGCCCCCACCGTACCGCCTTGCCCGCTTCGCGTGCGGGGACCCTGGTCGTGTTCACTCTGGGCTGCAAGGCCGTCCCCCTCCTTGTTCCGGTGTCGTACCCGGGTTCGCGGGCCCCTCGTGGTACCCGACCTGGCCCACCCGGCCACCGTCACGCAACTCGTTCGCCACCTGGTTTCTGCCCAACCAGGCCGTTGGATGTAACACGATCCTCCAGCTGTGCCATACCCGTACGCCAGTTCGGCAGATCTCGGTTCGGTGGAGATCCGTCCGCCGGCCGTCATCGATCGAGTCGGCCGGCGAGCAGTTCCAGTGCGGCGGTCACCGCGTCGTGACGGATTGTGGCACGAGCGCCCGACAGCAGGGGCGAACTGACCAGAGTTCCCCCCGGGCCGGCGACCGCCAGGTGTACGGTGCCCACCGGCTGTCCGTCCTGCGGGTCCGGACCGGCCACTCCCGTCGTCGCGAGCCCGTACGTGGCCCCCAACAGGGTGCGCACGCCCTCGGCCATCTGCCGGGCCACCACCGGGTGGACCGGACCGTACACGTCCAACAGGCCCTCGTCCACCCCCAGCACCGAGGCCTTGAGCTCGGTCGCGTACGCGGTGACCGAGCCGCGGAAGGTGGCGGAGGCCCCGGGGACGTCCACCAGCGCGGCGGCCAGCAGCCCTCCGGTGAGCGACTCGGCGACGGCCAGCGTGCCGCCCTCGGCCCGCAGTGCGGCGTGCACCCGTTCGGCCAGCTCGTGGTCCGTCACCGGAGGTCCCCCCGTTCCTAGCGGTCCGCGTGCCCCGCGGACATGCCCTCGCGGCGCAGTCGCAGCGCCTGCCCGACGTAGTCCAGCGCGGTGCCGACGGTCAGCAGCACCGCCAGGCCCATCAGGACCGCCCGCCCGGTGGCCAGCCACCCGTGCAGGTCCAGCACGTACATGCCGACCGCGATGCCCTGGGTCAGCGTCTTGAGCTTGCCGCCGCGGCTGGCCGGGATGACCCCGAAGCGGATCACCCAGAAGCGCATCAGGGTGATGCCGAGCTCACGGGCCAGGATCACCGCGGTGACCCACCACGGCAGGTCGCCGAGCACCGAGAGGCCGATCAGCGCCGCGCCCATGATCGCCTTGTCGGCGATCGGGTCGGCGATCTTGCCGAAGTCGGTGACCAGGCCCTTGCGACGGGCGAGCTCGCCGTCGAAGAGGTCGGTGATCATCGCGATGGCGAAGGAGGCCCAGGCGACCGAGCGCCACTTGGGGTCGTGCCCGCCGTCGGCGAACAGCAGTGCCACGAAGACCGGCACCAGCAGCAGCCGGACCATGGTGAGCACGTTGGCGATGTTCCAGACACCCGGCGCCGGCGGCAGGGCGGCCGCCGGTCTGCCCGGGTGGGCCGCGGCCGGGGCGCCGGGCCCCTTGGTCATTCGCCGGCCCCCGGAGCCTCGGCCCCCGCGGTCCTGGGCACTCGGACCTGCTCCAGCGCCTCGGCGATCAGGTCGACGCCCTCGCTGGCCACCACGGTGGCCCGCCAGAACTGTCCGACCTGCGGGTCCTCGACGCCGTGCAGGGTGGTCAGGCCGTCGGTCTCCGGAGCCTGGTGGGCGGAGCGGCCCTCGACCACGCCGTCCTCGATCGACTCGATCAGCACCTCGACCTCGGTGCCGATCCGCTGCTCGGCCCGCTGGGCGGTCATCTCCTCGGCGAGCCGGCTCAGCCGGTCCACCCGGTCGGCGACGACGTCCTCGGGCAGCTTGCCGTCGTAGGTGGCGGCCTCGGTGCCGTCCTCGTCGGAGTAGCCGAAGACACCGATCGCGTCCAGCCCGGCGTGGGTGACGAAGCGCTCCAGCTCGGCGAAGTCCTCCTCCGTCTCACCGGGGAAGCCGACGATGAAGTTGGACCGGGCGCCGGCCTGCGGGGCCTTCTCCCTGATGGTCCCCAGCAGATCCAGGAACTGGTCGGTGGAGCCGAAGCGGCGCATCCGGCGCAGCACGGCGGGCGCCGAGTGCTGGAAGGACAGGTCGAAGTAGGGCACCACGTCGGCGGTCCCGGTCATCGCGTCGATCAGACCGGGGCGCATCTCGGCCGGCTGCAGGTAGGAGACCCGCACCCGCTCGACGCCCTCGATCGCGGAGATCTCGCCGAGCAGCGTCTCCAGCAGGCGGATGTCGCCGAGGTCCTTGCCGTACGAGGTGTTGTTCTCACTGACCAGCACGATCTCGCGGACGCCCTGTCCGGCCAGCCACTGGGCCTCGTTCAGCACGTCGGAGGGGCGGCGGGAGATGAAGGAGCCGCGGAAGGCCGGGATGGCGCAGAAGGAGCAGCGCCGGTCGCAGCCGGAGGCGAGCTTGACCGAGGCGACCGGGCTGTCGTCCAGCCGCTTGCGCAGGGTGCGCGGGCCGGAGGCCGGGGCGAGGCCCTCGGGCAGGTCGGCGATCGGCTCGGCGGCGGCCTCGGCGCCGTGGCCGGGCAGCGCGACGGCCTCGGCGGCGGACTGCCGCTCGGCCGGGCTGATCGGCAGCAGCTTGCGGCGGTCGCGCGGGATGTGCGGCGCGTGGTGGCCGCCGGAGAGGATGGTCTGCAGGCGGTCGGAGATGTCCGCGTAGTCGTCGAAGCCGAGCACCCCGTCGGCCTCGGGCAGCGCGTCGGCGAGCTCCTTGCCGTACCGCTCGGCCATGCAGCCGACCGCGACGACGGCCTGGGTGCGGCCGTGCCCCTTGAGGTCGTTGGCCTCCAGCAGGGCGTCGACGGAGTCCTTCTTGGCGGCTTCGACGAAGCCACAGGTGTTGACGACGGCGACATCGGCCTCGGCGGCATCGTCGACGAGCAACCAGCCGTCGGCTTCCAGTCGCCCGGCGAGTTCCTCGGAGTCCACCTCGTTGCGGGCGCATCCGAGCGTGACAAGGGCGACAGTGCGGCGTTCAGGCATAGGGCCAAGATTAACGCGCGGCCTCCGGTGCCGTTCGCCCCGGAGTCCGCGCGCCACGGATCAGCTGATCATCGACGGCCCCCGCGGGCCCTGTGGTCAGCCTGCCTGCGGGTCTCCGGGGGTGTACGTGACGTGCACCACCTGGCCGTCCTTGCCGAGGACGCCGAGGTCCTTGCCGTTGACGTACGCGTGCACGGCCCCGCCGTTGCCGAGCACCAGCTTGATCTGCTTGGGGTCGGTGAAGGTCTGGTCCTGGCCGTCGCTGATGTTGTTCTGGAACAGCGACTTGCCGTTGCCGTCCATCGCCGAGACCCAGCTGGTGCCCTGGGCGACCAGCTTCACGGTGACCTTGTCGGCCGGGACGGCGGCGATCGCCGCGGCGCTCGGGGCGGGCGCCGGCGGCTGGACGCTCGGCGTGACCGGGGCGACCGAGCCGGTGCCGGAGCCGCTGGGTAGCGGCGCACTGGCGGAACCGGTACCGGTGTGGCCGCTCCTGCCGCTCACCAGGTTGAAACCGATCAGGGCGACCACCGAGACGATCGCGGCGACCATCGCCGCCGCCCAGTTCGGCCGGCTGCGGGCCGGCACCTTGATCGGACTGCTGTCGATCAGCTGGGTGGCCGGGCGCCTGGACGCCGGCGAGCCGCCGTGCGCGTCGTCGAAGCGGGCGACCAGCGCCTCGGCGTCCGCGCCGACCGCCTGGGCGATCGACCGGATGTGCCCACGGGCGTAGAAGTCGCCGCCGCAGCGGCCGAAGTCGTCCTCCTCGATGGCATGGACGATCGGCACCCGCACACGGGTGGCGGTACTCACCTGGTCCACCGTGAGTCCCGCCTCGATCCGGGCGGCGGACAGCACCCGGCCGATGCTCGGGGCATCGGCCGCCTGCACCTCGTCGTCGGTCGGCTCGACGGACGACGGGGCGTTCTCGCGGTCGGAGGACTTGCCGATGGTCACGGGGCACGCCTTTCGAGCGGATGGCCACCTGCTGGAGAACAGTCTAGGGGCGCGGGCGGATCGTTTCTCAAGCGGAGCGGGCCGAATGCGCGCGCCCGCCCCGACCGGGGTTCCGGCCCTCGCTGACCGGTGGTCAGCGAGGGCGCACGACGGAACCCGGGGTGCGCTTCGCGCCCTGTGACGCGCCGTACGGACGCTCGGTTCCCCCCTCCCGCGCCTACCCTCCTCCGAACGAGTGAACACCCCCGGAGGGCACGGTCCGTCAGCCCCTCAGGGTGACCAGCACCCCGTCCAGTTCGTCCGGCTTCACCAGCACGTCGCGGGCCTTGGAGCCCTCGCTCGGACCGACGATCCCGCGCGACTCCATCAGGTCCATCAGCCGGCCCGCCTTGGCGAAGCCGACCCGGAGCTTGCGCTGGAGCATCGAGGTCGAACCGAACTGGGTGGAGACCACCAGCTCGGCCGCCTGGATCAGCAGGTCCAGGTCGTCGCCGATCTCCTCGTCGATCTCCTTCTTCGGACCGGCCCCGGCCATCACGTCGTCCCGGTAGACGGCGCTCAGCTGGTCCTTGCAGTGCTGCACCACCTTGGCGATCTCCGCCTCGGTGACGAACGCGCCCTGCATGCGGATCGGCTTGCTCGCGCCCATCGGCAGGAACAGCGCGTCGCCCTTGCCGATCAGCTTCTCCGCGCCGGGCTGGTCCAGGATGACCCGGGAGTCGGCCATCGCGGAGGTCGCGAACGCCAGCCGGGACGGCACGTTGGCCTTGATCAGACCGGTCACCACGTCCACCGAGGGCCGCTGGGTGGCGAGCACCAGGTGGATGCCGGCAGCGCGGGCCAGCTGGGTGATCCGGACGACCGAGTCCTCGACGTCGCGCGGGGCGACCATCATCAGGTCGGCCAGCTCGTCGACGATCACCAGCAGGTACGGGTACGGCCGGAGCTCCCGCTCGCTGCCCAGCGGCGGGGTGATCGTGCCGGCCCGCACCGCCGCGTTGAAGTCGTCCACGTGCCGGAAGCCGAACGCCGCGAGGTCGTCGTAGCGCATGTCCATCTCGCGCACCACCCACTGGAGGGCCTCGGCGGCCTTCTTCGGATTGGTGATGATCGGCGTGATCAGGTGCGGGATGCCCTCGTACGCGGTCAGCTCGACCCGCTTGGGGTCGACCAGCACCATCCGCACCTCGTCCGGGGTGGCCCGGGCGAGGATCGAGGTGATCAGGCAGTTGATGCAGGAGGACTTGCCCGCGCCGGTCGCACCGGCCACCAGGATGTGCGGCATCTTGGCGAGGTTGGCCATCACGGTGTGGCCCTCGACGTCCTTGCCCATGCCGACGACCATCGGGTGGGTGTCCTCGGCGGCCGTGCGCGAACGCAGCAGGTCGCCGAGGTTGACCATCTCGCGGTCCCGGTTGGGGATCTCGATGCCGACCGCGGACTTGCCCGGGATCGGGCTGATGATCCGCACGTCCGGGCTGGCCACCGCGTACGCGATGTTCTTGGCGAGCGCGGTGATCCGCTCCACCTTGACGGCCGGGCCGAGCTCGACCTCGTAGCGGGTGACCGTCGGGCCGCGGGTGAAGCCGGTGACCTTAGCGTCCACCTTGAACTCGGCGAAGGTGCCGGTGAGCTGGGCGACCACCTCGTCGTTCAGGGCGCTGCGGGCCTTGGCCGGGCCGCCGCGCTCCAGCAGGTCGAGCGAGGGCAGCGCGTAGGTGACGCCCTCGCCGAGCTGCAGCTGCTCCATCCGCACCGGCGCCGGGCCGTGCTCCGCGGGCGCGCCCGGGCCGCCGTTGCGGGCGGCCGGGACGGCGGGCTCCTCGGGCGCCGCGGTGAGGTCCTTGACCTGGTGCATCATGTCCGCCACCGCCGAGGAGGCGGGCACGCCGTAGACCAGTGCGCCGTCCAGGTCGGCGGCCGCGCCGGCGGCGAGGTCCCGGGTGGCGTACGGGTCCAGCGGTTCCCTGTCCAGGGGCCCCTTGTCCAGGGAGACGCGGACGGCCTCCGGCTGCTCCTCGTCGTCCTCGACGGACTGCTTGCGCCGGCGGCGGCGACGGCGGGCGGCGACCTCGTCGACCGGGCCGTCACCGTCGGTGTCCACGGTGAAGGGCAGGGCCTCGGGGTCGGCGTCCTCCGGCGGATCGGTGGACAGCTCGCGCTCCGGCGTACGCCCCCAGTGCGGGTCCTCGGGGCCGGGCTCGACCACGCCGAGCCTCACCCCCACCCCGCGCAGCCGCTCGCCGATCCGGTTGACCGGGGTGGCGGTGACCACCAGCAGGCCGAAGAAGGCCAGCAGCAGGAGCAGCGGCACGGCCAGCACCGCGCCGGCGGCGGCCATCATCGGGGTGGACGCGGCCCAGCCGACGATCCCGCCGGCCGCCCTTATCCGGGAGGCCCCGCTGCCCATGGTGGGCGCGCCGCAGCCGATGTGGACCAGACCGAGGACGCCGACCAGCAGCGTGCTCAGCCCGATCACGATCCGGCCGTTGGCCTCCGGCAGCTCCGGGTGGCGCCAGAGCCGGATCGCCATCCCGGCCAGCAGGAACGGCACCAGCACGTCCAGCCGCCCGAACAGCCCGGACACCACCGCGGTGGCCGCCCCGTTCAGCCAGCCCTCCGAGCTGAACCAGGTGCCCGCCGCGACCACCAGGGCGAGCGCGAACAGCAGCAGCCCGATCCCGTCCTTGCGGTGGGCCGGGTGGAGGTTCTTGGCACCGTCGCCGAAGCCGCGGAAGATCGCGGCGATAGGGCTCGCGAGGGCGTTGAGGGCGCTCATCAGCACCGACCGGCGCTGCGGGGGCGGCGGGGCCGACTTGGCGGCCGCCCTCTTCGCGGGGGCCTTGCGGGGGGCCGCCTTCTTCGCGGGCGGCTTGCCCGGGGCCTTGGCCGCGGCCTTCTTGGACGGTCCCGGACTCGGTTTGCGTGCGGCGTTTCCGGGCGTACGAGTGGCCATGGGTCAGCAGCCTACCGGGGCGCACGACCCGAGCACATGCGGCCGAGCCGGGGCGCCCGCACGTGTCGCAGACACACCGTCACGCTGACCGCGTTTCACCCGCTCGCAGCAGCAGGACCACCCGCACGGGTGAGGCCCGGGGGCGGGTCTAGGCGCTGCCGGGGCGCATCGCGTCCAGGGCCCGGCGCAGGCCGGCCAGCTTGCGCTCCAGGTGGGCCGCGGTGGCGGCCACCGCGGCGTCCTCGGCCCCGTCCAGCTGCTTGCCCAGCGCCTCCGCCTGCTCCTCGACCGCCGCCAGCCGCGCGGACAGCTCGCCGAGCAGCGCCCCGCCGAGGGCCTGCTGCTCGCCGCCCGCCTCCAGCTGCAGCCGCAGCAGCGCGGCCTGCTCCTTCAGCTGGCAGTTCTTGACGTACAGGTCGACGAAGACCGAGACCTTGGCCCGCAGCACCCACGGGTCGAAGGGCTTGGAGATGTAGTCCACCGCGCCGGCCGCGTAGCCGCGGAAGGTGTGGTGCGGGCCGTGGTTGATCGCGGTCAGGAAGATGATCGGGATGTCCCGGGTGCGCTCACGGCGCTTGATGTGGGCGGCGGTCTCGAAGCCGTCCATCCCGGGCATCTGGACGTCCAGCAGGATCACCGCGAAGTCGTCGGTCAGCAGCGCCTTGAGCGCCTCCTCGCCGGAGGCGGCGCGCACCAGCGTCTGGTCCAGGGCGGAGAGGATCGCCTCCAGCGCCAGGAGGTTCTCCGGCCGGTCGTCGACCAGGAGGATCTTGGCCTTCTGCATCGGGGCTCGCCCTCCTGTCGCCTGCCTGCTGCCCGGTGTGGGCACTCGCGTACTGCCCACCGCTACCCCGGTCATGCTAGCCGCACCCCTCGCCCGGCACATCGCTCCGTCGTGACCCGGTCCGGAGCGGCGCGCGGCCAGTGCTCCGGCGCACGCTCAGCAGCGTGTCGCCGTCCGGTCACTGTTCGCAACGCTCGGTGACCCTACCGGGTTCCCGGGCCCGACCGCCAGCAAACCGGCCCACCGGCGGGCGCGAACCCGGAGTTCGCGCCCGCCGGCCCCTCACGCGCGGTCGCCGTTCAGCCACTCCGCCATCACGGACAGCAGGTGGTCGGTCTCCACCGGCTTGGTGATGTGGTCGGTGGCGCCCGCCTCCAGCGACTTCTCGCGGTCGCCCTTCATCGCCTTGGCGGTCAGGGCGATGATCGGCAGGCCGGCGAACTGGGGCATCCGGCGGATCGCCTCGGTGGTCGCGTAGCCGTCCATCTCCGGCATCATGATGTCCATCAGGACCAGCGCCACGTTCTCGTGCTGCTCCAGCATCTCGATGCCCTCGCGGCCGTTCTCGGCGTAGAGCACGGTCAGCCCGTGCTGCTCCAGCACGCTGGTCAGGGCGAACACGTTGCGCACGTCGTCGTCCACGATCAGCACCTGCTGGCCGTCGAAGCGGGCGCGGGCCGGCCGGGGCTGCTGCACGGGCTCGACGGCCCGGGGCGCGGCAGCGCTCTCCAGCGCGGCGGTGCGCCGGCGCTCCATCGCGCCGCGGCGGCGCTCCTCGGCCATCTCCCGGACCTCCTGGGCCCAGTGGTCGGCCGGGCTCTCACCGACCGGCACCGGCAGGCCCACCGGGGTCACCCCGACCGAGGCGCGCGGCGCCGGGGGGTTCGCGGCGCCCGGGCGCTCGGCGGGCCGCTCGGCGGCGGCGTCCGGGGCGTCGGTGCGCAGCGGCAGGTAGAGCGTGAAGGTCGAGCCCTTGCCCAGCTCGCTCTCGGCGTGGATCTCGCCGCCGAGCAGCCGGGCGATCTCGCGGCTGATCGACAGGCCGAGGCCGGTGCCGCCGTACTTGCGGCTGGTGGTGCCGTCGGCCTGCTTGAACGCCTCGAAGATCTCCCGCAGCTTGTTGCCGGGGATGCCGATGCCGGTGTCGGAGACCGAGAAGGCGATCAGCTCGTCGTCCGGGCCCTGGATCGAGCCGAACTCCAGCAGCCGCTCGCGCACGTGCTGGGGGACGTCGCGGCCGGCCGGGCTGATCGAGAAGTCGACGCCACCGGTGTCGGTGAACTTGACCGCGTTGGAGATCAGGTTGCGCAGCACCTGCTGGAGCCGCTGCTCGTCGGTGTGCAGGGTGACCGGCAGGGCGGGCGAGACCCGGACCGCGAAGTCCAGGTTCTTGTCGACCGCGACCGGCTGGAAGGTGGCCTCGACGTAGTCGACCAGCTGGACCAGGGCGATCCTGGCCGGGCGGACGTCCATCTTGCCGGCCTCGACCTTGGACAGGTCGAGGATGTCGTTGATCAGCTGGAGCAGGTCGGAGCCGGCGCCGTGGATGGTGTCGGCGAACTCGACCTGCTTGGGCGAGAGGTTGCCCTCGTTGTTGTCGGAGAGCAGCTTGGCCAGGATCAGCAGCGAGTTGAGCGGGGTGCGCAGCTCGTGCGACATGTTGGCGAGGAACTCGCTCTTGTACCGGGAGGCCAGGGCGAGCTGCTCGGCGCGCTCCTCCAGCACCTGCCGAGCCTCCTCGATCTCGCTGTTCTTGATCTCGATGTCGCGGTTCTGCTGGGCGAGTTGCTCCGCCTTCTCCTGCAACTCCTCGTTGGTGCGCTCCAGTTCCTCCTGGCGTGCCTCCAACTCGGCGGACCGCATGGAGAGTTCGGCGGTGAGCCGCTGGGACTCCAGCAGCAGGCCCTCGGTCTTGGTGTTGACGCTGATGGTGTTGACGGTGACGCCGATCAGGTCGGCGATCTGGTTGAGGAAGTCCAGCGCGACGGTGGTGAAGGAGCTGAAGGTGGCCAGCTCGATCACGCCCAGCAGCCGGCCCTCGAACAGCACCGGCAGCACCACGATGTGGGTCGGTGAGGCCTCGCCGAGGCCGGAGGCGATCTTGAGGTACCCGGGCGGCGCCTCCTTGACGATGATCGCCCGCTTCTCCACCGCCGCCTGGCCGATCAGCGACTCGCCCGGCCGGAAGGTGGTCGGCATGGCCCGCCGCTGGTAGCCGTAGCTGCCGATCAGGCGCAGCACGGTGTCGTTCTCGTCGTCGTCCTCGGTGATCAGCTCGGCGGTGCGACCGGCCGGCTGGGCGAGGAAGAAGGCGCCGTGCTGGGCGGAGACCACCGGGGTCAGCTCGGTCATGATCAGCGAGGCGACCGCCTCCAGGTCCCGGCGGCCCTGCAGCAGGCCGGAGATCCGGGCCAGGTTGGTCTTGAGCCAGTCCTGCTCCTGGTTGGTGCGGGTGGTCTCGCGCAGGTTGGCGATCATCTGGTTGATGTTGTCCTTGAGCTCGTCGAGCTCTCCCGCGGCGTCCACGTCGATCCGCAGGCTCAGGTCGCCCCTGGTCACCGCGGTGGCGACCTGGGCGATCGCGCGCACCTGCCGGGTCAGGTTGTTGGCCAGCTCGTTCACCGACTCGGTGAGGTCCTGCCAGGTGCCGTCCACCCCGGGCACCCGGGCCTGGCCGCCGAGCCGCCCGTCGGTGCCCACCTCGCGGGCGACCCGGGTGACCTCGTCGGCGAAGGCCGAGAGCTGGTCGACCATGGTGTTGATGTTGGTCTTGAGCTGGAGGATCTCGCCGCGCGCGTCGACGTCGATCTTCTGCGAGAGGTCGCCGCGGGCGACCGCCGTGATCACCAGCGCGATGTTGCGGACCTGGCCGGTGAGGTTGTTGGCCATCTGGTTGACGTTGTCGGTCAGGTCCTTCCAGATGCCGGCCACGCCCGGCACGCTCGCCTGACCGCCCAGGGTTCCGTCGGTGCCGACCTCGCGGGCGACCCGGGTGACCTCCACCGCGAACGCGGACAGCTGGTCGACCATGGTGTTCAGGGTCCCCGCGAGCGTCGCGATCTCGCCCTGCGCGTCGATGGTGATCTTCTTGGAGAGCTCGCCGCGGGCCACCGCGGAGGCGACCTCGGCGATGTTGCGCACCTGGCCGGTCAGGTTCGAGGCCATGAAGTTGACGTTGTCGGTCAGGTCCTTCCAGATCCCCGACACCCCGCGCACCCGCGCCTGGCCGCCCAGGATGCCCTCGGTGCCCACCTCGCGGGCGACCCGGGTGACCTCGTCGGCGAACGCCGACAGCTGGTCGACCATGGTGTTCACGGTGGTGACCAGCTCCAGGATCTCGCCCCGGGCGTCGACGGTGATCTTCTTCGACACGTCGCCGCGGGCCACCGCCGTGGTCACCTCGGCGATGTTGCGCACCTGACTGGTCAGGTTGTTGGCCATCAGGTTGACGCTGTTGGTCAGGTCCTTCCACGTCCCGGACACCCCGGGCACGCTCGCCTGGCCGCCGAGGATGCCCTCGGTGCCGACGTCCCGGGCCACCCTGGTCACCTCGTCGGCGAAGGAGGACAGCTGGTCGACCATCGTGTTGATGGTGTTCTTCAGCTCCAGGATCTCCCCGCGGGCGTCCACCTGGATCTTCTGCGAGAGGTCGCCCTTGGCGACCGCGGTGGTCACCTGGGCGATGTTGCGCACCTGGTCGGTGAGGTTGTTCGCCATGAAGTTGACGTTGTCGGTCAGGTCCCGCCACACCCCGGCCGCCCAGGGCACCTGCGCCTGGCCGCCGAGCCGCCCCTCGGTGCCCACCTGGCGGGCCACCCGGGTCACCTGTTCCGCGAAGCCGGAGAGCTGGTCCACCATCGTGTTGATGGTGTTCTTCAGTTCCAGCATCTCGCCGCGGGCGTCCACCTCGATCTTCTGCGAGAGGTCCCCGCGCGCCACCGCCGTGGTCACCTGGGCGATGTTGCGCACCTGGCCGGTCAGGTTGTCGGCCATGAAGTTCACCGAGTCGGTCAGCTCGCGCCAGACCCCGGCCACGCCCGGCACCTGCGCCTGACCGCCGAGCCGGCCCTCCGTGCCGACGTCCCGGGCCACCGTGGTGACCTGCGCGGCGAACCCGTTCAGCTGGTCCACCATCGTGTTGACGGTGTTCTTCAGCTCCAGCATCTCGCCGGCCACGTCGACGGTCACCTTGCGGGACAGGTCGCCCTTGGCCACCGCGGTGGTCACCTGGGCGATGTTGCGCACCTGCGCGGTCAGCCGGCCCGCCATGGTGTTGACCGAGTCCGCGAGGTCCTTCCAACTGCCGGACACACTGCGGACCTTCGCCTGCCCGCCGAGCTTGCCCTCGGTGCCCACCTCGCGGGCCACCCGGGTCACCTCGTCGGTGAACTCCGAGAGCTGGTCCACCAGTCCGTTGACGGTCCGGCCGATCTTCAGGTACTCGCCGCGCAGCGGGTGGCTCACCCCGTTGCTGTGCAGCGACCGCAGCTCCATCTTCTGGTCCAGGTCGCCCTCGGCGATCGAGGTCAGCACCCGGCCCACCTCGGCCATCGGACGGGCCAGGTCGTCGATCAGCGCGTTGCAGTTGTCGACGGCCGCCATCCAGGCGCCCTCGCCCGCGCCGGTCTCCAGCCGCTCGTTCAGCCGGCCCTCACGGCCGACCGCCCGCCGCACCCGCGCCAGTTCACCGGTCAGGTGCTGGTTGCGCTCGGCGACCTCGTTGAACACCGCGGCGATCTCCGCCAGCGGCCCGTCGCCCGGAACCGTCAGCCGGCGCCGGAAGTTGCCGTCCCGCATCGCCGTCAGCGCGGCCAGCAGCTTGCGCAGCTCGGCGGGCTCCGCGCTGCGGTTGTGGCCCGATCGCCGGCCGGCCGCGATCCGCGGCGCGGTCCCGGACCGCCCGCCGCGCGGCGCGGGCGGCGTCGTACCGGTAGCGTCCTTGGTGGCGTCCTTGGTGGCCGAACTCAACGGGGCCCCTCCCACATCGTGTGAACTGTCCGGTGACCGCCGCGCCGGTACGGCACGAACCCGGGCACCGGCCCGGCTGGGCTGCGCGCCGGCCGGACCTCGGCCCACCGGCACCCACACGACCGTACTGCTCCCACCGGCCGTCGCGGACCCCCCAGTCTGGCAGCACCGGCGTCGGGTATACGGCCGGTTGCACTCGGTTGTCCCCGCACCGTCCGAAACAGGTGGGCAGAATCACTCTCCGGTGCCTGTTTCACGGCCCGGCCCCCACGGGGAACCAAGCGGAAAGTAGGGTGGAGCGCTGCACCGGGCCACGACCCGACCCAGCGCCGCCTCACCGCGACGGCGCGCACGGGGAGGTCGGCGCCGTACCCCGGACAGGACAGGGCCAGAGCAGCAGAGGAGAAGTGGGCAACGTGGTCACTGCGCGCGCAGCCGCCACCTTCGACCCCGACGGCAGGTCCGCGGCCGCCGCCCGGGGCTTCGTCCGGGATGCGCTGCTCGGCTGGGGCCTGCCCGAGGTCGTCGACGACGCCGTCGTCCTGGTCAGCGAACTCGTCACCAACGCCGTCGTGCACGCCGGCACCGCCGCCGAGGTCAGCTGCCTGCGCGAGGAGCAGACGGTCCGGATCGAGGTCACCGACCACCACCCCGAGCGCGGCCTGCCCTCGCTCGGCGACGGCCCCGTCTCCGCCTCCGACCGCTACGCCGACCCCGACGGCGAGGGCGGCCGCGGCCTGCTGATGTGCTCCGCCCTCGCCGAGCGCTGGGGCGTCGAGTACGCGGCCGGGCAGAAGACCGTCTGGTTCCGGCTCACCCTGCCCGCACACGTGGTCGGCACCCGCTACGCCGTTCCCGCCACCCCCGGCAGCGACCTGCCCAGCAGCCGCGGCCCGGTGCACGTCGCCGTCGTCCAGCTCGACGAGGACGGCCGCGTGCTGGCCTGGAACCCCGACGCCGAGGCGCTCTTCCAGCACCCCGCCGCCACCGTCCTCGGCCGCCCGTGGGCCGACCTCGCCGTCTGGCCGCAGACCCCCGGCCGCGGCCCCGGCCTCACCGACACCCTCCGGCTGGCCCGTTGGGAGGGCGGCTACGGCCTGCGGCTGCCCGACGGCGAGGAGGTCGAGGTCTACGGCGTCCAGGTGCGCGTGCGCGACACCGAGGGCGTCCCCTCCACCCTCTGCCTGCTCGTCCTCGAAGCCGACCGCGCCGTGCTGCGCTCCCCCGCCCGCGCCCTGCCCGGCGAACGCCCCGACGTCGCCGTGCCCCGGCTCGACCTGCTGGCCGGCCCGGTCGCCACCGACGACCTGGAGCCCCTGCTCCAGCGCACCGTCGAACGCGCCCGCGACCTGCTCGACGCCGACGCCGCCTACCTGCTGCTCACCACCGACGACGAGACCGAGTTCGAGGTCCGCGCCGCCACCGGCCTGACCACCGGGCACCGCCGGCACGCCCGCTTCCCGGTCGAGACCGGCAACCGCTACGACTCCGCCCGGCTGCCCTCCGTCCACGAGGACCTCACCGCCCGCCCCACCGGCCTGCCCCTGCTCGCCGACAGCGGCATGCGCTCCCTGGTCACCGTCCCGCTCAAGGTCGAGGGCCGCCTCATCGGCTCCCTCGGCATCGCCACCGCCGCCCCCGGCCGCTACGACAACGAGGACGCGCTGCGATTGCAGTTCGCCGCCGACCGGGTCGCACTGGCCATCGAGAGCACCCGGCTGACCGAGCTCGAACGGCTGCGCCGCGGCTCGCTCTCCTTCCTCGTCGAGGCCTCCGACCTGCTGGCCGGCACGCTCGAACACGAGCAGACCCTCGCGCTGATGGCCCAGATGGCCGTCCCCACGCTCGCCTCCTGGTGCGCGGTCTACACCAACGGCGACCACAGCTCCCCCGCCGGGCTCGCCTTCGTCCTGCACGAGGACGAGGACCGGATCGACTCACTGCGCGACCTGCTCGACAAGACCACCTCGCCCGAGGCCGGCCCCACCTACGGCGTCCGCTTCTGGACCGCTCCCACGGACACCGCCGCCGCCCACGGCCTCACCGACAGCCCCGAACTCGCCGGTCTGCTCGGCGAGACCGTCGTCCTGCCGCTGACCGCCCGCAACCGGGTCATCGGTCTGCTCGCGCTCGGCGTCCCGGCCGGCGTCCGGTTCCGCCAGGAGATCCTCGAACTCGCCGAGGACCTCTCCCGGCGGGCCGCCCTCGCCCTCGACAACTCCCGCCTCTACTCCGAGCGCACAGCCACCAGCCAGGCCCTGCAGCGCAGCCTGCTGCCGCCGGACCTGCCGGAGATCCCGGGCGTCGAGGTGGACGTCTACTACCAGGCCGCGGGCGAAGGCAACGAGGTCGGCGGCGACTTCTACGACCTGTTCACCATCCGCGAGGGCACCTACGGCTTCGCCATCGGCGATGTCTGCGGTACCGGCCCCGAGGCCGCCTCCGTCACCGGCCTGGCCCGGCACTCCCTGCGCCTGCTCGCCCGCGAGGGCCTGGACGCCCCACAGGTGCTGAGCCGGCTCAACGCGGCCATCCTGGACGAGGGTTCGCGCAGCCGCTTCCTCACCCTGCTCTACGGCGAACTGACGCCCCGTCCGGACGGCAGCACCGAACTGTCCCTGGTCTGCGCCGGCCACCCGCTGCCGCTGAGACTGCGCACCGACGGCCAGGTCGACCGGGCCGCCACCCCGCAGCCGCTGCTCGGCGTCATGGAGGACCTCGAACTCACCGCCGAGCACCTGGTGCTATCCCCCGGCGAGGTCCTGCTCTGCGTCACCGACGGCGTGACCGAACGCCGGGAGGGCCGAAGGATGTTGGGCGACGACGGCCTCGCCGAGGTGCTCACCGGCTGCACCGGCCTGACCGCCGGCGCGGTCGCCATGCGGGTGCAGCGAGCGGTCGAACGCTTCGCCCCCGAGCCGCCGTCCGACGACATGGCGATCCTGACCCTGCGGGTGCCCGACCAGCGCCAGTCCTGAGCACCCCCCAGCTGACGCAGTCACAAATTGTTATCTTCACAAGGGTACAAGCGAACCGGGCCGGGTAAACCGATCTCGCCGGGGAATCTCCCCGGCGAGGACGTGACCAGCGGCTCTCCGCCGGCCCACCACTTCCGACCTCACTTCTGACCGCCGCCCGCGCACGCTCCAGCCGTGCGCCCTCGGCGCGGTCGCGCGCACCCACCCCTCGACACCACACCACAGCGTCACTGCGCCCTGCGCGCGCACAGAGTGAAAGGAGCCCACGGTGAGCAACGACGCTACCGGGGCAACGAACGCCCGCTCCACCGGAGCCGACGCGGGTAACCTCGGCTACCTCGCCCTCGGCCTCACACTGCTCGCCTACGGCCTGCTCTCCACCGGGATCCTGCACCACACCGGCGTCGGGGACGCGGCCCACCTCGCCCACCTGCTCGGCGGCGTCACCCTCTTCGTCGCGGGCCTCTGGCAGCTCCGCCGCGGCGAGGGCTTCACCGGGACCGCCTTCACCAGCCTCGGCGCCTTCTGGGCGACCTGGTCGATGGCGGGCGGCGCGAGCAAGAACGCCGCCGGTCTGTTCCTGCTGCTGTGGGCCCTGCTCGCCCTCAGCCTCACCGCGGCCGGCTGGGGCGCGGGCCTGTTCAGCCGCGCCGTCTACGGCCTGTTCACGCTCTCCCTCGTACTGAACGCCATCGCGGTCTTCGGCGGCTACAGCGGTCTCGGCAAGGCCGCCGGGTGGATCGCGGCCGTCGCCGGGCTGGCCTCCTGGTACTGGGCCACCTCCGCGCTGAGCAACGGCTCCTGGGGGAGGATCGCCCTGCCGGTCAAGTGACCTGCTGCGGCCGGTCGTCCTTCGGGCGGCCTCCTGTGGGCCGGTCCTCGGCAGCGGTACGGGGTCGGGTCTCCGTCTCGGCGGAGGTCCGGCCCCGTCGGCGTGCCGCCAACGCCAGGACGGCATAGGCGAAGAGCAGGATCGCGACCGCGACGATGCCGTCCGCCCAGAAGTGGTTGGCCGTCACCACGACCACCGCGACCGTCAGCACCGGGTGCAGCAGCACCAGCCAGCGGAACGGACTCCGCGACACCCGCACCACCGCGACCGCCGCCAGCACGCACCAGGCGACGTGCACCGAGGGCATCGCCGACAGCTGGTCGGCCACCACCACCCCGCCGACCGCGCCGCCGTACACCGACTGCCCGTACTCCGCGGCCACGTCGACGAACCCGCTCTCCGGCAGCATCCGCGGCGGCGCCACCGGGACGAACTGCACCAGCAGGCAGACCGCGGTGGTGATCACCACCGTGTTGCGCACCCACGCGTAGCGCTCCCGGTGCCGCAGGAAGACCCAGAGCAGCACGCCGAGCATGACGGCGAAGTGCATCACCGCGTAGTAGTAGTTCGCCAGCCGCACCGCCACCGGGTACGGCGTGACCGCCGCCTGCCAGGACGCCTCGTCCGGCAGCCCGATCTCCTGCTCGGTCCGGTGGATCCAGCCCGCCCGGTCCAGCGCGTGGTCGGCGCTCATCACGGACAGGTGCCCCACCAACTGCCACAGCGCGAACAGCGCCAGCAGCGTGCCGGCCTCCCGCAGCAGCGCCGAAACCCCCGGCTTCCGGACCCTCGCCGCCGCGTACGCGCCTCCGTGGAGGACGACGGCGGCGCCCCCGGCGGTCTGCCAGGTCAGGGTCAGATTCTGCATTGGCAGAGGGTAACGCAAAAAGACCCCCTCCCGAATGGGAGGGGGTCTTTTTGGAATAATTGTTCGGCGGCGTCCTACTCTCCCACAGGGTCCCCCCTGCAGTACCATCGGCGCTGTGAGGCTTAGCTTCCGGGTTCGGAATGTAACCGGGC
>NZ_JBIWPL010000049.1:0-26600 GCF_044768255.1 Kitasatospora sp. NPDC101157 | reverse complement strand
TTGCCAGACCGGATCGGCGGTCGCCAAGACCCCCTCCTTACGATCCGCAGTCGTAGCCGAAGCGAGCCGGCACCGATCCGAGAGACGGGCCGCGCCGGGGCCGCTCATCCCCGCCGACCCTTCCGACCTGCGCCAATACGCTTGAGTTGCTCGTCAAACGGTCTCAAAATGGGGCAAAACGGACACCACTATCCGTCGTCGTGCACCGCATTTCCCTGTGAGCGCACTCACTGGACGGGCCCCGGCCGTATCACCGACCGACCCACCGCCCTCACGCTGAGTCAGTGCCGGTGGCCGCCCTTTGAGATCGCCGTCACACCAGGCCGACGGGGAACGGCCCGAGGACCGGGGCGCAGGGCGTCAGCCGCCGGCGGAGCGGTACGCCTTCACGGCGGCGGCCAGGACCTCTTGGGTGTCCGTGGACGGCCTCTGGCTGGAGGAGTGCTGCACCACGAGGACCACGTCGCCCTGGCGGACGAAACCGGTGACCTTCTCGAAGGGTTTCGAGGCCCCGGGGGAGGTCGAGGTGAAGTGGATCAGGAGGCTGTCGTCAGCCGGCACCGCGGCCGGCGTGACGGACGCCGTCTCCCGGATCTTCGTGCCGTCCGTGAGTGTGGTGGTGAAGGAGGCGCAGCGCTTCGCGGCGCCGCGGATGGCGTCCATGACCTCGGCCGCTCGGCCGGGCGCGTAGCGGCCGAGCAGCTCCCGGCCGAACCAGCCGCCGTCCTCGCCGCCCGACGGCGTCCGTTCGAGGTCCGCCGCCACGCTCTCCAAGGGTGGGGCGTGGGTCGTCATGAAGGAGTCCACTTCGAGTGCGTCGCACCGAAGCGAGGCGATGGGAACGGGCGTGGCCGAAGCGGCGGTCGACGTCGGGTCGACCTCCACCTTTTTCAGCCGGAACCCCCGGGGAAGCCGCTCCTGGGTCAGCAGGCCCTCGCGCAGGTTCTTCGGTGCGGGCACCGGCGTGAAGGCCGCGGCGGCCTCCGGCCCGGCCTTCCGGTCGGCCGCGCAGGCGGGCACGCAGAGAACCGCCAGAACGATCCCCGCCATCGCGCAGTGGCGTGTGCGCATCGATCCACCCCCAGGATTCGTGATCGCCACGCACTCTCCCACACCGGCCCTTCCGGGCTCTCACGCCCCAGGTGGGCCGCCGGGCCGCCGGACGCCGGGCCGCCGGACGACGGACGGGCCGATGTGCCAGGCCTGCGGGACACCGGACCGTCGTGCTTCCTGTGATCGCCGGCCGGTCGGCGACCGGCCGGCGGCCGGCCGGAGGGGGGTCAGGAGCTGGACGCGGGCCGGTCCGCTCCGTACCGGAGGCCGTCGAGGAGCAGGTCGAGGAGGCGGCCCGCCCGTTCGCGCTGGTCGGGAGCGCTGGTGATCAGTGCGACGCCGGCCAGGCTGAAGCCGACGTCGAGGGGGTCGATGTGCGGGCGCAGGAGACCGGCCTCGGCCCCGGCGTGCAGGAGGCTGTCGAGCGCGGTGCCGAGCCTGTCGAGGGTTTCGGCGAACGGGTCCGCACCGGATGCCACCGCGGCCCGGAGCGCGTCCGCCATGCCCTGCTTGGCGGCCACGTAGTCGATGAAGCCGTCCATCCACAGGCGGATCGCCCGGTCCGGCGCATGGTCGGCGAGCAGCTTCGTGGCGCTGTCGCAGACGCGGGCCAGCTCGTTGCGGTAGGCCGCCTCGACCAGCGCCTCGCGCGTCGGGAAGTGGCGGTAGAGCGTGGCCGAGCCGACGCCGGCGGCCTTGGCGATCGCGTCGATCGCGACGTCCGGGCCCTTCTCGGAGAAGGCGCGTACGGCCGCTTCGAGGATGCGCTCCCGATTGCGGCGGGCATCGGCGCGCAACACGCTCGGCTTGGTGGTCAAGGCTGTTCCCTTCGTCGGGAACCAGTCTAGCTGGACAACCGGGGAGTTCCCCGCTTACCGTGAAGGAGAACCGGGGAACTCCCCGGTTACGGGTTTCGGCCCGCTCTGCTCCCCTGCGAGGAAGACCCTCATGACCTCCCCCAAGACGGTTCTGATCACCGGTACCTCCTCCGGCATCGGCCTGGCGGCCGCCATCGGCGCCGCCCGGGCCGGCTGGACGACCATCGCCACCATGCGCGACACCGGCAAGGCCGCGGCCCTGCTGAAGTCCGCCGCCGAGGCGGGGGTCGAGGAACTGATCCAGGTCAAGCGCCTGGACGTGACCGACTCCGCCGGCATCACCGCCTGCCTGGACGAGGTCGTCGCCGAACACGGCCGCCTGGACGCGCTGGTCAACAACGCCGGCGCCGCCCAGATCGGCACCATCGAGCAGAGCAGCCTGGACGACGTCCGCGCGGCCATGGAGGTCAACTTCTTCGGCGTGGTGGCGGTGACCCGGGCCGCGCTGCCCCACCTTCGCGCGTCGAGGGGGCGGGTGATCACCGTCACCAGCGTCGGCGGCGTCGTCGGCCAGCCCTTCAACGAGGCGTACTGCGCGGCCAAGTTCGCCGTCGAGGGCTTCATGCAGTCCCTCGCGCCGGTCGCCGCCACCGTCGGTGTCGACGTCACGGTGGTCGAACCGGGCGCGGTGGCGAGCGAGTTCGTCGCCAACCTCGGCCTGGACCTGCCCGCGCTGCTCGCCGCCGCCGGACCCTACGCCCCGGCGCTCGACGCCTACGTCACCCGCACCCGGCAGTCGTTCGGCAACGCCCAGACCCCGGCCGAGGCGGCCGCCCCGATCGTCGACGCCCTGGCCCTCCCCCGCCCGCCCTTCCGCATCCAGACCTCCCCGTGGGCCCGCGACTTCACCGCCACCACCCTCGCCGACCTCGACGGCTCCGCCGTCCGCGCCCTCACCGACGCCTGGGTGCGCTGACCAGCGCCCCACCACGCAACCAACCAGACGTCACCGCGGGACGGCCCCGCAACAGCAAGGAAGATCACCATGGAACTCCGCACACTCGGCAGCCAGGGCCTGACCGTCTCCGTCGAAGGACTCGGCTGCATGGGCATGAGCGCCTTCTACGGCAGCACCGACGAGACCGAGTCCCTCGCCACCGTCCACCGCGCCCTGGAACTGGGCGTGACCCTGCTGGACACCGCCGAGAGCTACGGCCCGTTCATCAACGAACAGCTCCTGGGCAAGGCTCTCGCCGGCCACCGCGAGCAGGCCGTCGTCGCCACCAAGACCGGCGTCGAGTTCACCGACGACGGAACGCTCGTCGGCCTGAACGGACGCCCCGAGTACGTTCGTCGCGCCCTGGAGCGCTCCCTGCGCCACCTGGGCACCGACCACGTCGACCTCTACTACCTGCACCGCGTCGACCCGCAGGTGCCGATCGAGGAGACCGTCGGCGCGATGGGCGACCTGGTGGCCGCCGGCAAGGTCCGCCACATCGGCCTGTGCGAAGCCGCCCCGCGGACCATCCGCCGCGCACACGCGGTCCACCCGGTCGCGGCGGTCCAGACCGAGTACTCGCTCTTCGAACGCGGCATCGAGGACGACGGGGTCATGGCCACCCTGAACGAGCTCGGGATCGGCCTGGTCGCCTACTCACCGCTCGGACGCGGATTCCTCTCCGGCGCGATCACCAGCCCGGACGACTTCGCCGCCGACGACTTCCGCCGCACCGACCCGCGCTTCCAGGGCGAGAACTTCGCCCGCAACCTGGCCGTGGTCGACGAGGTCCGCCGCATCGCCGCCGCCAAACAGGTCACACCTTCCCAGCTGGCGCTCGCCTGGGTGCTGCGCCAGGGCGCGGTCGCCATCCCCGGCACCAAGCGCCGCCGCTACCTGGAGGAGAACGTCGCGGCCACCACCGTGACGATCACCGATGAGGACCTGGCCGCCATCGAAGCCGTTGCCCCGCGCGGCATCGTCTCCGGCGACCGCTACGCCCCCGAGCTGATGAAGACCCTCAACGGCTGAACCGAGGCCCGGGCTCGTCCGCAAGAGGAACGAGGAACCGCCGATGACGCGCATCGACCTGACCACCGTCGCGAACGAAGCACGGACCTGGTTCGAGGGATACGTCGAGACGTTCACCGGACCGGCGGCGGAACGGAGCACCGATCCGGCGCCGCTCCTCGACTACTTCTCCGTGCCGACCAGCACGACCACCGGGACGGCCCACACGGTACTCACCTCCACCGAGGCGCTGTCCCGGGCCCTTCGACATCGACAAGAACTGAGCGCGCTGCGGGACGCCGACAACGGAGGCAGCACGGCTCTCGACACGGTGGTGCGCGGGCTCAACGAGCGGGCCGTGGAGACCGAGGTCGCCCGGGGCGCCGGGACCGTCAGGGGCGGGAGTTCCAGCGTGTCCGCGTGCTGTAACTGGTCGCCCGGACCGATGCGGGGTGGCGGACGGCCGCCTCCGTGATCCTGGCCGGCTGACGGGCGAAGGCACTCCGATCTTCGATCTTCGCCGGGGACGCGGGCACCGGTCCCGGTCGCCTGGCCCGGTCCGGAGCAGAGCGCCGCCCGACCACGGCCGGGCGGCCGGTCCGGCCACCGTGTGGTGATCGCGAACGGCCGGGAACGCCCTCGACCGAAGAGTGAGCCCACCGGGAGGGGGAAGCGGGCCGCCCGACCGGCGGCGGGCAGGACGGCGGGTTGCCGCCGCCCGGTGCACGGCCCAGGCTGGCAGAAGCGTCGGCTGCGGATTCCCCGCTCCCGGCGGCCGGGCGGCAGGACGGCTGGCAGGACGGCATGGAGAGGTGCGGCGATGAGTTTCCTGAGTCAACCTCCCCTACCGAAGGCGGAGCACCTGCCCGGTCGTGAGGTCATCTGCCGGAAGCTCGTCAAGCGGCCCTCCGCGGGGCGTGTCCCCGCAACCGATCAGACGGCCTCGGGGCGGCAGGGCCGGCGTAACCCGTCGTGGCCGACGAACGGCTCGCGCGGTCGGCCGTGCGCCCATCGGAACCGACAGGTCACGACCCTACGAAGACGGCTGCAGAAGGGATGGGACTCCCATGAGCACGGTGGTGGAGTCGATCGACGTGGACGTCCCCGTCCGCGTCGTCTACGACCAGTGGGCGACCTTCGAGGACTTCCCGAAGTTCATGGAGGGCGTGGAGGAGGTCAGGCAGCTGGACGATCGCCGTGCCCACTGGCGGACCAGGATCGCCGGGCTGTCCCGGGAGTTCGAGACCGAAGTGGTCGAGCGGGTGCCCGATGAGCGGGTCGCCTGGCGCACCACCGGCGAGAGCGTGAAACACACCGGCACGGTCGACTTCGAGCCGCTCGGCGCGGGTCGCACCAGGGTGACGATGACCATGGCCTTCCAGCCCACCGGCCTGGCCGAGAAGGCCGCCGACAAGCTGGGCGTGCTCGGCCTCCAGGTACGCGGCGACCTGCGCGGTTTCAAACGGTTCATCGAGGACCTCGCCGCCGGGACCGGCCCCCGGCCGTCGTCCGAGGACGGCTAGAAGGGGCCAGGAACGTTCAACCAGAGCCGGTCATCCCAACGCCGGCCGAAGGATGTCTCGGGCTCGCCTTCTGGAAGCGCCGCTATCGGTTCGCAGCACAGCTCTTCGTAGGTCATCCGCGAAGCCTAGGACCCGTGGGGAAGGCTGTCTCAGCGTCGGCGCTGCTGCGTCCGGTGTCGCGGCGGATGTCGGGCATGCCGAGGTGAACGGTGGACGGCTGGGTTGCACGCTCGCGCATGCCCCTTGGCTTCTGCGTGGCGGCGGCCATGGTGGCTCGATGGCGGTGACCTCGCCGAGCCAGTCATGGTCCTTGGCCTCTTGGAGAGTGTCGACGAGGTTGGCGTGGATCTCCGGAGGGGCATCCGGGCTGGGTCCACGCGGATTGGTGGGCACCTGACACAGGCTTCTCTGAACGAGCGATCGCCACTTGAGGCTCTGTGTAAATTGCTGGCAGCTGGGTCCTCGCCGGGCAAGGATGCAGCCATGCGCTATGCCAGCACCGACCCTGAACTCATGGACTTGGTCCGACGATTCGTGGCGCCCGGCCGGCGGTACCTGCGGCTGGGTGGAAGCTCGCTGCGGTTGAGCGGACCTGAGCGCGACCTCTTCATGAGGGAGCTGGTCCAGGCTGCCGCGGAGATCACTCCCGCTGAGCTCGACATCCTTTTCGAAGGCGGTTGGCGAGAGCGTAGGACTGCCTCCTGGCTGGTGGTTGTAGCTGGCAGGACCGAGTTCCGCAGCCGCATCGGCGAGCTCCTGCTGGCCAGCGGAGGCCCCTACGGCGGGTCCTACTGCATCACTCTTGCCACGTTCGGCACCAGCGCGGACGCCGATCTGGTCTGCAGATACCTTGATCGCTACTTGCCTCAACCCGACCTCGTCTACGACCAGACCTTTGCTCTCAGCACACTGCTTCACCTCGATGCCGTCCTTGGGACCGAGCGAGCATCCCGCTACCTTGCCGCCGGTGGCCTGTGGCAGCAGTGGACCGATGCCACGTCGAACACGGTGCGGGATCCGCAGGAGTACCGGCAGGTCGTGGACCAGCTCTGTTCCTTCGCCAGCGAGTGCGCTGAACTCTTCTCGGCACGGGAAAACGAGCGTTGATCGTTCGTCTTCTCTGAACTTCCTGTCGCCCACCAGCCCGCCCGGCGGCCCTGGCCGTCGACATGTCGGCCTGCTCTGACAGCATCACGGTCATGACCGACATTGATGACCTCGTGCAACGCGTCGCCAGCCGGGCCGCATCGGACAACGAGGACCTTCCGGCGCCTGTCGGCGGTGCCCAGATTGCGGAGGCCGAGGGGCAGCTGGGCTTCGCGCTGCATCCCCTACTTGCGCGCCTGTATCGCGAGGTCGCTGACGGCGGCTTCGGCCCCGACCACCGACTGCTGCCGCTGCTTGGTCCGGGCTCCAGCGTCGTTGGCGAATACCTGACGCGACGTGAGGCGTCCGTTGGCGTGAAGCAACCCGAGTGGCCCGAAGGCGTCGTACCGATCCTGACCTGGGGCTGCGCCATGTACGCAGGCGTTGATTGTCTCAGTGAGGACGGTCAGGTCCTGCTCTTCGAGCCGAACCCGTACAGCGGCGGATCGTGGGATCAGTGTTGGTTCCTTGACTCCGACAGCCTCGCCGCGTGGCTGGAGACATGGCTCGCGGGGACGGGCTGGTTCGAGGAGGACGCCTTCGACAGGGACGACCTGGTCGAGCCGCAGCCATGGGTCCAGGCCGCAAGCCGACTGTCCTCCGGCGCATTCTGAAACACCAACGCTTCGTCCCGTTGGCGCAGACGCGGTCATCCCGGCCATGCTCACGGCTCCCTTCGGAGAGTCGGCCTCGGGAGACGACCAACGCACTGGCCGCGTGTCCGGTGACCTGTGCGAGCTTGTCTTCCGCTCCGGCCAGGCTGACACGGAGCCCTTCAACCTCACCGAGCCAGCCTTCGTGTTCGGCTTCGGCGATGCGGGCGATGAGGTTGTCGCGGATCTCCTCGATGCGGTCCCGTTGTGGCGGCGACCCGGCCTGCTGGCTCAGAAAGCGCAGCGGAAACTCCGTCCACTCCGCGCCGGAAGTGGATGCGCCGTGGCCTCCGGGCGGGTAGAGGTGGGGCAGGGGCCGGCAGAGCCGGTCGGGGCATGTGGGGGTGGGCAGTGGAACCGGTCGTGCTGGTGCACGGGATCTGGAACCTGCAGAGCGGGTTGACGCCGGAGGAAGCCGCGGCAGGGTTGGCCGAGCGGGCGCGCCCACACCTCGGGCTGGGGTTGGTGGCTGCAGGGCTGGGGCACGTGCCGGTGCCGGAAGTGGTCATGGCCTACTACGCGCACGTGCTCCGGTCCGGTCCGGCGGAGTCGCAGGCCGACGGTGCGCCGATGGACGGGCTGTCGGAGGCGGAGCTGGCAGAGGCGTGGGAGTGGTTGGTGGTAGCCGGGGCTCCGCAACCTGCAGAGTCGCAGGCCGTACTGCTGGCGCCGCTGCGACAGGCGGTGGGGCGTCTGGTGCACCACCGTACGGGTGCCGGTCCGGTCTCGCGGCTCCGTGAGGCGGCGGTGGACCGGGTGTCCCGTCTCGTGGTCGGGGTGCTGAGGGAGGTGAACGCCTACCTGACCCGCCCGGAGGCCCGGCAGGCGGCCCGGGACGTGGTCGCGGACACGATCCGGCTTCACCGGCCGAGGGTGGTGGTCGCGCACTCGCTGGGCTCGGTGGTGACCTACGAGGCGTTGCACGCCTTCCCGGAGCTGGAAGTGGAGCTCCTGGTGACGCTCGGCTCGCCGCTGGGGCTGCCGTTCGTCACGCGGAAGCTGGAGCCCGGGCCGCGAGCCGGGCGCGCCCCCAGGCCGTCCGGTGTCGGGCGGTGGGTCAACATCGCCGATGTCGGCGATCTGGTCGCTCTGCCCCCGGAACTCGGCGGAGCCTTCCCCGTCGACCAGCACGGGACGACGGACATCGGAGCGGTCGACTTCCACACCCTGGGCGGCTATCTGGCGAACGGCCTGCCGGCCGCGGCACTCGCCCCCTATCTTCTGTCCTGACGGTTCGTCATGTGGCGCCGGTCGAGTCGTCAGGGCGAGCCGGGTGGCAATGAGGGGGAGGACGGCGCGTGGCGGTTCGTTCGCTGGTGATCGGGGTGGGCGGGTTCCCGAAGCAGGTGGTCTCGGAGGAGGACCGGGCGAACGGCACAACGCCCTTCGCACCTCTGCCCAGTGTGGCCGGGACCGTCGAACGGGTGGCCCACGCCCTCGGGCGGGCCGGGGTGCCGGCGGGTGAGCCTCTGCACGACCCCGACGTCGAGACGGCCAGATCGACCCTGGCACGCCTCTGGCAGACGGAGGACCCCCTGGTCGTCCACTTCTGCGGCCATGGCGCGATCGAAGGTGACGACCTCTACCTCGTCGTACGCGACAGCGACGTGGCCGATCTGCCCGCCACGGCTCTGAGCAGCAGCGAACTCATCCGCAGGGTCGAGCACTCCCGGCGCGTCGGACCCACCCTGTTCCTGCTGGACGTCTGCGGCGGCGGCCAGGCGCTGGCCGCGCAGAGCGTGCTCAGGCTGTCCGGGGTGCGACGCAAAGCGTGGGTCATCGCGGCCTGCGCGGCCGACGAAGCCGCGTACGGTGCCCGGTTCAGCGGCGCCGCAGCCACGGTGCTGGAGCGGCTCGCCAAGGGCCTGCTGGACCTGTCGCCGGAGCTGGAGTACGTGCCGGTGGACACCCTGGCCATGGAGATCGACCGTGAACTCCGGCGCACGGCCGGGACCGGCGACAGCGGGCAGACCGTGGTGCGCACCCCGCACGACGAGGCAGTGCTGCAGCCGCCGGCGTTCTTCCTGAACCCGGGGTACTCGGAGGACCTCGCCGACCGGTTCCTCACCCGCACCGACGCCGCGCTGCGCCAGTTCGCGGTCGACAGCGATCCCGGCCTGGACGTGCTGCACTTCGTCTCCCGGGCGGTCGGTACGACGCGTGCCGACGGCTGCCTCTTCAGCGGGCGCGGCGAACAGCTCATCCGCATCGAGACCTGGCTGAACGACGTCGACGACGACCAGGGCCGGCTGCTGGTGGTCACCGGTGGGCCCGGCTCGGGGAAGTCGGCCCTGCTCGGAGTCGCCGTCTGTCTCACCCACCCGGCGCTCGCGGCGGTGCGCGAGCGCGTCCTGTCGCGGGTGCACGACTTCCGGCCGCGTCCGGAGGCGCGGATCCTGGCGGTCCACGCCCGTCAACTCACCACCCGGGAGGTCGTGGAGTCCCTGCTGGGCCAACTGGACGGCCCGACAGCGGACGATGCGGGGGAGACCCGGAGCACCAGGGGACTGGTCGAACGGCTGAGGTCGGCCGGTCCGGTCGTTCTGGTCCTCGACGCGCTCGACGAGGCCGCCGACCCCCGAGGTCTCGTGCGCGAGCTGTTGCTGCCCCTGTCCGGGTTCGGCCCGGACGACAACGCCCCCGAGTGCCGGGTGGTGATCGGCACCCGTCCCTGGTGGGACCTCCTGGCCGAACTGAGGGACGCCGCGACCGAGGCAGGCGGGGCCCTCCTGGATCTCGACGCCCAGAGCCGCGACGACCTCGCCAGGGACCTGGGACAGTACCTGACGGACCTCCTCTACCCCCGGCACTCGCCCGCCACGGCGATGGCCGCAGCCCACCGCCTGGCCCACGGGGCCGAGCACGGCGCGTTCCTGATCGCCGCCCTTTACGCCGACCACCTCCTGAGCGCCCCGCTGGACACCCCGGCCGCCGACGCCAACGCCGGCGCCGACGACGACGCCGGCGACCAGCCGGGCACCCCGGAGCCGCCGTGCGAGCTCACCGAGATGTTCGACCTCCACGTCGCACGCCTGGCCGCCACCACCCCGTGGATCGGCCGGGTGCTGGCCGTGCTCGGCCACGCCCAGGGCCAGGGCATGCCTCTCGACCTCATCCATGCCGTGGCCTCGGCCCTCGCCCGGGCCGACGGCGACCCCGTCCGGCCTTCGAGCGTCCAGGACACCAGGGAGGCCCTGACACAGGCCGCGTTCTACCTCCGTACCGCGACGGACTCCGACGGGCGGCTGCTGTACCGGTACTTCCACCAGGCACTGACCGACCACACGGCCCGACCGGAGCACGCCGTGACCGTCCACCGCGCGCTGCTCGACACCGTCCCGCCCGGCGCCGAGACCACCCCCGACTGGGGTTTCGCATCCCCGTACCTGCTGCGCCACCTGGCCACCCACGCAGCCGCGGCGGGCCGGATCGACGAACTCCTGCCGGACACCGAGTTCGTCGTCCGGGCCCACCCGGACGCGCTGCTCCCGGCGCTGAACACCGCCCGGGCCGATCACGGCCGCCTGGTCCGCGCCGTGTACCTCGCGTCGGCCGACCGCCATCGGGACGGTCCGGTCGACGAGCGCCGGTTCCTGCTGGCGCTCGACGCGCTCCGCTACCGGGCCGGGTCCCTGCACCGGGAACTCTGCCACGGGCTGGCCTGGCGTCCCCGTTGGGCCACCGGCATGCAGACCAGCCCCCAGCTGGAGGCGAGCCTGGGCCATCCGGTCGGGTTGGACTCGGTGGCGACCACTGTCGTTGACGGACGCCCGGTGGCCGTCAGCGCGGGATGGGACGGCTCCCTGCGGGTGTGGGACCTGGCCTCGGACCGGCAACGTGCTCTGCCCGGGGGCCACAGGACCATCGTGCCGGCGATCGCCTGCGCGGAGGTGGACGGTCGGCCGGTGGCCGTCACCGTCGGCTGGGACAACAAGGTGCGGATCTGGGATCTGAGCACCTGTACCGAGCGCGCCGTCCTGACGGGCCACACCAACTGGGTGGTGACGGTGGCGTGCACGGTGGTCGACGGCCGGCCGATCGCCGTCACCGGCAGCTGGGACAGGTGGGTGAGGATGTGGGACCTGTCCACGGGCAAGCGGCTCGCCCGGATCAGGGCGGCGACCGAGTACGGCCATGTGGTCGCGGTCGCCTGCACCGAGATCGACGGCGAGCCCTTCGCCGTCATCGCGCCCTATCACGAGCGCATGCTGATGTGGAACCTGACCACCAGGGAGGTCCGACCCTTCGGCCCGGACGATCCCAGGGTCAGTGCGGTGGCGTGCACGGTGGTGGGCGGCCGACCCGTCGCGGTGACGGGTGCCTGGTTCGGCGACGTGTGGGTGTGGGACCTGGAGACGGGCGAACCACAGGCCCTGCTCAGCGGTCACACCGACCATGTGGAGGCGGTGGCGTGCACCACCGTCGACGGAACTCCGATCGCCGTGACCGGGAGCAATGACGGGTCCGTGCGGGTGTGGGACCTTGCGGCCTGCGAGCCGCGGGTCGAATTGGGCGGTCACAACGACGACGTCGGAGGGGTGGCGTTCGCCGTGATGGACGGGCTGCCCGTCGCCGTCACCGCGAGCCGGGACCGGGCGCTGCGGGTGTGGGACCTGACGTCCCGGGCGGAACCGACCGGTCAGCGAGGTCACAGCGACACGGTGCGGGCGACCGTGCTCTCCGAGATCGAGGGCACCCCCGTCGTCCTGTCGGGCGGTTCGGACGGCACCGTGCGCGTGTGGGACCTGGCGACGGGCGCGCAACGGGCCGTCCTTGAGGGTCAGGAGACGTCGCTGTGGGCACTGGCGTCCGCGGTCGTCGACGGGCGAACGATTGCGGTCAGCGGTGGCATCTTCGGTGACGCGTGGTCGTGGAACCTGGCCTCCGGGACCCGCCGCGCGGTCCTGCCCAGAACGGCGAGAGGTATGGTCGATGCCGCCGCGTGCACCACGATCGACGGGCGGGCGATCGTGGTCCTGGGCAGCAGGGACGGTTGGCTGAACGCGTGGGACCTGAGAACCGGAGAGCCGGTGGCCGACTTCCCGGACCACCGTCAACGGGTGGACGCCGTGGCCTGCACGGTCCTCGACGGCCGACCGGTGGCGGTCACCTGCAGCGTCGACGGAGACCTCCGGATCTGTGATCTCGTCACCGCTGAGCATTCGATCATCGCCAATGAAGTCGGCTGGCTGCGCTCGGTCGCATGCGTCGACCTCGACGGCCGTCCGATGGCCGTGACCGCCGGGCCGGACGGGACGGCCCGCGTCTGGGACCTGGGCACCCGCACCGAACGGGCCCTGCTGGTGGGCCACACCGGCCGGGTCACCGCAGTGGCGTGCACCACGGTGGCCGGCCGGCCGGTCGCCGTGACCGGCAGCTCGGACCGGACCGTCCGCGTCTGGGACCTCACCACCTGCGAAACCGTCGCGATGCTCCCCCAGCCCGCAGACGTCGAGTCCGTCGCCGTCGCTCCCGACGGCACGGTCGTGGTCGGGAGCGGGTGGGAGGTGATCGTGGTCGATCCTCGTGAGCACTGGTTCGCCGAGTAGTCGCTGTAGTCGCTGACAGTACGACAGTGGTCCGGTCGGTCTGCGCGGCCGGTTCCCCGGACGCGGCCGATGGCCGCGGTGCACCGCTGCTCCCTGCCCGAGTTCACCGGGGCCCGGGACGGACGCGCCGCCACGCCGAGGAGGACCGGCGCTCCGCCACGGGCTCGGCACGCTACGGCCTCGTGGGTCCGGTCCAGCCGGTGGGGACGTGGCCGAGGCGGACGCGCTGGGGGTGGTGGCCGACGGCGACCGAGGCGGTCTTGCGGCCGGTCGCGAAGTCGATGGCGGTGACCTGGTCCGCGCCGCTCTCCGAGATCAGGCAGGACTTGCCGTCCCCGCTAACCGTCGCCCAGTACGGTTTGGACGCGGGCACCAGCGGCCCCTCCTGGAGGGTGGCGCGGTCGACCACCGTCGCGTAGTCGTCCACGGTGGCCGCGACGCAGATCCGGTCGCCCGACGGGCTCATCGACAGGCCGTGGTGGCGGGAGTCGTTGGGCCAGGTGGTGCGGTCGGTACTGGCGGCCGGGTCGACGGGGAGGGTCTTCACCCGGGTGATCCGGTCGGCGGCCACGTCGTACTCCAGGAATCCGTTGAAGAAGGACACCTGGAAGTAGAGCCGGGTGCCGTCCGGGGAGAAGACGGCGGGCCGGACGGCGTTGGAGAGGCCGCCGAGGCCGGCGTCGTCGAGGCGCTTGCGCATGTCGATCTCGCGGATCGGGGTGAGGGTGGCCGCGTCGACGACGGTGATGTGCCGGTCGCCCTTCGTCCAGTCCAGCCAGGGCGCGTCCAGGGCGGTTTCGACGTTGCCGATGGACATGTTCCACAGCTGCCGGCCGCCGTCGGTGAAGATGTTCTCGTGCGGCTTGTCCCCGGTGTGGAACGAGCCGAGTTCGGCGCCGGTGCGGACGTCCAGGACGTGCACGGTGTTGGCGGTGGAGGCGGAGACCGCCACCCGGGTGCCGTCGGGCGAGAGCGCCATGTGGTCGGCGCGGTAACCCGCCACAGGGAAGCGCCAGTTGATTCGCCCGGTGGCGAGGTCGAGGGAGACCACGTCGGCGAAGCTCGGCCGGGAGACGACCACGGCGGTGCCGTCCGGCGTGCTGTACATGTCGTCGACGAACTGGTCGTGGCCCTCGCCGGGGCCGAGCCTGATGCCGAGGAAGTAGCCGAGCTTGACGGGGTTGAGGTAGATCTCGGCGAGCCGCTGGTCCTTGTCGGGGATGACGTCGATCCGTCCGACCTTGCTGAGGGCGCCGGAGGATTCGATCACGTCGGCGGTGCCGTCCCAGTTGTTGCCGACGAACATCACCTCCCGTAGCGCCGGGGTGGCTCCGGGGGCGGCGCTGCTGGTGGCGGCGGCCGGGGCGAGCAGGCCGAGCGCAACCGCGAGGGTGCAGAGGGATCGGACGCCGAGTCGGCGCCGGGGACGGGTCCTGGACATCGTCGCTCCTTCGTGGGGGTGGCACGACGGGTTGTGAGACGGTCTGTCAACTTCCGCCATTCGACGGTAGGGAGGGGTCCGGTCCGCTGGCAAGACGTCGGCGGCGGACGCGTTCGCGGCGGGGCCGTCCGCCCCTCGCGGCCGGCCGGTCTGCCGGTCTCCCGCCCGCCGTACGTAAGCCGTGAAACCCCCTGTTCCGGCCCTGGGCTCAGGCGTAGTGTGCGCCTGTGAACGAACTGATCTTCCGGGGGAAAGACCTGTTCCGGCCCTCGTGGTCGAACTTCCTCCCGCTCCTCCTCGTGATCACGGCCCAGCTCGTCTTCGGCGGGATGAAGCTCGGCGCCTGGCCCACGTTCTGGATCGTCCTCGTGACCGTCGCGCTCTGCGTGCCGGCCGCCGTCCTGAGCTGGCGCTCCTGGAGCCGGGTCGGCGCCGACGGTGTCAGCGTCTGCTGGGGTTTCGGGCGCGGCCGGACGTACCCGTGGCAGGAGATCCGCTGGATCGACGTGCGGGAGACCAAGAGCAACGGCTCGGTGGCGTACGCGGCGCGGGTCTTCCTGACCGACGGGCGGCGCCGCTCGCTGCCGGGCCTCCAGACCAGCCGGCTGTACCCGTCCGCGGACTTCGACACGGACTTCCAGCGACTGGTGAACTGGTGGGAGTACAGCACGCACCCGACGCAGCGGGTGAAGCCGGCGAAGCAGCTCCGGGACCGGGTGACGCCCACCGTGGCGGGCGTCCTGCTCGGATTCCTGATCTCCGCGGTGATCCTTGTCGTCGTCATCCTGCAGCAGCTGTAACGGGCTTGACCGCTCGCTGAGCCGCAGAATCGATTCGGCCCCGGCCCCCACGAGGGGAGCCGGGGCCGAGGCGCGTCCGGGCCGCTCACCGTCGGTACCGTCGGGTCAGTGCCCGATCAGGGCCGCCCAGAACGCCCTGGACTGCCTCGACGGCCTCAAGGCCCGCCGGGGCAAGGAGGAATGGCCGCTTCTGGAACTCGTCACCGGTCCCACTCCCGTGGCCGAGGCCGTCGCCCGGCTCATAGTTCCCCAGCTGTCCACCGGGGATCCCGGCCGGTGGATGACTACGCCGGCCCGCGAGGCGACCGTCGCTTGGGGCAGCGCCGAACCGCCGCTCAGTGAGGGCTCCGGGGCCTGGTGCTCGCGGGGGCTTCGTCGCCGGCGGCAGGGCCACATCTGTCGTCAACAAACGGATGAGTCATCCGGTTGTGCTACTGTCGCCATTAAGCGGATGACCTATCCGAATTGCCGCGCTGGAGGAACGCATGAGGAAGACAGCCGTGGTCACGGCCGGGACCGCCGGCATCGGCCTGGAGACGGCTCTGGGACTGGCTGCCGCCGGGTTCTCGGTCACCGTGGTCGGGCGCAGTGCCGACCGAGGCGCCCGGGCGGTCGACCGGATCAACGCGGTGAATCCGGCGCGACCCGCTCGGTTCCTGCCCGCCGACCTCGGCTCGCTCGATGACGTGCGCGCGCTCGCCGGCCGGATAGCCGACGATCACGCCGCCTCAGGCGAACCGCTGACCGTGCTGGTGAACAACGTCGGAGCGATGTTCGCGGATCGACAGGAGCTGGACGGCGTGGAGGCGTCGTTCGTCGTCAATCACCTTTCGCCGTACCTGCTGACGGAACTGCTGCTGCCCACGCTCACAGCCGGTGCGCCGAGCAGGATCGTGAACGTGACCTCGGGTGCAGTCGGTGTCGCCAAGCGGGTGTTCGACGCCGTCGAGCCGCCCGGCGGCTACTACGGCTTCCACTGGTACGGCCGCGCCAAGCTCGCGAACCTCGCCTACACGCTCGACCTGGCGTCGCGACTCGACGGAACGGGCGTCTCGGTCTTCGCCGCCGACCCCGGAGGCGCCGCGACCGACATGACCAATGGCACCCTGACCGACCCGAAGATCGTCTCACCGGCCCTGCGGCTGCTGTGGCCGCTCGTGCGCCGCAAGTTCGAACGCTCCACCGCGGGCCCGGCAGCCGAGGCCGCAAAGCCCTCCGTCATCGCCGCCACCGACGAGTCCCTGGCGGGCCGGACCGGCATCGTCATCGGTGCCGCGGCACGCCCGGTGGCGCCGGTGCGCACGGCCACCGACCCGCGCGTCGCCGAAGCAGTGCGCCGACTCAGCCGACAGCACGCGCCCCTCGTGGCCCCGTCGCCCGTGCCGGGCCCGGCCGCGCACGGGCGGCAGGGCCATCCGGATGAGCCATCCGATTAGCATGTCCCCATGACGACGACTCCACTGCGCAAGGACGCGGCCCGCAACTGGAACCGGATCGTGGCCGTCGCCCGCGAGCTGGTCGACCAGGGCACGCCGTTGCAGCTCAACGACGTCGCCCGCCGCGCCGGACTCGGAGTCGGCACCGTCTACCGCCACTTCGCCACGCCCGAGGCCCTCCTGGAGGCGGTCGCCGCCCCCTGCCTGGAGGCCCTGGCCGCCCACGGCAGGCAGGCGCTGGCCGACACCGACGCCTGGCGCGCGCTGGAGAGCTTCCTGACCCGCACCGTCGAGGCACAGGTCACCGACGCCTCCGTGGCGCCGGTCGCCGCCGCTTCCGTCGACGCCCTGCCGCGCACCACGGAACTCAAGGAGTCCCTGTGGTCCACAGGCACCGCACTCCTCGACCGAGCCCGCGCGGCCGGGGCGGTCCGCCCCGACCTGGCCGCAGCTGATCTGGTCCCGCTCATGTGCGGCATCGCCTACGCCGTAGACGTGCACGGCAGCGCCCCGGCGGACCGGATCGACACCGCGCACCGCTACCTGGCCGCATTGCTCGGCGGTCTGCGAGCCACACCGACGACGGTGTGAGATCCCCCTCTGCCGCGGCCCGGGGGCAATCCTTGCGCCCAGCGGTGACACCGGGCACCTCCAGCGCACATGTACGACCGGCTTCCCCTGGGAATCGTGACCACAGGGGCGGGGATTCCGACGCGATCCTCCACCAACGCCGCTGGCGCCGCCGGGCCGGGACGGCAGCGTCCCTCGTTCCGGTAGTTCCCGGTCGGGTTGGGCTGTCGATGCTCGCCCGGTCCCTACGGCCAGACCGGCCGCCGGTGCTGGTCGTCGTGTCGGGCCACTCGCGGGCTATGCGCAGCAAGCCCGTCACCGGACCGGCTGGTGGCATCCGGTGTGAGAGGGCGGTATGTGACGTGATGTTTGGGTCAGCCTTGCGGGCGGGGCGAGCAAGCTGGCTGCGGGCTGACCGGAGGGACCCGGGCCGACTGCATCGAAGATATTTCCGGTGGAGTTGTAGGGCTGCTCCACTACGGTGCGACCATGGCTGACTTCGTACTGGTCGCAGGCGCGCGGCTCGGGGCATGGGCGTGGGACGAGGTGGTGCCGTATCTGCATGCGGCTGGCCATGGGGTCCACCCGCTGACGCTGTCCGGTCTTGCTGAGAAGCAGGGTGTGCTCGCCGGGCAGCAGACCCACGTCCAGGACGTCGTTGACGAGGTCGAACGCCAGGATCTGCGCGATGTCGTCCTGGTGGGTCACAGCTACTCGGGCATCCCGGTGGGTCAGGCCGCCGAGAGGATCGGCGACCGGCTGGCCCGCGTAGTCTTCGTCGATTCCAGTGTTCCGGCTGACGGCGAGTCGTTCGTCTCCGCGTGGCCGGACGGCGGGGCGACGGTGAAGACGTCGATCGCCGAGAACGGTGGATTCTGGCCGCTCGTGACCGCAGCCCACTTCGTCGGCCAGGGCCTCACCGATGACCAGATCGCCCGAATCGTGGGTGGCTCGACGCCGCATCCGGGCGACACGCTGACCGAGCCCGCCGTGCTGGCCCGGTCACTTGCCGAACTTCCGGCGACGTACGTCCTGTGCCTGCTCGCTGGAGACAAGCCGGGTGACGACGTGGCCGAGCTGCTGGCCGGCGAGCACTGGCGGCTGGTCGAGATGGCCACTGGCCACTGGCCGATGTTCTCCCAGCCACGCGAACTGGCCCGTGTTCTCCTCGACACCGTCGGCCGGTGACCACAGGCCCTACGGCCGTGGCAGGGCGAACAGCCCCT
Source organism: Kitasatospora sp. NPDC101157 (assembly GCF_044768255.1). Lineage (NCBI taxonomy): Bacteria > Bacillati > Actinomycetota > Actinomycetes > Kitasatosporales > Streptomycetaceae > Kitasatospora > Kitasatospora sp. NPDC101157. The sequence goes on along the minus strand of NZ_JBIWPL010000049.1, from coordinate 8,377 downwards.
GCTCGGTCTCGGCCGGGATTCCCCGGTCAGTGAGCCGCTTGAGCTTCAGGCGGACGTTGTTGATGCTGCTGTGCGTGATCTTCACGTCCATCGCCTCGCACACCGCCCGCGCTCGCGTCGGTCGCGGCTAACACCGCCGGCTGGTGCCGACCGCTCGCTGGTCGAGGGGTGGCGGCGGGGCCGGATCAGGAGTGGTGGGGAGGGCGCGGCGCGCCGGTCGGTAACGAGCTCGGCGGGTGTCGGGAGCGCCGGACATCTCTCAGCGGCAGCCGCCGACCACGACCACCGGGAGACGTCCGTGAGCACCCGTCAGCGCGCCGACCGGCCCGACGACGGCGCGCCGTCGACTACACCCCCGCCGACCGCTACCTGGAGCGCCTCGGCCTCGTCTCCGGCGGTGGCATCACCGACGGCGCCGCGCCGGCGCCCGCTTCGTCCCCGTCCGTGAGCTGGGTCGGGCCGCGGCCCCCGCCCAGGCCGCCCGCGTCGCCGAGGCCCTCGCCGGCCGTGTCCTCCCATTCCTCCTCCACGGGCAGAGAGTCGCCTGAGGGCCGGGGCTCCCGGAGTTCCCGATAGGTAGTTGTTCGACATATGCCGAGAGATAGCTTATGTTCGTGACGTGGCCCTGGCACACCGTCAGCCGATTGGAGACGGGCAGGGCGCCACCGCCGATTCCCGTGTTCCCGTTCCGTGAGAGGAGCGCAGTGCACCGTCACGCCCGCACGCCCAAGGCCCTCGGCGCCGGCATAGCCGCCGCCCTGAGCCTGGCCGCCCTGGCCGCCCCGACCGCCGCCGCCGACACCGCGCCCGCGCCGGCCGCCGGCGACCCCGTCCCCGGCGTGGTCGCCGGGCAGGACACCGCCGCCCCGCAGCTGGTCACCGGCCTGAGCGATCCCGCCCCCGGCGACCCGGCCGCTGCCGCCCGCGCCCACCTGGCCGCCCACCGCGACCGCTACCGGGTCGACCCCGCCCAGCTCGCCGAAGCCGGCACCGAGAGCGGCCCCGACGGACGGCGCACCGTCAGGTTCCAGCAGAACGAGGGCGGCGTCCCCGTTCTCGGCGCCCAGTACCTCGTCCACCTCGCCGGCGACGGCGCGGCCCAGCACGTCGAGGCGGTCGGCGGCAAGTTCTTCACCGGCCTCGCCGCCCCCACCGAGCCCACCGTCGCGGACGAGCTGCTGCGCACCGCCGCGCTCGGCGCGCTGCCGGACGCCGCCCGCGTCAAGGCCACCGCCGATGACGCCGGCCTGGTGATCCTGCCCGACGGCGCCGGGAAGCTGACCCGCCACTACGCCGTGCGCGGCGCCGGCGCCGACGGCACCCCGCTGACCCGTGACGTCTACGTGGATGCCACCGCCGGCGTCGTCGTCCTCGCCCACGATGCCCGCACCCCCTCCGCGGCCGCCGCGCGCCCCGAGGCCGTCGCGCCGTCCGCCCCCGGCCCGGCCCCGGCCACCGTCACCCCCGCCACCGGCACCGCCCCCGACGTCCACGGCAAGAGCGTGAGCGTCAACATCGCCCGCCAGGCGGACGGCAGTTACCAGCTCACCGACCTCACCCGTCCCGCCGCGATCACCACCTACGACGCGGCCGGCCGCGACGTCGGCGACTTCGACCGCATCCCCGCCGACGCCCACCCCGCGAGCTCCCCGACCCCCGACTTCCCCGCCGCCACCGGCACCGACGGCGCCACCGACGCGCACCTCAACGCCGGTGTCGTCTACGACTTCTACCGCGACCGCCTGGGCCGCCCGGGTCTGGACGGCAAGAACAGCCCGATCGTCTCCGTCACCGGAGTTACCGCCGGCGGGCGCGCCTTCCCCAACGCCTACTGGGACGGCAGCAAGATGATCTACGGCGGCGGCGACGACAAGTACTTCCCGTTCGCCGCCGCCCTCGACGTCTCCGCCCACGAGATGACCCACGGCGTCATCACCAACAGTGCCAACTTCGCCTACCTCGGCCAGTCCGGCGCCATGGACGAGGCGCTCGCCGACTACTTCGGCAACGCCATCGAGGTCACCACCCGCGGCATCGCGATGGACGACCCCAGGGCCGCGCTGCTGGGCGAGGGCCTGTGCCGCACCGGCACCCCGCAGGCCTGCGCCACCCGCCACCTGGACGACCACCACACCACCGTCGACGACTACGTCGGCGCCTCCCTGAGCACCGACAGCGGCGGCGTGCACCTCAACTCCACCATCTTCGGCGGAGCCCTGTGGGACATCCGGCGCACCCTGGACCCCCTGGTCGCCGACCGCGTGATCTACCGCGCGCTCACCGAGTACATGACCCCGCTCGACGACTTCGTCGCCGGCCGCAACGCCGTCCTGGCCGCCGGCCGCGCCAGTGGCCTGACCCACGCCCAGCTGCGCACCGTCGCCGCCGCTTTCGACGCCCACGGCATCAAGGCCGGCTGGCAGCGCAAGCTCGGCCTGGACAGCCACGTCCTGGTCAGTGGCGTCACCAACAACATGGCCGCCCCGGTGGTCGCCGACGGTCACTGGGTGATGCTCGCCAACACCGACGCCACCCGCAAGAGCACCGCCCTGTACACCGGCACCGTCACCGGCAGCGCCGCCCCGGTGCGACTGAGCCCCGACGACGGCCGCTACCACAGCTGGGCGGCCACCGACGGCACGAACGCGGTGTGGAAGGCCGTGGGCAAGGACGCCCAGGGGGTCTTCGGCTACGAGCTGCTGAGCGCGCCGCTGACCGGCGCCGGCCCGGTGCGCAGCATCTACCACGACGCCCGGCAGGAGCCGCAGAACATCCGCACGGCCGGCGGCGACATCGTCTACACGCTCCGGGACTTCACCACCGACACCACCCGCATCCACCTCGTCCACGGCGACGGCTCCCCGGAGACGGTGATCCCGCTGCCCGCCGGTCACGGGGTGGGCGGCCTCGACCTGAACGGCGGCGTCCTCGCCTGGACCGAGAGCTGGATGTCCGGCCAGGACCACGTCAACGCGCCGACCGCGTACTCGCTCGCCGAGGGCAAGGTCACCGCCCAGTACGTGCCCGCCGACCCGAAGAACCTGGCCGACGCCGTCCACCTGGCCGGCGGCCGCATGCTGTGGGTCCAGACCCCGCCCACCGGGCGCGCCACGATCCGCTCCGGCGCCCTGGACGGCTCGGGCACCACCGACCTCCTGCCGGCCGACTCCACCGCCCCCGAGCCCTACCAGCTCACCGTCTCCGAGCGCGCGGTCACCTACGTCTCGCGCACCGGGCGGGTCCACGACGACTGGACCAACGCCCGGACCGCCAAGCTGTGGCAGCTCCCGCTCACCGGCGGCGCCCCCGAGCGCGTCTCCTGCGACCGAGGCTCCCAGGACTCGCCCGTCGCGGACCGCGGCACCCGCGTCGTGTGGCTGGACGCCACCGCCGGACGCACCGACCTCGTCACCCGCGAGCGCCCCGCCGGCGCTCTGTGCGCCGGCGAGTCCGCGCCCCGGTAACCCGCGGGCACCCGTCGGCGAAAATCGCGTCGGCGACCGGTTGGCGGGTGCGCAGCGGGAGGACCTCCCGGCACGCGGGGGAGTCGTACCACGCGCGCACCCGCTCCCGGTCGGGGAACTCGATGACGATGACGTCCGAGCCCCAACCGCCCTCGGCCACCTCGACGTTCCCGCCGTGCACCACGAACCGGCCCCCGAACGGCTCCAAGGCGGCGTCGATGCGCTCCAGGCACGGCGTCGATGCGCTCCAGGCACTCCACGATGTCGGGCCCGAACTCCACCGACCCGACGCGGGCGATCGCGAACGCGCTCATCACTGTCGGTGCCGGCGGCCTGCCGCGGGCCGGGCCGGGAAGGACGTCCGCCGGCCGCGGCATGCCCGGGTCCGTTGCTGAACACGCGGCCGCCGCGCGGCAGGACCGCCCGGTGCCGTGCCCGGCTGCGACGCCGTCCCAGCTTGGGATCGGGGCGTTCCCTCCTCGGGTCATCGGTGGGACGCTGTCAGTTGAAGCCAGGTATCGAGTGCGGAGGCCGGGTCATGACGAAGCGTCAATCGCAGACGGTTAAAGACGTGCTCATCACCATCATGGTCCTCGCGGTGTCCGTTGTGGGCGTCATCGTGTGGATCTGGGCGCTCATTCACGCCGGGGATGGTTACTGCCCGCCGCACGACTTGTGCTGACAGCGCGCCCGCACCGCGGCCCTCGCACTGCGCGGCACCGAGCAAGTCCCCCACCCGCCCGAGCCGGCGGTTTCATGGCTCGTCCGACGCGTGGGGGGTGAAGTCCGGTAGGGCTCCCCGATGATGGGCGCGTACTTCGAGCACAGGGTCCACGGCGAGAACGGATCCGCCTGGGTGTGCTTCCGCTGATGTACCAGCCCGGAGAGCGGTGGCTCTACAACGTCAGCTACGACGTGCTGGGCGTGCTCGTCGCCCGGGTGACCGGCCGGTCCTGCGAGGCGTTCCTGCGCGAGCGCATCTTCGACCCCCCTGGGCAGCGTTCGGTGTGGCGGCCTGTGGCGGCCGCCCGGCGCGGCCGGAGCACCAGCGGCCGCGCGGTCAGCCGTCCGCCGAACGCGCGGCCGCCCCGGACGTCAGCCGCCACAGCCCCGCCACCTCGTAGTACACGCCGTTGACCAGCTGCAACAGCACCAGCGTGACCGGCCAGAGCAGCGCGCCGAGGCCGGGTACCAGGTCCACCGGCAGGCAGTAGGCCATGACGACCCGCACGGCGGCGTCCAGCAACATCGCCACGCCCCAGATCGCGGTCGAGACCCGCCAGATCCGCCGGAAGGCCGGCTCGCGTTCCCACAGCACGTCCCAGGAGGTGCCGTCGGAGCGCCACCGCCCCTCCAGAAAGGGCCGGCCGCCGTGGAAGAGCAGCGGGCGCCTGGCCCTGACCGAGATCAGGAACCAGAGCCCGGCCACACCGGTGAGCCAACCGTCCTTGGCCAGCAGGAACCGGGGGCTGCCACTGACCAGCGCCGCTGCGACGCCGAGCAGCATGATCCCGGCGACGAAGCCCGCCATGCCCTCAAGACTGCGGGTGCGCAGCCACTGCACCGCCGTGGTGAGCGCCGGCAGGAACGCGCCGGCGAGCAGCGCGACGAAGACACCGGCGCCGGCCGCGCGCAGGCCGTAGTACAACGCGATCGGGACCACGATGTCCCGGACGACACCGAGCAGCAGACGCCGGCCGCTCGGTCGCCGCGACGCCCCGAGAGCCGTCACCGCCGGCACCTTCGGGGATGACGTGTTACCCGCACAGGTGATTCCTTCCGCGCCGGACGATGACCGAGCCCTGAGGCCGCGCCCAGCCGCTCACGGGGCGATGCACCGGGCTCATCGAGCCGCTCCGTCAGGGCTCTGCCCAGCCCGGCCAACGCCCAACCGTTGCGCACCGCCCCAAGCGCACCGGCGCCCATCTCCCGGAGCCGATCCCGTGGAACCGCCGGCCCCGCCGCGGACGGCCCGTCCGGGTCCTTCAAGGCCGCAGGGTGGGTCGGCGTGTGCCGGGGCGGACGGCACCGGCCCGGATGCCGCGATCGGAGCGATGGGATCGGTGGCGTCCAGGTCGACGCCCATGTCGATGGGCGGTCTCCCTCCAGGGCGGGATCGCCCGCATCCGTCCACACCACTGCAGACGCACGGCTACGACCGGCCCAGCGATTGCCCGAAGCTGGGCGCCGTCGCCCGGCCTTCACACGCCCGTGCCCCGTTCGGATGAATCGCCGGGAAGGGGCACCGTCCGCCTCCCGACACCGGGCGAAGATGTCACCGCACTCGCACTCGCACTCGCACCCGTTACTCGTGCCTGGGCAGCGGGCTCGGGTGCTCCTGCACACACCCATTGGTCCGCGCCTGCGCGGGCACGCACCACGAGGCAAGGAACCACGATGGCGAACGGCACCGTCCTGCTGGCACTGCGCAACGACCCCCTCGCCGGCGGTGTGAGCGCCGAACAGATGGGCCGGATCGGCAAGGAACTGGAGGACCGCGGCCTGGAGTTGCGCTGGGCCGGTGACAGCAGGGACGCCACGGCGACGCTTCAGATCGAGGCCGGCCTGGCCGCCGCGGTCGTGGCGTGGGGCCTGCCGCGGCCGCCCGGTGACGGCGGGGACGCCGGTGCCCCGGAGAGCGGGGTCGAACTGCCCACCGGTGGGGCCGAGGTGCTGGACCGCATCCGGCACCGGTTCAAGGACCTGCCGGTCTTCCTGCTCATGGCGGACGGCTCCGACAGTGACCTGGAGCACCTTCCGCTGTGGGTCGCCGAGGCGGTCATCGGCTACATCTGGCCTCTGGAGGACACACCCGCGTTCATCGCCGGCCGGGTCGCGGCCGCTGCCGCCGCCTACCGGCGCGATGTCCTGCCGCCGTTCTTCAGCGCACTTCGGCACTTCGACGACGCCCATGAGTACTCCTGGCACACCCCGGCGCACTCCGGCGGCGTGGCCTTCCTCAAGTCGGCGGCCGGCCGCGCCTTCTTCGACTACTACGGCGAGCGGCTGTTGCGCACCGACCTGTCCATCTCGGTCGGTGAACTCGGGTCCCTCTACGAGCACTCCGGCCCGATCGGTGAGGCCGAACGCAACGCGGCCCGGGTCTTCGGCGCGGAGCGCACCTACTTCGTCCTGCACGGCGACTCCACCTGCAACCGCATGGTCGGCCACTACAGCGTCACCTCCGACGAGATCGCCCTGGTCGACCGCAACTGCCACAAGTCCGTCCTGCACGGCCTGGTCGTCACCGGCGCCCGGCCGGTCTACCTCGTGCCGACGCGCAACGGCTACGGCCTCGCCGGACCGCTGCCCCCCGCCGCCATCGACGCCGCAGCCGTCGCCGAGCGCATCGCCGCCAACCCGCTGACCGCCGACGCCCGCTCACCGCAGCCGCAGTACGCCGTCATCACCAACTCCACCTACGACGGCCTCTGCTACGACACCCTCGCCGCGGCCCGGGCCCTCGCGCCCAGCACGCCGCGCCTGCACTTCGACGAGGCGTGGATCGCCTACGCCCGCTTCCACCCGCTCTACCGGGGCCGGTACGGCATGGCCGTCGGCCCGGACACCTTCCCGGAGCCGCAGCGGCCGACCGTCTTCGCCACCCACTCCACGCACAAGCTGCTCGCGGCCCTCTCGCAGTGCGCCATGGTGCACGTCCGCCCCTCGCCCCGGGCGCCCGTCGAGCACCACCGCTTCAACGAGGCGTTCATGATGCACGGCACCACCTCGGCGTTCTACCCCGCCATCGCCTCCCTCGACGTGGCGACCGCCATGATGGACGGGCCCCAGGGCCGCTGGCTCATCGACGAGGTCGTCACCGAGGCCGTCCGGTTCCGCCAGGCCGTCGTGCGCACCGGGCGCCGGATCGCCACCGCCGGCGACCGTCCCGGCTGGTTCTTCGGCATCTGGCAGCCCGAGACGGTCACCGACCCCGACACCGGCACCACCATGGCGTTCGCCGACGCACCGCTGTCCCTGCTCGTCACCGAGCCCTCCTGCTGGCAACTCGAACCCGGCGCCGCCTGGCACGGCTTCGACGGCCTGACCGACGGCTACAGCCTCCTCGATCCGATCAAGGTGACCATCACCTGCCCGGGCGTCACCGCCACCGGCCGGACCGAGCCCTGGGGAATCCCGGCGCGCATCCTGACCGAGTACCTGGCCAACCGCGGCATCGTCGTGGAGAAGACCGACAGCTACAGCACCCTCGTCCTCTTCTCCATGGGCATCACCAAAGGCAAGTGGGGCACTCTCATGGACGGCCTGATGGACTTCAAGGCCCTCTACGACGAGGACGCCCCGCTCCACCAGGTGCTGCCCGACCTCACCCGGAACCACCCCCGCCACTACCGGGACATCGGCCTGCGCGAGCTGTGCGCACGGATGCACCGCCACCTCACCGACGGCGCGTTCGTCCAGTCCCTCGACGAAGCCTTCCGGAACCTGCCCACCCCGGTCCACCCGCCCCGGCACTGCTACCAGCAACTCGTCCGCGGGGGCACCGAACGCGTCCGCCTCGCCGACGCCGCCGGACGGACCGCCGCCGCGATGGTCACCGTCACCCCTCCCGGCATCCCGGTCCTCATGCCCGGGGAATCACTCGGTGCCTCCGACGGCCCGCTGCTGCGCTATCTCACCGCCCTCGAAGCCTTCGACCGTGCCTTCCCCGGCTTCGGCAGCGAGGCCCACGGCGTCGTCACCGACCCCGACACCGGCGACTACCTCATCGAATGCCTGATCCCCGCCACCGACCGCAGTCCTGAAGAGCCCCGGTCATGACGTCACCAGCGTCCGTCGCCCGGCAACGACGGGCCTGGGGTCTGTCCAGCGAACGGTGTAACTCGGTTGGGTTGAGTTAACGACGGCCAGCGGAGAGACGGCCGTCGAAGGCGATCTCGAAGGCGTTCAAC
>NZ_JBIWPL010000048.1:0-30071 GCF_044768255.1 Kitasatospora sp. NPDC101157 | reverse complement strand
TCCGCCGCGAACGGAGCGATCTTCGCCTCGGCCAGCGAACGCACCGCCTCACGGAGCATCTCGTGCTCCTCGGAGATACGGAAGAGATCGAAGTCAGCCGCCCCTGCGCTGCCCGCCATGATGCCTGCCTCGTCGTCCAGTGACCGACGCCCGAACGACGTCCGATCCGAGTCGAAATCGCGGTTAACTACCGTTCAGTAGAGATCCTAGGGCTCCGACCTGCGGCTGCCTAGCTTCCTCGGCGTGCGGGTGACGCGCGGGCGCCGGGTGCCGACCCGGCCGGGACGGATAGCATCAGGGGCACCCTCTACTGGTCGAACCCGCACTAAGGGGAACCCGTGACCCTCCGCATCTCCGTGATCGGCACCGGCTACCTCGGCGCCACGCATGCCGCCGCGATGGCCGAGTTCGGCTTCGAGGTGCTGGGTCTGGACATCGACCCCGACAAGATCGCCATGCTCACCGCCGGCCGGGTTCCGATGTACGAGCCGGGCCTGTCCGAGCTGCTGCTCAAGCACGTGGCCGGACACGAGGGCTCGACCGGGCGGCTGCGCTTCACCACCTCCGCCAAGGAGGCCGCCGAGTTCGGCGACGTGCACTTCATCTGCGTCAACACCCCGCAGCGCAAGGGCGAGTTCGCCGCCGACATGTCGTACGTGGACAGCGCGATCGATGACCTCGCGCCGCACCTGACCCGCCCGGCCCTGGTGGTCGGCAAGTCCACCGTGCCGGTCGGCTCGGCGGCCCGGCTGGCCGAGCGGCTGGCCGCACTGGCGCCGGTCGGCGAGGCCGCCGAACTCGCTTGGAACCCGGAGTTCCTGCGCGAGGGCTTCGCCGTCCAGGACACCCTGCGCCCCGACCGGATCGTGGTCGGCGCCCAGAGCGAGCGGGCCGAGCGGCTGCTGCGCGAGGTGTACGCGGACCCGATCGCCGCCGGGGTGCCGTTCCTGGTCACCGACTACGCGACGGCCGAGCTGGTGAAGGCCGCCGCCAACTCCTTCCTGGCCACCAAGATCTCCTTCATCAACGCGATGGCCGAGGTCTGCGAGGCGGCCGGCGCGGACGTCACCCTGCTCTCCACCGCGCTCGGACACGACGAGCGGATCGGCCGCAAGTTCCTCAACTCCGGCCTCGGCTTCGGCGGCGGCTGCCTGCCCAAGGACATCCGCGCGTTCATGGCCCGGGCCGGCGAACTCGGCGCCGACCAGGCGCTGACCTTCCTGCGCGAGGTCGACTCGATCAACATGCGGCGCCGCTCGCGGATGGTCGAGCTGGCCCGCGAGCAGTGCGGCGGCGGCTTCCTGGGCCGCCGGGTCGCCGTCCTGGGCGCCGCCTTCAAGCCCAACTCGGACGACATCCGGGACTCCCCCGCCCTCAACGTCGCCGCGCAGATCCAGCTCCAGGGCGCCCAGGTCACCGTCTACGACCCCAAGGCCGTGGACAACGCCCGCAAGATGTTCCCCTCGCTGGCGTACGCCGACTCCACCCTGGAGGCCGCCGAGGGCGCCCACGTGGTCCTCCACCTCACCGAATGGGCCGAGTTCCGCGAGCTCGACCCGGCCGAGCTCGGCGGCGTCGTCGCCGAGCGCCGCCTGCTCGACGGCCGCAACGTCCTCGACGCCGAGGCCTGGCGCGCCGCCGGCTGGACCTACCGCGCCCTCGGCCGTCCCAGCTGACGCGGTCCCCGGCGCCGATCGCCGGGACGGCCGGAGGAGGTGGGGGGCATGGCCGCAGCGGACGCGTCCGCTGCCCTGAGGCGCGGAATGCCGCACCCGAAGACGCCGTTGGCACCGGCATGACGAACTACGGCGACGACGCGACGGTCCGCGAGATCCTCACCAGCAGTGGCGACACCTGGGCCGTGGTCGGCCTGTCCAACAACACCGCCCGGGCCGCGTACGGGGTGGCCCGGGTCCTCCAGCGCTACGGCAAGCGGATCGTGCCGGTGCACCCGAAGGCCGAGACCGTCCTCGGCCAGCCCGGCTACGCCTCGCTCTCGGACATCCCGTTCCCGGTCGACGTGGTGGACGTGTTCGTGAACAGTTCGCTGGCCGGGGAGGTGGCCGACCAGGCGGTGGCGGTCGGGGCGAAGGCGGTCTGGTTCCAGCTCGGGGTCGTCGACGAGGCCGCGTACGGGCGGGCCCGGGCCGCGGGGGTCTCGATGGTGATGGACAGGTGCCCGGCCATCGAGATCCCGCGGCTCGGCTAGGACCTGGGTCAGCCGTCCAGCTGGGCGATGGTGGCGATGGAGGGCCGGCGGCTCGCCCGCAGGGAGGCGGCGACCGACTCGGCGTCGCGCAGGACGCGGACGGCGTTGTGCCAGGTGAGCTTGGCCAGGTCGGCCTCCGACCAGCGGCGGCCGAGGAGTTCGGCGACCAGGTTGGGGTAGCCGGCCACCGAGTCGAGGCCGTCCGGCAGGAAGGCGGTGCCGTCGAAGTCGCCGCCGATGCCGATGTGGTCGATGCCCGCGACCTCGCGCATGTGGTCGAGGTGGTCGGCGACGGTGGCCGGGGTGGCGATCGGGCGCGGGTTGGCGGCCTCGAAGGCGCGCTGGCGTTCCATCGCGGCCGGGGTGGTGTCCAGCGGGTCGAAGCCGTGGGCGCGCATGTTGGCGTCGGCGGCCAGGGTCCACTCGATGGCGGCGGGCAGGATGAACTTCGGAACGAAGGTCGCCATCGCCACCCCGCCGTTGGCGGGCAGCTGGGCCAGCACGTCGTCCGGGATGTTGCGCGGGTGCTCGCAGACGGTGCGGGAGGAGGAGTGCGAGAAGACCACCGGCGCCTCGGTGACCCGCAGGGCGTCCCGCATGGTGTCGGCGGAGACGTGCGAGAGGTCGACCAGCATGCCGAGCCGGTTCATCTCCCGGACGACCTCCTCGCCGAACCGGGTCAGCCCGCCGGCCACCGGCTCGTCGGTCGCGGAGTCGGCCCACGGCACGTTGTCGTTGTGGGTGAGCGTCAGGTAGCGCACGCCGAGCTCGTACAGGGCGCGCAGGGTGGCCAGCGAGCAGTCGATCGAGTGGCCGCCCTCGGCGCCCATCAGCGAGGCGATCCGGCCCTCGGCGCGGGCGGCCTCCATGTCGGCGGCGGTACGGGCCAGGCGCAGCCGGTCCGGGTAGCGCTCGACCAGGGCGTGGACGAAGTCGACCTGCTCCAGGGTGGCGCTGACCGCGTGGTCCCCGGCCAGTGAGGCGGGCACGTAGACGGACCAGAACTGCGCGCCGACCCCGCCCTCCGCGAGGCGGGCGAGGTCGGTGTGCAGGCGGTCGCTCTGGTCGGCGGCGAGGTCGAGCGCGCCGAGGTCGTACCCGGCCTGCTCGCGCATCGCCCAGGGGAGGTCGTTGTGACCGTCCACCACGGGGGCGGTCCGCAGCAGGGCCCGGGCGGCGGCCAGCAGGGTGGCGGAGTCCGGCTGAGAAGTCATACGGGCTGTTCTACCCCACCCTGCCGGCGGGTCCTACTTGCCGAAGCCGAAGGACGAGGAGCCGGCCACCTTGGCCCGGAGCTTCTTGCCCTTCTCGGTGGCCTGGTTGTTCAGCTCGGCCTGGAAGTCGGTCATCTTCTCGGTGAGCTCCGGGTCGAACGCGGCGAGCATCCGCACCGCGAGCAGGCCCGCGTTGCGGGCGCCGGCCACCGAGACGGTCGCCACCGGGACGCCGGCCGGCATCTGGACGATGGACAGCAGGCTGTCCATGCCGTCCAGGTAGCGCAGCGGCACCGGCACGCCGATGACCGGCAGCGGGGTGACGGAGGCCAGCATGCCCGGCAGGTGGGCCGCGCCGCCGGCGCCCGCGATGATCGCCTTCAGGCCGCGCTGGTGGGCCTTCTCGCCGTACGCGACCATCTCACGGGGCATCCGGTGGGCGGAGACGACGTCCACCTCGTACGGGATCTCGAACTCGTCCAGGGCCTGGGCGGCGGCCTCCATGACCGGCCAGTCGGAGTCCGAGCCCATCACGATGCCAACGACAGGGTTCGTCATTCGGTGATCGTTCCTCGCAGGTAGGCGGCCGCATGGCGGGCGCGCTCGCGGACGTCGTCGAGGTCGTCCCCGAAGACGTTGACGTGGCCGACCTTGCGGCCGGGCTTCACGTCCTTCCCGTACATGTGGATCCGCAGGCCGGGGTCGCGGGCCATGCAGTGCAGGAAGGCGTGGTACATGTCCGGGTAGTCGCCGCCGAGGACGTTGACCATGACGGTCCACTTGGCGCGCGGCCGGGGGTCGCCGAGCGGGAGGTCGAGGACGGCCCGCAGGTGGTTCTCGAACTGCGAGGTGACGGCGCCGTCCTGGGTCCAGTGCCCGGAGTTGTGCGGGCGCATGGCGAGCTCGTTGACCAGGATCCGGCCGTCCCGGGTCTGGAACAGCTCGACGGCCAGGTGGCCGACGATGCCGAGGTCGCCAGCGATCCGCAGGGCGAGCTGCTGGGCCTCGTCGGAGAGGGCGGGGTCGAGGTCCGGCGCGGGGGCGGTGACCTCGGCGCAGACGCCGTTCTCCTGGACGCTCTCGACGACCGGGTAGGCGACGGCCTGGCCGCTGGGCGAGCGGACCACGTTGGCGGCCAGCTCGCGGACGAAGTCGACCTTCTCCTCGGCCAGCACCGGGACGCCGGCCAGGAACGGGGCCTGCGCCTGCTCCTCGTCGTCGACGACCCAGACGCCCTTGCCGTCGTAGCCGCCGCGGACGGTCTTGAGCACGACCGGGTAGCCGGTGCCCTCGTTCGCGAAAGCGGTGACGTCGGCCGGGTCGGCGACGATCCGGTGCCGGGGGCAGGGCACCCCGATGGAGTCGAGCTTGGCCCGCATCACGCCCTTGTCCTGGGCGTTGACCAGCGCCTCCGGGCCGGGGCGGACGGCGATGCCGTCGGCCTCCAGGGCGCGCAGGTGCTCGGTGGGGACGTGCTCGTGGTCGAAGGTGATGACGTCGCAGCCGGCCGCGAAGCGGCGCAGGGTGTCGAGGTCGCGGTAGTCACCGAGGACGACGTCGGAAACCACCTGTGCGGCGGAGTCCTGGGGGGTGTCGGCGAGGAGCTTGAACCGGACCCCGAGCGGGATTCCCGCCTGGTGTGCCATGCGGGCCAGCTGCCCGCCACCGATCATGCCCACCACTGGAAAATTCACATTGCCCGGGGAAGTCACCACGCCAGGATATCCGGGCCGGTGGGGGGCCTCGGAGCCGCGGTGGGTCCGTGAGTAGTGGACGCGCGTAGATGTCAACCCCCGTGCCCGGACGGCTGAGCCGTTCGATGGAAGCGGGTAGCCTGGACGGCCAGGTCCTCGTCCGCGCGGTCGGATCATGTGCGTGCACGCAGGGCTGAAGGGATTCCCCGGCCCAGTGGGACGCCCTTTTTCCCGTAGGTACATGGAGGCCACCCGGTATGGCGACGACCGCAGCTTCGAAGCCCCCGCTCGTGCAGAAGTTGCGCGGGCTCACGGGCGAGGTCGTGAAGTTCGGCATCGTCGGCCTGAGCGGTGTGGTCATCAACTTCGCCGTCTTCTGGGTCTGCATCAACGGCCTGGGCCTGGCCTCGCTGCGGTCCAACATCGCCGCGACGGTGATCGCGATCGCCACCAACTACCTCGGCTACCGCTACTGGCTGTACCGGGACCGCGACGCCGCCTCGCGCAAGCGGGAGATCACGCTCTTCCTGGTGTTCAGCGGCATCGGCATGCTGATCGAGACCGGCGTGCTCGCCTTCACGGTCTACGTGCTCCACCTGGACTCGCACTACGAGCAGCTGGGCGCCAAGGTGATCGGCCTCGGCGTGGCCACCGTGTTCCGCTTCGTCTCGTACCGCACCTGGGTGTTCACCGCCCTCCCCGAGCCCGAGCCGGCTGTCCCCGCGGACGGCCAGGAGCTGGCCGTCCAGGCCGAGCTGATGCTCGCCACCGAGCAGATCCGCTTCGCCAAGGCCGAGTAGGCCCCTCCCGCCCTCCGTCCGGTCCGGCCCCTTGCCCGGTCCACCCCCTCCCGTCGGTCCACCCCTTGCCCGGTCCGCCTCCGCGAGAGGACAGTGGTGACCGAGGGCGAGCACGGCCCGCGGACGATCGAGACCGAGGGGGTCCAGGAGGCTCGCCATGGCGTTCGTCCAGATCATCGACTGCAGGACCGACAGGCTCGACGACCTCAACCAGCTCATGGACAGCTGGGTCGAGGCCACCAACGGCACCAGGACCGCCTCGCACGCGGTTGTCGGTACCGACCGCTCCGACAGCAGGCACGTGGTGGAGATCGTGGAGTTCCCCTCCTACGAGGAGGCGATGCGCAACTCCAAGCTCCCCGAGACGGACCGGATCTTCCGCGAGATGGTGGCGCTCTGCGACGCGCCGCCCACCTTCACCGACCTCGACGTGGTCCGCGACATGCAGCTCGGCCAGGGCTCCTGATCAGTCCTGGTGGCTGCGGCCGAGGAAGAGCGCGAACACCGGGGGCTTCAGCGACAGCAGCTCCAGTCGGCCGCCGTCCGCCTCCGCGAGGTCGCGGGCGACGGCCAGCCCGATGCCGGTGGAGTTGCGGCCGCTGACCGCGCGCTCGAACACCCGGTTGCCCAGGTCGGCCGGCACCCCGGCGCCCTGGTCCTGCACCTCGACCACCACCGAGGTACCGGAGGGCCGCACCCGCAGGGTGATCGTCCCGGCGCCGTGCATCAGCGAGTTCTCGATCAGGGTGGCCAGCACCTGGGCCACCGTCCCCGGGGTGCCGACCGCGGTGACCCCGTGCAGGCCCTCCAGGGACAGCACCCGGCTCTGCTCGCGCAGCGTCGGGCCCCACTCCTCCACCTGCTGCTTGATCACCTCGTCCAGGTCGAAGGCGACGGCGGTGGGGCTGCGCGGGTCGCGCTGGGTGGTGAGCAGCCGCTGGACGACGTCGGTGAGCCGCTCGACCTGCTGGAGGGCGATGGTCGCCTCCTCCTTGACGGTCTCCGGTTCCTCGGCGAGGGCGGTGATCTCCTCCAGCCGCATCGACAGCGCGGTGAGCGGGGTGCGCAGCTGGTGCGAGGCGTCGGCGGCGAGCCGGCGTTCGGCGGTGAGCATCCGGGCGATCCGTTCGGCGCTGGTGTCCAGCACCTCGGCGATCCGGTCCAGCTCGGGCACCCCGTAGCGGCGGTCGCGCGGGCGGGGGTCGCCTGAGCCGAGCCGTTCGGCAGTCTCGGCGAGTTCGGTGAGCGGCCGGGCGAGCCGCTTGGCCTGCCAGACGGCGAGCGCCACCGCGGCCTGGACGGCGAGCAGGGCGACCACGCCGAGCAGCAGCAGGTTGTTGGCGATCTCGTGGTCGACGTCCTCGCGGGACTGCTCGACGGTGACGAGTTCGCCGTTGGTGCCGTGCTCGACGGCCCGCAGCAGGTGGTTCCCGGCCGGGCGGTCACCCGCCGAGAGCACCGGCTGGCCGGGGATCTGCACCTCGACGTAGCTGCCCTCGGTGACCTGGCTCTCGAAGACCCGGCCCTCCTTGACCGCCTCGCCCGCGGTGAGCCGGCTCTCCACGAGGGCGAGCACCCGGACTGCGGTGGCGTCCACCCGGTCCTGGGCCGAGCTGGCGATGGTCCGCTTCTCGACCAGGGCGAGCGGCACGCAGAACACCACGACGACCACCAGGACGACGACCAGCAGCGAGTTGATCATCCGGCGTTTCACGCTGCTGCTCCCCGAGGTCTTCCGCTTCATCGGCCGCCGCCCGGCCAAGATCTCCGTACGGGGTTAATTCTTCTCGAACCGGAACCCCACTCCGCGCACGGTGGCGATGTAGCGCGGGTTCGCCGCGTCGTCGCCGAGCTTCTTGCGGAGCCAGGAGATGTGCATGTCCAGGGTCTTGGTCGAGGTCCACCAGGTGGTGTCCCAGACCTGCCGCATGATCTCCTCGCGGGTGACCACCCGGCCGGCGTCGCGGACCAGGACGCGCAGCAGCTCGAACTCCTTGGCGGAGAGGGTCAGCTCCTCCTCGCCGAGCCAGGCGCGGTGGGACTCGATGTCGATCTTCACGCCGTGCGCACCGGTGGTGAGCTGGTCGACGTTGCCGCGTCGGAGCAGGGCCCGGACCCGGGCGAGCAGCTCGGCCAGGCGGAAGGGCTTGGTGACGTAGTCGTCGGCGCCCGCGTCCAGGCCGACCACGGTGTCCACCTCGTCGGCGCGGGCGGTCAGCACCAGGACGGGGCAGCTCTTGCCGTCCGCGCGCAGGCGGCGGCAGACCTCAAGGCCGTCCATCTCGGGCAGACCGAGGTCGAGGACGACGAGGTCGACCTCCTCGGTGAGGCCGGCGGCGAGTGCGGTCGGACCGTCCTCGCGGACGAGCACCTCGTAGCCCTCCCGTCGCAGGGCCCGGGCGAGCGGTTCGGAGATCGCCGGATCGTCCTCGGCGAGCAGCACACAGGTCATGTGGTGATGGTAGTCCGCTCGGGTAAGGCCGTACGCCCTGTGAGGTAGTTCACAGAGCGTGATCGTTATACAAGGGTCGCGACTAGGCCAACAGGGCGATACCAACCGGTCGTTCGGCGAAGAATCTCCGTTTGGATCTTGAAACTGAAGGAAGACAGGTCGGTCTACCATCGATCAATCGGGCAGATCTTCCTCGAACTTTGCCATTCCCATACCTGATACGTGGCTTTTGTCATCTGATAACGCCAAATATCGCCACGTACAGTGGTTGGAGTTCGTCCGCCGCCACCCCCCTAGGCGGACGCGATCAGGCAAGGAACCACTACTCATGGCGTCTACGACCCTGGACACCGGCGTCACGTCGGCCACTCCTGGCGGCAAGACCTTCCTCGGCCACCCCCGGGGACTCGCCACTCTCTTCATGAGCGAGATGTGGGAGCGCTTCAGCTACTACGGCATGCGCGCCCTGCTGGTGCTCTACATGACCGCCTCGGTCGCCGAAGGCGGCCTGGCCATGAAGACGGCCGTCGCCGCCGCCGTGTACAGCGTTTACACGGCCATGGTCTACCTGCTGGCCCTGCCGGGCGGCTGGATCGCGGACCGCTTCCTCGGTGCCCGCAAGACCGTCGCCCTCGGCGGCACGATCATCATGATCGGGCACTTCCTGCTGGCCGTCCCGGTCAGCGCGTCGTTCTTCGTCGGCCTGGTGTTCATCGCGGTCGGCTCCGGCCTGCTGAAGGCCAACATCTCGACGATGGTCGGCCACCTCTACGACGGCCCGAACGACCCTCGCCGTGACGGCGGGTTCACGATCTTCTACATGGGGATCAACCTCGGCGCCTTCGTCGCCCCGCTGGTCGTCGGCACCGTCGGCCAGGAGGTCAACTGGCACCTGGGCTTCGCCCTGGCCGGCATCGGCATGGCGCTCGGCCTGCTCCAGTTCCTGCTGGGCACCCGCCACCTGAGCCCGAAGAGCAACGTCGTCACCTCGCCGATCAGCGCGGACGAGAAGCGGAAGATCTTCACCAAGGCCGGCATCTGGCTGGCGGTCGCGGCCGTCTTCTACGGCGTCGTCGGCGCCACCGGCCACTTCACCATCAACTGGGCGATCTGGCCGCTGTCCATCGCCGGCCTGGCGATCCCGTTCCTGGTCTTCGCCAAGGTGAAGCGCGACAAGGACCTCGACGCCAACGAGCAGTCCAAGATGAGCGGCTACATCTGGTTCTTCGTCGCCGCCGCCGTGTTCTGGATGATCTACGACCAGTCCGGCTCGACGCTGAACGTGTTCGCCGACGAGCACACCGCATCCAACCTGTTCGGGATCCACTTCCCGTCCAGCTGGTTCCAGTCGCTCAACCCGCTGTACATCATGGCGCTGGCCCCGGTCTTCGCCTGGATCTGGGTCGCCCTGGCCCGCCGGTCGAAGAACCCCAGCACCACCATGAAGTTCGCCTTCGGTCTGCTGATGATCGGCGCCTCCTTCATCGTCATGATGCTGGCCATGGCCGCGGCCTCGGGCGGCACCAAGGTCACCCCGCTGTGGCTGGCCCTGGTCTACCTGGTCCAGACCGTCGGTGAGCTCACCCTCTCCCCGGTCGGCCTGTCCGTCACCACCAAGCTGGCGCCGACCAAGTACGCCAGCCAGATGATGGGTGTCTGGTTCCTCGCCGTCACCGCGGGTGACTGCGTCGCCGCCATCTTCCAGCTGGTGCTGGGCGACAAGATCGTCGGCGGGACCGCGTACTTCGCGGTGCAGGGCGTCATGGCGATCGTCGCGGGTGTCGCGCTGGCGATGTACCGCAAGAAGGTCGTCAAGCTCATGGGCGACGTGCACTGACGTCCGCCCGGTGAAACTCCGGGGCCGCCGTGGATTCCTGAGATCCACGGCGGCTCCGGTCGTTCTGTGCCTACGGTGCCTGGCATGGCCACCGATTCGCTGCCCCGCCGGCTAGCCCGCACCCCGCGGTTCACCCTCGGGGTTCCCCGCCAGCCGGAGCCCTCCGCCGACGGTTCGACCGTGCTGTTCCTGCGCGGCTCGACCTGCACCGACCCGCTCTCCTGCCTCTGGGCGCTGGATGCCGACAGCGGCCAGGAACGGCTGATCGCCGACCCGGCCGCGTTGGGGTCCGACACCGGCATCGCCTCGTACAGCACCGACGCCTCCTGCGCTTTCGCCGCGTTCGCGCTGGGCGGCCGGCTGTGGCTGGCCGACATCGCCGAGGGTTCCGTTCGTCCGGTCCCCTCCGCCGACGAGCCGCAGGATTCCCGCCTCGACCCGACCGGCCGCACGATCGCCTACGTCAGCGGCGGCGCCCTGCGGGTGGTCGGCGCGGACGGTACGGGTGACCGTGCGCTGGCCGAACCCGAGGCGTGCGACATCACGTACGGACTCGCCGAGCACGTCGCCGCCGAGGAGATGTACCGCGACCGCGGGTACTGGTGGTCCCCCGACGGCACCGCGCTCCTGGTGGCCCGGGTGGACGAGCGCGCCGTCACCCGGCTCTTCCTGGCCGACCCGGCCAACCCGCAGCAGCCGCCGCGCGCCGTCCGCTACCCGCTGGCCGGCACCGCCAACGCCGACGTCTCGCTCTGGCTGCTCGGCCTCGACGGCAGTCGGGTGGAGGTCCGCTGGGACCACACCGCCGTCGAGTACCTCACCGCCGCCGGCTGGGACGGCCACGGTCCGTACGCCGCCGTGCAGAGCCGCGACCAGCGCACCGTCCGCACCCTGGCCATCGAGCCGGACGGCCTCACCCGGGTGCTGGCGGAGCGTTCCGATCCGCGCTGGGTCGAGCTCCTGCCCGGCCTGCCGGTTCGTACGGGGAGCGGCGCGCTGGTCGACACCACCGACGACTGCGACACCCGGCACCTGACCGTCGACGGCAAACCCGTCACCCCGGCGGGGCTCCAGGTTCGGGCCGTAGTCGGTGTGGAGGGCGAGGAGGTGCTGTTCACCGCCTCGGAGGAGCCCACCGAGACCCACCTGTGGGCCTACCTGCCCGATCTCGGCCTACGGAAGTTGAGCAGCGGCCCGGGCCTGCACACCGGAGTACGGCGCGGCGGCACGCTGGTCCTCACCAGCCGGGTCACCGGCCTCCCCGCCGGCCGTACGGAGGTGCTGCGGGAGGACCGCCCGTCGCTCCCTCTCACCTCGTACGCCGAGCTGCCCGTGCTCGCCGCACAGCCCGAATTCCTGCGCCTGGGCCCGCGCGAGCTGCGCGCCGCACTCCACCTGCCCACCGGCCACCGCTCCGCCGACGGCCCGCTGCCCGTCCTGCTCGACCCGTACGCCGGGCCGGCCATGCAGAAGGTGACCGCCGGAGGCGCCTGGCACGAGCAGGTGTCCCAGTGGTTCGCCGACCAGGGCTTCGCGGTGCTGGTGGTGGACGGACGAGGCACCCCCGGGCGTGGGCCGCGCTGGGAGAGGACGATCTGGGGTGACAAGGCCGGTCCCGCGCTGGAGGACCAGATCGACGGCCTACGGGAGGCGGCCCGGCTGCGGCCCGGACTGTTCGACCTCGACCGGGTCGCCATCCGGGGCTGGTCCTACGGCGGCTTCCTCGCCGCGCTCGCCGTGATGCGGCGCCCGGACGTCTTCCACGCCGCCTCGGCCGGCGCCACCCCCGCCGACCCCAGGATGTACGACACCCACTGGCAGGAACGCTTCCTCGGCCACCCCGACGAGTACCCCGGGCACTACGACTCCTGCGACCTGACCGCCGAGGCACCGAAGTTGAGCCGCCCGCTCCTGCTGATCCAGGGCCTGGCGGATGACAACGTCTTCCCCACCCACACCCTGCGGCTGTCCCGTGCCCTGCTCGCCGCCGGCCGCCCCCACGAGGTCCTGCCCCTGTGCGGCGCGGGCCACGGGCCGACGGACGAGGCGGTGGTCGAGAACCTGCTGCACCACGAACTGACGTTCCTACGACGGTCCTTGGACCTCTCATGACCTAAGGGCCGCCCGGACCCGTCGCCCCCTATGAGACGCCTGTGCGCGCGGCAAACTCCCGCACGCCGGCCACGGTGACCGGCGCGTACAGCAGATCCGCCGTGAGCGCTCGCAGAGCAGGCCGACGCACCTCCTCCGGAGCGACCTGCTCGGTGAACCGCAGCGACGCGAACGTCTTGCGGTGGTCGCCGAGGTGGTGCCACATGCGTGCGCAGTCCGTGCCGTACCGGGCCCGGCGCTCGGCGGTCGGCAGCTGTCCCGGCGCGATCCGCACCGCGTACGGCACCCCCTCGTCGGGGGTGCCCAGCGCCGTGTGTACGCCAATCTGGTACAGGTCCACCTGCGCGCTGGTGGCGTCAACGGTGAACAGCGGGGTGCTCGGCCGGAACCTGGCGCTGTTCACCCGGTCGACCGCGTCCGCCGCGCCCGACATGAGGTCGAGGGCGTCGCCTCGGCGTTGCCCGCACGCAGCCGTGTAGGCGGACGTCATCAGCAGGGACGCCGCCACAGCCCAGGACACGTCGTTCCGGTCCTGGGAGAGCGAGTCAGCGGTGCGACGCAGGAGGTCGATGGCGGCGGCCGGGCGTCCTGAACGTCGCATCGTGATCGCCAGAACCCGAGCTGCCTCCCCGTGCACCACCGGATCGCCGCTGGCCTGAGCCGCTGCCAAAGCCCGGTCAGCGGCCGGCCACGCGACATCGGAGTGAGCCTTCAACGCGAGCTCCGTCGCCAGCACCCAGGCACGGGCCACACACGCATGGGCCTCCTCACGGGACCGGCCCGACAAGGCCTCCCGGGTCACCTGCGCCGAGCCCAACAAGCCTGGCAGGAAGTCGCCGAGGTGTCGGTAGCGGGCCGCCGTGAACTGCGCGCGCGCCGATGTCAGCGATGCCTTGAGCTGCTGCAACGAGGTGGGTTCGGAGGGCTCGGGCTCATACAGGGCCCCAACGATCCGGGCTGATGCATCCGGACGCGCAGCGGCAGCCGAGGCGGATGAAAACGCTGATGCTCCAGCTGCCGCCATGCCGGCCACGAGCAACTGCCTGCGGAGCATGGCGTCCTCCTGATCCTGAGTCACATCCTCTGCCAGCGTAGCCGGTCGACCCAGACCGATGGCGTCAAGCGGCAGGCCCAACGCCTGGGCGATCCGCAGCAGCGCCTGCTCGGCCGGCCGAAGCAGACCCGCCTCGATCCGGCTGATCGCCGACGCCGAGTAGCCACACGCCCGGCCCAGCTGGGCCTGAGTCATCCGCCGTGCACACCGAGCAGCCCTGATGACCACCCCGACCTGACTTTGTCGTGACACGGTGTCGCCCTTCGACTGCTCGGAGTGACAACCGTATCGACAGGACGACACCTCCAGGCAGGGCGTGCACGGAGTGTGCGGGGCACGCACACGGCGTGCGGGAGCCCACTGACGGCATCCACATCGGGACCGCAGCCAAGTTCCCTGGGTGGTGCCCGGCCGGCGCACCTCTGCCACTCCACCCTGAGGGGAGACGCCATGAGCACCATCCTGCTCGACAAGCCCGTCACCGAGATCGAGCCCACCACCGCCCCGACGCCCAGTACTCTGCTGGAGCGGGTCGGCGAGCCGAGCGCCCGCACCTGCCCGGTCTGCGGATCGGGCGCCACCTACCAGACCATGGACGGCCGATGGGGCTGCACCGCGTGCGGCTCCACCTGGGCCTGACCTCGGGGAGGACGCGATGGCGGACTGCACGCAGTGCTCCGCTCCTGCGGCGATCGAGGATCTCGACGTGCAGCCGCCACAGCCCTGGTGCCTCGGATGTGCGACCACCCTCGTACGGGCGGGCGATCCGGTGCTCAACTACCGCTCACTCAGCGGTGGGAGTGAGTACCAGCGCATCCTGGCCGGTGGCAGCACCCAGGTCCTGCCCTTCGGCTGACCGGCACACCGAAGCGGGCCGCTCACGAAGTCCGTGACCAGCGCTGGTGCACACGGCGTCCTCGCAGCGAGGGTGCTGCGAGGACGCCAGCACTCGCCGAGGCTAACCCGGTACCCGACGGTGGAACCATCGCCAGGATTCCGGCCGGATGGTGCGAGGTGCAACAGCGCGCTCACTGGTGGTGGGCGCCTTGGCCCATCTGGATTGATGACTGGGATGGACCACAGGGCGACCAGGCGACCCCCACCTCGGCTGAGGCGGGCGCCTGGGAGGCCCTCGGCCCTGGGCGGGTGAGGGCCTGCGCGCGTTTCAGTGGTGCTCGTGGCCGCGCTCGCTGGTCCGGCGCTGCATGTCCGTCAGTATGGCCAGGGTTTCGGGGTGGACCGTGGGCTCGCCGTCGTCCAGGTCGTCGTCGAGGTCGTCATCGTCGTCGGCATCCTGCGGGTTCTGGCGTGCCTGCGGGAGCAGTTCGTCGTAGCGGGGGTCGCCGGGCTGGAACTTGTGCCAGCCGTCGTAGAAGTACCCCTCTGCGGTCCTGCCGCCGTACTTCTGCCAGATGGTGACGCCGTCGGCGTCGAGCATCGGGTGCGCGGTGACTTCGTAGGGTTCAGAATGCTCGTTCAAAGGACTCCTTCAGGATCTTCGCGGCCTGGCGGTCGCCGAGGTGAACGCCTTCAGCGCCTCCCACGCGTCGGCGACCGTACGCAGCTCGTCGGGACCGGCGTCCGGCCACCACATGCCGGTGACCTTCTGCACGGCCTTCGCGGCCGCGGACTCACCCATGCGTCACCCCGTACGCGTTCACGGAACTCACCACTACGGTGATGAGATCGACGAACCGGCTGACGGGGTTTCATGCGGTGGGCGTGATCACGCTCACGCGGGGTCGTGATGGCCCGCGAGGCCCTCGGCCTGGATGGGCGAGGGCCTGCGCGTGGGCGTCAGGGCTGGTCGTCGCGGTGCTCGGGGCGGGGCATCTTGAGGGTGGCGATGACGCCGAGGGCGACGGTGGCGATCGCGAGGGCGAGGAGGGCGACGAGGACCGCGCCGACGAAGAACCTCACCGGTGCCACGGCTCGTCCCTCTCCAGGTCGCGGAGCAGGTGCAGGAGGTTGAGGAGGGTGCTGACGGGCGCGTTGCCGAAGTCGATCAGGATGCGGCCGTCGAGGGTCTTCTCGCCGGGCGCGGCCGAGCCCCAGAGGAGTCCGTGCGAGAGGCCTCGGCGGTGCAACTCGCCCAGCATGGTGGTGATGTGGGCCTCGGTGTAGTCGCGCATCCGGGGGTCGTCCGGCGCGACGGGGTCCCGGGTCACGCGTCGGAGTCCAGCTCGTACCAGGTGGTCTTGCCGCGCTTCTGCGGGTCGACGCCCCAGCGGTCGGTGAGGCCCTCGACGAGCTGGAGGCCCCGGCCGGTCTCGGCGAGGCCGGGGGACGTTCGCGGCTGCGGGAGGGCGTCGCTCTCGTCGGAGACCGTGACTCGGAGGGTGTGGCCGAGGATGGCGAACCAGACGACGGGAGCGGGGGTGCCGGCGTGCCGCCAGGCGTTGACGATCAGCTCGCAAAGGGCGAGTTCGGCGTTGAAGATGGCCTCGGCGTCCCAGCCGCCGCTGCGGGTCATGGCGTCCCGCAGGGCCTGGCGGGAGAGGGTGAGCGAGGGGGTGTTACGGGTGCACACGGGAACCTCCGTGAGGCTGTGGTGTGGGGAGAGGCGAAGAGGTGATGACGGTCGTCACCGTGAGCCAGACCGGGGCGGCGGTTGCTCTTCGGCGTGCGGGCAGCAGGCGCCTACTGCCCTGGATGCAGGATTTACTGACGTTCCGTCGGATCGAGCTAGGACGACCGTAGCGCATCCGCTCTTTAATTAAAGACGAATGAGAGAAGGTTCCCCCGCACGGGGGACGCGCTCCGCTGAACCCAGATGGATCCGCTGGCGACCGGCGCGGCACACTGGCCTCTGCGCACCATCAGAGAGGACGCCATGGCCCTTCGGATCCCCACCCTTCGTCAGCGCCGGCTCGGCGCTGAACTGCGAAGGATGAGAGAGCAAGCCGGCTACGGCGGCAGCCAGCTCGCCCGTCTGCTCGGGGTGACTCCCGCGCTGGTGAGTCAGATGGAGATCGGGAAGTCTGCCGTAAGCGTGGCTCGCCTCCACCAGATCGCGGAGGCCTGCATGTGTGCGAACGCGCCTCTGGTCGAGGCGCTCGCCGGTATGGCGAGGGAGCGAGAAACAGGATGGTGGGAGGAGTACAGCCTGCGGCTGCCCACGGACCTACTCGATGTGGCAGCGATCGAGGCGCATGCCCAGCGGATCGTCACCTACTCGATCACCTTTCTGCCAGGCCTGCTTCAGACCCCGGCCTACGCCGCTTCAGTGTTCGCCCGCGCTATCCCACCGTTGCCGCAGCCTGACGTTGATCTCCGCTTGGCCTTCCGCTTGCGGAGGCAGCAGATCGTCCGCAGCGGCGCTACGCCTTACACGGCGTTCATCCATGAAGCCGCACTGCGAATGCAGTTCAGCGGACCAGAGGCGCTTGCCGAGCAACTTGGCGCCCTCATCGACCATTCCGAGAGCCGTGACATCTCAGTCCGGGTCGTGCCGTTTAAGATCGAATCACTGCCCGGTCCCAGCGAGAACTTCGTCTATGTCGCTGGCCCGGTTCCCGAGTTGGACACCGTGCAGATTGACATCAGCTTCGGGTGTCCACTCTTCGATTCACCCTCCGACCTGGCAAGTTACCGCGAGATCCTCGATCGGATGGCATCCGTAGCCCTCTCCGAGGATGACTCGCGAGACTTCATCCGATCCATCAAGAAGGAGATAGAGGGCAATCATGAGTAGCCCCACATGGCAGAAGTCCAGCTACTCCGGCTCCAGCAACGCGTGTGTTGAGGTTCGGGCTGCCGAGGGGGGCATTGAACTTCGGGAGTCTGACGAGGGTGAGGTGGTCCTCCGAACGACTCGCCCTGTGTTCGATGCGTTCCTGCGAAGTGCCAGGGCCGGCGAGTTCGACCACCTCACTACCAAACCCTGAGCGAATCGTTCCGGCGGCCTCTTGCTTCCCGCAAGAGGCCGCCGGTGGCTAGCCTGGCTCTCATGACCAGCTCTGCGTGGCAGAAGTCCAGCTACTCCGGCTCCAACTCTGACTGCGTTGAGGTTCGTGCGATCGACGGGGCGATTGAGCTCCGCGAGTCCGATGAGGGCAATGTCATCGTGCACACCACGCCTCACAAGTTCGCCGACTTCCTCCAGGCCGCCAAGGCGGGCGAGTTCGACCACCTCACCACCACCCCCCGAACGCGAAGCCCCCGCGCCCGCCACCCCGGGGGCGCGGGGGCCGTCCGCAGTCCGGGGCTCAGACCTCCCGGACGCCTGCCCGCCAGACCGCCGCCGTGAGCGGAACGCCCGGGCGGTAGGCCAGGTGGACGTGTGAGGGGGCGTCCAGCAGCAGCAGGTCCGCCCGCGCGCCGACCGCGATCGTGCCAACGTCGCTGCGCCGCAGCGCGTGCGCGCCGCCCGCAGTCGCGGCCCAGACCGCCTCGTCCGGCGTCATCCCCATCTCCCGTACCGCCACCGCGATGCAGAACGCCATCGAACTCGTGAAGCTCGATCCCGGGTTGCAGTCCGTCGACAGCGCCACCACCGCGCCCGCGTCCAGCAACCGCCGCCCGCTCGGGTACTCGGCCCGCGTGGAGAACTCCGCCCCCGGCAGCAGCGTCGCGACCGTCGCCGACCCCGCCAGCGCCGCCACGTCCTCCTCCGTCAGGTGCGTGCAGTGGTCCGCCGAGGCGGCCCCCAGCTCCACCGCC
This sequence comes from Kitasatospora sp. NPDC101157, assembly GCF_044768255.1. Taxonomy (NCBI): domain Bacteria; kingdom Bacillati; phylum Actinomycetota; class Actinomycetes; order Kitasatosporales; family Streptomycetaceae; genus Kitasatospora; species Kitasatospora sp. NPDC101157. The sequence goes on along the minus strand of NZ_JBIWPL010000048.1, from coordinate 12,037 downwards.
AGCTGCACCCCCGGCCCGTACGTGAGCTGGTTGGCGTGCACCCTCGGCGTCAGCCCCCGCTCGATGCCCGCCGTCAGGACGGCCCGCGCCTGGTCGCCGTCGAACGCCCCCTTCTCGCAGAACACGTCCACCCAACGGGCGTGCGGCGCACAGGCATCCATCATCTCGCCGGTCACCAGGTCCACGTAGCCCGCCGGGTCCTCGGCGTACTCGGGAGCGACGATGTGCGCCCCCAGGTACGTGGTCTCTGGCGTGTGCTTCGCCGCGATCCGCAGCGCCCGGGCCTCGTCCTCGACCGTCAACCCGTAGCCGGACTTGCACTCGATCGTGGTGGTGCCCTGCCGCAGCGCCTCCCGGACGAACCCGGCCAGGTTGGCGTCCAGTTCGGCATCCGAAGCGGCCCGAGTGGCGGCCACCGTCGTGCGGATGCCGCCCGCCGAGTACGCCTGCCCGGACATCCGGGCGTTGAACTCGGCGGTGCGGTCGCCCGCGAACACCAGGTGGGCGTGCGAGTCGACGAAGCCGGGCAGCAGCGCCCGGCCCGCGGCGTCGAAGCGCTCGTCCGCCGCCGGCGCCTGGGCCGACGGGCCGACCCAGGCGATGCGGTCACCGTCGATCACCACGGCCGCGTCGGTGAGCAGGCCGAGCGGCCCCGTACCGTGCCCGGGGTCATTGGTGACCAGGCTGCCGATGCCCGTGATCACAGTGGTCCTGGTGCTCAAGTCAACGCCTTCCGAAGGGAGTCGGACAAAGGGAGTCGGACAACAGAGTTCAGCGGAGTTCAGCAGTCCAGCGCACCGATCGCGGAGCGCAGCGCCCCCGGCACGTCGGCCACCAGCTGGTGCACGCCGTCCCGGACGACGTGCCGCCCGCCGACCACCAGGTGCCGCACGTCCGCCGCCGAGGCCGCGAAGACCGCGATCTCGGCGCCGAGCCGGGGCGGCGGCCCGGCCGTACGGACGGTGTCCAGCGCGATCGCCGTGAAGTCGGCGAGCGCCCCGGCCTCGATCCGCCCGGCCTCGGGCCAGCCCAGCGAGGCGTGGCCGTCCTCGCTGCCGGCCCGCAGCAGCGCGTTCGCCGTCCAGTGCCCGCGGGTGCGGGTCCGCAGCCGCTCGTCCAGCTCCAGGGCCCGGGCCTCCTCCCACGGATCGATGATCGCGTGGCTGTCGCTGCCCAGGCTGATCGGGCTGCCCTCCGAGGCGAGCCGACGCGCCGGGCCGATGCCGTCGGCGAGGTCCCGTTCGGTGGTGGGGCACATGCAGACCGTGGTCCCCGAGTCGGCGAGGAGCTTGACGTCCTCGTCGGTGAGGTGGGTGGCGTGCACGGCCGAGGTGCGCGGACCGAGCGCGCCGTGGTCGGCGAGCAGCCGGGTCGGGGTGACGCCGTGCGCGGCCAGGCAGGCCTCGTTCTCGGCGGTCTGCTCGGACAGGTGGACGTGCAGCGGCGCCTTGCGCATCGCCGCCCAGTGCGCGACGGTGCCCAACTGCCCGGCCGGGACGGCCCGGACCGAGTGGATGGCGGCGCCGATCCGGGCGTGCTCGCGCGGCTCGATCGCGTCCGCCCGGGCGGCCCAGGCCTCGGCGTCGCCGTCGCTGAACCGCAGCTGCGGGTGGGTCGGCTCGGCGCCGAAGCCGGAGGACAGGTAGCAGGTGTCCAGCAGGGTGATCCGGATGCCGGCCCGGGCGGCGGCCTCGATCAGCGCCTCGCCCATCGCGTTCGGGTCGGTGTAGCGGGCGCCGCCGGGCGCGTGGTGCAGGTAGTGGAACTCGCCGACGGCGCTGATCCCGGCGAGCGCCATCTCGGCGTAGACGGCGGTGGCGAGCTCCAGGTAGCTGTCCGGGTCGAGCGCCCCGGCGAACCGGTACATGGTGTCGCGCCAGGTCCAGAACGTCCCGGAGCCGACCTGGACGTGCCCGCGCAGCGCCCGGTGGAAGGCGTGCGAGTGGGCGTTCGCCTGGCCGGGCAGCAGCAGCCCGTCGAGGCGGACGGCGCCGGGCGGGCAGGGCCCGGCGTCCGGCTCCACCCGGACGATCCGGCCGTCGGGGCCGGTGGTGATCAGCACGTCCTGCTCGACGGCGGGGCCGTTGACCCCCGGCAGCCAGGCGTACTGCGCCCAGTACGTCGTCGGAACCGTCACTGACACGCCAGGTCCTCCAGTACGTCGGCGAGGGCGGCGACCCCGGCCAGGCAGTCGTCCACCTCGGCGTGCTCGGCCGGGGAGTGCGAGACGCCGGTGGGGTTGCGCACGAACAGCATGGCGGTCGGGATCGCGGACGCCAGGATCCCGGCGTCGTGTCCCGCGCCGGTGGGCAGCACCGGGGCGTCGAGCAGCTTGGCGAGCCGGTCGCGCAGCGGGCCGTCGAAGTCCACCACCGGGGTGTAGGACTCGCGGGTCAGCTCGACCCGGACGCCGTCGCGCTCGCCGCGCTCGGCGGCGGCCCGCTCGATCTCGGCGACGAGTTCCGTGAGGGTGCGCTCGTCGGCCGCCCGGGAGTCCAGCCAGCCGCGCACCAGCGAGGCGATCGCGTTGGTGCCGTTGGGCTCGACCGCGACCTTGCCGAAGGTCGCCAGGGCGCCCGCCAGCTTCGCCTTCTTGCGGGCGGCGAGCACCGTGTTGGCGTACGTCAGCATCGGGTCGCGGCGGTCCTCGATCCGGGTGGTGCCCGCGTGGTTGGCCTCACCGTGGAAGTCGAAGCGCCAGCGGCCGTGCGGCCAGATCGCACCGGCCACACCGACCGGCTGCCCCTCGGCGAGGTGGCGGCCCTGCTCGACGTGGAGTTCGACGAACGCGCCGATCCGGGACAGCCGTTCCTCGTCCGCGCCGATCGCGGTCGGGTCGTAGCCGGCCTTCTCCATCGCGTCGGGCAGCCGCATCCCGCCGGCGTCGCGCAGCTCGTACGCGGCCTCGCGGGAGAGGACCCCGGCCGTCAGCCGGGAGCCGATGCAGGCCACGCCGAACCGGGCGCCCTCCTCGTCACCGAAGTTGACGATCGCCAGGGGCTTGCCGAACTCCGCCCCGCGGGCGCGCAGTTCGTCCAGCGCGGCGAAGGAGGACACCACCCCGAGCGGGCCGTCGAAGGCGCCGCCGTCCGGGACGGAGTCCAGGTGCGAGCCGGTGACGACCGCGCCCTCACCGTGAGGATCGCCGAGCCAGGCCCACTGGTTGCCGTTGCGGTCCAGCTCGTACGTCAGGCCGCGGCTGCGGGCCTGCTGCTCGAACCAGGCGCGGCACTCGGCGTCGGCGGAGTTCCAGGCGAAGCGGCGGTAGCCGCCGGAGGCGGCGGAGCGGCCCACGGGGAGCAGCTCCGCCCACATCTCTTCGAAGGTCACAGCTCACCCATCGGGACGCGCACACCGCGCTCGGCGGCGACCTCGGTGGCGCGGTCGTACCCGGCGTCCACGTGCCGGATGACGCCCATGCCCGGGTCGTTGGTGAGCACCCGGCGGATCTTCTCGCCCGCCAGCGCCGTACCGTCGGCGACGGTGACCTGGCCCGCGTGGATCGAGCGGCCGATGCCGACGCCACCGCCGTGGTGGATGGACACCCAGGAGGCGCCGGAGGCCACGTTGACCATGGCGTTGAGCAGCGGCCAGTCGGCGATCGCGTCCGAGCCGTCCAGCATCGCCTCGGTCTCCCGGTACGGGGAGGCCACCGAGCCGCAGTCCAGGTGGTCGCGGCCGATCACGATCGGCGCGGACAGCTCGCCGGAGGCGACCATGTCGTTGAAGCGCTCACCGGCCTTGTCGCGCTCGCCGTAGCCGAGCCAGCAGATGCGCGCGGGCAGGCCCTGGAAGTGCACCTTCTCCTGGGCCATCTTGATCCAGCGGGCCAGCGACTCGTTCTCCGGGAAGAGGTCGAGGACGGCCTTGTCGGTCTTGTGGATGTCCTGCGGGTCGCCGGACAGCGCGGCCCAGCGGAACGGGCCCTTGCCCTCGCAGAACAGCGGGCGGATGTACGCCGGGACGAAGCCGGGGAAGGCGAAGGCGCGGTCGTAGCCGGCCAGCTGGGCCTCGCCGCGGATGGAGTTGCCGTAGTCGAAGACCTCGGCGCCGCGGTCCAGGAAGCCGACCATGGCCTCGACGTGGCGGGCCATCGACTCGCGGGAGCGCTGGGTGAACTCGGCGGGCTTCTCGGCGGCGTAGGTCGCCATGTCGTCGAAGTCGACGCCGACCGGCAGGTAGCTGAGCGGGTCGTGGGCGCTGGTCTGGTCGGTGACGATGTCGATCGGCGCGTCCATCGCGAGCAGCTGCGGGACCAGTTCGGCGGCGTTGCCCAGCACGCCGATGGAGAGCGGCTGCTTCTTGTCGCGGGCCGCGGTGGCGAGCTCCAGCGCGTGGCTGAGGTCCTTGGCCTCGACGTCCAGGTAGCGGTGCTCGATCCGGCGGGAGATCCGGGACGGGTCGCAGTCGATGCAGATCGCCACGCCGCCGTTCATGGTGACGGCCAGCGGCTGGGCGCCGCCCATCCCGCCGAGGCCGGCGGTGAGGGTGATGGTGCCCTCCAGCGTGCCGTTGAAGCGCTTGTTGGCGACGGCGGCGAAGGTCTCGTAGGTGCCCTGGAGGATGCCCTGGGTGCCGATGTAGATCCAGGAGCCGGCGGTCATCTGGCCGTACATGGTGAGCCCGAGGCTCTCCAGGCGGCGGAACTCCTCCCAGTTGGCCCAGTCGCCGACCAGGTTGGAGTTGGCGATCAGCACGCGCGGCGCCCACTCGTGGGTCTGCATGACGCCGACCGGCCGCCCGGACTGGACCAGCATGGTCTCGTCCTGCTTCAGGCCCTGCAGCGTCTTCACCATGGCGTCGAAGGAGCGCCAGTCCCGCGCGGCCTTGCCGGTGCCGCCGTAGACGACCAGCTTCGAGGGGTGCTCGGCCACCTCGGGGTCGAGGTTGTTCATCAGCATCCGCAGGGCCGCCTCCTGCTGCCACCCCTGCGTCGTGAGTCCCGTCCCCCGCGCCGCACGCACCTCACGCGGCCCGCTCGCCTGCTGCTGCACCATGTCCCGGCCTCTCTGCGGATGGATTCATTCAAGCTCGGTTCGACTGAATATAACTAAACAAGCCACTTTCGACCAGACCCCCGAACAATCCGATCAGCCCCGGCACCGGTCGACTTGGCGCGCTAGCCTGAACCCGGCGAACACCAGCCACTCGGCCCAGTGCCAAGGAGCGGAGGACACGATGACGGCCATCACCGTGCGGCCCGGCAGACTCCGGGATGTGGCGGAGGAGATCGAGCGGAGCACCGGCCTTCGCGTCCAGATCATCGGAGGAACCCTGGTGATGTCCCCGACACCCCGCGGCAAGCACGCAGGGACCGTGCAGGTGCTGCGGGACCAGCTCATCCCGCAGCTGCCCAAGGACCTACGCGTGTACGAGAACTCGTCGATCTACATGCCGGATGACGAGGACGACTACGCCACCCCCGACTTGGTCGTCTTCCCGAAGGGCTGGGGCGACGAGGACGAATGGCTGGCGGACCCGGCCGACGTCGTCTTCGCCTTGGAGGTGATCTCCACCTCCGAGCGGACCAGCGGAATCACCGCCAAGACCGAGTGGTATGCCATCGCAGGCGTGGCCGTACTGGTCGCCGCCGATCCGCGAGATGGCACCTGGACGCTCTACACGCATCCACGCGATGGCGAGTACCAGGGCGTGCTGCACGGCAAGTACGGCGAACCCATTCCGCTCACCGCCCCGCTGCCCGCTGAACTGCAGACCACCGAACTGCCGATCTACGCCCCTCGCCGCTGAGTCACGCCGCGGCGTCGCCGCCGTCCCAGTCGATGCCGATCTCGGCGAGCCAGCGGCGGTCGGCGGCGTCGGGGGCGGGCGGGGAGGGTGGGCGGGGGATGTTCTGGACCGGGCCGAGGCCGTACTTCTCGGCGGCCGCGGCGGCACGGGCGTCGGGTTCGATGACGCCGACGTGGACGGCGAACTCGTCGCCCGGGTCGAGGACGGTCAGTTCGGGTTCGGGCAGGCGCCGCAGGGTGACGCGGCGTCCGCAGGCGGGGCAGGACCATTCGTCGGCACCCGAGGCCAGGCGGGCGACGAACTTCATCTCGTGGATCACGCGCATGGGCGGCACCCCCTGCAGTAGGGGATGCCCGGGTTCGTGGCAAGTACTCCCCCGGCCTCATGTCGAGGCTGTGCTCATTCCAGGAAGAGCCCCCGCGCCGCCGCCGCGTGTTCGACCGCCTCCAACCGGGCCTCCGCGCCGGGGAGTTCGTCACACATGGTCTGCAGCAGCACCCGGCCGAGCATCATCGGCGCACACGCGGTGTCGAAGACCAGCCCGGTGCCGACGGCGGCCGGCAGCATCAGGTCGGAGAGCTTGGCCACCGGTGAGAAGGCACTGTCGGCCACGGTGAGCACGGTCAGCCCGCACTCCCGGGCCACCACCAGGGCGTCCATCAACTCCCGCGGGTAGCGCGGCAGGGCGAAGCACAGCAGCGCGGTGGCACCCGCCGCGGTGGCCTGTTCCAGCCGGTCGGCCAGCATGCTGCCGCCCTCGTCCAGCAGCCGGACGTCCGGGTGCACCTTGGCCGCGAAGTACGCGAAGCCGCGCGCCTGCGCCGAGGCCGCCCGCAGGCCGAGCACCGGCAGCGGGCGGGAGGCGGCGAGCAGCCGGGCGGCCCGGATGATCGGCTCGGGGTCGGCGAGCAGTTCGGCGAGGTGGCGCAGGTGCTCGATCTCGGCCAGCACGGCCTGCTGGTGCTCGTTGCGCACGGCGTCGTCCGGGGTCTCCGGTGCGGCCGGCTCGCCCGCGCCGAGTTCGCGCAGCTGCTTGCGCAGCGCCGGGTAGCCGTCGTACCCGAGGGCGACCGCGAAGCGGGTGACGGAGGGCTGGCTGACCCCGGCGAGTTCGGCGACCTCGACGCTGGACAGGAACGGCGCCTCGCCGGCGTGCCGGACCAGCGAGTGGGCGATCCGCCGCTGGGTGGGCGTCAGCCGGTGCCCCTCGAACAGCTGGAGCAGCCGGGCGGAGGGGCCGACGGTACCGGCCTCGTCGGTGGCGGTCATCAGCTCTACCTCCGGATGCGAGCGTTCGGAACGACGACTGTGCAGCAGCGCGCCGCCCCTGGCAAAGACGTCTCGTACGGCGGGACGTCGCACGGGACGTCCCCCATGATCGGGCACCGGGCCGGGTGCCGGGCACCGGCCTCGGGGTAACCCTGATTTCTCCCTGACCCCGCCCGGATTCCCCCCGCGAACGGATGGACCGGGCCGGCCGGCGGCCCCACGCTACTGGCATGGACACTCGCCAGGACGAACTTCGGCGCGACCTCGACGCCACCCTGCAGGCCCGCAAGGAGCTCGGCAAGGAGTACGAGGAGGAGCTCGTCGACTCCTTCATGAAGCGCCTCGACGCCCGCCTGGACGCCCGGGTGGAGCGATCGGTGGCCTCGCGGCTGGACGACTACCAGCCCGACCACCGCGACCGGCACCGCGACCGGCACCGCTGGGCACCCGGCCGGGCCGGCAACCGGATGGCGGTGATCTCGCTGGCCTTCGGCATCCCGCTGACCGCGATCGCGAGCAACCCCGGCAGCGGTGGCTTCGCCGGCCTGCTCGCCTGCTGGGCGGGCATCGTCGGGGTCAACTTCGCCGCGGCCCTGGGCAACCGCCGCGACCGGGCCGAGCGCCGGACGCGGGGCGACTGGGACTGAGCCCCGGCCGCCCCGCGTCCGAAGGGCGACTCAGGCCAGCGGGCCGGTGACCCGCTCGACCGCCCGCACCAGGTCACCGGAGGCGACCAGCGCGGCGGCGGCCTCCAGGTCCGGCGAGAGGAAGCGGTCGCGGCCGGCGCCGCCGACCCCCGCCTCGCGGGCGGCGGCCATCGCGGCCGCGGTGGCCGGGGCCAGCGTGCCCGCCGCGTCGGCCTGCTGACGGATCTCCAACGCCCGGGCCGCGGCGGTGAGTTCGACGGCGAGGATGCGGCCGAGGTTCTCGACGGCCTGGCGCAGCTTGCGGGCGGCCGACCAGCCCATCGACACGTGGTCCTCCTGCATCGCGGAGGACGGGATCGAGTCGACCGAGGCCGGGACGGCGAGCCGCTTGTTCTCGCTGACCAGCGCCGCCTGGGTGTACTGGGCGATCATCAGGCCGGAGTCCACGCCCGGGTCGTCGGCCAGGAAGGCCGGCAGGCCGTGCGAGCGGGCCTTGTCGAGCAGCCGGTCGGTGCGGCGCTCGGAGATCGAGCCCAGGTCGGCGGCGGCGATGGCGAGGAAGTCCAGCACGTAGGCGACCGGCGCGCCGTGGAAGTTGCCGTTGGACTCCACCCGGCCGTCCGGCAGCACCACCGGGTTGTCCACCGAGGCGGCGAGCTCGCGCGAGGCGACCAGCTGGGCGTGCGCCAGGGTGTCCCGGCCGGCCCCGGCGACCTGCGGGGCGCAGCGGATCGAGTAGGCGTCCTGGACGCGCGGCGCGTCGTCCTGGTGGTGGCCGGTGAGGCCGGAGCCCTTGAGCACGGCGAGCATGTTGGCGGCGCTGAGCGCCTGGCCCGGGTGCGGGCGGATCGGGGCGTGCAGCTCGGGGGCGAGCACCTTGTCGGTGCCGAGCAGCGCCTCCAGGGTCATCGCGGCGGTGATGTCGGCGGTGGTGAACAGCCGCTGCAGGTCGGCGATGGCCATCACCAGCATGCCGAGCATGCCGTCGGTGCCGTTGATGAGGGCCAGGCCCTCCTTCTCCAGCAGCTCGACCGGCTCGATCCCGGCGGCGGCCAGCAGCTCGGCGACCGGCTTCTCCACGCCGTCCGGGCCGGTGGCGGTGCCCTCGCCCATCAGCACCAGCGCACAGTGCGACAGGGGCGCGAGGTCGCCGGAGCAGCCGAGCGAGCCGAACTCGCGCACCACCGGGGTGATGCCCGCGTTGAGCAGGGCGGCCATGGTCTGGGCGACCAGCGGGCGGACACCGGTACGGCCGGAGGCGAGGGTCTTCATCCGCAGGAACATCAGCGCGCGGACCACCTCGCGCTCGACCGCCGGGCCCATGCCGGCCGCGTGCGAGCGAACCAGCGAGCGCTGCAGCTGGGCGCGCAGCTCGGGGCTGATGTGCCGGACGGCGAGCGCACCGAAGCCGGTCGACACGCCGTAGACGGGGCGCGGCTCGGCCGCGAGGGCATCGATCCGCGCGCGGGACGCCGCCATCTCGGCGAGCGCGTCGGGGCCGATCTCGACCCGGGCGTTGCCCCGGGCGACGGCCAGCACGTCCTCCGCACTGACGTCGGCCTTGCCGACCTGGACCAGCGGAGCGTCGGGGGCCACAGCACTGTGCATATCCATATACATAATCACATCAGGTGAATGGAGATATGACAACAGCTGCTCACCATCCGGATTCTCCGACGCCGCGATCCGCGCGGCACCCCGGGGCCCGGCATCACCTCCCCAACTCGGCCTCGATGAGGTCGACCGCCCGCGCGGTACCGCCCTCGGCCCTTCCCGCCGCGGCCAGCGTCTCCAGCCGCTCCGCCACTTCCGCGTCCCCGACCAGCTCCAGCAGCGCGCCGCGCAGCGCCTCCGGGGTGACGGCGTCGGCGTCCAGCCGGCGGGCGACCCCGAGACCGACGAGGGTGTCCGCGTTGGCGAACTGGTCGACGCCCTGCGGCACGGCGATCATCGGCACCGCATGGAACAGCCCCTCGCTGGCGCCGCCCATGCCCGCGTGGGTGATGAAGGCGTCCGCCTGGGCGAGCAGCGAGAACTGCGGCACCCACCGGTGCACCTCCACGGTGTCCGGCACCTCGCCCAGCTCCGCCAGGTCGGTGTGCCGGCCGATCTGCAGCACGGTGTGCCAGCCCGGCAGATCACCGAAGGCCTCGACGCAGGCCCGGTAGAACGCGGGCTGGTTGGTGTAGGCCGAGCCCAGCGAGACCAGCAGCACCTTCTCGGCGTCGGCCGGCCGCTCCCACCGGCCCTGATGGGCTCGGTCCGCGAAGCAGGGCCCGACGAAGGTCACCCGCTTCTCGTCCACCCGGTCCGCGTTCGGCTGCAGCGCCCGCGGGATGAGTGCGATCGCCCGCTCGGGGCGGCCCTTGAAGGCCTCCACGTCACGCTGCAGCGTGCCGGCCTCGGCCAGCCAGTCGGCGAACCGCCGGTAGTGCTCGGGCCCGCCGGGTGCGTTGCGGACCGCGTCGAAGACCTCGGGGCAGTCCTCCTCGAAGCCCTCCCAGCCGACGTAGGTGGGCGACAGCTGCACCACCGGCACGCCGAGGCGCTCGCCGAGCGCCCGCCCGGCGAAGCCCGCGACATCGCAGAGCACCAGGTCGGGCCGGTCCGCGCCGTCGCCGAAGCGCTCCAGCAGGACCGGCCACATCGCCAGCGCGTCGTCCAGGAACAACTCCTGGAGGGCCACCGGCTCCGCCGCCCACTTCGCCGGGTCGTCGGTGAGCGGCAGTGTGGAGGGGTACGGGACGAACGCGGCGCCGGTGGACTCGACGGTCTCCCGGAAGGAGGCGTCGTTGACGTAGCTGACCCGGTGGCCCCGGGCGACCAGCTCGGTGATCACGGCCAGGCTCGGGTTGACGTGCCCGTGCGCCGGGATGGAAACCATCAGGACGTGGGCGGAGCGGAATCGGGTCATGGGCACCTCCGGGAACGACGAACAAGACGAGACGTCCCGTCTCGTCCGCGAACAGGACAAGACGATACGTCTCGTCTCGGCATCTCGCATAGAATTTCCGGCATGGCCCGGATAACCGCCCCCGACCCCGCCCGGCGCAACGAGCGCTCGCGCTCCGCCATCCTCACCGCCGCCTACGAACTCGTCGCCGAGATCGGCTTCGGCAAGGTCACCATCGAGGCGATAGCCACCCGCGCCGGGGTCGGCAAACAGACCATCTACCGCTGGTGGCCCTCCAAGGGCGCGGTCGTCTTCGACGCCTTCCTCGCCGCCAACGAGCACGAGGGCCGGATCGCCCTCCCGGACACCGGCGACCTCGCCGCCGACCTGAAGACCGTCCTACGGCTCAGCTCCGACGAGATGTCCGACCCCGCACTCGACCGCACCTACCGCGCCCTCAGCTCCGAGATCCTCAACGACCCGGTCGTCCAGGCCGAGTACCGCGCCCGGCTGCTCGACCCGCTCCTGGAGGTCACCCGCGACCGCCTGCGCAGCGCCCGCGAGACCGGTGCCCTCGCCCCCGACACCGACCTCGACTTCGCCGTCGAACTGCTCTACGGCCCGCTGAACTACCGCTGGATCCACCAGCTCGGCCCGCTCACCCACGACCACGCCGACCGCCTGGTCGACGCCACCCTGCGCGCCCTCGACCGCCCCGCCACTAACGGGACCTCCGCCGCCTGACCGCGTACACCGCGAGCACCACGACCAGCACGACCACCAGCACCGCGAGGGCGAGCCAGCCGAACACCGCGTCGAGCGCCCGGCCGACCACACTGCGCCGGGTCTTGTGCCTGCGCCGCGAAACGGCGGTGTGGTCGGTGATCTGATGCGCCCGCAGCCCGGTCCGCACCGACTGCTCCCGCCCAGGCACCGTCCGCACGCCCGCAGGCCCACTCGCCCCCGCCGACGCCGTCGGCCGCACCCCCGGCACGGCCACCGCCGGCCCGGCCGCCACCACCCCACCACCCAGCACCAGCGCCCCGGCCACCGCCGCACCCACCAGCCGTCCGCCCACCATCGCCCCCACTCCCCGATCCACCCCCCGCACCTTCCCACCACCCCACCCACCCGCGGCACCCCACCCCTCGACCCGCGACCCACCCGGGACACCCCGGTCACCGAACCGACACATCCCCGCGCCCACCTCCCCGCTCCACCCGAGAGGGACACGCGCTGCGGAAGGGGGCCGGGCCGTAAAGCAGTAGGGCGCGCGCCCCCACACCCACCCAGGCGAGAGGGACGCGCTGCGGAAGAGGGCCATGAAGCAGACGGGCGCGCGGGCAACGCCCCGCGCGCCCACCACACCCCCCTCCCCCCACACCCACCCAGGCGAGAGGGACGCGCTGCGGGAGGGGGCGGTGGAGGGGGTGGGTGCGGAAGGGGGCGTTGCGGGTGATTTTCAGACTGCCAACGG
>NZ_JBIWPL010000047.1:30490-30706 GCF_044768255.1 Kitasatospora sp. NPDC101157 | reverse complement strand
AGGCGAGAGGGACGCGCTGCGGGAGGGGGCGGTGGAGGGGGTGGGTGCGGAAGGGGGCGTTGCGGGTGATTTTCAGACTGCCAACGGCGCCCAGCACCCCACCCACAGAGTCGGCAGTCGGAAAATCATCCAGCCCCCGGAGCGCCCCCCCCCCGGCCCCCCCCCCGCGGGCCCCCCCCCCCCCCCCGGGCGCGCGGGGCGGGCGGCGCGGGGCGG
>NZ_JBIWPL010000047.1:0-30480 GCF_044768255.1 Kitasatospora sp. NPDC101157 | reverse complement strand
CCCCGGCGTCACCCACCCTCCCGAAAGCCCCACCCCCCAACAGCAACCCCCCAACCCCCCAACCCCCACATCACCCACAATGGACAAGCCACCCCCGCACCAACCGGAAGGCCGGCATGTCAGCCCCCACCCCCCACCTCACCGCCCCCACCTGGCTGACGACCACCGTCACCGCCGCCCACGGCGAAGCGGGCCGCCAGTGGCTGGCCGCCCTCCCCACGAGGGTCGCCACCCACCTGACCCGCTGGAACCTCACCCTCGAACGCACCCTGGACCCGGGCGGCAGCCTCAGCCTCATCGCGTACGTCCACCGCGACGACCTCTCCCCCGCCGTCCTCAAGACCGGCCTGGTCACCCCCGAGACCGCCCACGAGCACACCGCCCTCACCCACTGGGCCGGACGGGGAGCCGTCCTCCTCCTGGCCGCCGACCCCGCCGAGGGCACCCTGCTGCTGGAGCGCCTGCACGGCGAGATCCCGCTGCGTTCACTCGCCGAGCCCAAGGCCATGCTGGAGGCCACCAGCCTGCTGCACCGCCTCTGGGTCGAGCCGCCCGCCGGGAGCGCCCTGCCCACCCTCGCCGACCGGGTCGCGGACACCGCCGCCCGCGTCGCCGAGCACCGTGCCGACCCCGCCGCGGCCGCCGCGCAGTCCCTGCTCGACGAGGCCCTGGCCACCGCAGAGGACCTCACCGGCTCCGCCGCCGAGACCTTCCTGCTGCACGGCGACTTCCACCACGGCAACATCCTCGCCGCCGACCGCGCCCCCTGGCTGGCGATCGACCCCCGCCCGCTGGCCGGCGAACGCGCCTACGACCTGGCCCGGCTGGTCCTGGACCGCGCGGACACCCTGCTCGGCTCCCCCGGTGCCCCCGCCGCCGTCCGCCGCCGGCTGAACCAGCTCGCCGAGGCCCTCGACGTCGACCGCGAGCGGCTTCGCGGCTGGACCCTCTTCCGCGCCGTCGACCTCGCCCTCCGGGACCTCACCACGGGCCGCCGCGAGGACGCCGAACTCCACCTCGAATTCGCCGGCACCCTCTGACTCCTGAACACCCCGCCCGAGCCGACCGGGCCCGCGCCGCCGCCCTAAACGATGCCCCCGACGCCCCCCGCAGCCCCCGGCCCCGTCCCCCGCCCCGCCCCCCGCAACGGCAACCGCGCCCCCATCACCGCGTACAGCCGGTCCGTCGCCGGGAACCGCACCGCCCGTGCCAGGTCCTGGTACCCCAGCGACCGGTAGAGCCGCCGGGCCGGCGTCTCCGCGTCGATCGCCGACAGGATGCTCCGCTCCAGCCCCGACCCCTCGCACAGCAGCCGGATCAGCCGCGAACCCACTCCCTGCCCCTGGAACTCCGGCAGCACGTGCAGCTCGGTGACCGCGAACACGTCGTCCAGCCAGTCCGCGTACCCCCGGGCGGTCAGGTACGGCTCGATGACCGTGCTCCACCAGTGCTCCCGCTGGTTCGGCATCCCGTACCCGAAGCCGACCAGCCGCCCCCCGCTCATCGCCCCGAACGCGATCACCCCGGGCTGCAGGGCGTGCCGTCCGACGATGTGCAGCCGTACCGCGACCTCTTCGGGGGTGAGGCCGAACGCCACCGCCTGGACCTCCAGCGCCTGCGGCGCCCAGGCCGCAAGGTCGATGGCCCCGATCGTCACCCCGGTCAGCTGATCCATGCTCCGGACGTTACTACCAGCCGACCCGTGGCGCGGCCGAAGATCGGAACCCAACGACCGGCAAAACCCCGGCGAACCGCGCCACAACAACGCCCCGCCGCCACCCGGCGGAGAGCAGCTCTTGAGGAGCGCTTCGCAGGAGCGCCTCAGAAGAGCACGCTCATGAACGCCCCGACCTCCCGGAACCCCACCCGCCGATAGGCCGCCCGCGCCCGCAGGTTGAAGTCGTTGACGTACAGCGAGACCACCGGCGCCACCTCCCGCAGCGCGATCTCCAGCACCGCGGCCATCCCGGTCTCGGAGAGCCCCTGCCCCCGGTACTCGGGCGCCACCCAGACCCCCTGGACCTGGCAGGCGCCCTGGGTCACCGCCCCGATCTCGGCCTTGAACACCACCTGGCCGTCCTCGGCGAACCGCGCGAACGACCGTCCGGTGGTGACGAGTTCGGCCACCCGCGCCTGGTAGAGCAGTCCGCCGTCACCGGCCAGCGGGGACACCCCCACCTCCTCGGTGAACATCGCCACGCACGCGGGCATCAGCGCCTCCACCTCACCGCGCCGCACCCGCCGCACCAGCGGATCGGGCGCGATCTCCGCGGACGGCGAGGAGGTCGCCAACAGCGGCTGGTGGCCCCGGACTTCACGCGCGGGCCCCCAACTGCGTTCCAGCAGGGCCCAGAAGGCGGCGGTCGAGCCGGCCGGTCCGACGATCGAGGAGCAGCGCCGGCCCTGCCGCCGGGCGCGCTCGGCGAAGGCGGCGACGGCCTGCGGCCCGGCATTGACCAGGACGAGGTTCGCCCCGGCGTAGCACAGGGCGTCGAGCACGCCGTCCCCGTCGTACCAGCCCCACATCTCCCCGCCGAGCCGCCACGGGTCCAGCCCGACGGCCTCGACCCGGGTGGCGACGAAGGCGTTGGCGACCGGGTCGCGGTGGAGGATCTCCAGGGCGTCCGCGAGGTCGGGCGGCTCCAGCACGCGGGTGGTGGCCAGTGCCCGGGCGGCCTGGAAGGAGCTGGGGAGCATCACACCTCGATCGATCATCGAGACAGCACCTCACTGAGACGACTCTGGCCGCACCCTACTCCGTGGCCCCACCCGGCTACGGCCGCGGGGCCGTCCGCGAACGGACGGCCCCGCTTCCGGAAGACTTCGCTGCACCTGCGGTCGGACCGCCCGGCGGTCACCCGGCGACGTGACCGCCCCGCGGTCACTCCGCGGCGACGACGGTCGGCGAACCGGCCTCGACGCCCTCCTCCTGCATCTGCTCGGCGAGCTTGAGCGCCTCCTCGATCAGGGTCTCGACGATCTTCGACTCGGGGACGGTCTTGATCACCTGCCCCTTGACGAAGATCTGCCCCTTGCCGTTGCCGGAGGCGACCCCGAGGTCGGCCTCGCGCGCCTCGCCCGGGCCGTTCACCACGCAGCCCATGACGGCGACCCGCAGCGGCACCTCCATGCCCTCCAGCCCGGCGGTGACCTCCTCCGCGAGCTTGTAGACGTCGACCTGGGCGCGGCCGCAGGAGGGGCAGGAGACGATCTCCAGCCCGCGCTGGCGCAGCCCGAGCGACTCCAGGATCTGGTTGCCGACCTTGATCTCCTCGGCCGGCGGGGCGGACAGCGAGACCCGGATGGTGTCGCCGATGCCCTCGGCGAGCAGCGCGCCGAAGGCGACCGCGGACTTGATGGTGCCCTGGAAGGCCGGCCCGGCCTCGGTGACGCCCAGGTGCAGCGGGTAGTCGCAGGCGGCGGCGAGCTGGCGGTAGGCCTGGATCATCACGACCGGGTCGTTGTGCTTGACCGAGATCTTGATGTCGCGGAAGTCGTGCTCCTCGAACAGCGAGCACTCCCACAGCGCGGACTCGACCAGCGCCTCCGGGGTGGCCTTGCCGTACTTCTCCAGCAGGCGCTTGTCGAGCGAGCCGGCGTTGACGCCGATCCGGATCGGCACCCCGGCGTCCTTGGCGGCCTTGGCGATCTCGCCGACCTTGTCGTCGAAGGCCTTGATGTTGCCCGGGTTGACGCGCACGGCCGCGCAGCCGGCGTCGATCGCGGCGAAGACGTACTTCGGCTGGAAGTGGATGTCGGCGATGACCGGGATCTGCGACTTCTTGGCGATGATCGGCAGCGCGTCGGCGTCGTCCTGGGAGGGGACGGCGACCCGGACGATCTGGCAGCCGGACGCGGTGAGCTGGGCGATCTGCTGCAGCGTGGCGTTGATGTCCGAGGTGACCGTGGTGGTCATCGACTGCACCGAGACGGGGGCGTCACCGCCTACCGGCACGTTGCCGACCATGATCTGCCGGGAGTAGCGGCGCTTGGCGAGCGGCTTGAGCGGCAGGGACGGAATACCGAGCGAGATCGCGGTCATGTGCGCAGGGTTCCCCGGGGTAGAGGTGTGGTCGACCGCCCGGCCGCTGGGACGGCGGGGCCGGGCGCGCGGACGATCGCGCACCCGGCTCCACGGTACGGCACGGCCCGGGCGCCCAGCACACCCGCCGTACCCGGACGCCCTAACCGATCTTCACCGGGTTCACCAGGTCGGCCACCATCACCAGCAGGGTGAACCCGATGAAGATGCTGGCCACGACGTACGCCACCGGCATCAGCTTGGCGACGTCGAAGGGGCCCGGGTCGGGCCGCCGGAACAGCTGTGCGAACCGGCGCCGGACCGACTCCCAGACCGCGCCCGCGATGTGGCCGCCGTCCAGCGGCAGCAGCGGCAGCATGTTGAAGAGGAAGAGCGACAGGTTGATCCCGGCCAGCAGGTTCACGAAGATCGCGACCCGCTGGGCGGCCGACTCGTGGAGCGAGAACACCTCGCCGCTGACCCGGGCGGCGCCGACCATCCCGATCGGGGAGTCCGGGTCGCGCGGGGCGTTGCCGACGACGGCGTTCCACAGGCCGGGGATCTTGCCGGGCAGGGCGGCCAGCGACCTGACCCCGTTCTCGGCCATGTCGTACATCCGGTCGATCGACTGCCCGAAGCCGAGCTGGACGGTTTCGCTCCTGGGGGTGAACCCGAGGAACCCCGCCTGGACTGTCTGGCCCTTCACCGGCACGCCGTTGCCGTCGTACTTCTGCACGTCGTTGACGGCGATGGTGGGGGTGAACGTGAGGCGCTGGCCGCCGCGGTCCACCACGATCGCCACCTGCTTGCCGGCCGACTTGCGGATGTCCGCCTGCAGCTGGTCGTAGTCGCGGATCCGGTCGCCGTCGAAGGAGAGCACCTTGTCGCCCTGGCGCAGGCCCACCTCGTTGGCCGGGGTCTTGGGCGCGTCGGCGGGGCAGGTGTCGGTGGGCTGGCCGGCCTTGACGACGCACTGGGCGACCGAGCCGATGGTCGGCACCGCCATGGTGACGCCGAAGCCCATCATGACCGTCAGGAACAGCCCGAACGCCAGGACCAGGTTCATGAACGGCCCGGCGAACATGACGATGACCCGCTTCCAGGGCTTGCGGGTGTAGAACAGCCGGTCCTCGTCGCCCTCCTGGAGCTCCTCGTAGGAGGCCTCACGGGCGTCCTCGATCATGGTCCGCCAGGGCGAGCTGCTGCGCTTGGTGATCCGGCCGTCCTCGCCCGGCGGGAACATCCCGATCATCCGGATGTACCCGCCGAAGGGGATCGCCTTGATGCCGTACTCGGTCTCGCCCTTGCGCCGCGACCAGATGGTCGGGCCGAAGCCGACCATGTACTGCGGCACCCGGATGCCGAACAGCTTGGCCGTGGAGAGGTGGCCGAGCTCGTGCCAGGCGATCGAGACGAGCAGCCCGACCACGAAGACCAGGATGCCGACCACCGTCAAAACCGTTGCCACCGCTGGCCCTCCGTCATGCCGCTCCGCTCATCGTCTCGTCGTACCGCGATCCGTGCCGCGCCGGGCGTCACCGGTACCGGGGTACCGGCGGCCCGACGCCGCCTTCCGGAGTCGGTGCCCGTCAGCCCGCCGCCAGCTCGCGGGCCCGGGCGCGCGCCCAGTCCTCCGCGTGCAGGACGTCCTCGACGGTCAGGGAAGTTCCCGCCGCGGACGTCCCGTGCTCGGCCACGACCTTCGCAACAGTGTCCACGATTCCGGTGAAGGCGAGGCGGCCCTTCAGGAAGGCCTCCACGCATTCCTCGTTCGCGGCATTGAACACCGCCGGAGCCGTCCCGCCCAGGGTGCCCACCTCACGGGCCAGCTCGACGGACGGGAAGGCCTCGTTGTCCAGCGGGAAGAACTCCCAGGTCGCGGCCTTGGTCCAGTCACAGGCGGGGGCCGCGTCCGGCACCCGGTCCGGCCAGCCCAGGCCCAGCGCAATGGGCATCCGCATGTCCGGCGGACTGGCCTGCGCCAGCGTCGAACCGTCGGTGAACTCCACCATCGAGTGCACCACCGACTGCGGATGGACCACGACCTCGATCCGGTCGAACGGCACGTCGTACAGCAGGTGCGCCTCGATCACCTCCAGGCCCTTGTTGACCAGGGTCGCCGAGTTGATCGTGATGACCGGGCCCATCGCCCAGGTCGGGTGGGCCAGCGCGTCCGCCGCCGTCACCCCGGCCAGCTCCTCGCGGGTACGGCCCCGGAACGGCCCGCCGCTCGCCGTCACCACCAGCTTGCGGACCTCGGCCCGGGTACCGCCGGCCAGTGCCTGGAAGATCGCGGTGTGCTCCGAGTCCACCGGCACGATCTGCCCCGGCTTCGCCAGCGCCTTCACCAGCGGGCCGCCGACGATCAGCGACTCCTTGTTGGCCAGCACCAGCACCCGGCCCGCCCGCAGCGCGGCCAGCGTCGGCCGCAGCCCGATCGAACCGGTGATGCCGTTCAGCACCGAGTGGCACTCCGTCGCGGCCAGCTCGGTCGCCGCGTCCGGCCCCGCCAGCACGGCCGGCAGCGCACGGCCCGCCGCCTTCGCCGCCAGCGCCTCGCGCAGCGCCGGCTCCGCCGCCGGATCGGCCACCGCCACGGTGTGCACGCCCAGCTGCAGCGCCTGCTCGGCCAGCAGCTCCACCCGGCCGCCCGCCGCCGACAGGGCGACCACCCGGAACCGGTCCGGGTTGCGGAGCACGACGTCGATGGCCTGGGTGCCGATCGAACCGGTGGAACCGAGGATCACCAGCTCCCGGGGGCCGGAGGGGTCCGCCACGGTGGGCGTGAAACGCAGCTGCGGGTGGGCGAGCGAAGTCATGCGCCCATTGTGTCCTGTTCGCGGCACTCCCCAGGACGATCCGCACCCTCCGGGCTACCGTCGGACCCATGCGTACCGTCATCGCCGGGGGCCACGGACAGATCGCGCTGAAACTCGAACGGCTGCTCGCCGACCGCGGCGACCGCCCCGCCGGGATCATCCGCCGCCCCGAACAGGCCCAGGACCTCGTCGACGCCGGCGCCGAGCCGCTGGTGCTCGACCTGGAGTCCGCCACCGCCCCGCAGCTCGCCGCCCTGCTCGCCGACACCGACGCGGTGGTCTTCGCCGCCGGCGCCGGCCCGGGCAGCGGCGCCGCCCGCAAGAACACCGTCGACCGCGACGCGGCCGTCCTGCTCGCCGACGCGGCCGAACTCGCCGGAGTCCGTCGCTACCTGATGGTCTCCTCGATGGGCGCCGACCCCGCCGCCCACCACCCCGACGAGGTCTTCCGGACCTACCTGCGGGCCAAGGGCGCCGCCGACGACGCGGTCCGCTCCCGCACCACGCTGGACTGGACGGTGCTGCGCCCCGGCCCGCTCACCGACGGCCCCGGCAGCGGACTGGTCCGCCTCGCCCCCTCCGTCGGCCGCGGCACGGTCGACCGGGCCGACGTGGCCGCCGTCCTGGCCGCCCTGCTGGACGAGCCCGGCACCGCCGGACAGACCCTGGAACTGGTCGCCGGGAACGCCGCCGTCGCCGAGGCGGTCGCCGCCGCGGCCGGGCACGACGGCTGATCCCGACGACCGGGCACGGCAGCCGGGCACGGCGCGGGGCCCGGTCCGCACCGGACCGGGCCCCGCGTCGTTCGAACCCTCGGAGGGCGGACCCTCAGCGCCTCAGGACCTCAGGACCTCAGCGCCTCGGGGACCTCAGAGGTCGAGGCCGGTGAGAACCATGACCTTCTCGACGGTGTAGTCGTCCATCGCGTACTTGACGCCCTCACGGCCGACGCCGGAGTCCTTGACACCGCCGTACGGCATCTGGTCGGCCCGGTAGGACGGCGCGTCGCCGATGATCACACCGCCGACCTCCAGCTCCCGGTGCGCCCGGAAGGCGGTCTGCAGGTCGTGGGTGAACACGCCCGCCTGCAGGCCGAACGGCGAGTCGTTGACGGCCGCGAAGGCCTCCGCCACGCCGTCCACCCGGTGCAGCGACAGCACCGGGCCGAACACCTCGGCCTTGGCCAGGATCGCGTCCGCGGGCAGCTCGGCCAGCACGGTCGGGGCGTAGGTCGCGCCCTCGCGGGTCCCGCCGACGAGCACCTTGGCGCCCTTGGCGACCGCATCGTCCACCCAGGACTCCACCCGCTTCGCGGCGTTCTCGTCGACCAGCGGGCCGACGTCCGTCGCGTCCTCGTTCGGGTCACCGGTGACCTGCGCGCCGACCTTGGCCACGACCTTCTCCACCAGCGCGTCGTACACCGACGCGTCGGCGATCACCCGCTGCACCGAGATGCAGGACTGGCCGCCCTGGTAGTTGGCGAACATCGCGATCCGGGTGGCCGCCCAGTCCAGGTCGGCCTCCGAGGACCAGTCCGCGAGCACCACGGCCGCGGCGTTGCCGCCCAGCTCCAGGGTGGTGTGCTTGCGCGGCACCGAGCCCATGATCTGGTAGCCGACCTTGTCCGAACCGGTGAAGGAGATCACCGGCAGGCGCTCGTCCTGCACCAGGGCCGGCATCCGGTCGTTCGGCACGGTCAGGATCGACCAGGAGCCGACCGGCAGGTCGGTCTCGGCCAGGATCTCGCCCAGCACCATCGCCGACAGCGGGGTCGCCGGGGCGGGCTTGAGGATGATCGGGGCGCCGACCGCGATCGCCGGGGCGACCTTGTGGGCGACCAGGTTCAGCGGGAAGTTGAACGGGGCGATCCCCAGCACCACGCCGCGCGGGAAGCGGCGCACCAGCGCGAAACGGCCCACGCCGCCCGGGTCGGTGTCCAGCCGCATCGTCTCGCCGTTGGTCCGGCGCGCCTCCTCGGCGGCCCAGCGGAACACCGACACCGCGCGGCCCACCTCGCCGCGGGCCCACTTGATCGGCTTGCCGTTCTCGGCCGTGATCAGCTGGGCGAGCTCCTCGGTGCGCTCGGCCAGCCGCTTGGCCACGTGGTCCAGGGCGGCGGCCCGCTGGTGCGCCGGGGTGGCGGCGAACACCGGCAGCGCGGCCACGGCGGCGTCCAGCGCCTCCTCGACCTGCGCCTCGGTCGGAATGCTGACCCTGCCGACCAGACGGCCGTCCCAGCTGTTGTGCACCTCGAAGTCGGCGTCACCGCTCGCCCGGCGGCCGGCGAGCCAGAAATCGTACGTGGTGGTCACCGTGGTACCGGCCCTCTCCTCGTCGTCGTACGGCCCACGGGAGTGGGACCCGAACCCGAGGGTAGGGGCGAGGGCAGGCCGACCGGATTGGCCGACCAGGAGTGTTCGACTCCGGGGCCACTCCACCGCGTCCAGGCAGGTGTTCTATTCCTCGCCGGAGCGCAGCGCCAGCCACAGCTCCATCCGCACGTCGGTGTCGTCCAGCGAACGGCCCAACAGCTCCTCGACCCGGCGCATCCGGTAGCGCAGCGTGTGCCGGTGCACCCCCAGGTCGGCCGCCGCCGCGTCCCACTGCCCGTGCCGCGACAGCCACGCCCGCAACGAGGCCACCAGGTCTCCGCGGGCCGTCCGGTCGTGCTCCCGCAGCGGCCGCAGCAGCCCCTCCGCGAAGGCCGTCACCGCGTCCTCCCCGAGCAGCGGCAGCAGCGAACCCGCGCCGACCTCCTCGTGGTCCACCGACCTGCGGCCACCGCGCAGCGCCACCGCCAGCGCCCGCTCCGCCTGGGCGTGCGCCGTACCGGCCTCCTCCAGCGCGGCCGGCGCCGAGACGCCCAGCGACAGGCTCTCGTGCTCCTCCACCACGCCCAGGCAGGCCCGGTGCACCGCGCCGTTGTCCAGCGCCAGCACCATCAGCCGCGGCCCGTGCGCGCCGTCCTCCCGCGCCACCAGCAGCTTCTCGCCCACCCGGGAACCCGCCTGCTCGGCCCGGTCCCCCAGCTCCGCCAGCGCCTCCGCGGCATCCGCGTTCGGCCCGGCCCCGGCCACCAGGACCCGTATCGTCCCCTCCGGCATCCCGCCGAACAGCCCCACCGCCACCTGCCGGGCCGTCGCCACCTCGCCCGCCAGGACCATCCGCAGCAGCGCCGCGCCCATCCGCTCCTCGGCCTGCCGCAGCTCCCGCGAACGCTCCAGGGTCAGGGTCAGCAGCGCCACCGCCGCGTTCAGCACGTACCGCTCGGTCGGCGTGATCCGGTCCTCGGTCCCCACCGCCAGGAAGCCCCGGGCCCGCCGGTCCGCCCCCAGCGACTGGACCACCACGTAGTCCTCGTCCGCCGTGTCTATCCCCGGCGAACGCCCCTGCAGCGCCGCACTCGACGGCGCCGGCCGCCGGCGCAGCCGGTCCACCTCCGCCGCCAGCCGCCCCGCCCGGCGCGCCGCCCAGTCCGGCGCCACCACCGACAACGCGCCCGACCCGTCGTACAGCGCCGCCCAGCCCCCCAGCCGGGCCGCCAGCCGACGCACCACCGCCGTCGTGCCGTCCTTCCCGAGCGCCGCCCGGGTCAGCTCCTCCTGCGCCTCGAAACTGGTCGTCACCGCCTCGTACTGCTCCGCGGCCAGCGCCGCCGACACCACCTTGCTGATCGCGATGAACGGCGTCGGCTCCGGCACCCGCAGCAACGGCAGCCCCCGCTGCTGCGCCGCCTCCACCAGCGGCTGCGGCACCTCGGTGTGCGACAGCCCCACCCCCAGCCCGAGCCCCACCACCCCGGCATCGGCCAACCGGTGCACGTACGCCTGCAGCTGCGCCGCCGTGCGGCCCAGCTTGATACCGGTGGTGAGCAGCAGCTCGCCACCCTCCAGGAACGGCGTCGGGTCGTCCAGCTCGCTGGTGTGCACCCAGCGGACCGGCCGCTCCAGATGGTCCGCACCGGCGAGCACCGTCAGGTGGAGCGAACTGTTGCGGACGACGGAGGCGAGTGTGGGGGGCATGGCACCTTCGGGGGATCGACCTGACCGCGCCGTTGCGGCCGGGCGAGGAGAGGGCAGTGGGACTGGTGAGGGTCTCTCCCCTTCATTATGGACGCCCCGGACAACCGGCACTGCCGAATCCACCTCGAAGGCGACTTCCCTCCCCTGCCCTCCCGCCGCCCCCGCGTCACCCGCTTCACCCCCGCAGGTCGACCAGCAACGGCGGCACCTGCTCCCCCGACACCGCCGTCAACGACACCACCGCGTGCCCCGCCGGCAGCGCGTGCGCCAGATCCGACGGCGACCACCGCAGCCTCTCCACATCCCGCGTCGTCACCGACTCCGTCTGCGCCGTCGTCCCCGACAACGCCTTCCGCCCGATCCGCCCGGCCCGCCGCATCACCCCACCGGAGGTGTCGGGGGTGTGGGTCACGGCGGTCTCCTGCACCAGGTGCGTCCCCCAGGCCTCGGAGAACAGCCGCCCGTCCCAGGGCGCGATCCCGGGGAAGGCCATCCGGCAGCCGACCGCGCCGAACAGCGGCGCCCGCAGCGCCTCCGGCAGGTCCACCAGGGTGCGCAGCAGCAGCACCGCGCCCGCGTTCGCGCCGCGCATCCGCTGCAGGCCGCGGACGACGGTGGCGTCCACCGCCGCCGAGGCGTCGTCCACCACCAGGCCGGCGAACAGGGAGCGGTCCTCGCGGGCCCCGGCCGCCTGCACGAACTGCCCCACCACCAGCCGGGACAGCATCCGCGCGGCCTCCGGGTGGCTGCGCTCGGGCAGCTTCACCCGCACCCGCAGCGGGTGGTCCAGCACCCGCATCGCGAACGGGGGGCGGCCCGTACCGTCGGTCGCGAAGGCCCCCTCGAACGCGGGCCGCTCCAGCAGGCCCAGCCGGTCGGCCAGCAGCGCCCCCGGATCGTCCGCCCGGTCGCGCTGGCGCTCCCGGTACTCCAGGTCCCGCTCGTACGCGGCCAGCCGGCCGGCCACTCCGAGCGCCTTCACCAGCGCCGCGAGTGCATCCGGCTCCCCGCCCAGCAGGGCCCGCAGCTCGCGCACCCCCGGGTAACGGCCGAAGGCGGCGTGGAACGGGCCCACCACCTGCTGCAGCGCCGTCCGGGCGTTCTCCGCGCGGGCGGTCAGTTCGTCCGGCAGCAGCGCGTCGGCCAGCCGGGCCGCCGCGTCGTCCGGGTCCTGCGCCGCGCCGTAGAGGTCCAGTCCGTACACCGAGGCCGGGTCACCGGGGGCGATCACCACGTCGTACCAGGCGTCCGGGCCGAGATCGGCGTCCGCCGCCCCGACCACCACCGCGCACGCGGTGCCCGCCAGCGCCTGCAGGCACAGTGCCTCGGCCACCGGCCGGGCCAGCCGCGCGGTCTTCCCCGTCCCGGCCGGGCCCACCGCGAGCAGCGAGGTGCCCAGCACCGCCGGATCCAGCGCGAAGTCGGCGGCCCGATGGCTCAACGGGTTCTTCGGCACGTCCTGCGCGACCCCGAGACAGACCTGACCCAGCAGCAGATCGTGCCGCCGGACGCGTCCGGGCAGCTCGCGCGCCTCGGAGGGATGGGCGAAGGCCGCCGCGCCGCGGGTGGCCACCTGCTCGGCGAAGGCGGGCAGGAACACCGGATCCGCCTGCGCGGACTCCCAGGCACGCCGGATCCGCACGTAGTCGACGTCGCCGACCGCCTCCGCGTCCAGCCGCGCCGCCGCCTCGACCGCCCCGCCCCGGCGCAGCCCGTCCCAGGGGTCCAGCCTGCGGGCCGCCTCCACGGCCGCCGGGCCGGGCTCCTCGGCGGGCTCCTCGTGCGTCACCGTCCGCGACAGCAGCGGGGCCGCATAGCGGCGCCAGACCTCCAGCCAGCGGCCCATGCGGCCGAAAACCTTGATGACCACGCCCAGGACCAGGAGGTTGGCGACGAGCAAGGTGAACATGGCCTCGGACTCGGAGGGCGAGGCGAGCGGGCCGATGCCCGCTTGGCCGCCGAACCACACGAGCACGTACATGAAGAGCTGCGTGCCGTAGAGGTACGCGAACCACCCCACCACCGCGTTGAGCGCCGCCCGCAGCAGCAGCGGCCAGGTCGGGACCCGGGCTGCCTCCGCGCGCTCCGGGTCGATGGGCCGGTAGCCGAGCCGGTAGACGCCCGGTTCGGCTTCGGGGCGCGGGGCGGTGGCCCAGGCGGCGAGGTCGAAGGCGGGGGTGCCGGGCCGTTGGTGGGGGACCTGGGCCGGGGGTCTGGTGGTGGTGTGTTCGACGTGGTGGTGTGACCCGTCCTGTGCCATGTACGGCCCCGCTCCCTCGCCCGCCCGGCCCGACCGCCGTCGGTGCCGCCATACCCATGCCGCCGTACCGGCGACACGCCCGCGCTCAGGGTAGTGGAGCGCGGGCTGCGGGTAGTCGTTCCGCTCGCGCTGGCCGTGCCGGACAAGTCGGACGGCGCAGTGCTACCGAGTGGCGCATGCCCGGTCGGGGAGGGCGGCCGTAGCCTGCGAAGCACCGAGCCGAGAAGTCTGGAGATACCCCATGAGCGCCGTAACGCCGCTCCCGCAGGAGCGCCGTCTGGTCACCGCGATCCCCGGTCCGAAGTCGCAGGAGCTGCAGGCCCGCAAGCTGGGTGCGGTGGCGGCCGGCGTCGGGACCACCCTGCCGGTGTACGTCACCCGTGCCAACGGTGGCGTGCTGGAGGACGTGGACGGCAACTCGCTGATCGACTTCGGCTCCGGCATCGCCGTGACCAACGTCGGCAACAGCGCCGAGGCCGTGGTGGCCAGGGCGAGCGAGCAGCTGGCCGCCTTCACCCACACCTGCTTCATGGTGACCCCGTACGAGGGTTACGTGGCCGTCGCCGAGCAGCTGAACGAGCTGACCCCGGGCGACCACGAGAAGCGCACGGCGCTGTTCAACTCGGGCGCCGAGGCGGTCGAGAACGCGGTGAAGATCGCCCGCGCGTACACCAAGCGCACCGCCGTCGTGGTGTTCGACCACGGCTACCACGGCCGCACCAACCTGACCATGGGCCTGACGGCGAAGAACATGCCGTACAAGCAGGGCTTCGGTCCGTTCGCCCCGGAGATCTACCGGGTGCCGGTGGCCTACCCGTACCGCTGGCTGACCGGTGCGGAGAACTGCGCCGCCGAGGCCGCCGCCCAGGCGATCGAGATCATCAACAAGCAGATCGGCGCCGAGAACGTCGCCGCGATCATCATCGAGCCGATCCAGGGCGAGGGCGGCTTCATCGAGCCGGCCAAGGGCTTCATGCCGGCCATCGTGGAGTTCGCGAAGGCGAACGGCATCGTGTTCGTCGCCGACGAGATCCAGACCGGTTTCTGCCGCACCGGCCAGTGGTTCGCCTGTGAGGACGAGGGCATCGTCCCGGACCTGATCACCACCGCCAAGGGCATCGCCGGCGGTCTGCCGCTGGCCGCGGTGACCGGTCGCGCCGAGATCATGGACGCCGCGCACGCGGGTGGCCTGGGCGGCACCTACGGCGGCAACCCGGTGGCCTGCGCGGCCGCGCTGGGCTCCATCGAGACGATGAAGGAGCAGGACCTCGTCGGCAAGGCGCAGCGGATCGGTGAGGTCATGCTGGGCCGCCTGCGGGCGATGCAGGAGAAGTTCGACGTGATCGGTGACGTCCGCGGTCGCGGCGCGATGATCGCCGTCGAGCTGGTGAAGCCGGGCTCCAAGGAGCCGAACCCGGAGCTCACCGCCGCCGTGGCCAAGGCCTGCCACGCCGAGGGTCTGGTGGTCCTCACCGCCGGCACCTACGGCAACGTGCTGCGCTTCCTGCCGCCGCTGGTGATCCCGGAGCACCTGCTCACCGAGGGTCTGGACATCATCGAGGGCGCCTTCGCGCTCCAGGGTGTCACCGCCGCCTGATCCAGGCGCCACCTGCCCGCCGGAGGGATGTCCGGACAGCGCTGAACGGCCCGTGGGGACCTTGGTCCCCACGGGCCGTTCGGTTGACCGGGGGCGCCTGCGGGCGGCTCGGGCATGATCGACGGGACCGCCCGGGGGTTGTCCGGAGCGGGGTGAAGATGATGTGCGGAATCGCTGAAGGCGCTCGGCGCGGAAGGGTGGTTGACGTAGTGTCATCACAGATGGACAGCGGGCCTCAGCCATCGGCGGAGCAGTCCGCGGAGCCGCCCCGAGGGGCGGGTCCGCGCGGGCACCGCGAGGACAACCAGGCCGTCCCGCGAGGGTCGGCACACACCGAAGGCCGATCGACCGACCGTCCGACCCACACCCCCCGGGGCGCGCGGAACGGCGATCATCAGAGCCGCCCCGGAGCTCTCCCCCCTGCTCCGGGGCGGCTGTCCGCTGTTCCGGGCCGGTTGGCGCGGACGGCCCGGTCGGCGACCGTGCCGGTGGTGGCGGCGGTGGTGCTGCTGGCGGTGTCCTGGCAGGTGGCGGTGGACGGGCCGCTGCTCGGGCTGGACCGTTCGGTCCGCACGGCCGTCTGGTCGTCCCACCGGGACCACCCGAGCGCCCTGCTCGACCACCTGGGCCACCTGCTGTCGGACCTGGGCAACGGTGTGCTCGCCGTTCCGGTGCTGCTGGCGGCCGGGGGGCTGGCCGCCCGGTGGTGGCGCCGGGCGGGCTCGGCGCGCTGGTGGCTGCCGCTGCCGGTGGCGGCACTGACCGCGGTACTGATCCCGCTGCTGGTGGTTCCCGCGAAGGCGGCGTTCGCCCGGCCGGGCCCGCTCAGGGATCCCCTGGTACCGGGGCAGTGGGGCTGGTTCCCGTCCGGGCACACCGCGACGGCGACGTTCTCGTACGGCGTGGCGGCGCTGCTGCTGGCCCGGGCGGCGGGTGCGCGGACGGCCCGGTGGCTGACCGCGGGCGCGGCGGCGCTGGCGGTCGGGGTGGGCGCGGGGCTGGTGTGGAGCAGCTTCCACTGGCTGCTGGACGTGGTGGCCAGTTGGTGCCTGGGGGGCCTGGCGCTGTGGGCGCTCGACCGGTGGCTGCCCCGGCGGCGCGCCTGACGGGGTCAGGCCTCGGGGGCGTCCTCCTCGTTGCGGTGGACGAGGCCCGCCTCGCCGTTGTCGCGGTGCCATTCGACGACGAGTTCGTCGCGGGCGCCGAAGCGGACGAGGTGACGGCCGACGACGTCCTCCAGCTCGGGCAGCTTGTCGCGCTCGCCCTCGACGGTGAGCAGCAGCGCGTCCGGCTGGGCCTCCAGGGTGGCGGTGCCGGCGCGGAAGACCAGGGTGCCGTGGCCGGTCTCCGGGGAGAAGGAGGTCTCGATCCGGCGGCTCATGTGGGCGGCGAGCTGCTTGGCGTAGCGGGCGGGGCGGTCGGTGGCGACGCGGGCGGTGGAAACGGGCATGGAGGCTCCAAGGACAGGGGGAACTTAGGGTCCCCTCACTTAGGAGTACCTTAGCGCAGATACTGAGCTAGGCTCAACATATTTCTCCGACCACTTCCACCGTCGGCCGCACGCCCCGGACCGGCCGATACGCTTGGCCCGACGCCAGCCGAGGAGAACGCCGATGACCACCACGCCACCCGCCGGTCCGGCGGACCCCTCCCCCGGTCCCCGGCCCGGCACCCCCGGCGGCGCCGCCGAACTCGCGGACACCATGACCAGAGCGATCAAGCGGATCCGCCGCCAGACCGGCTGGCGGCTGGAGCCCTACGGCATCACCCCCGGCCAGGCCCGGGCGCTGCGCACGCTCGCCCACGCCCCCGGCTGCGAGACCCCGGACCGCGCGATGCGGCTGAGCGACCTCGCCGAGAAGCTGCACATCGCCCCGCGCTCGGCCACCACGGTGGTCGACGCGCTGGAGGAGGCCGGACTGGTCGAGCGCCGCCCCGACCCGGCCGACCGGCGGGCGGTCCGGATCCTGCTGACCGAGGCCGGGCGGGCGGCGCTGGAGCGGATCGGACAGGTCCGGGACGAGGTGGCGCAGGAGTACTTCGGCGAGGTCAGCCCCGAGGACGAGGAGGTGCTGCTGCGAGTGCTGCGCGCCGCCGAGGCCCGCTTCCTCGCAGCCGGGCCGCCGCCGCGGACGGCGCCCCCGGGCGCAGCGCGGTGATGCCGATCCCGGCGATCACCAGCACGGCGGACGCGGCGGACGTCGGGCTGACCCGCTCGCCGAGCAGCAGCCAGGCCGAGGACATCCCGAACACGGGCACCAGCAGCGAGTAGGGCGCGACGGCGGTCGCGTCGTAGCGGCGCAGCAGGTAGCTCCAGGCGACGAAGCCGAACAGGGTGGAGAGCAGCCCCACGTAGCCGATCGCGCCGAGGCCGCCGAGGGTCATCCCGCGCAGCGCGCGCAGGTCCGCGTCCGGGCCCTCGACCAGCAGGGACAGGGCCAGCAGCGGCAACGGCGGGACGGCGCTGACCCAGACCATCCAGCGCAGCGCGTCGGGCGGCGAGGCCCTGCGGGTCAGCACGTTGGCCAGGCCCCAGGCGACGGCCGCCAGCACGACCAGCACGAAGGCGCCGAACGGGCCGCCGAGGCCCTGGTCGAGCGCGCTCAGGCCGATGCCCGCGAACGCGACCGCCAGGCCGAGCAGCCGCCGCCGGCCTGGGCGCTCGCGCAGCAGCACCGCGGCGAACAGCGCGGTGAAGCCGGCCTGGCCCTGGAGCACCAGGGAGGAGAGGCCGGCCGGCATCCCGGCGTGCATGCCGAGGAAGAGCAGCCCGAACTTGACCACTCCGAGGACCACGCCGACCGCCAGCACCCAGCGCCGGGCCACCCTGGGCGGGCCGACGAAGAAGACGGCCGGGACGGCGACCACGGCGAACCGCAGGGCGCAGAAGAGCAGCGGCGGGAAGCTGTCCAGACCGACGTGGATCAGGACGAAGTTGAGGCCCCAGACGGCGGCCACCAGGACGGCCAGGGCGATGTGACGGGGACTCATGCTCGCGCCGGCCGGAGCGGCGGGTGTTGCGGTCATGGGTCGAGCATGGCGGCGCGGGAACATGTAGCACCAGCGATGAATACTGAAGGAAACACTTTAGGATCGCTGCATGATGGATCTCGGGCGTCTGCGGGCGCTGCACGCCGTGGCGGTGCACGGTTCGGTCGGCGGGGCGGCGGCCGCGCTCGGGTTCACGCCCTCGGCGGTCTCCCAGCAGATCGCCAAGCTGGAGCGGGAGACCCGCACGGTGTTGCTGGAGCGGCAGGGCCGGGGCGTGGTGCTGACCGACGCGGCCCGCGAGCTGGCCGCCACCGCGCGGACCGTCCTGGGACTGGTGGAGCAGGCCGAGGTGCGGCTGGAGGAGCAGCGCGGGCAGGCGGTCGGACGACTGCTGGTGGCCGCCTTCGCGACCGGGGCGCGCGGGCTGATGCCCGGAGTGCTGGCCGAGCTGCGACGGCGCTGTCCGGAGCTGGACGTCCGGCTGCTGGAGAGCGACCCGTACCCGGCGGCGGAGCTGGTGGCGCGAGGCGAGGTGGACCTCGCCCTGGTGCAGGACTGGCCGAGCGTGCCGCTGCCGGTGCAGGAGGGGCTCTCCCGGCTGCACCTCGGGACGGACCCGGTGGACCTCGTGCTGCCCGCCGGGGACGAGCTGGCGGCACTGGACGCGGTGCAGGTGGAACGGCTGTGCGGGCAGCGCTGGATCAGCGTGCCGCCGGGCAACATCTGCCACGACTGGCTGGTCCGGACCCTGCGCGAGGCCGGCGAGGAGCCGGACGTGCTCTACCAGGTCGGCGACTTCGAGACCCAGATCGCGCTGGTGGCGGCCGGGCTGGGGATGGCCGTGGTGCCCCGCCTCGGCCGGGGTCCGCTGCCGGCCGGCGTGGCGGCCCGGCCGGTCGCCTCGCAGCCGAGCCGGCGGGTGTTCGCGCTCTGGCGGGCCCAGGCCTCCCGGCGGCCGGCGATCACCGAGGCGCTGGCGGCGATGCGGGACTGCTGGGCGGCGATCGAGGGAGCCGCGGTCGACGAGGCGGCGGCGGTCGAGGAAGCGGCGGTCGACGAGGTGTAGCGGCGGTGGTCGAAGAAGCGGGCGGTCGAGGAGGCGTAGCGGCGGTGGCGGCGGGACCGGACCGGCGGTGTCAGCCGGCGAGACCGATGATCAGCCACATGAAGCCGACCCCGGCCAGCGTGCACAGCAGGGTGCTGCGCGAGGGGTGCGGACTGTGCGCTTCCGGGAGGATGTCGGAGGTCGCCAGGTAGAGCAGGAAGCCGGAGAAGAAGCCCAGGTAGAGGCCGAGCAGGTGCTCCGGGATGGTGAAGGCCAGGGTGATCGCGGCGCCGGAGACCGGGGCCAGCGCGTCGGCCGCGAGCAGGGTCAGCGCCCGGCGCCGGTTGTTCCCGTACAGCCGGGTGATCGTGTACGTGTTGAAGCCGTCGGCGAAGTCGTGGGCGACCACCGCGATGGCCACCACGGTGCCGACCGTGGTGCCGGCCTGGAAGGCGGCGCCGATCGCGAAGCCGTCCATCACGCTGTGCCCGACCAGGGCCAGCGCGGCGGTCAGGCCGATGCCCTGGTGCCCGGAGCGGTGGGCGTGGCCATGGTGGTGACCGCCGTGGGTGTGCTCGGCGTACTCGCCCTCGTGGCCGCGGTGGATGGCGACGGCCCGCTCGATCACGTGGATGGTCAGGAAGCCACCCGCGAACATCAGCAGCGCCTGGGGCACGCCGTGCACCTCGCCCGGCGCCTGGTGGATGGCCTCGGGCAGCAGGTCGAAGGCCACCACGCCGAGCATCAGGCCGGCGGCGAAGCCGAGCACCAGGTGGCGGCGGTCGCCGGTGCGCTGGGCGACGAAGCCACCGATCAGCGTCATCAGGAACGCTCCGGCGGCGACCAGGACGGCGGTCATCGGGCCGCCTCCGCCGCCGGGGCGGGCGGTGGTGGTGCCGGGTGCGCCGGCGTGGCCGGGTGCCCCGAGGTGGCAGGGTGTCCCGAGGTGGCGGGGTGTCCCGAGGTGGCGGGGTGCCCCGAGGTGGCGGGGCCCGCCGGATGGCCGGTGCCGTCGTGTGGTCTGCCGAGCGTTCTGCCCATTCCTCTTCCCCTGGGGTCCGCCCGTGGCCGGGCCGACCGACGACCGTACCGGACGGCAGTTCGACGGTGATCGCCCGGGGGGGTACCAGGGGCTCGACCGGCTGCTCCGCTCGGTCCCGTCGGCCCGGTCCCCTCAGCCTTGGTCCGGGCCTGGAGGGACGCCCGCCGGGTGGGCCGTCGGAGTGAAATCCCGGTCGCACCGCGCCGCCCCGGTTTCGCGGGCGATCCGGTTGCGCGGTCGCCCGGTTGCATGGGCACCCGGGTTGCATGGGCGTCCCGGTTGCGCGGGCGTCCCGGTTGCGCGGGCGATCCGTTTACGCGGGCGCTCCGGTCGGTGGGGACAGGTTGCTGCGGGGCCCGGTCAGTGCCCCGCGGCGAGCGGCAGACCGAGGTGGGTGCGGGCGAGTTCGCGGACGCCGTCGCCGTCGATCAGGTGGATGTGCCGGTGGCCCTCCTCCGCGGTGAGGTCCAGGGCCTCCTCCGCGAAGCGGCCGGTGGTCAGGCGCAGGCCGCGTTCGGCGGACTCCTCGCGGACCGCCTCGGCCAGCGTCTCGATCTGCTCCACGCCGACCGGGGCGGTGTCCCTGGAGGCCCAGACCACCCAGCGGCCGGGCAGCGCGCTGCCGGGGGCGCCCTCGCCGGTGGCGACCAGCCCGGCCGGGCCGCGCAGCCGTACGCTCCACGCGGCGAGCCCGCCCCGGGTGAGCAGGTCGCGCACCAGCTCGGCGAACTCGTTGGCGGACAGGTCGGGCGCGGCGGGAACGGTGGCACCGGCCTGGGCGGCCGGCTGGACGACCGTCCGGGCGTACGGGTCCGGGGTGACGGCGGCGCCGAGCTGGCGCAGCCGGACCAGGGCCTCGTCCTGCTCGGCGTCGGCGTAGACGCCCTCGTCGTCGCGGTCCTCGTACGGGGTCTCCGGCGGCAGCAGCCGGGTCCGGGCCAGCGCGTCCCGGTCGGCGTCCACGCTGAGCAGGCAGAGCGGCTCGGCTGCGCCGGGCTCGCGCAGCCAGCCGTTGAGGACGACGCCGGCGAGTATCTCGTCGGTGTCCACGGCGTCGGCGGCCTGCAGCGAGCGCAGGGCGAGCCGGGCGACCAGCCGCAGGTAGTCGGTGGCCCGGTCCGCGGGCGGCCGGGGCACCGGGACGATGTCGCCGTCGGGGGCGAGTCGGTACCCGGTGAGCGAGGGCACCAGGTCGAGCGGGGGCAGGTCGAGATCCAGCACGGCGGTGCGGGTGAGCGGCCGGAAGACCGCTCGACAGGGGGCCGACAGGTCCTGGGTGGCGGTCTCGGCGGCGGCCAGTGCGCGCTCCAGCAGCGACTCCACGGCGGCCGGTTCGGCCAGCCGGTAGGCGCGTCGGCACTCCTCCAGGCTCTCGTTGTACTCGCGCACCGCGCGGGCCCGGGCCTCCTCGGCCGCTTCGTGGGCGCGCCGGGACTCGTCAGCGGCCGGGCTGCCCGCCTCGGCACGGCGGGTGCGCCACTCGCGCAGCGCGCGCTGGTGGGCGAGCCGGGCCTGGGCCAGTTCGCGCTGGTAGCCGGAGTCCAGCAGCCGGCGGGAGGGGCCGCTCGCCGGGTCGGCGGCGGCCGGCTCGGCAGGGGCGAAGTCCTCCCAGCGGGGCTCGGCCCCCTCCTCGACCCCCGGGCCGTCGGCCGGGTAGGGGCGGGGCTCGTAGTGACGCAGCTGACTCTCGAAGTCCATGGCCGAGACGGGCAGCGCGGCCCGCCGCAGCAGGTCGGCCAGCCGGTCGTGCTCGGCCTGGACGGTGAGCGTGCGGTGGTGGGTGAGGGCGGCGGCCCGGGCGTGCGCCGCGATGGCCTCACCGGGGTCGGTGGAGTTCGGGTCGGCGGGGTCCGGCTGGTCGGGGTCCGGGTCGGCGGGGTCCGAGTCGGCGGGATACGGGTAGTCGGGGTTCGGGTCCGTGCTGTTCGAGTCGGGACGGCCGGGCGTGGCCCGGCCGGCGGCGGGGTCCGGCTCCGGGCCCTGGTCGGCGCCGAGGTCGCGGAAGACCGAGGCGAGGAAGCCCGGTTGGGGGAACTGGACGGTGGCGGTGCCGTCGGACTGGCCGTCTGCTGAGTACTGCATCGGTCGTCGTTCCCCCATGCTCGTCCGGCGCCTACCAGAGACGACCGACCGGCCCGCGGCCCCGCCCCTGCCGGACATTGTCCACCGAACGGGCGCGGCGGTCAGCCAAGCCGGTCAGTTGGTCCGGGTGTTGGTGAGGTGCAGGCCGATGTAGCCGACATAGATCCGGCCACTGCCGGAGCAGTCGTCCAGGTAGTGCAGCCGGGGTGCGGTCCGGCCGCCGCCGATCCGCAGGTGCGCGCCCATGAACGCGCGCCGGGAGCCGTCCACGCATTCCGGCACCGGCAGCATCCGTTCGCGTTTCCACTTGGTGTGGCTGAACACCGTCCGGGACTCGCCGCGCACCGCCTTGCGGGGCGGGAAGCGGTGGCAGCCGTCCGGGGTGTGCTCGCACCACTGCTTGAAGTCGCCGCCGGCCGCGCCGCGCACGGCCGCCTCCGCGTACTCCTGCAGGGCCGTCAGCCCGTCCCAGGCGAGCCGGGCCCAGCCGGCGCCGGCGCACTGGAAGCCGTCCAGGGCCAGTGCGCTCTTCTGGTCGCCGGTGAAGGTCAGCAGCGGGAACTCGCCGATCCTGGCGAGGAGTTCGGTGAAAGTCTCCGGCTTGGCCGGGCACCCCGCGGACTGGGCGGCGCTGCGACGGCCGGTGGCGCCCGGCCCGCTGCAGTGACGGCCGGTCAGGGATCCCCGTGCACCGGTGCGGAGGTGGACCTCGCGGGCCTCCCTGGTCTGACCGCGGTCGCGGCGCTCCAGGCGGAGGGTGTGCCGGACCCGCTCCAGTTCGTCGGCCCGGGCCTGCTGCTCGGCGCGGTCCTGCTGTTCCTCGCGGGCGCACGCGGCCAGTTCGACGGCCGGATCGACGGCCGGATCGAAGGGCCGGTTCACGGTCGCGGCCGCGATCGTGCCCGTGCCCGTGCCCGTGCCCGTGAGCGCGGTCCCGGCCCCGGTCGTCCGGTAGGCGGACGGGCGCAGCTGCGGGGGCGGGACGCGCAGCACCGGGACGGCGGCCAGTGCCGGGGGCAGCGGCTGGTCGGCTGCGAGGCGGCGCGGCTCCCGGGCGAGCAGCCCGGCGGCGCGGCGGAGGTCCTGCTCTATTCGGCCCCGGGCGAGGACCGGGTGCCGGGCGCCGTCCTGCCGGGAGGCCGGGTCGACCTCGGGCAGGTAGGTGCGCACCGCGCCGCCGTACACGGTGTGGTACTCCAGCGCGACGTTGAACCCCGTACGGGCCCCCGGGTCCAGCACGTAGGCGGTGGCGAGGCCGGGGAGCTGTCGGCAGAGCGGGCGGACCACCTCCCGGACCCAGTGGTCGAGCGGGAGGTTCAACGGGACGCTGGCGACCACGGTGGGCAGCCGGCGTTCCGGGTCGCACAGCTCGTCGATCAGGTCGTCGACCTCGTCGGCCGTGACCACCCGGGGGGCGGGGTGGACGGCGGCCGGGCCGTCGGCGGCGTCCAGCAGCGGGAGCAGTGTGCGGGCCAGCTCGGGGACCGGCACCCGGCAGGGGGTGCGCACGCCGCTGCCGGTGTGGTGGGTCTCGGCCTCCAGCCGGAACCAGGTGGGGCCTTCGGCGCCGGTGGCCACGGTGAGGGTGAGCTGCCGGGTGCCGTGGGGGGCCGGGGTGCGCAGGCGGCGGCGGTCGTAGCGGCCGGCACCTGGGCCGCCGCGCAGCGGCCCGCGGTCGCGGTCCAGCAGGACGCGCTCGCCCAGGCGCAGTCGCTCGGCGGCGGGCAGTGCTCCCGCTGCGGCGTCGGGGGTGGGTGGGGGCTCCTCGCAGCCCTCCTGCTTCAGCCAGGAGGCGAGCTGCTCGTCGGCCAGGGCGACGGCCTCGGCGTGCGGGAGGGCGGTGGTGACGGTCATCCGGTAGGGCGTCGCGGGGCCGCGGGCACCGGGTAGGTCGGCGCCGGCGGACGACGGCGAGCGGTCTGAGGTCATGCGCATACCTCCGTGGTGCGGGGTGGGGTCCTGTGTCCTCCATCGATGGTTTTCGTCCGGTTCGGCCGGATCCTTGCCCAGGAAACGCCATGGCCCGGAGCGGAAGTTCCAACTCCGGGTCACGACACTACGTTCGAGTGAATCTGTTCAAGCCGTCTTCCGCGTGGCGCTGCCGCTCGGCTACGAGAGGCGACCCGGCGGACCGGGCCTCAGACCGGCACCTCGACATAGGTGCGCCCGGCCGGTACCGCCACCGCCGTGCCGCCGGTCGCCTCCGCCAGCCAGGTGTGGAACCCGGCCACCTCCGGCTCCGGCACGCCTACCTCGATCCGCACCCCGGCCGCCTCGTAGGAAAGGTCGCTCACCGCGTACCCGGCGGCCCGCAGGTCGTTCTCCACCCGCCCGGCGCGCACGTGGTCCGCCGTCACCGCGAGCAGCGCGACCGGTCGCCGCTCCAGCAGGCCGACCTCGTCGACCGCCTCCGACACCGCGTTCCCGTAGGCCCGCACCAGACCGCCCGCACCGAGCTTGATCCCGCCGAAGTACCTGGTCACCACGGCGACGGTGTCGGTCAGGCCGCGTCGGCGCAGCACCTCCAGCATCGGCACCCCGGCCGTGCCGCCGGGCTCGCCGTCGTCGCTGGAGCGCTCGCGGCGCTGGTCGTCGCCGACCACGAAGGCGGTGCAGTTGTGCCGGGCGTCCCAGTACTGCTTGCGGATGCCGGCGATGAAGGCCTGCGCCTCGTCCTCGTCGGAGACCCGGGCCAGGTGGCAGATGAAGCGGGACTTCTTGATCTCGGTCTCGTGGCTGCCGGCCCGCCGGATGGTGAGGTACGGCCTGGCGGTCGGTTCCGGCGTGGCGGACATGGCGCGGTGGTTCTCCCGGGAACGGCGACGGCTGGCGGCGCGCACCCCGGGGTCCGGGGCGGCACCGCCAGCCTAGTTGGCGCACGGCCGCGGGCCGCTGGGGGCCGCGGCCGCGCCGGATCGGGCCGGGACGGCCGGTGGTCGGCGTCGGCGGCCGGTGGTCGGCGTCGGCGGCCGGGGTCGGCGGCCGGAGCAGAGTGGCCGGAGCAGAGTGGCCGGAGCTCAGCGCCCGGCGAGCGCGTCCAGCCGGGCACGGTCCAGTCCGGTCAGCGCGGTGACCTCGGCCGGGTCGACGGCGCCGCAGTCCAGGCCGCGCAGGAGGTAGCCGCTGAGCGCCCGGGCGGTGGCCGGCTCGTCCATGACGTCGCCGCCTGCCTTGGCGACGTACGCGGCCAGCCGGGCGGCGGCTGTCGCCAGGCCCTCGCGGTAGAAGGAGTACACCGCGACGTAGCGCGTCGGCAGGTGTGCCGGGTGCATGTCCCAGCCCTGGTAGTAGGCGCGGGCCAGGGAGCGGCGGACCAGGTCGTGGTGGAGCTTCCAGGCGGCGTGCACCTGCTCGGTGGAGCCGGTGGGGATCACGTTGGTCGAACCGTCGGAGAGCCGGACCCCGGTACCGGCCGCGGCCACCTGCATGACCGCCTTGGCGTGGTCGGCGACCGGGTGGTCCATGCTCTGGTGGGCAGCGCTGACGCCGCAGGAGGCGCTGTAGTCGAAGGTGCCGTAGTGCAGGCCGGTGGCGCGGCCCTCGGCGGCCTCGATCATGAGGGCGACGGTGGCCCGGCCGTCCGGGCCGAGGATCGCCTGGGTGGTCTCGATCTGGATCTCGAAGCCGATCCGCCCGGCGGGCAGCCCGGCCCGGCGCTCGAAGTCCTCCAGCAGCCGGACCAGCGCAGTGACCTGCTCGGCGTAGGTGACCTTGGGGAGGGTCAGTACCAGGCCCTCGGGCAGGCCGCCGTTCGCCAGCAGGGTGGCCAGGAACAGCTCCAGGGTGCGGATGCCGCGGGCGCGGACGGGCGCCTCCATGCACTTGATCCGGATGCCGAGGTAGGGCGGCGCACTGCCCTCGGCCACCGCGGCGGCGACCAGTTCGGCGGCCCGGACGGCGGCGGCGTCCTCCTCGGCGTCCGGGCGGGGCCCGTAGCCGTCCTCGAAGTCGATCCGCAGATCCTCGATCGGCTCGCGCTCCAGCTTGGCGCGTACCCGGGCGTGGACGTCGGCGAGCAGTTCGTCCTCGGCGACGCCGAGCGCGCGGGCCAGCTCGGCGGGGGTGCCGGCGTGGGTGTCGAAGGCCTCC
Organism: Kitasatospora sp. NPDC101157; assembly: GCF_044768255.1. NCBI lineage: Bacteria > Bacillati > Actinomycetota > Actinomycetes > Kitasatosporales > Streptomycetaceae > Kitasatospora > Kitasatospora sp. NPDC101157. The sequence goes on along the minus strand of NZ_JBIWPL010000047.1, from coordinate 4,512 downwards.
AGGGCCTGGCGGCCCCAGTCCCGTACGGTGTCGGCACCGAAGGCGTCGGCGGGGACGTAGACGGTGTGCACCGGCTGCCGGGTGCCGGAGTCGCCCGGGTAGCGGCGCGCCAGGTCGGCGTCCACCGGGGCCAGCAGCGCCTCCACGGCGTCGCGGGCGGCGGCGGAGAAGGAGGCCCCGCCCGTCGGTCCGGTTCCGTCGACCTCGACCTGCGACATCCGCGCTCCTCCATACCGAACCAGCACTTCAACAATTTGTTGAGGCGAAGGTAGCTCCGGTGGGGTCGGGCGTCAATGGCCGACCGAGCGGTGGACGCGGGGTGTCGGACGCCGGGTGTCGGCGCGGGCTCAGTCCCTTCCGGCGGCGGCGTACCGGTCGCGCAGCTGCGGGTAGAGCTCGGCGACCTCCTTGGGGTGGACCGAGCCGTCCGGCCCCTTGCCGGTGATGCCGTACTCGGCGGTCAGCCAGGCCGCGAGGCGCGGCGGGTCGGGCTGGTGGCCGTGGTTGTCGATGTAGGAGACCAGGGCGTCGTAGGCGATGTCCTGGTCGAGCGGCACCGCCTCGGGGTGCGGTTCGGACTGCACGGCTTGGGCGGGCTCCTCGGCCGGAGCGGTCTGCTCGGGCTGGGCGTGGTGCTCGCCCTGGGCGGCCGACTGACGGTGCTGCGGCTCTACGGTCGACTCGGCCTGCGGCTGGGGGGCGGCCGGGTGCTGGGAATGCGCCCGCGGCGCGGGGGCCGGATGAGCGGAGGCGGACGCCGGGGCCGGGGCCGGGGCCGGGCGAGTAGGCACGGGGGCGGGGGCGGCTGCGGGGGCGGGCTCATCGGCGACCGGACGCGGCGGCTTGAACCACGGCGAGGCCTGGCCTGGCACCCGGCCGCCCGGGGCGGGATCGGCCGAGTGGCCGGTGGTACGGACCGGGCGCTCGGTCCAGACGTTCAGCTCCTCACCGCGGGGCTGCGGGGCGCTGTCCGCCGGCTCGTCCGGCTCATGGGCGACGCGCAGCCGGACGGCGTGCAGCTTCGCCAGCATCGGCGCGGCGACCTCGGGCGACAGCGGCGCGGCTGCTGCGGGAGCGGGGCCCTGGGACTGGTCCTGGACGAGCTGTCCGTCCTGGGCCGGCTCGGGCTGGGGCTGCGGCTGCGGCTGCTGGATCTGCTGGGTCTGCGGCTGGTGAGGCCGCCCGGGCTGAGGCTGCCCGGGCTGGAGCCGCTGGGCCGCCTGCGGCCGGAGTCCGGTGGGAGCGGCGGCCTGGTCGCCGACGGCAAGCACCGCCGGGGCGATGGCAGCTGCGGCCCGGTGCTGCTCGGCCGGGGTTTCCAGCTCCTGGGGCCCCTGTTCCGCCAGGGCCTCCTTGGCCTCGCGCTCGCGGGCCTCCTCGTCCAACCGGTCGAGCAGCGACGGGTCCAGGGGAACGCCGAACTTGGCGAGCTTGAGCGGCAGCAGCGCCTGGATGGGGGCCGAGCGACGCCAGCCTCGGCCGTAGCGGAACCGCAGCTGGGCCCGGTAGACCAGCCGGTTCTGCTCCAGCCGGATGACCTCGTCGTAGGAGCGGAGCTCCCAGAGCTTCATCCGCCGCCAGAGCCGGAAGGTCGGCACCGGGGAGAGCAGCCAGCGCATCACCCGGACCGATTCCATGTGGCGGTCCGCGGTGATCGCCGCGATCCGGCCGACCGCGTGCCGGGAGGCCTCGACCACGACGACGAACAGCACCGGGATGACGGCGTGCATCCCCATGCCGAGCGGATCGCCCCAGGAGGCAGCCGCGTTGAACGCGATGGTGGCGACGGTCAGCAACCACGCGGTCTGACGCAGCATCGGGAAGGGGATCCGCAGCCAGGTCAGCACCAGGTCGAGGGCGAGGAGCACGACGATGCCCGCATCGACGCCGATCGGGAAGGCGTAGGAGAAGGCCCCGAAACCTTTCTCCATGGCCAGCTCGCGCACCGCGTTGTACGAGCCCGCGAAGCCGATGCCCGAGATGATGCAGGCGCCGGCCGCGACCAGGCCAAGCAGGCCGCGATGAGCCTTGGTGAGCGTTGGGCGTGCCATTACGTCTATCAACCCCTGGATGTCGGCTGCTGCCGTACGGGCCTCGGCTGCCGGTTCACGTCAGTCGGGCCGCCGGACGGCTGGGCAACCTCCGGGCTCGGCCCACCGGAGTTTACTCGTACGCCCGTTCCGGCTTTCCCGCAGCCTGGAGGCTCGCCGTTCGGACCGCCCTCGCACGTCCGGGCCGGTCGGGCCGTCAGCCGCTCTGTCCCACCGTTCCGTTGAGGTAGGCCAGGACGGCCATCACCCGGCGGTTGGCGTCCTCGTCGGGGGCGAGTTCGAGCTTGCTGAAGATGTTGGCGATGTGTTTGGCCACGGCGCCGTCGCTCACCGACAGTCGGGCGGCGATCGCCGAGTTGGAACAGCCCTCGGCCATCAGCTCCAGCACCTCGCGCTCGCGCGGGGACAGCCCCAGCAGCGGGCCGGACCGGCGCGAGGTGGTCTGCATCAGCTGCGCGATCACGTCCGGGTCCATCGCCGTCCCGCCCGCGGCCACCCGACGGACCGCGTCGATGAACTGCCCCGCGTTGAACACCCGGTCCTTCAGCAGGTAGCCGATCCCACCCGTGCCGTCGGCCAGCAACTCCCGCGCGTACAGCTGCTGGACGTGCTGGGAGAGCACCAGCACCGGCAGACCCCGGATCTCCCGGCGCGCCTTGAGCGCGGCCTGGAGCCCCTCGTCGGTGAGCGTCGGGGGCAGCCGGACGTCCACCACCGCCACGTCCGGGCGATGGGTCAGCAGCGCCTCCAGCAGCTCCGGGCCGGTCTCCACCGCGGCGGCGATGGTGAAGCCGTGCGCTTCCAGCAGACGGATCAGACCTTCGCGGAGGAGGTAGAGGTCCTCGGCGAGGACAACTCGCACGGCAACTCCAAGGTGATGGTGGTGGGACCGCCCGACGTGCTGTCGATGGCGAGGACACCGTCGAAGGTACCCAATCGGCGCTCGATCCCGCGCAGGCCCGTGCCCCGCGACGGATCCGCCACCCCCACACCGTCGTCCGTCACCGTGATCCGCAGCATCCCCGCCCGGTACAGGATGTCCACCCACACCTGTTCCGCCCCCGAGTGCTTGGCCGCGTTGGCCAGCAGCTCGCTGATGCTGAAGTAGGCGGCCGCCTCGACCGGGGCCGGCAGCCGGTCGGGCAGGCTCACGAAGACCTCGGTCGGCAGCGCGCTGTCCAGCGCCAACGCCCGGACGGCGTCGCCGAGTCCGCGCTCGGCGAGCACCGGCGGGTGGATGCCGCGAACCAGGTCCCGCAGCTCCTGCAGCGCCCGGGCGGAGGACTGCCGCGCCTCGGAGAGCAGTTCGCGCGCCGCCTCCTGGTCGGTCTCCATCAGGTGCTCGATGGTGCCCAGGGTCATCCCGATCGCCACCAGCCGCGCCTGGGCGCCGTCGTGGAGATCGCGCTCGATCCGCCGCAGTTCGGCTGCCTGGCTGCCCACCGCGTCCGCCCGGGTCTCGGTCAGCTCGGCCACCCGCCTGGTCAGCTGGGCGTGCGTCGCCCGACCGTCCTGGTCCAGCACCCTGCGGGCGACCTCCCCGTACCCGCGCACCGCGTACGGCGCGAGGAGTGTCCCGGCGAGGACCATGCCGATCCCGACCAGCAGGCTCAGCGCCATGGACGTCATTCGAGGACTCATCGGGCCGAACGCGTTCGCCGGCACCGGGCCCGACAGGGCGAAGACCGTGCCCAGCACGAGCAGCAAACCCACGGCGCCACCCAGGACGACGACCAGGACGGGATTCACAGCCAGCCAGAGCAGCTCCGCGCGGGTGGTCCGGTCCCGCAGGCCCCAGTGCACCAGCTGCGCGTACTTCGCGACCGTCCGCGAGCGGTGGTAGGAGTACCCCGTCCACCAGTGCCCTCGCTCGTCCGACTCCAGCTTCGGCAACGGACCGTAGACCGCCGGCAGGCGGATGCCGTACCAGCGCTGCAGGAACCTGCGGGTACGGTCCGCGGTACGGCGGACGCACAGGGCGGCCACCGCGGAGCCCACGACAGCCGCGACCGCGAGGGCCACCAAGGACGACGCGTAGTAGGACTCAAGGAACCGGGATGTCACCGCCCCCGAGAAGATCGCGGCCCCCACCGGCAGCACGGACCCCGGTACCGCGCCCAGCACTGCCTGCGCCAGCCGGGCCAACCCCTGGCCACCGGCCTGGAGGGCCTCCCGCATCTGGGCACGCACGGACGTGCCGCTCGTACGAGTCTCTGTGGTCACGCAAGCTCCCGATGCCGGTACCGATCGTCCTTCATCAGTGTTCACGAACGACCTGCTCGGGACACTGGCCATGGCACCCCAATTCCGGGGTGGACCTAGCACCACCTGTCGGTGGCAGGAGCAACACCTGACTGGTCGGACGGTCCGGAAATGCGAAAAGCCCCTGATCCGATTGGATCAGGGGCTTTTCTGAATGATTGTTCGGCGGCGTCCTACTCTCCCACAGGGTCCCCCCTGC
>NZ_JBIWPL010000046.1:5709-33294 GCF_044768255.1 Kitasatospora sp. NPDC101157 | reverse complement strand
CAACTGGAACAGCTCCCACAACTCATCCGGCACCAGCCGCTCCACGATCGTCACCCGCGGAGCCTACTCGGCCGTCCAAATGAGATGTCCTCTTAGCAAGGTGCCAGTCCTCGACGTACGGACGCAGCAGGTCGAACGCCTCGTCGCCCCGGCCATGGCGGGCGAGCAGGCGCGCGAAGAATCCCAGCCCCAGCCGTTCCCCGCCCTCTGCGTGCGGCCGTACCAGCGCGATCGCGTCGTCGGCGCGGCCGTTCGCCTCCAGCAGCTCCGCCATGGCCTCGGCAGCCGTCCACCAGCCCGTCGCGGCATACGGGGCGATCACCTCCAGCGCCTGCGCCTGTCGGCCCTGCTCGGCGAGCAGCCCCGCCCAGGCCCGCGCGCAGAACCACTCCCCGCGCCCAGCCTGTTCCTCCACCACAGCGGTGTGGCCGTGCTCCAGCAACCGTGCGACCAGCTCCGGCGGAATGCAGCCTGACTGCGTGCGGGTCCGGTGGTCAAGATCGGCAGCGTCCATGGCGACGTACCGTAGCGCTCGCCCCTGACATTGATGCTGATACTCAGGTTCCGGTGGTCGTGGCTCTGCCACTGACTGACGCCCTGCTGGGCTGTCTTCGGGTTGTTCTGTCCGGCCGCCGGGACCTGTTCTCATGGCTCCGGCCGGGCGGAACATGACCTGATAGCGCCTCTGTGTGTCAAGCGGCTGCGGCGAGTTGGGTCCGATGGTCGCGTTTCATGATCCGGTAGACCACGTTGGACAGCCGTCGCTTCAGGGCTCGGCGGGCCTCGGACGGGGTCTTCCCCTCCGCGATCTTGCGCAGGTAGTACTCCTGGCCGCGGCCGCCGTCGCGGATCTGGACGACGGCGATGACATGCAAGACCGAGTTCAGCGCACGGTTGCCACCGGTGTTGAGCCGGTGGCGGACGTTGTTGCCGCTGGAGGCGTCCAGCGGCGCGCTGCCCGTGTAGCTGGCGAAATGGTGCTCGGTCGGGAATCGGGTGACGTCGCCGACGTGCCCGAGGACCTTGGCGGCCAGCACGGTGCCCAGGCCCGGCAGGCTGGTGAGCGTGGTGCGAGTCGCCGCCAACGCCTCGCGCATCTGGACCTCGTTGTCCTTGACCAGGCGGTCCAGGCGTCGAAGGTCGGCCAGCAGGTCACGGGCTATGTCGCGACGGCAGTTGTCGGTCGCGGTGACGGGGCGGATGCCCTTCATCGCGGCGGCGGCCTTGTCGGCGGACAGGCCGGTGGCCACGCCGCCGGGCAGCAGGACGGCGTGCATCCGGTTCAGGACACGGGTGCGCTCGTGGACAAGGTCGTCACGGCGCTCGGTCAGCAGCCGCAGAATCGTGGTCTGGTCCTCGTCGGCGACCCGCCGCAGGTCGGGGCGGTACAGGGCGACCTGGGCAACGTGGCGGGCGTCGGCCTCGTCGGTCTTGCGGTTGCCGCCGGTGGACAGCACCCGTGCCCGCGCCGAGAGAGTGGCTGGCACGTCGACCACGTCCTCGCCAGCGGCCGCCAGCTGCTGGGCGAGCGAGCGGCCGAGCCCGCCGGCGCCCTCGACGGCGAATCGACGCTCGGGCCACTGCTCGCACCAGGCCATGAGCTGGCGGAACGTTCCGGCGTCGACGACGAACCGGCGTCTGGCCAGCTGATGGCCCGAGGCGTCGACGGCGACGGCGGTGTGGGAGGACTTGTGCGGGTCGATACCGATCAGGATCACAGGCTGGCCTTGCACTCGACGGGACCGAAGAGGGAGTGCGGTGGGCATCCTGACTTGAAGTCACCGTGTCGTCCTCATGCCTCTGCCGAGCCACACCGCGCAGGTGTCGGCCGGCGGCGGCACGCTATGAGAGAGCCAGCCCGTGGGCGGCAAGGAGCACTGCGGGCCCGTGCCGACCGACACCCTGGACGCTACGGCTGCAGACCGCGCGTCTGGGGTCGATTCAACAAGTCAGGAGCTTGGTCCAGAAGCCCCTTCAATGTCCTGTCTGCGCCACCCGGCCGGCGCCAACCTCCGGCTAGGGAAGGCATCATCAGCATGACATCAGCGGTTGCCAAGGACACAACGGCCAGGACGTGTTCGGCGGGGTCGACTCCCACACCGACACCATCCACGTTGCGGTCGTCAGCGACAACGGCGGCCACCTCGCGGACGCCGAGTTCCCCACCACAGCGGCCGGATACGCCGCGGCCCTGGCCTTCCTGACCGCCCACGGCCACGTGCTCGCCATCGGCGTCGAGGGCACCGCCTCCTACGGGACCGGCTTCACCCGCGAGGCCCGCGCGCACGGGCATCGGGTCGTCGAGGTCAACCGCCCCGACCGGGCCGAACGCCGCCGCATCGGCAAGTCCGACCCCGTCGACGCCTACGCCGCCGCCCGGGGCGCCCTGTCCGGGCGGGCCTCCAGCGCACCCAAGGACGACACCGTTGCCGGCATACGTGCCCTGCACAACGCCTCCCGCTCCGCCGTCAAGGCACGCACCGCCGCCCTCAACCAGATCGGGCAGATCCTGATCACCGCACCCGAGGCGATCCGCGCCAAGTTCGGGCGGCTCAAAGCACAAGAGCGGACCGAGGCCCTGGCCCGGGTGCGGCCGGCCGGGGACGCCGTCCACGTCGCTCTCCTGACCGCGCTCAAGAGCCTCGCCCGGCGCGTCAAGGAACTCACCGCCGAGCACGAGGCCCTCACGAAGGCTCTTGACGCCGAGGTCACCGCCCACAACCCCGGCCTGCGGGCCGCCTACGGCGTCGGCCCCGACACCGCCGCCCAGCTGCTGGTCACCGCCGGAGGCAACCCCCGAACGCATGCGCACCGAGGCGGCCTTCGCCGCGCTCTGCGGGGCCGCACCGGTCCCCGCCTCCAGCGGCAGGACCAACCGGCAACCGCCTCTCCAGGGGCGGCGACCGCGCGGCCAACGCCGCCCTCTACCGGATAGCCCTCTGCCGGATGTCCAGCGACCGACGAACCCGCGACTACGTCGTCCGCCAGACCGAGGCCGGGCGGACGAAGAAGGAGATCATCCGGCTCCTGAAACGGGCCATCGCCCGGGAGATCTTCCGCTGCCTGACCACGACCGTCGCCGTCCCGGGCGTCGCCGACCTACGGCCTCTGCGACAGTCCAAGAACATCACCCTCACCGCCGTGGCCGGGCACTTCGGAGTCTGGCCCGCCACCATCTCCACCCTCGAACGCGGAATCCGCCGAGACGACGACCTCGCCAACGCCTACCGCGAATGGCTCACTGCCGCTTGACAGCCCATAGGAGCATCACCCTGCCGGCATTGGCGGTAGCGGTCGAATACAGCACGGGTGGAATGGCGCTCGGCGCGGTAATGGTGGGCAAGGCGGGTCTGTGCTCCATGACCGTCGGCTCCACCGGGCTGAGCCTGCAGTCCCCGGCCGGATTCTGCTGACCGGGTCTGTCATGGGCCCCTGCGATGATCGCGGGAGTGTCGACGGAAGCGGAACAGAACATGGCCGAGCTGATTGAGCAGGGCGTCGCCCGGGTGGCCGGGATAATTGCGGCGAACGCACCGGTGGGGTGGACGGAGGCGGTGCTCGTGAGCACCGAAGGCCTTTTCGGTCTCAACGTCTCCGGCGAGTGCATGCTCGCTGGCGCGAGCGCGCGGCGGTTCCATCTGGCCCGTGGCTTCCAGGATCTGAGTGACGTGACGGCGGCGGTGGGTACGGCTCGCGGCTGGGAGCGCACCAGGCTGGAGATACGGTGCCGGCCATCCGGGGAGTACTCGCTGGTCGCGTCCCGTGACGTCGTCTCCCGGCTACACGGAGAGCGTCCGGGCTTCCTGGCTGTCCTGGATCACGGCTACCGGCTCTCCTCGGCGGGGGACGCCCAGGAAGAGGGCACGGCGGGCCCGGCGGGCGACCCGGACCTGGCGCTCGCCCGGCTCCGCGCCTACCTGAAGCAGCGTGCCGACATCCTGGGACGTTCCGAGGCGCTGCCCCCGCCCGTGACCGAGGCGGCCCTCGCGGACGCCGAGCGCCGCCTCGGCCGACCGTTGCCCGCTGATCTGCGGGCGCTGTACCTGTTCGCCGACGGCAGTGGGGACGACGCCTGTGGCCTGTTCGGCAACCTCAGCTGGATACCGCTGGACCGCCTGGTCGCCGCCAACGCCGACCTGCGGGAACCGGTGTGGAGCGGCTGGGAGAACCACTGGGATGCGGTCGTCCTGGACGCTGACCCGCCCGGTACTGTTCGACGCTGCCACGAGCACCCCGCGTGGCTCCCGTTCGCCACCGCCGACGACGGCAACTACCTGGCGGTCGACATGTCCCCCGCCCATGCCGGACATCCCGGGCAAGTGATCCAGATCGGCCGCGACTACTACGACGGGCCGCTCCATGTCTGCGACTCCGTCACCTCGCTCCTCGCCCGCTACCTGGACCTGCTGGACCGGGGCGCCTATGAGGTAGAGGAAGATGACGTCGACTACATCGACTTCGTGGAAAGTCCGTGCGAGTCCGGTTCCGATCCCGAGCTGCGATCCGGCGGAATCCCTCACGCCGTGTCACCCGGTCTCCAGGCCGTTCTGATCCAGACCAACGCTCCCGCCATCCCGATGGACCTCACCCCGCTCGCAGCCGCGCCCCATCTACGAAAACTCGAACTCAAGCGCCGCCCCGTCACCGACCTGACCCCCATCCGGGACCTGCCCGTCGAGTCGCTGGCCATCGACCTCCACGGCGGCGACCTCACACCACTCAAGGGACACCGACACCTCAGCTCGCTGGACCTCGCCACCACCGCCACGACCGACCTCACCCCGCTACGCACGGCACCGAATCTGCGCGGCCTGGATCTCTCCCAGGCCACGGTCCAGGACTTGACCGTGCTCGCGGAGTTCCCGCAGCTGCGCTACCTGGCCCTCACCGGCAGCCAGTGGGCCGTCCTGCTGGACGAGGACAAGGTGCCGCCTTCCTTGGCCGCCGCCCGCCTGGCCGAGCGCGACACGTCCCGCGCAGAGGCGCTGTCCTGGGCGGAGAGGCTCGGCCTGCCCATTGGAGCGTCTTTCGTCATCTCAGGGACTCTCGCTTCGGAGGGTGAGATCGACCGCACCCGGTGAAATGGCCGTCAGCTGAGCAATATCGCATGCTTGGAATGACGCTCCCCGCCAGTCGGTGCCGATCTCTGGGACACGGCTACGAGGAAGGAGGCCGCCACCCGCAGGTGGCGGCCCTCCGGCATCTCAGACAGGGACAGCGACGACAGGACAGTCCGGATGCCGCACCCGGCGATGTCGCGCGACCGGCCGACGGTGCGGCGGGGGCAGGGACGCGAACCGGCCGCCGACAGGGCTGGGCCCGCGGGTCAGCTGTCCAGTTGCGCGTACAGGCCACGGCTCGGCCGCTGCGCCCGGCCGGCCTTCGTCAGGCGCTCCAGCGCGGTGCGCACCGCGTTCACGGTGTCCGCCGATTCCTCGATCCCCAACCGGGCGGTCACTTCCCGGGCCCGCAGCGGCCCCTGAGCGCCGGCCAGCACCGCCAGCACGCTGTCGGCGGTAGCACCGGTTGTTCGGCGCCCGGGGGCGGGTGCAGCCGTTCCGCGCTTTGCGGTGGGCGGCTCGGCGCCGGTGCGCACGGGCCGGGCCCCCTCGGCTGCGGCGCTCTTCTTCGCCGCGGCAGGCCGCGCGCCGTCGGTGGTCTTCTTCACCACCGTCTTCTTCGCCGCGGTCGTCTTCGCGGGGGCCGCCTTCTTCCCTGCGGCCCTCTTCGCGGGTGTCGCTTTCTTCGCCGCGGTCTTCTTCGCGGGGGCCGCCTTCTTCCCAGCGGCCTTCTTCGCCGTCTTCGTGACCGTGTCCGTGCGCAAGGTGCCCTCTTCGGCCGGCTCCCCGCCCCGCTCCAGCGCCGCCCCTGTCTCGGCCGCGAGCTGCTGCGGCCGAACCCGGACGATGGCGTCCGCCTCCGCCCGGACACCGCCCACCGGCGTCATGTCCTGCGAGGCCACCAGTTCGGTCAGGGCCCGCAGGCCCTCGATGGCGCCGCGGACGGCGTTCTCCCGCGCCACGGCGCCGGTCAGTTCGTCCTCCAGGCGCCGGCGCCGGGCCTCGATGTCGGGAAGTTCCGCCTCCAGCTCGGCGATGGTCTCACTGAAACGGCTTTCTGCCACGGTTCCTCGTCTCCTCCGCCCCTGCGATCTGCCGCAGGGACTGTGCGATCTCTACCCCGCCACCGCGTCCGCCAACAAGAAACCGCGCCGATCCGCCCAGCCTGCACCGACACCTACGCCCGGGACACACTGGCCGATGGGCAGGGCCCCCAGCTGACGCGCAGTCCAGGCTGCCTCCGTGGCAACGTTCGGGACACAGACTCAGGAACCAACCCGTTCGACCGCGCGGCCCGACATCTGCGAGCCCCCTTTCGACCGGTTCTCCCGGCTTCCTTCTGCCCGCCGCCCTCGCGCCCGGCTGCTCGGCACCCCGCGCTGACAAGTACAACCCCGCGCTCCCGCATGCACGTCACCGGCCGTGCGCAGCAGCCGGTTTCGTCGGCCGAACAGCCACACCCACGTCAGCGCGGCGCGGCGGCGGCCGGTTGCCGATGGGGTGATCATTTGGTGGCCGGGAGGGGGCGTGACCAGGTCCTGAGCGTGACCGCCACGGTGGCCGCGCTCACCAGCAGCAGGGGGGTCAGGACACCGAGGGCCAGGGCGTTGTTCAGGCCATGGAAGATCTTGCGGGCGCCTGAGACGGCGAGCAGACCGGTGGTCAGCGCGGTGACGCAGGCAAGCGACGGGGCCCTGCGCGATCCCTGCTCCAGCCGGACGGCGGTGTACGCCCAGGCCCAGACAGCCGCCGCTGCCACGACGACGATCAAGAAACCGGTGAACCCCGCAACGAGGTCGTTCAGCTGGGCCGTCTCCGCATCGACGTATCCCCACTGGTCCCGGGGCGGCTCGACGGAGGGCCGCACGGCCAGGGCGTAGAGGGGCGCGAAGACCCAGAGACAGGCCCCGGCCCGCATCAACAGGACGGGCAATCGCAGACGGGCCAGGGGGACGTGCGCTGCGGTCATCGCGGTTCCTTGAGGCGAAGTGCGTGGTGAGGATGGGTAGAGCCTCGCCGACGCGGCCCGCCTGCCGCATGAGTACGGCTACTCACTTCCGGCCGGTCAGTCGGCGGCGGTCTCTGGAACAGATCCGGCGGGATCCGGCCGACATCGCGCACCGCGTAGAGCGGCACGCCGGCCTGGAAGATGCGCCCGGCGTCACGGGCCTGGACGTCCGCGTCTGTGGCGATCTCCGGGCCCTTCTGGCATATGGGCCCAGCAGCGGCCACCCCGGCGGCAGGTCCACTCCACCTGTCCCTTGGGGCCGTACTCCCAGCTGCTCGCCTGCTTCAGCACGGTCTCGCATTCGGCGCAGGCCAAGGTCTGCAACAGCTCGCGGTGGACCCCTGCTCGGCCTTCTTCTCCCGGGCCTTCTGGCGCTCGTCGTACGCGGCGCAGCGCGGCAAGGGCAGGCTGGTGAGAAAGGGTCCGGGCCCGGCCGCCGGGGGGGTGCGGTCGGGGCCCGGAGTCTTGGAGAAGACGCGGGGAGGGGGTCAGTCGACCTCGACGTAGGCGACCAGGACGATCGTGCCGAGCACGGTGGAGACGTAGGCGATCCGGACGCCGTCCTTGGCGTACTCCAGAACCGGGCTGTCCGGGCGCAGCTGGACACCGGCGGTCTTCGGGTTCAGCGCGATGGTGTCCAGCCCCAGGGTGGAACTTCACCCGCGACCAGGACGGCAAGCCGGTCCTGGTCTACGACAACCACAAGGCCCACCGGCTCGGCCGGCGTCTTCCGATCCCGGAGGCCACGGCCGCCGTAATCGTGCGCCAGCAGTTGGCCGTCCGCGCCCGGTTCCCCGACACGTCCAGCGCCGAGCTGATGCTGTTGCCGTCCCCAGTGGCGAACCGAGAAGGCCACAAGGCCATGACGGCTACGCCGTCGGCACCTGGCTCGCCGAGCTGCGCGCTGCGGCCCAGGTGCCGGCCGACCAGCCCGGGGCGCTCGCGCCGCAGCGGCGGACCGCGCTGGAGGAGATCGACCCCTGGTGGTGCCCGGCCTGGCCCATCACCTGGCAGCGCACCTACGCCACCGCGCGGCAGTGGTGGCTGGAGTGCGACGGCAAGGTCGACTGGGCCACGCTGCCCGTGGACACCGTGTTCGAGGGCGAGCAGCTCGGACGCTGGGTGAAGGCGCAGCGGGCCGGCTGGCCCGAGTTGGAGGCCGATCAGCGGGACCTGCTGTCGGCGATCGGCATCGAGGCCGACCCCGAGCTGGTGGCCGCGAAGGCCGCGGCCGAGGCGAAGCCGAAGCTGTCCCGCACCGACCGGTTCCAGCTCCACCTGGCGGCCCTGGCCGAATTCGTCGAACGAGAAGGCCACGCCCGCGTCCCGCGCCCGCACAAGACCAGCGAGGGCCTGTCGCTTGGTGCCTGGCTCAACAACACCAAAGCCCGCCGAGACAAGCTGACCGCCGAGCAACGCGGACAGCTGGAAGCCCTCGGGGTGGCCTGGTAGGCCCGACGACCCCGCCCGGGTCGGTGTTCCGTGCCCGGCGATACGCTGCCGGGGCCCTGAGAAAGCACTGGAAGGCCGTCACCCTGGTGGCGGCCTTCCAGCTTCTGGGTAGTTGGCGGTGAGCCGGCCGCCTGGGGCCCGCCGACACCACTCCTGCTCCAGGCCAGTGTCCGAGGCCGACAGTACGCTGCCGGCGCCCCGAGAAGGCACCAAAAGGCCGCCACCTGCGGGTGGCGGCCTTCCGGCATCTCGAAGTGGTGGTCAAAATTTAGTGCTGGATGGCTAAGCTCCGAAGGTTTCGGGCTGCCATTCGAGGCAGGTCGGCCGCCTGCCACCAGAGGTGAAGAATTCCTTCACTGCCTGGCGCACGAGGGCGATCGGAATCTCTGAATGGTCCGCGAACTGGGTCATGTTCGATACGAAGTGATAGGTCGGCTTGGTTCGAGTTTCCGGCGATCCCACGGAAGTGAAGTTTCCGTTCGCATCCATGTAGGACACGAGTCCAAGGCCAAGGGTCTTGCTCGCACAGACCATGAGCTGGTGATCAGGGAATCCTGAGGGTGTCACCTCTCGGTCCTGCGAGTACACTTCGGCGAGGGTGCTGTAGTCGTGTTCGCCATCCAGCAGGTCGTCGATGAACGCATCGACGCCATCCAGGCTCGCAATGATCACAGGGCTCTTTCCATGACCACTCCTGTACCTGGCTTGGATTCCTTTCATATCCCCCACGCCGGGGAGTATTTTATAATTGGATTTAATTCCATCTATTATTTGCATGTCGGAATCCATTTCCCCTTATTCCCCCCGTACGCCTTGCTCCGCCACCCGTCCGGGCATGCCGGATCAGGCCAATGTACCACCAGGTCCCTGTCCCCCAGTAGATAGTCGAGAATCGCATCGCACCCGAGCAGCGCGTCGGAGCAGGGGCCCGTTGTGTTGTTGATGGCGAGCTCCGCCATAGTAATGTTTTCTTCGTACATTCGAGCCACGAATTTTTGCTCCACATCCTTAGCCCGCGCGGATGTGGCATTGCCCAGGGGAACCCCGCCTTCCTTAAGCTTCGCATTTACCCAGTCGACAAACCTTTGGTCATTTGCGTTGTCGATTCCGCTGGCCAGATTGTAGCCTTCCCTTTTCCGGCATTACCCCTGGCGAATCCTGCCGTCCACTTACCGGTAACCCATTCTGGAAGCTTGGATTTCGCGGCCTGGACAAGGGGGTCGAAACAGTTATCGTTGTGGACGAGAACCGGTATTTCATCGGCCAGGACATAGTACGTGTGGAGTTCCTGGACCGTCAGGTTGTAGGCGGCCTGCAATTCGGTCTTGTGTCGGACTTCCGAGACCGTCGCCGTAGAACCGGTGGGGGTTCGCAGCCTGTCGCCGACGGCAAGATCGGCGGCTTCAATCCAGTCGTGCTTGTTCTCGGCCCAGAACGGGTGTCGGTCGGTCGCGGTAAGGCTGCCGTTGCTATTCTCACCGGCAATGGTCAGGTCGGTGAAGTCCCGGTCGTCCGGTGAGTGGATGAGCCGCTCGACGATCTCAGGAGACGTCTCGCCCGTAATCGGGTCGGTGGCAAGGACCTTATCGCCGGGCCCGACCTCCTCAATGGGTTTGCGGCTGCCATCACCCATGAGCACCAAAGTGCCTGCGGCGAAGCTGTTGGGAATCGTCGGGCATGACGCTGGTACCCGAGTAACCAGCTTCTTGATGAACTCTGCGGCCTTGTCGCCGTATTTCCCGAACTTCTTCGCCGACTGGCCGAACTTGGCGACGGCAACGCCGTCACCGATGAAGGGGATCGCGCCGATGCAAGAGGTGATGGCGTCGGCCGTACGGCCTTCGACGGCGTAGTAGGCGCAGTTGATGAGGTCGGCGATGTCCGCGAGTCCGGGGGCTATCATGCCGCCGGCGCCGCCGATGATATCGAGGGTGAGATGAACGCTCTCGGAGAAGATCTGGTAAAGGGCATTGAGGTTGTCGTTGTCCTCCTTCTGCTTCTTGATCTCATCTTCGATCGCCGCGACCTGGTCCTGCTTCTGCTTGGCTGCCAGCTGGTCTGCGGCTTGCTGCGTCTGGTCGTGAAGTTTGCGAAGTTCTTCCGCCTTCTGCCGGTCCTCTTCGAGCTTGGCGAGCCTGGCCCGCTCCTCCGCAGCGCGTTTGTCCTCGTAGTTGGCGTGGGCGTCGTCGGCGGCGTCCTGGGCTGCTTTGGCGTCCTTTCCTGAGGTTCCCCCGAGATGCGGAGGATGGTGACAGTGGTTCAGATGTGTCTCATGAGAGGACCCGAGACCATGGCTGCCCCGAAGAAGTACCCGCTGGAGTTGCGTGAGCGCGCGGTGCGGATGTATCGCACGGCCGACCCGAAGCCCGTCATCCGACGGATGGCCGAGGATCTCGGTGTCCACCCCGAGGCCCTGCGCAACTGGATCCGTCAGGCCGAGGCGGACGCCGGCGAGCGCGACGACCGGCTCACCACCGCCGAGCGCGAGGAGCTCGTCGCCCTGCGCAGGGAGAACGCCCAGCTCAAGCGGGCGAACGAGGTCCTGCGGACGGCGTCGGCGTTTTTCGCGGCGCAACTCGACCCGACCCGGACCAGGTGACGGCGCTCCTCGATGAGCATCCTCACCTGGGGGTCGAGTGCGTACTTCGGGAACTCGGCATCGCCTCCTCCACCTACTACCGGTGGCGCCGCGCCGAGGCCCAGCCCTGCGAACGGCACCGGCAGCACATCGAGCTGACCGGCCGCATCCGCGAGGTCCACGCCGAGTCCGGCGGGATCTACGGCTCGCCGCGCGTGCACGCCACCCTCAAGCGCGAGGGCGTTCACGTCGGCCGTAAGCGGGTCGAACGCCTGATGCGCGAAGCCGGCCTGCAAGGAATCAGCCCGCGCCTGGCGGGCAAGGGCTTCACCCTCCGCGACCCGGGCGCTGAGCCGGCGCCGGACCTGGTACGGCGCGACTTCACCGCACCCGCACCGAACCGGCTGTGGGTCACCGACCTGACCATGGTTCCCACTCTGGAAGGGCCGTTGTGGCTCTCCGCGATCCGGGACGCCTTCTCCCGGCGGGTCGTGGCCTGGGAGACCTCCGCCCGTGCGGACGCCGACCTGGTCCTCACCTCGCTGGAGTACGCGCTGGCCAGCCGCGAGGTCGCCCCCGGCCAGCTCGTGCACCACGCCGACCACGGCTGCCAAGGTGGATTCAACCAGTCGTCGCAACACCTCGATCGTGGAGGTGCCGGATGGGACGGCCTGCGGGGTGGACGACGAAGGTAACGGGACGTCCGGCGATGCGTTCGCCGGGCCGGCCGCCGGTGCGTCGGGACGTGGAGCGCGCGTTCTGGGTGAAGGTTGCTGAAGGTCTCACGAGCGAGGATGCCGCGGTGGCGTGCGGCGTGTCAGGGCCGGTCGGTTCGCGGTGGTTCCGCGATCGTGGCGGGATGCCTTCGATCCAGCTCAGTCCGTTGTCAGGCCGGTATCTGTCGTTCGCCGAGCGTGAGGAAATCGCCCTGCTGAGGGCCCAGGGCACCGGCGTGAGGGAGATCGCCCGCAGGCTGGGGCGCTCGCCGTCGACGATCTCTCGCGAGCTGCGGCGCAACGCGGCAACGAGGTGCGGGCGGCTCGACTACCGGGCCTCGATCGCACAGTGGAAGGCCGAGCTGGCGGCAGGCCGGCCGAAGACCGCGAAGCTCGCGGCCGACGAGCGGCTGCGCGAGTACGTGCAGGACAGGTTGGCTGGCTTGATCCAGGCTCCCGACGGAAGGCCGGTGCGGGGTCCGGTGACGCAGGAGTGGAAGGGACGGAACAAGCCCCGCCGTCAGGACCGGCGTTGGGCCACGGCGTGGAGTCCGGAGCAGATAGCGAAGCGGTTGCAGGTCGACTATCCGGACGACGAGTCCATGCGGATCTCGCACGAGGCGATCTACCAGGCCCTCTACATCCAGGGCCGCGGCGCGCTCGAGCGTGAGCTGGTCACGTGCCTGCGGACCGGGCGTGCCCTTCGGGTTCCGCGCTCGCGCGCCCGCCAGAAGGCGGCCGGTCACGTCACGCCCGACGTGGTGATCAGTGAGCGTCCCGCCGAGGCCGAGGACCGGGCCGTCGCGGGCCACTGGGAAGGCGATCTGATCATCGGAACGGACCGGTCCGCGATCGGCACGCTCGTGGAGCGCACGACCAGGTTCACGATCCTGGTCCACCTTCCGCGGATGGAAGGCTACGGCGTCGAGCCAAGGGTGAAGAACGGCCCCGCGCTGGCTGGCTACGGAGCCGAGGCGATGCGCAAGGCCCTCACAGCCCAAATGGCCAACATCCCGCAGCAGTTGCGCAGATCGCTGACCTGGGATCGAGGTAAGGAGCTTGCCCAGCACGCCCAGCTGAAGGCCGACACAGGCATCGCCGTCTACTTCGCCGACCCGCACAGCCCCTGGCATCGGGGCACGAACGAGAACACGAACGGGCTGCTGCGGCAATACTTCCCGAAGGGCACGGACCTGGCCCGCTGGACCGCCCACGACCTCGAAGCCGTCGCCGGCGCGCTCAACACCCGGCCGCGGAAAACACTCGGCTGGAGAACTCCTGCGGAGGCCCTCGACGATCAGCTACTCTCGCTCCAAACCAGCGGTGTTGCAACGACCCCTTGAACCCGGGCAATATACGTCCATCAAGCTCACAACACGCCTGCTCAGAGCGGGAATTCAGGCATCCATGGGATCGATCGGGGACTCCTACGACAACGCCCTCGCCGAGAACCTGTGGATGCTGATCAAGACCGAGTGCATCCGCGGCCGCGTCTTCGACACCCGCGTCGAGGCGAACCTCGCGCTCTTCGAGTACCTCGACGGGTTCTACAACCCCCGCCGCATCCAGAAACGACTCGGCTACCTCAGCCCCATCGAATACGAGGAGGAGCACTACGCCAACCACGCGACGGCCGAACAAGTGAACCTGAAACCCCGCCAACCCCTTCTGACCAGCTGATCAGCACCTCCCGCGCACCGGGGGAAGCTCATCCTGCGGCCAGCGCGGAAGTCCGGGCCTCTCGGGCGGACTCGTAGGCGTTCGCTGCCGCCCACTTTGCAAGGGCCGTCGACTGGGCAGCCTGCCTGGACGAGTTCACGGCGCTGGCCGCGTCCCGTCTGGCTGTGGCTTGGGCGGTGTTCGCGCTTTTGGCGGACTTGGCGGCGTTGGTGGCGCTGGTCTGAGCTGCTTCGGCGGCGGCCTGGGCCTTAATGACCTGATCGGCCGCCGTGCTGGCGCACTGCTGCGCTGTGTTGGCGAAGCCGGCGGCTTCGTTGGCGGCCCCGCGGGCGATGGCCGCGACGCGCTGGGCCTCGGCGGCGTTCTTCTGCGCGGTGCACCGGCGGCACACCGACCGGCATCGACCACCAGGCCGCCCGCCGGGCCCTGTCCCAGGCCCTCACCTGGCACGAGCGCTCCGACCACGACACCGATGCTCCGCCGTGGACCGCGTTCGCCGGGCAGCGCGAGGTCGACTACGCCACCGCCGCCTGGCACACCGACACCGGCCGCCCCCAGCACGCAATCCCCTTCCTGCGCTCCGCCCTCCACCAGCTCGGCGACGGCTACACCCGCAACCGCGCGCTCTACCGGGCCCGCCTCGCCGAAGTCCTGCTCGCCACCGGCCAGACCGAGGAAGCCATGGCCGAGGCGGTCGCCGCGGCCACCGCCGCGCGCACCATGACCTCCACCCGCTGCACCACCAGGCTGCGTGCCGTCGCCACCGACGCCGCCCGGCTCGACGCCCGGGCGGCGCGTGAGGGTGTCGAGCAGCTGCGCGCCCTCGGCATCAGCACCACCAAGACGACCAGGAGCAGGGGGAGCCGATGACCGAGCAGGCCGGGACGGACGACCTACGGATCGAGGTGCTGGACGGCACCGCGACCGTCGAGTTGGAGGACCAGCTGAAGGTGGTGTTCGCGGAGGCCTTCGCCGAACCGCCATACGGGGAGGGCAGCCAGGCCGACGTCGACCGCGCCCTCAAGCGGTTCCGCTCCCAGACCCGCAAGGCCGGCTTCCTCGCCGCCGTCGCCTTCGCCCCGGACGGCCAGGTCGTCGGGATGGCCTACGGCTACCCGCTCGCCGCCACGACCGGCTGGTGGGACACCCTCACCACCGCCGTCCCCGAGGATCTGCGCCGCGAGGACGGGAAGCGCACCTTCGGGCTGTTCGAGCTCGCGGTCCGCCCTACCTGGTGCCGCCGCCACGTCGCCACCCGCCTGCACACCGCCCTCGTCAGCGCGGTCACCAACGAGCGCGTGATGCTCAACTCCCGGTCAGAAGCCGCCGCCGCGCAGGCCGCCTACCGCGCCTGGGGCTACCGCTACGCCGGAACCGCCATCCCCTGGAATGGCGCAGCGCCCCACCACGTCCTGGTCCTCGACCTCCCGGCCTGACCTTGGCGGTTCTGGGCAGCCAAGACCCTCCAGGGTGCGTTCGGCGCCGACGCCGCCCTCGACAACTGCGAGGGCGAGGTGAACGCCGCGCTGGTGCGTGTCACCGTCCAGGCCGCCGCCATGCTGCCCACCAAGGCCGAGGCCGGCCGTGCCTCCGCCTCCGGCGGCGTGCTGAAGATCCTTGAGCACGCGGGCCCGTAGCTGTTGGTGGAGTGCGGCCTTGGCCCGGCTGTGCGCCCACCATTCTCAGATGGAGCGTCAGTTGCTACGTTGCCGCCTATGACACCTGACGAGATGGTCCGTCTTGGCGCCGAACGAGCCGAGCAGGGCGATTCCGAAGGAGCGGAAAGGCTTTTCGGCGCGGCTGCTGAGGCAGAGCATGCCGATGCAATGAACTGGTACGGCGTCCTGCTCGGTAAGCGCGGTGATGCGACGGGGGCCGAGCAGTGGTATCGCAAGGCGGCTGCCGCGGGAAGCGTTCTGGGAGCCTACAACGTCGCGTTCGTCCTGCAGCAGCGCCGTGATGACGCGGGAGCTGAGGCCTGGTACCGCCAGGCCGCCGACGGCGGTGACGAGGATGCCGTAGTGGGCCTTGCTTTCACTCTTCAGCGGCTCGGCAGGCCAGACGAAGCCGAAGGCCTTCACCATCGGGCAGCCAGAAGGGGGCATGTGCCCTCGATGATCCACTATGGCCGGGCAATGGAACGTCAGGGCGACGACGGCGGGGCCCGCGTGTGGTACCGCAGAGCCGCCGACAAGGGAAGCTGCGAGGCCATGGTCGACCTCGGGTGCATGCTGCGAGCCCGAGGCGACATAGCGGAGGCGCAGATATGGTTCCGGACCGCCAGCAGTAAGAACTCCTAACGAAATGATCTTCGAGGTGGTTGGATCACTCTGGGAGCGATGATCCGGGGGTGCAGGGTGGCGCGGCCGAAGCCGTGGGAAGTCGATGCCGAGCTGTGGGCGGTGATTGAGCCGCTATTGCCCAAGGTGGAGCGGCGGACGCGGCATCCGGGGCGCAAGCGGCATCCGGACCGGCTGGTGTTCCAGGGCATCCTGTTCGTACTGCACACCGGGATCGCCTGGGAACACCTGCCGCAGGAACTTGGCTTCGGTTCCGGCATGACCTGCTGGCGCCGCCTGGCTGAATGGACCGAAGCCGGGGTCTGGCCCCGGCTGCACGAAGCTCTCCTCGCCAAGCTCCGCAGCGCCAACGCCCTGGACTTCTCCCGGGCGGCCGTCGACGGCTCCCATATCCGCGCGTTAAAGGGGGCTCCAAGACCGGACGAAGCCCCGTCGACCGGGGCAGAACGGGCAGCAAGCACCACCTGATCACCGACGCCACCGGCATCCCGCTAGCCGTCACCCTGACCGGCGGCAACCGTAACGACGTCACTCAGCTGATCCCGCTCCTCCAGGCCGTACCACCGGTGCGAGGCAAGCGCGGCCGGCCTCGGCGCCGCCCGGACGTGGTGCTGGCTGACCGCGGCTACGACCACGACAAGTACCGCCGCCTGGTCTGGGATCTCGGCGTGAAGCCGCTGATCGCGCGCCGCGGTACCGAGCACGGCTCCGGGCTCGGAACCCAACGTTGGGTCGTGGAACGGGCGTTCGCCCACCTGCACTGGTTTCGCCGCCTGCGGATCCGCTGGGAGATTCGCGACGACATCCATGAAGCCCTTCTTACCCTGGGGTGCGCGCTCATCTGCTGGCGACGCCTGGCAGCAGTTCAGCGCCGCCACTCGTAGACACCCGGTGAAGACTGCAGGACCTCGCTCGGCCACTCTTTCTGCACCCGCCCAAGCAGCCTTCGCTGCTCGTCGATCCACCCCTCTCCGAGACAGATCGGGATGAACACGGTGACACTCGACCTTCCCAGATCCTCGACGAGGACCGCGGGAGTCTCATGCTCCTTGTTGAATGGCTGGATCCTGATTTCTGGGCTGCGGTCGTTGTCCATCCAGCAGACGTCCTGACCGGAAGCGAGGATGTCCAGAGCCCTGCCCCAGTCGTCCAGATCGGAGGGCAAGAGCGACATAGTGAGGCTTCCGCTGACGAAGCTGCTCGTGACGACGATCTCTGCATCGAGCCGGTCGTGAAGATGCAGGACACCCGGCGACCGACGCCCCAGCACACGCACCCGGAAGCTGTTGTCACCATCCGAGAGGCTGATCAGGTCCACTTGCACCCTCTGCTCTTCCTACCTTCAACCGCCAGAGCTCATGGTGCTGAACCAGAGCTTCAGCCACAACCAGATTGTCCCAGCCTCATTTCGTTAGGAGTTCTAAGGGAGACCGGCGTGCCCAGTTCGAGCTCGCCTCCACCTTGGAGACGCTGGGGCGGTACGGCGAGGCCGAGCGTCTTTTGGGGCAGCTCTCCGGGCAAGGGGATCGCAAGGCAACGGAACGCCTGGAGGAACTGCGGAAGCGGCGGGCGGCGCTGCCTGCCCCCGAACATCCTGACCTGGTTGCTGCGGGCACGCCTCCCATTCCGCAACCGCGCCAAGGCCAGGTGCTAACCGCATCCCGCCCGGAGGCCCGGGTGCAGGCCGCTGCGTTGTTGCGTGCCACAAGGCGCGAGCTGGACGCAGTGGTCAGCGAGTACCGGTACAACCTGACCGAGGTCTACAGCCTGCAGATGATGCCCGGATGGACCGGGGCGCAGCGCCTGTACGAGGAGACCCGCTGGGAAGTCGGTGACTGGGACATTCAGCCCACGACACTGGAGCAAACCCGGTTCGCCCTCGGCTACCGGTGGGACTTCCGAACCACGAACCGCGTCACGTACTACCTGGTCCTGACCGTCAGTGCGCAGGGCGTCGTCGAATTGAGAGGCTCTGGGCCCGACGTACGGAAGACGCTCCCCGCCACGGCAGAGGGGTTCCGGTCCTTCATCGAATCGATCGGGGCATAGGAACGGGCCTCGAAGCGGCCGACGCCCCACCTGCTGGACGGTGGCGGCCTGCAGGCCACCCCCAGCACGATCCCGGCGCCTTCGCGTATCAGCGTCCGGCCCGCCCGCCCCGAAGCGGAACGGGTGGGCGAGTCCCTGGGTCACGGGGTCTGCCGAAGGCCGCCTACGGGGCTCTTACCACACCCGCAACACCCGGAAAACGTCTCGGAGAAACAGCAACTCCCTCACCACACCCGCGAAACCACCAGCCCAGCACCCCACCCCTCTCTCCGCCGGCAACACCAACACCAGACAGAACCGACCCACCTGGCCCTACCCCAGCCCACAACCTTCTCAACCAACCAGCGAAACCGCAGCCCCACCCCCACCCAAACCCGCACCTACACCGCCACCCCATAGGGAAACAGCCCACCAACCGCCACACCACACCCAGCCAAAAAGCCCGACGAGGCGCAGCACAGGGCCCTCGAAAGGGCACGGGAATGTTCGGTTACTCCTCGGCCGGGAATCCGTCCAACAGGGGGACATCGTGACTTCGCATCACTTCTGTGAGGGCCCGCCATTCGTCCTCGTCTTCCAGCAGGAGGATTTCGCGGGTGATCCTGTTGAAGATCGTCGGGATATCGACGATTTTGCCCCGGAAGAGGATCCATCCAGGCTCCGAACCATCCCAGAGATAGGCATACTCCTCTGGATCACCCGCTGCGTGGTGTGCCGACGACATCCCATATCCTCCCGCCTGGGTTCATACCGCCCGCCCCCTATCAGCCGACAACGACCTGGACCGCGTGTTTTCCCGGACACCGATGCACACAGGGAAGGGGGCCGGAAAGCGCACGGGCCTTCGGCTCGAAGCCGGCACCTGCCCGTCCCTGGGGAAGGGCGGGGAGTGACGCCTGCGGCGCCACCGGAAAAGGGTGGCACAGACGAGCCAGGAGCAGCTGGGGAACGGGCCTGACGGCCCCTCGGTCGAGGTTGTCCGGCAGCGCCTGCGGCGCCTGGGCAGGCACCGGCGAAGCCTGCGGCGGCAGGGTGGGCGGCGCGGATGCGCGCCGAGGCAGCACGGTGCGGGCGAAGCGCAGCGGGGCCGAGCGAGGCCGAGGGGGCGGGGCGCAGCCCTACCGCCGAGGCCTCTCCCGAGGCGGCACAGCATCTCCTGGACGGCGGCCTGACGGCCCCCCACACCCGCACCCCGGCCCCGATGCCAGGGCGGGGGCGAGGGCGGGGGCGAGGCGGCCTGGCGGGCAGCCGCGGGGCGCAGCCAACCCCGCCTCCATGGGACGCGCGAGGCATCCCGACGACGTCCGCCAGGACGGCGCCAAGACAGCCCGGGCCACAAGCTCGCCGGGCGCAGCATGACGGCGGCCGGGACCGCGCCGAGGACAGCGGCCCGGACGGCGGGCGTTCCTTGATGCCTCGCGCGAGCCACCCCCGCCAGGCCCACGGACAGCTGCGGCACCGGGCAGCACGGCACCGAGCAGGACGACGACCAGGCCCACGACCACGGCACCCGGACCGCGCCCTCGCGGGCCCCGGGGCAGGGCAACCGGCTCACAGCCTCACAACCCCTACAGCCCCACCCCACAGGAACCGAGGCGGCCAGAAAGCCGACGAGCAGGACCGACCCGGCGGGCCCGGACGGCGATGGCGGCGCTCGGGACGGCGCCGAGGCGGACGTCCACAAGCGGCGCGGACGGCGGCGGGGAAACCCGGACGGCAAGGGCGGCGGCCATGCGACCGGGCGTCACTTGATGGCTAGCGCGAGCCATCCTGTGACAAATGATCTCGACCGATTGCCAAGCAATCTTGACCGGCGTTTGCCGCGTCAGCGGTACTTCGCCATGGGGTCGGGGAGCGAAGCGGTCGGGTCCTCACCTTCGGTGTCCAGGCCGACGAAGGCGCGCAGGGCTGGGCGGGTGCCGGGCAGGCCGAGGGGGGTGAGCGTCTCGTGCATGGACGAGCCGAAGAAGTAGGGCTGGTAGTCGTCGGCGGACAGAAGGTCGGCGAGGGCGGTCAGGAACTCCTGGCGGCCCGGAGACAGCTCGTCGAAGGTGAGGGGTGTGTCGGTGGGGGTGAACAGGGCGGTAAGGACTCTCTCGGCTCGGCTGGCAAGGGGCCGGGGGACGACGCCGGTCTCCTTGACCCGGGGCAGGGCGGTGATGATCGCGCGGAGGATCTTGTCGGTGTGCTCCGTGTTCTTCATGAGGCTCACCAACGTCTCAACGGTGTAGCTGTGCGGGTCGCGCTGGTGGTGGAGGGTGCTGGGTTGGGGGGCGGGCCGGGCGCCGAAGGCGGCGAGCTCGTCGAGGACGCGCTCCGCGAGCCGGGCACCGGGGCCTGCTGCTCCGATGGGGCCGGGGCACAGGATCAGGTGTCGGGCGAGCGCGGTGGCGGCTGCCCACCGCACGAGCGGCTCCGCGTCGTCGAGACGGAGGGCGATGCGGCCGTCCCCGTCGTGGTCGGTCAGCAGGCCGGTCGCGATCACGAGGGTGGCGGTGATGACCGGGTCCCGCTCGGCCTCCAGACGCCGCCGCAGCGCCCCCGCGACGGTGCCGGCCTCCTCGGGGAACCACCCGAGGAGGTAGGCGAGGCGGCTGCGGACCTCCGGATCCGGGTCCTCCAGCAGGGGCAGCAAAGCAGGTAGCTGAGCCCGGACCGCGTCGTAGGAGCGCAGCGCGCCTTCGCGGGCGTCGATCGGGTGGCCGGCCGCGCAGTACTCCCGGCCCTGGCGCAGCTTCTCCAGCCGGGCCTCGTCGCTCTCGGCGGCGATCTGCTCGTCGTACCAGCGCAGGTTCTCCTCAGGGCTGACGGCCTCCGCGCGCCAGGTGACGGTGTCGATGCCCAGCGGCAGGTCGTAGGTGTCGTGCCAGTCGACGGCCAGGCGCAGCAGCAGCATGAGCGCCTCGATCCGGGCGTCGGCCGGACCCTGGGCGGCGATCCGGGCGAGGAACAGCGCTGCGAACGGCGAGGCCGAGTAGCGGGTCCCCTGGTGGCAGATGCTGTTGAAGAGGCGTTCGAAGGCCCGCTCCCGGGCCTTCTCGTCCTCCCCGCACGCGGCCCGCAGCTCGCCCGGCACGTCCTCGGCGCTCCCGTATGCGTGGCCCAGTGCAGCCCAGTCGATGTCGTCCAGTCCGGCCAGCAGGTCGTGAGATCCGTTCATGATCCACACGCTCGCATGCGCCGCTGACAACAGGCCGCACAGGTTGACCGCGGGCCCCGGCTCAGCCGGTCAAGATTGCTTGGCAATCGGTCAAGATCATCTGTCAAAGGATACGAGCCATCCGCCGAGGGTGCCGGCCAGGCTGGGACAGCAGGCGACGAAACGCGCCCACCAAAGGAAACACCCTGAGACCGTCCCAGCAAAGCGGACATAACAGGCAGGGCTGGGACGCAGCCGAGACAGGACTGGGACACCCCGGCAGGCCGCGCAGCAGGCGACCAGGCCGACAGCGGCGGGACCCGACCAGCGGCACAGCAAACACCCGAGGTCGACGCCGAGGTCGACGCGGGACAGACGGCTCCCGACCCCCGACCACGACCAGGAGCAGCGACCCAAGCGACCCGCACAGCGGCGCCGACCGGCGGCCACCCGGACGGCGGCGAGGACGGCAGCCACGCGCCACTTGATGACTCGCGCGAGCCATCCCCCAGGCGACGCCGGGACAGCCGCGAGCAGCAGGCGACGAAAGGCCGGCGGGCGTTCCAGATTCCTGGAACGAACCACCCCCACACGGCCAGACCGGACGGCAGCGAGCACCACGGCACCGAACAGCCCCAGGGCATCGACGGCGGCCCGAACGGCCGCCGGGGGCCCCGCCCAGCCCCCGCCGGGACGGCGGCGAGCAGCACGACACCGAGCAGCCCCGGGGCATCGACGGCGGCCCGAACGGCGGCCGGAGCCTCGCCCAGACCACAGAATTTCCGGTCCATAGGGCGGAGCTCACGCCCCCACACGGGAAGATCTCCCGTCCGACGGCCAGGCGGCAAGGACGTCGACCAGACCCCAACGGGGCGGCGCCGAGCAGGACGCCCACGGGCCGCCCGGACAGCGGCCGGGGCCTCGCCCAGGCCCCGCCGGGACGGCGGCGAGCAGGACACCGACCAACCGCCCCGGACAAGACCGCCGACACCCGGCCTGACAAGATCACCACCCGGTGCGCGTCACACCCCATTGCCCGTGACGCGCACCACCCCGACGGCGGCCAGGCCGACGGGCTGGACGGCGGCCGAGGCCTCGCCCTCAGCCCTCGTCAGTGGCGGCCACCCCCGCCCGCTCCAGCGCCTTGACGACGCTCTCCGCAAGGGCGTTGGCGTCGACGTCCTCGTAGTCGACCTCCTCGACATAGGACTCGATGACGCGCTCGACGATCTCGATCATCCGATACCGGTTCACTGATCCTCCACCTCGCGGCCGGACAGGCATCCGCCAGCATCCCAGCCCCCGCACAACCCCACCAGAACCAGCCCAGGTAAAACACCCGGCATTTCCCAGGAAACACCCCCGCAAATACAGCCGAGAAACCCCCTGAAAACCAGCCAGGAAACCCACAAAACAACCCGTCAAAACCCCACCCTCCGACAGCCCACCCCAGGCAATATGGCATGCCCACGACGAACACGCACAGCAACCAAAATCGGGCGCCGCAGCACACGGTGAAACAGGCGAAAGCCGACACCGACCCGGCCCGGGTGGTCCAGCCCAATCCGGCAGAAACCCCCAAACACACCAAAACAACCAAGCAGACCGCCAACAGGTCACACCCTGATTCGGAAACAATTGTTTCCACCAACCCAGACCCACAGCCATACGAAGAACCCGGGCGCAGCCCACGCCAGGCCGCACCCGCTCAACCTCGGCCTTCCAGACGTCCGCCTGGCCCTGGCCGAGCACCTGATAGAGGCCCAGGCCGCCGGGACCGGCCGTCGACCAGGACAGCGGCGCCCAGTTCCCCGCCCTCACCCACCACGAGCGGCCGGCACCAGCCGGACGCGAGAACCAGAAGCACAGCGCAGCGCCCGGCCACACCGACCACGCCCCCAACCCACCCACCACCGCCAGGCAGGGGCCCAGGAAGGTAAGTCGGGATGGTGAGTTCGGCCCGTCACCCCCGATGAGCAGCGCAAACAGGTGGCCAGCGGCACCGAGGGCCGACCGCCGAACCGAACCGCGGACCGAACCCGGAACCGGCCCCCGTACCGAACGACGAGCCGAACCCCCGGCCGAACAGCCTGGGTCCCGTGCGCGGGCAACCAATCGACGGGACGGGCGGCGTCACGTCCGGCGGTGGCGCCCGGTGGGCCGGGGCGGGCCGCCGAGCGGGGGCAGGTCGACCACCGCAGGAACGTCGACCAGGGCGGCGACATCGCTCGTGAGCGTGCCGCAGGCCGCACACGCGCCCGGCGCCGCCAACGGCACCGCCGTCCAGCTGTACGACTGCAACGGCAGCAACGCCCAGAAGTGGACGTTCAAGCCCGACGGCAGCCTCCGCGCCCTCGGCAGTTGCCTCGACGCCACCGGACGCGGCACCGCCAACGGCACCCCTCTGCAGATCTGGGAATGCGGAAACGGCGCCCCGCAGCAGACCTTCGTCCCCAGGGCCGACGGCAGCCTCTACAACCCCGCCTCCGGCCGATGCGTCGACCTCCCCGGCGGCACCGCAACCAACAGCGCGCGACTGCAACTGTGGGACTGCAACGGCACCCCTGCCCAGAAGTGGACCGCTCTCGTACGAAGCTGAACCCCAGAATGAGGCGATGAGCTGACCAAAAGTGCCCCTGCCCGGTCCTCGGCCAGGGGCACCTGCGCACCCGAACTCCGATTACCTCCCGCTCGACATGGACCTGCGCGTACACCCCGGGCCTGCGGCGCGTCCCCATCGCAGTGCCCCCACCTGCGGCGTCGCACTCCGCGCCCCCGGCCCGGGACGCTCCCTTGCGTATCGTGATCCGGGCGGTTGCGACCCGGGTCGCACTGTCGCACCCGGCTCCGTCCGATGCGCAGCCGGCGGTTGCGCGGGCCGTCGCAGTCGCTGCACCCGGCGGTGCAGCACGCACGGCACCGCCAAGCAGCAGAGTGCAGCAAGGGCAGCCTTGCTACACGGGGAGCAGCAGCACGCCCGGGTGCAGCATGGGTGGCCTTGCTGTACCCGTGCGTCGCGACCCCGGTGGAGCGCGACCAGCTCGACGGGGTCGAGCGCCTGGTCGTCGGACTCGGACTCGGACGCGGGCTCGTCCTCGGCCCGGCCGGGTGAGGAGGGCAGCGGCAGCCAGGACAGCGGGCACCGCGAGGTCGAGCGGGAACAGGTTGGTGAGCTGGGTCGTCTCGCCTGCCTGGACGAGCCAGTCGACGTAGGCGCCGTCCTCCAGGCGGCCGAGGTAGAGGCGCCCATACCACCCCTACCCGCGGCCCGCTCCTCACCACCTACCGGCGCCTCGACAGCCACACCAGCCCCACCACCCTCATGCGCGCCGTCGCCGCCACCCACCCCCTCCTCGCCGACCACACCCCCCCACATCACCAGCGACGCCCTCGCCGCCACCGCCAGCCCCTTCGCCTGACCGGTCCTGCGGAAGAGCGTTACGAAACCGGACCAGGGAAAGTGCATCCACGGAACGTCCATCTGACCAGCGGAAACGAAGCGGACTTGACGGATGGTCACCTCATCTGTCACGGGGCTGCCGACAGCACAGTTATGCCCGGACGGCGAATCGCCGTCGGATAGGCCTCGCCTCGGCGGGGCTTTTTGCTTCCCCGCACCGTCGTACCCATCGTGAAGGCCCCTGGTCCCCAGGGGCCTTCACGCGTTTCAGGAGGAAAACGTGCCCCTCGAGACCACCGCGTGGATCGCGCTCGCGGTACCGCTGATCGCCCTGTCCCTGGCCTTCACCGCGATCGGTATCCTCGGCAGTGTGGCGATCAGGAAGGCTCCGCCAGACGACGTCCCGGACGTCCTCACCGCCCTTGCGTCCGTCATTCGGGCCTTCCGAGTCCTGGTTCCCCGGTCCCGTCCCGCAGCCGCCACCGTGGTCATCCCCGCCCAGGCGACCGAAGCCGCTCCGGCACTGGCAGGGGCCGTCGTCGCCGAAGAACTGGCCCAGCCCGCTCCCATCACGGACGCCCAGTGAGGCGCCGGTCCCACCACGACCCCGCCGCGGCTCACGTCGAAGCCTCCACCGCAGCCGCGGACATCGACCTGAGCCGCCCCGTCGAGAGAGCACTGCTCGCCCTCGCCGCCGACTGGTGGTCCGACACCGAGATCTCCCGGGCCACCGGCGGCAAGGTCTGGAGGGACATGGTGACCGATATGCACAAGCAGATCTCGATCCTCCGGCACCCCTCACGGGCGCACCAGTTGTACGAGCTGATCGACGGGGTGCCGAAGGCGCTGGTCAACCAGGTCGAGAAGTTCGAACGTGCCCTCCTGCGCACCTGTCCCATGTGCCAGCGCGCCGTCATCAGTCCGACCGGCCCCGCCGGGGGCAGGCCGCGGAAGTACTGCTCCAGTCCCTGCAAGCAGGCCGCCTACCGCGCGCGCAAGAAGAGCGCGGTGCCGCCCCGCGAAGCCAGCGAGAGCTGACGGAGCATCCGGCCCGTTGGCTACAGGCCGAGGTCCGAAGGGGCCCGGTGCGGACGATCAGGACGGTGGCGTCCCATCCGTACGGCCACCGGGCCAGGCGACCCTCGACCCGGAGGTGGGCGACGGTGCGGCTGGGCAGGGTGGTGCCGATCTCCAACGGCGCGGTGCCGGCGGCGAGCGGGTGGCGCACCCGGACCGGCCCGGTCGAGCGGGTGACCACCGCGCGGGTTCGGGACGGCGAGCCGTCGCTGTCCGCGCCCTGCTGTCCGGCATTGACCCCGGCACTCAGGTGGGTGGGCAGGCCGGCGAGCTTCGCCGCGTTGCCGGCGCGGGCGGCGTCCGGTCCGGGCCGATGGCCGACCCGGATCCGGGTGGAGGCGTAGTCACGCAGAACATCCCGTACTCGATCTCCAGTCCGCGACACCCGGCGGCAGCCGTGTCGAACGCCGACACGGCTGCCTCGGCTCACGGCAGGACCCGCTCCAGGTCCGGACACCCCGCTACGAGTTTCCGCGGCCGGAGTCGGCCATCGGATGCGGGGGGCCCGACGAGGGGTGGGGAGCCCTCGCAAGGCGGGGACTCCGCTCCGGGGGCTCGACATATTCGGTCGCCCCGCGGTGCCCCCCGTAGGCGCGCACCCTCTCCAGCTTGGGCTGGCGGTCCGACCGCCTTGCCACCCGCTCGGGAACGAAGACGAAGTTGGCGAGCTCGGAATCGGGCAGGACGGAGAACTCGGGGAAGCCGAAGATGCGACCCCAGGCTTGCCGCCAGACCCCCAGGTCGGGGAGCTTTCCCGGCCGGCATCCGGTCAGGAACGCCTCGACGTGCTCCCATGTGGGATCGAGCCCCGTGGAAAGCATGCGGTGAGCGGTGCTCTTGGTGATGTGCAGTCCGCTGAGCTCGGCGTTCGCAGAGATGGCGCGCACGGAGGGGCTGCCGACCTCGCGGTGGTAGGAGCGCAGCCCGTTCTGGAAGTCGAGCCGGCCGCGCATGTAGTTGGCGTGGGGGGCGACGGCGGGGTGGGCCTGACGGGCGATGCGCGCGCCGGCCTTGGGGTCGTCGTAACGGGAGGCCGTCGTGTGCAGGAGCCGGAGGCGCCGTGCGGCGGACAGGAGCCGACGGGCGTGCTGAACCTGGTCCGGGGAGGCGCCGCAGGCCCGCGCGTACTCCTGGACCGTCTCGATCCTGGGGATGCAGTCGCCGCCCTGGTCGGCGCGGGAGAGAGTGGGCGCCGAGCAGTAGCGCTTGCCGCTGATCCGGTCCGCCATCTCTTTGTAGGTGAGGTCGGTGCCGTCGGGTCGCCGGCGAAGCCAGCGGAGGAAGCTCGCGAGTTCCTCCGCCGGCCCGCTCTGGACCCCGGCCTTGTTGCGGCCGGACATGGTTAGCGGCTCAGCTGCCAGCGCAGGCGGGTGCGGCTGCGCAGGGCGCGCTTGGTGACGAATCCGGCCGCGGCCCCGACGGCGCCGGTCGCCGCTGCGGAGACGATCGGGTTTGCCAGCACGGACGGCTGGCAAACCCCGAGCACCCCGATCAGCAGGATGATGACGACGATGCCGGCGACGCCCACCGGCAGGCTGTTGCGCCGCCAGGGGCGCACGGGAGCCATGGACATGACTCTCCAATCTCTTGACTTGTCGATCACTCGGTACGAGCCCAGCGGTTTGCCGACCGCGCCTGAAGGGCAGTCACGATCCTGCCAAATGGCGTAACGCAATTGCAAGAAGAATCTCGATCAGCCCCTCCAGTTAAATCAATACGTCCCAATGAAAATGACCATTTAACAAGCATGAATCTACCCTCCAGCTCAGAGTTTTCGCAGGTCAGAGCACATGCACAGTCTTTCCATTAATTCAATCCAAGCGCCTCTGTCCCATGTGCCGTTGCTACTACCGCTGTCGGATAGGCAAGGTGTTCCCCGACTGGCTCTCCCTGGCTTGTCGATTACTCGGTACAAGGGGATGGACCACTGGCTGTTGCCGCAGCCGGTCCCGCGTCGGAGCGCCGACGCCAGGAGTCGAGAGGCTCCTCCGCAGATGAGTCGGGGGGGGCGGGGGCGCCCCCCCCCCCCCCCCCACCGGCGCCCCCAACGGGCCACCCGCCGCCCCCTCACAGGGCACCCAACGCACCCCCCCCAAGCTGGGCGGGGGGGCGGGGGCCCCCCCCGG
>NZ_JBIWPL010000046.1:0-5699 GCF_044768255.1 Kitasatospora sp. NPDC101157 | reverse complement strand
CCGCGGGTTGGGGCCGGGGGGGGGCCGGGCGGCGGGCCGCGCCCGCGGGTGGGCGTTGGGCGCTCCCGTGGTGGGGGGGGGGTGGGGGGCCCCCCCCCCCCCCCCCCGACTTGCTTCCGCCCCAGCGTTCCCCCAGAGGACGCTGACCTGCGACATCAAGGCACCGCCCGAATTCGGGCGGTGGGTCAGGCGCCCTCCCCTGCGCCCAGCACATACGAAATTTCGTACCTGGTCAGGTGCCAGCTCTCCACGTGGCAGTGCTCAGGGACCATGGGCGGATTACCCCTACCGCACGCCGGTCGCTCGGTGCCGGCCCGCAGCCCGGACAGGGTCAGGTGGGCCAGACCGCTATCACCGGTGGTAGCGGTCTGGCCTGACCGCCAGTGCCACACCCGAGGCCGGATGCTGTTTCAGGTCTCCGGGACAGAGCGGTCAAACCAGTGCTACCGCGCTGGTCGGGCAACACCTTCGCGATGCGGCGGGCCAGTACCGCCACCGCCCGATCCCGGGTGCCACGCAGGACCTTCTGGTTCGTCAATGGGCGGGGTCGCCGGGGTGTGTGTGGTCGAACCACTGGATGAACTCGTAAACTGAGCCGATTCTGGCGACGCGTTCGTGCAGCGCCCTCTGGTCGTGGCCAGGGACGAACCAACCGGTGGTTGTGGCCTCGCCGACGACGCGCTGCAGGGACAGCTCGACTACACCGGCCCTGCTGCCTGGCCCCAGCTGGCCGCCCACATCCCCGCCACCCGGACCCCGAGCCTGCCGCCTCGGACGGTGCGGGGAAGGCGGCCGACCGGCAGGTCCTGATCGGCGACTTCAGCCCCGACGACTGTGAAGACTACCTCGCCCGCCGCCTCACCGCCGACGGCCGGCCCCTCATCGGCGACAACCTGCGCCAGGTCATCACCGCCCGCTCCCACGGCCTCCCGCTGTTCCTCGACCTCGCCGTGATGCGGTTCCTGGAGATCCGCCGCCCCCGCACCCCCGAGGCGGCCGACTTCGACCACGACTTCCCGGCCCTCGTCGCCCGCACCCTCCAAGATCTCACCCCCGACGAGCGCCACGTTCTGCGCGCCGTGTCCCTGCTCGACGCCTTCGACATCGCGCTCGCCACGGCCACGGCCAGCATGACTCACCAGGCCGCGGCCCTGCGCCTGGCCGAGCGGCCCTTCGTCCGCGAGGACCAGCTCGCCCTGTGGCCCTACCACCTGCACGCCGTGGTGCGCTCCACCATCCGCCGGGCCGACGACCACACCGACGACCGCTGGCCCAACCAGGACTGGGCAAGCACCGCCGCCCGAACCTTCGACGCGCTCGGCGACCAATGGACGAGCTCGCCGGACGGTAGCCGGCGTCTCCTGGCCGCCTGCCTGCGCCAGGGCCTGGCGCTCGCCCGCGACCACCGACTCGGCCTCGGCTGGCTCTCGGAAGCAGCGTGGACATACGTCTCCGACTCCGTGTGGGAACCCCTCGTCCTGCGCTCGACCGGCACCGGCGCGGACCGCGACGGCAGGCAGCCACTCGCAACGGCCGCCGACGCCCCGGTCGAGACCCTCAACGCCCTCGCCCGCCGCCAGCACGAACACCGCGCCCGCACCGTCCAGCGCCTGGCCGCCGTCGTCGACACCAGCCTGCTGCCCGAGGACCCGCACCACCTCGCGGTCTACTACCTCGCCAAGGCGCAGCGCGACCTCGGCCACCGGGCCGGATCCCGCGCGGGTATGCAGCTCGTCGCGGACGGCGGCGGCCGGCTTGCCCCTGCCGCCCTGCGCGGCTTGGTCCATCTCGCCCGCCTTGCCGGTGACTTCCCCGCTGCCCACCAGGCCGCGCAGGGCCTCGGGCGGAAGGGACGCCAACACCGCGTCGAAGGCGACATCCTGTGGCCCCACGGCGACATGAGGCGCGCCTCCGAGGCCTACCTCGCCGCCCGCACGGACGCCGAGCAACACGACGTAGCTGGCGAGCGTGCCACCTCTCAGGCGCAGCGCGCCTTCACCCTCGCCTTCACCGATCCGCAGCCGGCCGACGACGAGATCGACCTCGCCGAACAGCTCCTGGCCGGGCTCGACCTGCGGGCCACCACCCTGACCGTCCGCACCGCCGCCCTCATCCGCGGCGCCGGCCGCGACGGAGTCGACGAGCGCCTCGAGGTCCTGCGCACCGAGGCCCGCACCGCTGGCATCGTCGCCGCCCAGGCCCGGCTGCGCGACCTCGTCCGCGGCGGCGACTACGCCTACTACACCGACATCACCCACCACATGGCCGGCCAGCGCCCTGACGCCCCCTCCGGTGTCCACTGGCCCCACAACGAGGAAACCGTGCGGACCACGTGGCGGGACCTGGTCACCGCCCGGCAGACCTATCTCAACAGCCGTAACGAAGAGGCCCGCCCCCTCGGGGACGGGCCTGCCACTCAGTCCGCGCGCAGAATCCGCGAGACGTAGATCCGCGGCGGGTCCGAGTCCTCGTTCACCGCGTACTCCACCAGTCCAAGATCCCGGCGCAGCGGCGCCGAGTGCATGCCGGGCCGGCCCGGGACCGGCATGCTCAGGTGCGGGAAGGGGTTCTCGCGCAGGTCGACCAGGAAGGCAACGACAGCGGAGAACACCTCGGCTGGCGTGCCCGGGTCGCCGAGGAACTCCTCGACGACTGGGGAAAGGGTGATCGGGTCGTCCTCGTCGTCCGGGTGCTCGAAGTCGTCGCTCACAGGGCCCCGAGACGCCGCAGAACCGCAGACGCGGACGTACCGGGGGCTGTGCCGGCCTGGACGGCGTCATGGATCCGGTCGCCCTCCGGGTCACGATAGAGCTCGGCCCGCAGCCACCACCGCTTCAGCACGCCACCAATCGTCTCGATATCGGCCTCGCCCATCTCCCGGTAGAACTCCATCCGCTGCGCCGGCGGCAGAGCGGCGGCAACGGCGTCCTGGGTGCCCGGGATGGACTGCTGGCCGTCGTGGTGGCCGTGCACGGGCGCTGCGCTCACCATGTTCTCCGGAAGTCTCGTGCGGGCGGGCCGATACCAGTGTCCCCCGTCGAAGGTTCCTGTCGGTACCCGGGTCCGTCGAGCATCGCGATCCGCCGGTAGACCTTCTTGAGGACAGAGCGCGGCGCCGGTGCGAGTGGTGGTCGCACTCACTTTTGCCACCTACCAAATTTGGTAGGTGGGTTCCGCACTCGCGGAAGGACCGGGCAGCGAACCACATGGTTCGCTGCCCGGTGTCGGCATGCTCCTTGCTGGAGCAGCTGGGACAGATTCAGCCGCTGCCGACACAGCAGAAACGGCAGTCGGCTTGATCAGAAGACGAATGCCACTGCCGACTTCACCGTCTCCCTCCGTCCTGCGCCCCGGAACCCTTGTCGTGCACCGTAGCTTCGGGACTGGCATGAGGGCGGCCGGTCAGCCGACTGCGCGCAGCCGGGTGCGGCCAGTCTTGGGTGGGGCGGCCTGGTAGTCGGGGATGAGGATTGGGGGGACACCTTCGCGGGCGGCCCGGGCCATGGCGGCCTGCATCTCGAGTTCGGAGCTGTAGCCGGCGATGGCGGGGTGGAGGCGGTAGCGGTAGCCCTTGCGCAGGACGAGGCCGCGCTCGACGAGGAGGGTCATTCCGCGGCTGACGACGGAGGGGAGGATCTGGAGTTCCTCGGCGATGTCCTGCTGAGTGATGGGGACGACGCCGCCGGGGTTCTGCCGCTCCACCATGACGGACAGGACGTTGGTGGCGGTGGGGGTGAGTTCGAGACGCCGCAGGAGCCCGAACAGGTCGGTGACCATCAGCATGCTGGTGACTCCTTGTCCCCGTTCCGGAGGGCTTCCAGTCCGATGATGTCAGGAAATCCGTTTTCCAGGGCGAGGGCCCGAAGTTCGGCGAGGAAGGTCTGCTGCTCGTCGCCGTTGCCCTTGTAGGCGATGAGGAGGTTGAGCTGCCAAATTCCCCGGCCGATGCTGCGAATGTAGTTGCGGGCGGCGAGGTGCTTGAGGGCAGGGCTGACGCTGGAGCGGCTGGTGCCGACTTCGTCTGCGATCTCGCGCTGGATGGCGTGGCAGACGCCGCGCTCGGCCCGGCCGACGATGTTGGACAGCACGGCGCACTGGAGCTTCGTCATCTCGCCGGACATGAGGGCCTGGGGCAGCACGTAGCGGGCGAAGTAGCGGCTGAGGAGGGCATAGCCGTCGGAGCCGAGGACTTCGTGGGGTGCGCGCCGGTAGAACTTCGTGCGGGCTTCGTAGACGCCGTTCGGGAGGTGGCCGGCATAGCCCCGGACGATCTCAGCGGCGAGGTCGCGCTGATGCTGAGGGCCGGCGGGCTCGAGTCTCGGTCGGCGGGGCCGCTCGGGCGTCTGCCTTCGGGTGCTGTCGCGCTCTGCCTGTGCCAAGGCCCTGATCCTTTTCCTCGTGTCGGCAGCAGGCTACATGTTCTTCGCAATGCTGCGAAGCATTCTGCGCGTGACTGCGAAACACGTGTCGCGGGCAGCATCCGGGCTTCGTTAGCTCCTCCGTTTGGCCAGGTCTGATGATCACTCGGGAGTCCTCAACGTCGCCGCAGCCCGACGCCAATGTTTCGCAATCGTGCGAAACATTGGGTCCGAAAGTCGGCCTCACGTGACACCAGCGGGCGCCTAGTGTCGGCGCAGCCATACCTTTGATTTTTCAAGTTCGCAGGTCAGGGGCATGATCACTCGACTGCGCTCTTACAAAAAAGGGCCACCACCTGCCCTCCCGGCTCCCCCAACAACCATGCTCACCTATGCATCCCGGGAACCCCGGACCCACAACCGGAACGGACTCGAACACCCGGACCAACACACCCCACCCTTAACCGCAGGAACAACTACGCACCCTTGCCCTGCGATCGTGAGCCGACACCGACATTGCCCGTGACCTGGCTGGAGCGGACCACGTATGGGGGTCCTCCACCTGGTCCCAGAAAGTAGTGGCTGAAAGCGGCATTCGAGGCAGGTAGCGACGTCCACACCCACCTGGTTCGTCGGCAGGTCACCCATGCTTGGCGCAGGCCGGATCGACGCCCGCCTCCCAGCAAGGACGCCAGCCGCTTCTCGGCGCCAACTGCCCAGGCCGGACCGTCCACGGTCCGGTCGGTGCGGTGACGAGCCGACGGCGGGGCCGGCCACGGCCCTGACGGCGGATCCGGCGGCGCAGGGCGGGCGGCAGCGCATGTCCAGCCCGCGCAGGGCTGGTGGGGGGTGCGGGGGGAGGAGCCCCCCGCAAGGTAGGCGGGTCCAGCGCCGCCGGGCGCTGGCCACGGGTGCGGGGGGAGGAGCCCCCCGCAAGGTAGGCGGGTCCAGCGCCGCCGGGCGCTGGCCACGGGTGCGGGGGGAGGAGCACGCCGCGCCCAGCCACCCGCACGGCGGCGGCCCGCGTCGATCCGCAGTTGCCGCCCGATCCCGGGTAGTCGGCAGGGCAAGTCGCGGGCCGTGCGTGGGTGGGAAGAACAAGGCGCAGGATCCGGTGGGTCGCCGACATACCGACGGCAGGGAAACAAGACGAGGGCCTGTGCCCGCGCATTCGCGCGGGCACAGGCCCTCGTGGTCACCTCGGTGGCCCCTGTCCGACCC
Source organism: Kitasatospora sp. NPDC101157 (assembly GCF_044768255.1). Taxonomy (NCBI): domain Bacteria; kingdom Bacillati; phylum Actinomycetota; class Actinomycetes; order Kitasatosporales; family Streptomycetaceae; genus Kitasatospora; species Kitasatospora sp. NPDC101157. The sequence goes on along the minus strand of NZ_JBIWPL010000046.1, from coordinate 120 downwards.
CGAGGCACGGGGGAGGAAACGATTTGGTCGGCTCAGTACCAGTGGTGGGTCTGCCAGAACGCCCAGGCGGCGTTCGGGCTGCCGTAGCGGGTGTTCATGTAGTCCAGCGTCCACTTGATC
>NZ_JBIWPL010000045.1:0-35189 GCF_044768255.1 Kitasatospora sp. NPDC101157 | reverse complement strand
ACCTGGTGTTTCTGTGGATTGGCCGCCCCGGGACCGTCCGCGCAGAACCTGCGTGTCCGGTGCTCCCTGCCGAGCGACTGGGAGACAGTACCCCTACTCGGCGCTCGAAACAAACGCCCTGCCCGGGGCGGCCGCGGAGGAGGACCGACGGCCCCGGGCAGGGCGACGGACCTACCGGAAGAGGCGGTCGCCGCCGTCGGCCCTCCGTGCAGGTGTTCCAAGTGGCATAGCTCCGCCCACGGGCGGTCAGCGCTGCGCCAGTTGGGCGGTGATGGCCGGGTCGGTGATCGCCGTGTCATCGGCCAGCATGACCGCCTTGCTGAGGATGACCGCCAGCATCCGGTCGCCCTCGAACGGCAGGTACGGCAGATGCGGACCGTCCGGGGAACCAGCCCGCCCGTCGGCCGCGCCGTCCGAGGCCGGCACGATGCACAGGTACCGGTCGTCGGGCGTCATCAGGACGTTGCCCGAGCCCAGGTGGATGCGGTAGGTGTGCAGTTCGCCGCGCACCTCCAGGAAGCGCCCCTCCACCGTGCAGCGCGCCCCGACCGCCAGCCGGGGCAGCAGCCGCGCCAACAGCTCGCCGCGCTCGCGGGCGCTCTGCGACAACTCACCGAAGCCGTACTCCTGCCAGTAGTCGCGGTAGCGCCCCTCCGGCCCGCCGTCCGACCAGGTCGGGTCGTTGCCGACGCTGCACACGCCCACGAACAGGTCCACGTCGCGCAGTACCTCGCTCAGCACCATGGGCGGCACCTCCGTGAGCGGCACCGGCTCGGGTGTCCGGACGCCCGGACCCATGACCGGGCCGAACCGGCCGCTGCCCGCGTGGGTGAGGTTCTCCGGCGCGTCGATCGGGTAGAAGCGCACCTGGTCGGTGCCCAGGTGATCGAAGGTTTCTCCCCAGTCCGCGTCCGTGCCGTTCACCCAGAACTCGGCGCGCAGGCCCCACTCGGGCAGCAGGCGCTTCGGAGCGGCGACGGAGTTGTCCACCGCCAACTGCAGCTGGCTGTGCCAGCCCCGTGTGCCCGCCAGCGCGTGGAACCGGTGCTGGCGCAGCACGTGTGCGGCGAAGCGGTTGGAGTAGACCCGGGTGTGCTCCTCCGCCGGGGTGAGCAGGTACACCTCCCGGTGCGCCTGCTTGAAGGGCTGGACGACTCGGTGGCGTTCCAGCAGGGCGCGCCAGGCGAGCACCTCCTCGACCGGGTGGCCGACCGGGTGCCACAGTTCGACCGCCGCGTCGGCGGCAGGCGCGGGCTCGTCGCCGGTCAGGGTGCGCAGCGCGCCGTCCAGCCAGGCGCAGGCCGTGCCGTCGACGGCCCAGATCAGCCGGCGGGCCAGGGTACCGACCAGCGGGTGGTCCATGATGCGTTCGCGCCAGGCTCCGTACTGCCAGCTGCGCCGGGCCAGGAACTGCCGGTCCAGCCGCTCGGACTGGGCCGTCAGCATCTTCTCCAGGTCCTTGACCTCCGCCTTGAACTCCTTCAGCCCGTCGGCGTGGTCGCGGCGCACCGAGGCCGGCGGGGACTTCACCGGACGGCCGGCCTCGTTGTACCAGGCCTGCCGCACCCGGGTGCCTTCCACCGTCAGCTCCACCCGGGCGTCGCCGAAGCACTCGACGCGTCGGCCCGGCTCCGTCATTCCGTAGCTGGGGACGGCGAGTTCCTCGATCTCGGCCCGGCCGAGGCCGAGCGCCGCGGCCCGGTCCCGGAGCGCCTTGTCGAGTTCCTTGACGGTGCCCTTGTACGTCACCCGGGTGGTGAGGACGGCCAGTTGCGCGAGCCCCTCCTCGCCGTCCAGCCGGGCGAGGCCGTGCACGGCGGCGTTGGCCACCTTGGGTGCCTGGGGGCCGATGCCGGGCACCTTGCGCAGCGCGTGCTCCACCAGTCGCCCCAGCGCCCGGGCGCTCTCGGGACGGGCCGGGGCCAGGGGCAGCAGCAGGGCGATTCCGCGCAGCGCATCCAGGTTGTACGGGTCGAGCCGGCCGGCGCCCGCGCCGTCCGGGTCCGCGACCAGTTCGAGGGTGCGCGGACGGCCTACCAGCGAGAGCCACTCGGTGATCCGCTCGCGGGCCCGGTCCGGACCGACCGCCGCTATCAGCTCCCTCCCGGTCCGTTCCCAACGGGCCGTGGGTTTTGCTGACTTGAGCTCGAAGGCGTGCTTGAGCAGGGCCGCCCAGGGGCCGCCCTCTCCCCCGGCCGGACCGCGCCGCGAACCGAGCCGGGCATCCAGGCGCTCGGCGTCGAGAAGCTCGGCGTCGAGTTCGGCGACGTCTGCGAGGACCCGGTCGGCCCAGGCCTCGCCGGGGCTGAGCAGCGGCTCGGTGAGCGCCGCCGCGAGGTCGACGACGGCGCTGTGATGGGGCCGGATCGACAGGGCGCTGCGACGGACGGCGGCGACCACCGCGGGGTCGACCGGCCGGCCCGCGGCGATCTCCTCGCCGATCAGCGCCTCCGCCTCGTGGAGCTCGGAGAGGAGCCACTGGCGGCCCATCAGGTACAGGCGGTCCTCGCGGAGCTCACGGGCCGGCCCCGGCGGGAAGCCGCGGGACACCGTGGCGGCCAGGTGGATCAGCGCGGTGCGCTCCCGCCTGATCCGCTCGGCCTCCACGGGCCGCCACAGCATCAGCGTCCACTGCACCAGGCCCGCCACCAGCGCGGCCCGGGTGTTCCGGTGCAGTTCGAGCAGCCGTTCGCGGACGGGCTGCACTCGCTCGTCGGACCAGTCGCCGCCCAGGGCGGCGTCGACCTCCGACAGCGCCCTCACGATCCCGTCCACGTGGCCGGTGTCGAGCGCGTCGAGCAGCCGGACCGCCGCGGCGTCGAAGGGATCGGTCGTCGTCATCATCAGCCACCCACCAGCGGAACGAGTTTCAGGAAGCACACCTCGGTGTCGGCGCGCAGGTCCAGCTCGGCGTCCAGGTCCTCGATCTGCCGGTCACCGACGAGCACCAGGAAGCCGTTGCGGCCGAACGCCTCGACGGCGTCGAGGAACTGCCGCTCGGGGTCGACCGCGCGGCCCGCCCCCGGCCGCCGGTGGTCCCCGTTCAGGCTCCGCTCGACCGGGGTCGGCCGCACCGGGCCGTGGAACGCCCCGGGGCGGCCGGCGTCGTGGTCTGCCACCTCCCGGTGCACCCGGCGGCGGATCAGCTCGCGCAGTGTCAGCCGCTCCTCCTCGACGGCGAGCCGCCACGCGTCCCGCCGCACCCCCGATGTCGTCTCGTCGACGAAGATCACTGTCGCCATGCCGCAGACCCTAGCCACCGGCACCGACAGCGGGCCGTGCGGGACGGGCCCGCGACCTCGGACCGGTCTCCGTGCGCACCCTGTTCCCCGGCCCGCCCGGGTGCCGTACCGTGACCGGATGACCACGATCGTGTCTTCCCGGTACGACGCCGTGATCGTCGGCGGCGGGCACAACGGACTGGTGGCCGCGGCCTACCTGGCACGGGCCGGCCGACGGGTGCTGGTCCTCGAACGGCTGCCCCGCGTCGGCGGGGCAGCCGTCTCCACCCAGGCCTTCCCGGGCGTGGACGCCCGGCTGTCGCGCTACTCCTACCTGGTCAGCCTGCTGCCGCGGAAGGTGGTCCGGGACCTCGGACTGCGGCTGGAGCTGCGCCGGCGCCGGATCGCCTCCTACACCCCCACCGAGCGGGACGGGAAGCCCACCGGCCTGCTGGTCGACGCGGCCGACCCCGACCGGACCCGGGAGTCGTTCCGGGCGCTGACCGGCGGCGACCGGGAGTGGCGGGCCTGGCAGCACTTCTACGGGATGACCGGGGGCGTCGCCCGGCGGGTGTTCCCGACGCTCACCGAGCCGCTGCCCCTCCGCGCCGAGCTGCGCCGACTGGTCGAGGACGAGGCGGCCTGGACGGCCCTGTTCGAGCGGCCGCTCGGCGAGACCGTCGAACGTGCCTTCACGGACGACCTGGTGCGCGGGGTGGTCCTGACGGACGCGCTGATCGGCACCTTCACCCACGCCCACGACCCTGGACTCCGGCAGAACCGCTGCTTCCTCTACCACGTGATCGGCAACGGAACCGGCGACTGGGACGTCCCGGTCGGCGGGATGGGAGCGGTGACCGACGCACTGGCCGGGGCCGCGCTGACGGCCGGCGCGGAGATCCGGACCGGCTGCGAGGTCACCACCGTCGCCACCGACGGCCGCGGCGACGCCGAGGTGACGTACCGGCACCGGGACGGCGAGACGACGGTGGCGGCGCCCAAGGTCCTGGTGAACGCCGCGCCGGCCGTCCTGGCCCGGCTGCTGGGCGAGGAGCCGGGGCCCGCCCCCGAGGGCTCCCAGCTGAAGGTCAACATGGTGCTGCGCCGCCTGCCGCGGCTGCGGGACGCCGCCGCCGACCCGCGCGAGGCCTTCGCCGGAACCTTCCACATCGCCGAGGGCTACCGCCAGTTGGAGAGCGCGTACACCGAGGCGCTGGCCGGTCGGATGCCCTCGGCGCCGCCGTCCGAGATCTACTGCCACACGCTGACCGACCCGTCGATCCTGGGCCCGGAGTCCGCCCGGCAGGGGCTGCAGACCCTGACCCTGTTCGGTCTGCACATGCCCGCCCGGCTGTTCGGCGACCCTGCGGCCAAGGAGCGCGCCCTGGCCGCGAGCCTGGCGCAGCTGGACGCGGTGCTGGCCGAGCCGATCGCCGACTGCCTGGCCACGGACGCCGACGGACGGCCCTGCGTCGAGGCCCGGACGCCGCCGGAGCTGGAGCGGGAGATCGGCCTGCCGGGCGGCCACATCTTCCACCGGGACCTCGCCTTCCCCTTCGCCGACGAGGAGCCGCCGGACGCCGCCGCCCGCTGGGGCGTGGCCACGGCCCGCCCGAACGTCCTGCTGTGCGGGGCGGGCGCCGTCCGCGGCGGCGGCGTCAGCGGCATCCCGGGGCACAACGCGGCGCAGGCCGTCCTGGCGGAGCGGGGCCGCTGACGGGAAGGCCGTCCCGGCCCCGGTCGGGGCGCCGGGACGGCCCGGGCGTTCACCCTGGACGCGGGCGAGCGCCCCTAGGCGCGGGCGAGCACCCAGCCGCCGAGGCCGTCGCAGGCGCCGGCGTTGTAGCTGGTGGAGCGGAATCCGGGCGGGACGGGCGAACCCGGGCAGGTCCACAGGCCCACGCGGGCGGTGTTGTGGCGCCAGGCCCCGGCGCCGTCGCAGCCGGCCGCCATGTGGCCGGTGATCACGTAACCGGCCACCACCGGGGAGCCCGAACAGGTCCAGATCCCGTCGTGCGGCCGGCTGTGCTGCCAGGCGCCGATACCGCCGCAGCCGGCCCGCAGGTGGTTGCTGATGACGTAGCCGGGTACGACGGGCGAGCCGGAGCAGGTCCAGATGCCGTCGTGGACGAGGTTGTGGCGCCACGCGCCGATCCCGCGGCAGCCGGAGGTCAGGTGGTCGGTGATCACGTAACCGGCCACCACCGGGGAGCCGGAACAGGTCCACATCCCGTCCTTGACCGGCTGCTGGTACCAGGAGCCGTAGCCGCCGCAGCCCGCGGGGTCGTGGTCCGTGATGACGTTCCCGGCGGCCACGGGCTGCCCGGAGCAGGCCCACTTGCCCGCGAAGCCCCACGCGGGCTTGGCCTCCGCCACGGACATGCCGGAGACCGTGCCGCCCAGGGCGACGGCCGCGACCAGGGCGACCGCCGCCGCGACGGCCCCGGCGCCCCGGCCGACGACCACTGCCGTCGCACGCCTCCACAACCGGCGAAGAATCATGTTCCTTGTACTCCAGGGGTGTTGGGGACGGTTGGAGTCCCGCCGAACCGGACTCCCGGCGGCGGAACGAGAGTCACCCTAGGTGGTGGCGCCGTGAAAATTCAGCGGAGGATCCGAGAATTCCGCCCCGGTGCCCCACCTTGTCCGAAAGCCGACCCGACCGCTCGTCCGCGGGCGCGGCCGGAAGCGCCCCGCCGGCCCGTTGGCGCTCCCTGATGGGATTTTCAGTGCACGGAGCGATCTTGTGCCGCCCCGCCGGTAAGGTGGTGGACCGTGGCCAGTCGTAAAACGTCGATCATGGAAGCAGCGGCGCGGGTGATCGCGCGGCGCGGGGTGCGCGGGCTGCGGGTGGAGGAACTCGCGGCGGAGGCGGGCGTGTCCACCGCGCTGATCTACTACCACTTCAAGGACCGCACGGGGATCCTCCGGCAGACGCTGGAGTTCATCAACGACCGGGCCGAGCGCTACACGACCGAGCGCGCCGCCGACGCGCCGCCGCTGACGGCCCGCGAGGAGCTGGAGCAGACGCTGCTGCTGGAACTCCAGGAGACCGTCGAGGTCAGGGAGAACAGCACCGCCTGGGGCGAGCTGCGGGCGAGCGCGGTGTTCGACGAGACCCTGCGCGAGGACCTGGCGCGGGCCACCCGGATCTGGGTCCAGGAGGTCGCGGAGCTCCTCGGCGCCGTGCGGCCGATGTCCTCTGCGGTCGCGCTGGCCGGCGCGGCGGAGCGGCTGACCGCGCTGCTGGAGGGGCTGAGCACGCGCTGGCTCAGCGGCAGCCTGCCGCTGAGCCACGCCCGCACGCTGATGGCCGACGCGATCGACGCCGAGGTGACCCGGCTAGGCGCCTGAGGCAGGCCCCCGTTCGTCACACACGGTGCACTCCCACCGGTGAACGAGTCACTTCGCGCCCCGATGTTTGACTGATTTTTCAGTCAGTGACAGCCTGATGCCGCGGGCAGCGTGCTGTCGCCACCCTCCCCCGTGGTGCGCCGGTGCGTCCCGCCGCGAAGAGTGGACCTGGCGGCGCCGCGCGCCCTCCCGGCACCACCGCACGATCTGGAGGACCCTCATGAGCCACCACCACCGTTCCGCCGAGGCGTACCCGTGGGTGCCCGCGGACGACGTCCCGCATGCGCGGACCTGGATGTCCTGGCCCTCCCGCCGGGGCGTGTGGGGGCTGCGTCTGGGCGGCGTCCAGGAGGACATCGCCCTGATCGCCCGCACCGTCGCCCAGTTCGAGCCGGTGGTCATGTGCGCCCCCGACGACCGGACGGCGGACAAGGCCCGGGCTCGCTGCGGCCCCGCGGTGGAGGTGATCACCGCCATCCCCACCGACGACCTGTGGATGCGCGACACCGCGCCGGTCTTCCGCCGCGACGGCTACGGCGGTCTGGAGGCCGTCGTCCTCAACTTCAACGGCTGGGGCAACAAGCAGGTCCACCACGACGACGCCCGGGTCGCCGAGCGGCTCGCCACCCACCGGGGCCTGCGCCACTCCTTCGCGGACTTCGTCGGCGAGGGCGGCGCGATCGAGACCGACGGCGACGGCACCGTGATGGCCACCGAGAGCAGCCTGGTCAACAAGAACCGCAACCGCGGCATGAGCCGGGACGAGATCGAGGACGCCGTCCTGGAGGCCTACGGCGCGGACAGGATGATCTGGCTGCCCGGGATCAAGGGCAGGGACATCACCGACGACCACATCGACGTCACATCCCGCTTCGTCCGCCCCGGCGTGGTGATGGTGCAGCTGCCGCCGGCCGACCGCACCGACGAGTGGGCACGGGACGCCCGCGAGCAGTTCGCCATCCTGTCCGCCGCGACCGACGCCCGGGGCCGCCGGCTGCACGTCGTCGTGGTGCACGGCCCGGACACCGTCCGCTCCCGCAGCTCCGAGTTCGTGGACTCCTACCTCAACTTCCACCTCGTCAACGGCGGCGTCATCACCGCCCGGTTCGGCGACGCCTGCAAGGACACCGCCGCCCGGGACACCCTCGCCGCGGCCTTCCCCGGCCGGGAGGTGGTGCAGCTCGACGTCGACCGGCTGATGGCCGGCGGCGGCGGCATCCACTGCTCGACCATGCACGAGCCGCTGCCCTAGCCGTCCCGCCCCCTCCTTCCGCCGACCCGACCACAGCCGGAGTACCCGCATGACCAACGCCCTGTCCCGCCGTACCCTGATGCGCTCCCTGGCCGGCGCGGGCGTCCTCGCCCTCGGCCTGACCGCCTGCAACGACCTGGACGGCCTCGACGCGGGGGGTGCCGCATCGGCCTCCCCCCAGCCCGGCGGTACCGCCGCGGGCGGCACCGGCGCCCGCCGCTTCGGCGCCGAGTGGGAGAAGCACCTGCGCACCGTGATGTCCTGGCCCGCCTCCGAGACGGTCTGGGGCGAGCAGCTCCCGGACGTCCGCCGGGACGTGGCCGGCCTGGCCCGGGCGATCTCGGCCCGTGAGCCGGTCGTGCTGATGGCCCGTCCCGAGCAGGCGGACGCCGCCCGGCAGGCCTGCGGTTCGGCGGTCGAGGTGGTGCCGATCGCCGTCGACGACCTGTGGGCCCGCGACACCCTGCCGGTGTTCGTCGAGGAGGACGGCAAGGTCAAGGGCGTCGACTTCAACTTCAACGGCTGGGGCGGCAAGCAGCAGCGCGGCAACGACTCCAAGGTCGCCCGCACGGTGCTGGCCAGGTACGGCGTGGAGCGGGTCGAGACCCGGCTGGTCGCCGAGGGCGGCTCCTTCGAGACCGACGGCCAGGGCACCCTGATGGTCACCGAGAGCTCCGTCGTCAACGACAACCGCAACCCGGGGATGAGCCGCGACCAGGTCGAGGCGGAGCTGAAGAAGGCCCTCGGCGTGACCGAGGTGATCTGGCTGGCGGGCGTCAAGGGCAAGGACATCACCGACGCCCATGTGGACTGCCTGTCCCGGTTCGTCGCCCCCGGAGTCGTCCTGCTCGACCGGGCCTTCCCCGGCAGCCCGGCGGACGTCTGGTCCCGCGCGGCCGACCAGGCGCGCGGCGTGCTCAACGACGCCACCGACGCGACCGGCAAGAAACTGCAGGTGATCGAGCTCCAGCAGCCCGATCCGGACAGGATCACCGGGCGCGGCGACGCCTTCGTCTCCTCCTACATGAACTTCTACATCGGCAACAAGGGCGTCTACCTGCCGAAGTTCGGCGACGACCGGGCCGACGAGCGGGCGCAGCAGGTCCTCAGGCAGTACTTCCCCGACCGGGAGATCGTCCCGGTGAGGATCGACGCGATCGCGGCCGGGGGCGGCGGCATCCACTGCGCCACCCACGACGTTCCCGCGCTCGGCTGACCGGCGGGCCGCCCCGGGGCCCGTCCGCGCACGGGGAGCCGGCCGGCGACCCGGGAGTCCTCGCCGTGGGTCTGCTTGCCGCCCCAGCCGTTGGAGTTGAAGTCGATTCCGGCGAGGCCCTGGGGGCCGGTGACGAAGGTCTGACCGGTGTCCCGGGGCCACAGGTCGTCGACGGACGGCTCCAACACCTCGACCGAGGAGCCGCGGGCCCGGCGGCCCTGGGCGGCCTGGTCGGAGCGGGCCGGCAGCACGACCGGTTCGAGCCAGTGATCGCCTGGGCCGGCGCGGCGGCTGCCGGCCGTCGGGGAGTCGGGGAGTCGGGGAGTCGGGTGCGGGCTCGACTCCGCGGGCTACTGGCAGAACGATCAGGATCTGGCGCGGCGCCGCTCCGCCGGCCGGGGGACTCCCCCCGGCCCCCGCTCGTGGCGCAGCCGGTGCTCGGTGCGGATGCCGGACCGGGCGGACCGGGCGGACCGCCTGCCGGTGGGCTCAGGTGCGTTTGAAGAACTCCACCTCCGCCAGGGCGATGGTGCGGCCGGGGCCGGTCCCCGCCGCCTCGCGGACGGTGAGCTTCACCTGGACGACGTCGCTGATCCCGGTCGCCACGGTCTGCGGGCCCGGCTGGTCGTTGAGGGTGAGCTCCTTGCGGTGCAGTTCCCCGTCCGAGGAGGTGACCTCCAGGGACAGCGCCAGCGGACGGGCCTGGCGCCGGAACTGCTCCGGGTCCGCGGAGGCGCCGGTGTGGATGATCAGGTCGACCAGTCGGAACGGGGTTCGGAAGCTGAAGTTGACCGAATCCCCGATCGCGGGCGCCCCCCAGTAGCTGTTGCTGAGGCCGTCGGCGGCCGCGGTCGCCGGATGGCCATCGACGGCGGCGCTCGCCGAGGTCAGCGACGGGGTGATCGGGGCGGTGCTGCGGACCTTGTCCAGCACGTCCTGGAAGGCGCTCACGCCGACCGGGTACAGCAGGATCCCGGCCACCACCAGTGCGGCCAGTACGGCCAGCGCGATGGTGCGGCGCAGCGCGTTGCCCGAGCCGCCGATCCGCACCCGGCGGCGGAACGGCCAACGGGTGCGCCACCAGGGCAGTTTCGGCGGCGGCGCGGTGACGGACAGCGGCGCGGCGCAGCGGCGGCAGAACTGGCGCTCGGGCAGGTTGGGGGTGCCGCACCGGGGGCAGGGCGGCCCGTCCTGGACCTCCTCGGCCGCGGACGCCCGGACGAGGGGGCGCGGTGCGACGGGCTTGGCGGGCTGGACGGCCACCGGATCGGCCTGCGGTTGGGCTTTCGGTGCGGTTTGCGGGTCGGTTTGCGGATCGGTTTGCGGATCGGCCTTCGGTTCGGGGGCGGGGGCCTGCGGGGGCACCGGCGCCGGCGCCGGGGTCGGGGTGGGCGCCGGGGCCGGAGTCGGCTCGGGAGCCCGCGGGGCCCGGGGCTCCTCGACGGGTTCGGTCGGTGGCGCGGCGGCCGGGGCGGGCGGCTGGTTCCGCCTGCTGCGCGCGGTGACCCGGCGGGAAACGTTCCGCCAGCTGGACTCGGTGCGCCCGGTCTCGGGTGCGGCGGGCGCAGCGGACTCGGGGGGCGCAGCGGACCCGGCGGAGGAGGCGGAGGCAGTGGACTCGGCCCGAGCCGTGGGCCCGGTCTCCGACGCGCCGGCCCCCGGCGCCGGCGCCGATTCGGTCCGCACGGGAGCCGCCGGTCCGGGCGCGGGCGCCGTGGCGGCCGTCCGCGACCACCCCAGGTACGCCCCGCAGTTGCCGCAGAAGTCGTCCCCCTCCCCGTTGGCCGTCCCGCAGTCCGGGCACACCGGCATCCGTCAGCCCTCCGTTCGCCCGGGTGGACCGGGCAGGATCTCGACCCGGCAGGTCAGGTGGACCGGGCAGCCCGCCCGGACCGCGGCCAGCACCTGGTCCTCGTCCAGGCCCGCGCCGTGCAGCGGCCAGACCCGGACCAGCACCTCGCCGCCCGGCGCGGGAAGCGGTGCGCCGCCGGGTTCGGCCGTCCAGGACGCGCCGCCGCCGTCCGCGATCTCGGCACCGGCGTCGAGCACCAGGCGCAGCCGCTCGGCGAGTCCGCGCCGGGTGCCGCGCCACCGGTGCAGTTCCACGGCGCGCCCGACCACCGCGCGCCGCACCTCCTCCGGCCAGGCCGGGTCGAGGTCCACCGCGAGCCAGGAGGCCAGCCAGTCCAGGAAGTCGGTGGGAGCGAGGCGGGGCCGGAAGTAGGCGGGCAGGTTGTCCAGGGTCGCGAACACGGGGGCGAGGACGGTGTCCAGGCCGGCCGTGAAGCGCTGGGCGAGGTCGTCGTCCGCGAACATCGCGGGCAGCAGCTCGCCGATCGGGTGCGGGCTGGCCAGCCCGGGAACGGCGGCCCTGGTCATGACGCCCCGTCCTGGTCGGCCGTGGTGACCACGATCTGGTGCTGGTGCGAGAAGACCAGGGCGTCCGGGGGGACGTCGACCCGCTCGGCGGGCGCGCCCCGCCGGCCGGTGATCGGGTCGGCCGGGAACAGCCGCAGCTCCTCGACCCCCGCGACGGCAGCCACCCGCTGGAGGACGGCGAACACCTCCCCGTACTGCACCGCCCGGCCGAACGGCCAGCCCGAGCCGTCGGCGCCGCCGCGCAGCGGGTTGAGGTGGCGGTAGAGGGCGTCGAGGGCCGCCTCGCGGACCCGGTCGGGGTCCGCGGCGCGGGTGGTGAGCCGGGCGACCACCGTCACGCCCTGGTAGGTGGGCGGCTGGACGAGGATCCGGGTGCCGATCAGCCGCCGCTCGTCCAGGGCGGTCGCCACGGCGGCCAGCACCTGCTCGTCGGGGATGAGCTGCTCGAACCGCAGCCGCTCGCCCTCGTCCGCGACGGCGTCGGGGACGACCAGCACCCGCACCGCCCCGGCCCCGCCGTCCTCCGCGGGCACGCAGCGGACCCGGGCGGCGGAGGGGGCCGCCTGCCGGGCGATCAGCTCGAAGTCCCCGGCGGTGACGGCGCGTTCCTGCAGCCGCAGCTGGTGCGGGGCGCGCAGTTTGGCGTTCTCCACGGTCTCGCCGTCGACCCCGCCCCTGGCTGCCTCGCGGTTGTCCACCCGCGCGATGTACGGGACGGAGCTGCGCAGCACCGTGACGGTGTTGCGGGCGACGTTGCCCGCCGTCCCGCCGCCGGTGCGGTAGCGCGGGACGCGCAGCCGAGCGCCCTTGGGCGGCACCGCGCCGAAGGCGCGCAGGCTGCCGTCGGGCTCCCGGACGGCGGGCGGGAGCTGGAACTCGCCGGTGGTCGCGTCGAGCACCACGTGCCGGTCGGTCGGCGAGGAGTCGCCGAAGTGTTCGACGACCGTCCACGGCTGCCACCCGTCCCCGGCCGAGACCTCGACCACCGGGGGCCCGTCGTCCAGCAGCACCGGCGGCCGGGCGAGCCGGAAGCGCTGGCCCGCGACGCCCTCGGAGGTGCCGAGCGGCGCGTCGGTGACGGTCTGGGCGTGGACGGCGGTCGCGGTGCCGCCGACGGTGAACACCTCGGCCCGGCGGACGGTCGGGGACTCCGAGTAGAACGGCTGGCCGGGGCGCGGCTCGGTGACCCGGCAGCGCAGCCAGCCGGCCCGGCGGCCGGCGACCACCGAAGCGGTGTGTCCGGCGGGGACGAACACCACGACCTCGCCGGGCCGGTTGAGGCCGCCGGTGGTGTCGTCGCCGGTCTCGCAGGCGATCCAGCGCGCGCCGTCCCAGATCTCCCAGGCCAGCGGCGGCTGGCGCGGGTCGACGCCGACGCCCTCCACCCGGCTGTCCAGCCGGACGGCCAGGATGCAGCGCGGGACCACGGCGGGCAGGGCGAACAGCATGGCGTCGCCGACCGCCGGGCGCGGCTGGAAGCAGGGCACGTCCGCGCCGTCGGCCAGCCGGGCGGTCGCGTCGGAGTGCTCGCCCGCGGCGGAGACGGTGACCAGCCGCTCCAGCGAGCTGGGGACGATCGGGAGGTCCTCGGCGGTGGCGAAGACCACCGCGTCGTCGGTCTCGGTCCGCAGGGTGGAGACCTCGGTGCCGGCCCGCAGCAGGACCGTCTCGGGCTGCGGGGCGGAGAGCCAGAAGTCGACCTCGGCCCGGGCCGCGGCGGGCGGGAAGAGCCGGATGCCCAGCAGGTCGAGGAAGGCGGCGTAGTTCTTCTCCGGCACCCGGTTCAGCCGGTAGAGCAGCTGGTCCACCAGGTAGGCGAAGGTCTCGATGAGGGTGACGCCCGGGTCGGAGACGTTGTGGTCGGTCCACTCCGGCGCGCGCTGCTGGACGTAGCGCTTGGCCTCGTCGACGAGTTGCTGGAAGCGGCGGTCGTCCAGGTTCGGTGAGGGCAGGGCCATCAGCGCTCACCCCCGCCCACCGCGGCCGGGGAACCCGCCGCCGGGAACTCCGCGTCCGGCGACTCCGGGATGGTGTAGAAGGGGAAGACCAGGTTGCGGCGGTCGTTGGTGGCCCGGACGGTGTAGTGGACGTCGATGTAGAGGGTGCCCTCGTCGACCCGGTCGAAGGCGATCACCACGTCGTCGACCCCGATCCGCGGCTCCCAGCGTTCCAGCGCGATCCGCACCTCGCGGGCGATCCGCCCGGCGGTGGAGCTGTCGCCCGGGGCGAAGACGTACTCGTGGATGCCGCAGCCGAACTCCGGGCGCATCGGCCGCTCGCCGGGGGCGGTGCCGAGGATCAACCGGATGGCCTCCGCGATCTCCCGGTCCCGCTCCACCATGCCGATGCCGCCGGTGGCGTTCACCCGCAGCGGGAAGGCCCAGCCCCGGCCGATGAAGTTGCTGGTCACGCCGGCCCCCCGATCAGCACGTTGAACGCCCCGGCGACGATGGCGGCGCCGCAGGTGGTCCTGTCGCCCACCCGGGCGGCGGGGAATCCGCCGATCAGCGTCACCCCCCTGGTCACCGTGCCGAGTTCGGGCTCCACCAGGTTGGCGGGGCCCATCTCCAGGTGCGGGACGCAGGCGTGCAGGGTGCCGACCACGGCGGCGGGGCGGCCGCCGATCAGCACGGTCTCCACCGCGAGGGCGCCCGGCGGCGGGGTGGCGAGGGTGCCGCCGTGATCGGTGGGGTCGCCGCTCCGGGCTGCGGGGGGCATGTACGGTCTCCGTTCCGTTCCACTGCTGGTTACGATTGACGCTGCGTCAGTTGATGTGCACGAAGGCCCCCTTGATCACCGCCAGGGCTCCGCCGTCCACGGCGACCTCCGTCGTGCCCCGGATCGTCACCGATCCGCCGCGCACGTCGACCGCGCCGGTGCCCGCGTCGAGGGTGATGCCGGCGGGTGACAGGCGCACCGTGCTCGTCCCGGCGCCGACGGCGCCGTGCACGGTCAGCACGATCTCGCCCTGCTGCTGGTCCAGCCGGACCTCCAACTTCCCGTCCCCGCTGGCCAGTCGGACCCCGGAGCTGCCGCCCGGCACGTCCAGCAGCTCCAGCCGGTGGCCCGAACGGGACACCACGGAACGGCGGTTCACCTTGCCCGCGGTCGCGTCGACCAGCGGCACGTCGTGCGGCGAGGGCCGGTCCACGCCGTTGTACAGGCCGCCCAGCACGTACGGGCTGTCCAGGTCGCCCTGCTCGAAGCCGACCAGCACCTCGTCGTTGACCTCGGGGCTGACCACGCCGCCGCCCCCGTGGCCACCCCACTGCACGGTGCGCACCCAGTCGGAGACGTAACTGTCGTCCAGCCAGGGGAACTTCAGCTTCACCCAGCCACGCTGCCCGTCCCCCGGCTCCCGGAGGTCGGTGACCACGGCGACGGCCAGTCCCGGCATCCGTGGTCCGCGCGGCGGCGCGTTGCCGCCGGTCGCGAGTCCGGCCAGCGAGCGGTCGGGCGACGCGCTGACCACCACGGTGGTCCGGTAGCCGCGGAACGGCTCCAGCAGGTGGCGCACCCCGGTGGCGGTGTAGCGGCCGGAGAAGGCGGCGCCGACGTTCCCCAGCGCGACCGCCGTCCCCGCCCGCAGCCGCGGATTGCCCTCGACGACCGCCTCCAGCTCGCCGAAGCCCGCGGCCACCGAGGCGGCCAGCGACCGCGCCACGGCGGTGGTCTCCGCCTGGGTGCGGTACGGGGTGTCGGCGACCGTGAGCCGGGCCTGGCCGGGGAAGGCGGAGGCCACCACCGAGGGGCTCATCCCCGGCAGCACGCCCGGTGAGGCCACCGACGGCTCGGCGGCCACCAGGGCGCTCTTGGTGGTGACGTTCCAGCCGCGCGCCTCGACCGTGTCCGCGCCGGCCCCGCCGGTCAGCACACCGCGCAGTTCCAGCAGGTTGCGGCCGTACTCCAGCACCAGCGGGTTCTGCGGCGCGGGCGTGGTCGGGGCCGGTGCCGTGGACGCGGGCTGCGGCCGGACGAACTCCAGCCTCCCGTCGTCGTCCACCCGCACCTGCGCGCCGCTCTCCGCCGCCAGGAACTGGAGGAACTCCCAGTCCGGGACGTTCGCCTGGGAGAGCTGCTGGTGCACGACCGGGAAGGAGTCGACCCGCCCGCAGGCCAGGCCCGCACCGGCGGCGACCTCTCGGACGATGTCGGCGGTCGTCATGTTCCGGAAGGCCTTCACCCGGCGCCCGCGCATCAGCCGGTGGGTCACCGCCGAGGCCCGCACCACGGTGTACGAGCCCGTGGTGTCGACCTCCAGCTCCAGCGCCGTCACCTCGCCGGTGAACAGCCGCACCTGGGTGTGCCCCTGCACGGTGACCACGGACACCCGCAGCTCGGTGCCGATGGTGATGCCCGTCGCGGACAGGAAGGTGTGGTCCGCGTCCCGGAAGCTCAGCACCGCCGTGTCGGGCAGACCCACGCTCTCCTCGATGTCGCAGGACACCAGCTGGGCCGCCCAGGCCGGCGGCAGCGGCCCCGGCGCCTCGACGACGGGATCCGCGGCGAACGGCCGGCCGCCCCGGGCCTCGGGAGTGGTCATCGCCGCCCGCCCCGGGTGAGCTCGTCGATCCCCGGCACGATCAGCTCCGACCCGGGGACCAGGACCAGCGGGTCGTCGATGTCGTTGGCCTCGGCGATGGTGCGCCAGGCCGTCGCGTCCCCGTACGCGCGCCAGGCGAGCAGCGGCAGGCTGTCGCCCGCGATCACCCGGTGGGTGCTGCGGGCCTCCGGCGAGCCGGAGGTCGGGTTCTGCCCGGCCGGGTCGACGCTGGCCTCGTCGATCGAGAGGGAGCACACCGCGCGCAGCGGATTGCCGTCCACGTCGAAGAGCGTGTAGGTGACCGACAGGCCGGTCAGCACCCCGTTGAACGAGGTCGTCTTCAGGGTCCCCCAGTCCAGCCGGATCCACGGGCTGGCCGGGGTCTTGCGCGCCAGGCTCGTCGGGGTGGGCACGCAGGCCGTCATCAGCTGCTCCACCGCCCGCTCCACCGAGTTGTCGTGGGTCGCGGTCGAATCCAGGAACACGTCGAGCGACAACGAGCGCGGACCACTGCCGACGAACTCCGGCAGGGCCGACTGGCCCGCCATCCGCGACGGCGTGCGCCGCCACTCGGTGGTCTTGCGCAGCACCAGCGTCGCCGGGTTGAACTGCAGCGGAAGCCGCGCGATCGCACCGCCGGGCTGGGCGCCGACCGTGGACGGGGGCTCCATGATGGTCAGTTGGGCCCGGGTGACGCTCGCGGGGACCGCCGAGGACATCCTGCTGCTCCTTACGTGGGTGGGCCGACTTCGGTGCGAACCGCGAACCGCGAACCGCGAACCGGGATCAGGACGGGCGGAGACCCGCGTGGGCGATCTCCAGACTCTCCACCGCGGCCTGGGAGGTGGCGGGGTCGAAGGACGGGCCGTCCCAGCGCACCGGGACGATCCCCAGCACCTGCCAGCCGACGATCCGGCTCAGGTCCGGCCGCAGCGCCACGATCTCGCCGTCCTTCGGCTCGACCTTCCGTACGGTCTCGCCCAGCCACCGCGCGATCTTGGCGCTGTCCGCGGTGACCGCCCGGGTCAGCGTGATGTTCGACCAGGTGATGCGGCCCGGCAGCTGCCAGGCGAAGCCGTTGTTGCCGCCCTCCGCGTACTGCTCGATCTCGACCTGGGCGCCGAGGCCGGAACAGGTGGTGAACTCGCCCAGGTCGTTGCCGCCGATGGTCAGGCTGAAGAACACGCTGCTCGCGAAGATGTTGTCGGTCATCGGTCCCCGTTTCCTGCTTTCCGGTGCCAGTCACGTCGATGGGGTCGTCCCGCGCTCAGCGACGCAGGTCGTACGGTCTGCCGGCCCGCTCCCGGCCCCGGCGCAGCTCGGTGCGCAACAGCCGGCCGACCGGTTCGACCAGGCGCCGGGCCAGCTCGTCCAGGTCGGCGGGCCCGGCGCCGTCGGGTGCCCCGGTCGGTTCGGCGGACGGGGAGGCCTTCGCCTGGGAGCCGCCTGCCGGTGAGGCCTTCGCGGGAGCGGCCTGGACGGTGCCCGGCCGACTCGCCGGGACGGCGGTCAACGGCACCCCGGACAGGCCCGTCCGCTCGGCCACCCGTTGCAACAGCTGCGCCGTACCGGGCGCGGGCGGTACGGAGGGGGTGCCGGTCGGACGCGCGGGTGTCAGGGCTCGCGAGCCGACGGGTGACGGGGGCGTCGCCGGCGGCGGCGGTGACGGAAGCGGAAGCGGGCGGGACACGGTCGGCAGCCGCTGAAGCGACTGGCCCGCCGGGGGTACGGGCCGCACCACGGGCGCGGGCGGAGTGCTCGCGGCGTGCCCGGGCGGCAGGGCTCGCGGCACCACCGGCGAAGGGGGTGTCGGCAGCTCCGGTGACGGCACCCGCTGAACCGGCGGCGGCGCGATCCGGACCACGTGCGCGGGCGGCACCGCCGCCGCCGTTCGGGCAGGTCGGGCCCGACTGCCGGGCGCGGTCGCCATCGGAGCGGCCGAACTCCCCTGCGCTGGAGAACCATTGGCCCGTGTCCGCCCGGAGCGTCGACGCTGCACGGCAGCCACGGCCCCACCCGCGGCTACAGCGCGCGGCACGCCGGAGGAGGCCGAACTCCCCTCCCCCGCAGGCCGATCAACAGCCGTCCGGCCGCCCCCGCGCTCCGACGCCCGACGGGCACGCGAGCGTTGCACCGCGGCGACGACCCCTCGCACCACGCCTGGACCGGACGACCGGCCCACGGCCTCGGCGGTACCCCGCGCACCGCTCGGCCCCGGCGTCCCCTCTACGGCAGGACGATCGGCGGCTGTCCGGCCGCTCTCGCGGTCGAGTGCACGGGTGGAACGCACGCGTTGCACAGCACCGACGACCCCGCGCAGCAGGCCCGGAGCGGACGAACCGCTCGCCGCTGCTGTCACCGACTGCCCGGTCGTAGCCCGTCCCTCCCCCGCGCTCAGCGAACGGCGTGGCGCTGAGTGCTGCGGAGCAGCAGCGATCCCGCCGTCCCGGCCGCCGTGGGAAGGCCGCGTGGGCCCCGAAGGCCCCGAGGGCCGCGAGGGCCGCGAGGGCCCCGCAGCCGGATCGTCGTCGTTCGCGCGGGACGCGAGCGCGTTGGGCCAGACCGCAGGCACCACGGGTGGCGGAGGCGGCGGTGCCGTACGGGAACCGGTGGTGGGTGCGGTGCTGGCGCCCGCGGAGGGCGCCGCCGGCGTGGCGAGGGCGACCGGCATCGGACGCTCGCCGATCAACCCCCGCCTCGTGACGGCGAGTTGGACCGCCCGCCGCACGCCCGAGCCACCAACGGCCGGACGCACCGGCACAGTCACGGACCTGACCTGGCCGCTGGTGGCCCGCGACTCGGCAGGGCCGCTCCGCGCCGGCCCGGCCGCCCCGCCATTGTCCGTCCGTGGAAGCCGAGTTGGGTCCGTCGCAGTGCTGCCCGCCCGCGCGGTGGCACCCTGCGCATGTGGCCCTTCGCCGACCACCGGCGCGCTCCGCTCCGCCGGCCCACCGGCACTTCGGCTTCCGGCGTCGCCTGCCGCCGGGCCCACGACGCGCCGGACCGGTCGGTGGCCGCCGAGCGACGGCGCAGTGCCGCCCGGCGCGGCCGCCGACGGCGGCAGGGCGTCGAGCGGCGCGCCCAGGCCCCCGCGCGTGCGGGCAGGAGCGGGGGGCGGCGGGGTGCGCGGGGCGGTACCGGCGGGCTGCCCGGACGACGTGCGCTGAACGGGGGAGCCGCCTCCGTGCTCGGGGTGGGCCCCTGGCTGCCGTGGACTGTCGGGCCCGCTCGCCTCAGGGACGGCGGACTCCGTCGCAGCACGGACGAAGGGCATGGCCGGCGCACCAGGGTCGCGTTCCGCGCCCTGGGAACCGACGGCAGCCACGGGTGCGGCGCTCGCCGGCAGCGCGGTCAGGGGCACGCCGAGGACCGGACGGGCAGGTGCTGCGGCGCTCCTCGCGGCGGCGCGCTGGACCACCCCTTCGACCGGGCCGCCCGCCAGGGGCGCGGGCGCGGGCGCGGCGGCCCCGCCGCTCACGGACGGGCTCGGCCGATCGGCCGGTTCGTCCGTCACGGCTGCCGGCAGCACCGGTTCGGTGTCTCGGCCCGGCGGCCCGGTGACCGGCTCGTTCCCCCTGCGCGGCCCGGTGACCGGCTCGTTCGCCCTGCGCGGCCCGGGAACGGCCGCCACCGGACGCACGGGCAACGCCCGGGGCCGCCGCGCCACGGTCAGCGGTCCACTGACGGGCCGCGGCCGTACGGAACGGCCCTGAGCCCGGTCCACCGCGTCGCCCGGACGCGGCGACTTGTCGATCCCCTCCGGCACCTGAGTGCCGGGCTCCCGAGGACCGGCCCCGGGCACAGCGGGCTCCGGGACTGCGGGCGTCACCGCCTCAGGCCTCGCCTCGCTCCGGACCGGCGCACCAGGCGTCGCCGCACCGCCCTCCGCTCCGACCCGCCGTACGTCTGCTCCCCTGTCCGCACCCGCACGCGTGCCTGCCGCGCGTGTACCTGCCGCAGGCGTGCCTGCCACACGTACGCCTGCCGCAGGCGGGCCCGACCGCACGGGCAGCCGCCGTACCCGGACGGCCCGCTGGACCGGCGGCTCCCGCCGCCGTCCCCCCGCGCCCTGCGAGTGGCCCGCCGCCTCGCCCTCGTCCACCCCGCCGCCCGTGCCGGCCGGCAGGACGAGTTCGTCCCCGCCCCCGACGGCCGTCGCCGGACCACCCGGCGCCGCCACCGCCCGCAGGATGCCGACCGGTGCGGTCGGCAGAACGGCGTGGCCCAGCGGCCCGCACAGCGAGGGGTCCTGCCAGGAGGCCAGCCGGGAGCGGAACTTGAGGCCGTCGCTGACCCCGGGCCCCGCCCCGGCCAGGGTCGGGACGAGTGGCGTCACCGCGCGCCATCCGCCGTCCCCGGCCGCCGGCCGTTGCTGCCGGGCCGCCGCGGGCACGATCGCGCCCGTACCTCCGGTCCCGCCTTCCGCCACAGGGCCGCCGGACGCGGCACCACCGGACGCGGCACCACCGGGCGCGACAGCACCGTCAGCCCGGCGCCGCCGCGAGATCCAGTCCCGCACCCCCACCCCGCTCACCCGCCCTCGTTGACCCTGGAGTTGATGCGCGCGATCTCGCGCACCCACTGCCCGCGCTCGCGGTGGGTCAGGTCGAGGAGGTCCTCGCGCGGCCAGTGGAAGTGGTAGGCGATGTACGCGATCTCCTCGTACAGCCGAGCAGGCGCGTACGTCACGATTCCCCCAGGCGCCCACCGGCGAGGTCGACCTCGAAGGCGCCGTCGCAGTGCGGGCAGGTCACGGCGGCGCGCGTGTGGCCTTCGCTGTTGATCCGCTGGTAGAGGTCCTGGAGGAAGGCGACGTCGGTGGCGTACATCCGCTCGACGATCCCGGCGTGCACGTCGGTGACGTCACCCAGCCTGGTGATGACGTGGCTGAGCAGTACCACGCTGAGGTAGGCCGGGTTCTCCTTGACCCGCAGGTCGATCTGCGGCATCAGCTCGTCCCGGGCGGTGGCCAGCCGCATCGCGCCGTGGCGGTGCACGGTGCCCTCGTCGTCGACGTAGCCGAGCGGCAGCTCGAACTCGAACTCGGTGTGCGGCGCCCGCCCCCGGGGCGCGGCCGGCCCGGCCTGCGGCGCGGCGCCCTGCCGGTCCGGCACCGGCACCGCGCCCGTACCCGCGCCCGGGAGCGGCCCCTGGGCGGGGGCCCGCTCCAGCAGCTCGTCCAGGCCGATCTTCCGCCTCATTCGACGCTGATCTCCTCGAACACGATGGTCACGGTCTCGGTCGCCGCGCTGGACTCGCCCGCGCTGAGCGTGGGGCCCTCCCAGCGGCTCGCCCAGGCGTTGGTCAGCTGGATGCGTCGCAGGGTGGCGCCGGTGGTGTCCTTGACCTCGATGGTGAGGTTCTGCCGCGCGGTGTTGATCGCCCCGTTGTTGAGGGTCTCCTTGATCCAGTCCGTGAACGCGCCGCTCTTGTCCAGGCCCCGGGTGATGGTCACCTCGCCGGGCAGCCGGGCGCCGGGCTGCTTCCGGACGATCAGTTTGCCCTCTTGGGTCACCTGCTTGTACTCGACGACGTCCTGTTCGACCGTCAGGTTGCTGATCTCCTTGACGGACTCGACGTTGTAGCCGCCGAGTTGGACGCCGAATATGTGTGTGGAGAGCGGATCGCCTTCAGCCATGGCGTGTTGTCACCTTCCGATGCGTTGGGTGGCCGACGGGACGACGGGGCCGGGTCACTCGTTGACGAGGCTCGTGCTGTCGGAGAACTGGGCCAGCCGGAACACCACGAACTCGGCCGGCTTCACCGGGGCGACGCCGATCTCGCAGATCACCTGGCCGAGGTCGATGGACTCCGGCGGGTTGTTGTCGCGGTCGCACTTGACGTAGAAGGCCTCGGCCGCGGTCTGGCCGAACAGCGCCCCGCGCCGCCACTCCTCGGTGAGGAAGGCGGTGATGTTCCGGCGGATGCTGGACCACAGCCGGTCGTCATTG
This sequence comes from Kitasatospora sp. NPDC101157, assembly GCF_044768255.1. NCBI lineage: Bacteria > Bacillati > Actinomycetota > Actinomycetes > Kitasatosporales > Streptomycetaceae > Kitasatospora > Kitasatospora sp. NPDC101157. The sequence goes on along the minus strand of NZ_JBIWPL010000045.1, from coordinate 13,273 downwards.
GGTTCGAAGACCACCCACTGGGTCCCCAGGAGGATCGATTCCTCCAGGTAGTTGAAGAGCCGGCGCACGTTCAGGTAGCGCCAGGCGGGGTCGGAGGAGAGGGTGCGCGCGCCCCAGATCCGGATGCCGCGCCCGGGGAACGCCCGTACGCAGTTGACGCCGATCGGGTTCAGCAGATCCTGTTCGCCCTTGCTGAGCCGCAGTTCCAGGTCCACCGCGCCGCGGATGACCTCGTTGGCGGGCGCCTTGTGCACGCCGCGTTCGGAGTCACTGCGCGCCCACACCCCGGCCACGTGCCCGCTCGGCGGGACCAGCACGTTGCGGCCGGTGGCCGGGTCGAAGACCTTGATCCACGGGTAGTAGAGGGCGGCGTAGCGGGAGTCGAAGCCGGCCTCCTCGTTGCGCCAGGTGCGCATCCGCTGGGCGTTCAGGCCGGGCGGCGGGTCGAGGACCGCGATCCGGTCGCCCATCTGCTCGCAGTGCGACATGACGGCCAGCTGGACGGTGCGCAGGCCCTCGTCGTCGAGGTCGCCGCGCTGGTAGGCGCTCATCAGGTCGGGCACCGCGACCATGGTGATCTCGTCGATCGCCTCCAGGCCGGAGAAGCCGGTCCGGGCGGCGGCGTCGCCGACGTACTCGGCGGGGTCGAGCCGGGAGGAGGGGGCCGCGACCGGCCCCGGCGCCACGGCGGGGGCGGCGGCGAGCGCGTGGGTCTGGCGCTCGGGGCGGCTCGGCGCGGTGCCGGGCTGTTCGGCGACCGCGACCAGCTTGGACTCGCGCAGCTGGGTGACGACGTACCCCTTGGTGTTCTTCCGGGTCGAGACGTCGTAGGTCTCCACGACCTCGGCGCCGCGGCGCACCAGCACCCGGAACCGGTCCTCGGGGACGTTCTCCCCCTCCGCGTCGGCGATCTCGACGGACACCTCGCCGCCCGCGCCGGGCAGCGCCGAGAACAGGAAGCCCGCGACGGCGACCGGCGGGGCCGCGACGGCGGCGGGTGCCGGGGCTGCGCCGGGGGCCTGCCGGGCCGGGTCGCCGACCCGGACGACGTAGGCGGAGCCGCCGCCGTTGGCGAAGAAGCCGTAGACCGCGTGCGCCAGGTAGGTGCCCTCGGTGAACCCGCCGAACCGCTGGACGTACTGGTCCCAGTTGGTCACCAGCGTGGGCTCGTGGAAGGGACCGGAACCGGCGAAGCCGACGAAGGCGGCGACGGCGGTGCCGACCCCCTCGATCGGCCGGGCACCGGACTGGACCTCCTCCACGTACACACCCGGGGTGAGGTACGACGGCATACGCGCTCCTTCGGCTGGCCAGTCATTTCGCCGGTCATTCGCTGATCGCTCGCTGATCGCTGACTGATCGCTCACTGATCACTCGCCCCCGAGTCTGCGGTCCGGGCGCCGTCCGGACCATGCCCCGGGGTCCCGGAGCGGGGGCAGGACCGGCTGCCCCCGGCGGACAGCCCGACGGGTCCGCGCGGGCCGACCCGGGGGCCCCGCCGCCCCGGAAGGCCCGCCGCCCCGGAGGACCTCGCCGCCCCGGACGCGACCGTCCGCGGGATGTCAGCCGAGCCCGGTCTCCCCGAGGACGCCCAGCCACGGCCCGAACTCGCTCTCCAGGACCAGCCGTCCGAGCTTGCGGTACTCCCCGACCACGGCGGCGACCAGCTGCGCCATGCCCAGCGGGCTGCCCGTACCGGCCGCCAGGTAGGCCGCGGAGACGGCGCAGGCCCGGATGGAGCCGCCGGTGAGCTCGAAGTGCCTCGCGCAGAAGTCCAGGTCGAGGTCGTCGCCGCGGGGCAGCCGCGGCCCCAGGCAGCGGTCCCACAGCAGGCGCCGCTGCGCCCGGTCGGGCAGCGGGAACTCGGCGATGACGTCCAGGCGCCGGGTGAACGCCTCGTCGAGGTTGGCCCGCAGGTTGGTGGTCAGCACCGCGATCCCGTCGAAGGACTCCATCCGCTGGAGCAGGTAGGCCGTCTCCACGTTGGCGTGGCGGTCGTGGGCGTCCTTGACCTGCGAGCGCTTGCCGAACAGCGCGTCCGCCTCGTCGAACAGGAGGACGGCGTTGACCTGCGCGGCCTCCGTGAAGACGCGGTCCAGGTTCTTCTCGGTCTCGCCGATGTACTTGTCCACCACCGTGGACAGGTCGACGACGTACAGCTCCATGCCGAGCTCCGCCGCGACCACCTCGGCCGACATCGTCTTCCCGGTGCCGGACTCGCCCGCGAACAGGGCGATCACCCCGTTGCCCCGGCCGCCGCCGGGCCGCATCCGCCACTGCCCGAGCACCCGGTCGCGGTGCCGGGCCCGCAGCACCAGTTCGCGCAGCCGGCCGGCGGTGGGGCCGGGCAGCACCAGGTCCGCCCAGCCGACCGCGGGCTCGATCCGGCGGGCCAGCCGGGCCAGACCCGCGGCGTTCTGCGCCCGTACGGCGGCCCGCAGGTCCTCGGCGCGCACCGGGCGACGCTCGGCGGCCGCCGTCCTGGCGGCCACGGCGGCGGCCCGCTCCAGCTTCTCCCGGTCCAGCCGGTAGGCGGCCACCGCCTCGGCCAGCTCCTCGGACAGACCCGCTGCCCGATCCCCTGTCCGGCCCGCTGCCAGGCCCTCCGCCAGACCCTCCGCCAGACCCTCCGCCGGCTCCCGGCCCGGCGACGCCCCGCCGGCGGCCAGCGCGCGGGCCCACTGCCCGGCCCGGTCGCGCGCGTCCGGCGGCGGGACGGTCAGCACCACGGGACTCTCCCGGGTCCAGGCCGGGTCCCACACCTGCGGGCCGTGCACGACCAGCGGGACGGGCCCCAGCAGCGCGCACAGGTCCCGCAACAGGGCCGCCCGCTCGGGCCGTTCGGGTTCGAGCCGGTCCAGCGGACCGAGCACCACACCACCCCCGCCCAACCGGGCCTCGCGGGCGAGCACCCGCACGGTGGCCGTCGACGGGTGGACGGCGGCCAACGCGGCGGCGTCGACGACCAGGGGCGGCCGGTCTCCGGACGCCAGGGCGGCCACCGCCGACGGGCCCGCCTGCCCGCCACGGTCCAGCAGGTACACCGGCCCGCCGGCCGCCGCGGCCGCGGCCACCGCTGCGGCCAGGTCGTCGACGGGCTCCGGGGCGGCCCCGACGTGCGGTTCGGCGCGGTGGGCCAGCCCGACGAGCGCGTCGTCCGGTTCGTCGTCGCCGAGGAGGTGGGCCGTCACCCGGTCCGGCACCCGCAGCGTGCGGGAGAGCAGCGGGCGCTCCGGCTCGGTGACCTCCACCAGGCCCCCGGCGACCAGCGGGGCACGGGCGGAGAACCGGAAGCGGCCGGCGCCCGCCGTCGGCAGCCCGCACAGTTCGAGGGCGAGGGCCACGGTGGCCCGGCGGCGGGTCAGGTCGTCGTTGAGGTAGCCGTAGAGCTGCTCGAAGCGGGTGTCGAGGTCGGGGGCGAGGGCCACCAGCAGCAGGTCGAGGTCCACCGGGAGCAGGCCGAACTCGGCGCCCAGCCGGGCCAGTCGGGAGCCGGGCGGCGGTGCTGCGGGCGCCGGGCCGCCCGCAGCACCGCCAACACGGTCCACAGCGCCGTTCGCAGCGCCGTTCACAGCGCCGTGAGCCGTACCGGCGAAGCCCGTCGCGGCGCAGGACGCCAGGATCCGCTCCACCGCCTCCGGGCCGAGGTACTGGCCGCGGTACGGGTCGTCCGGGTCCGGGTCGTCGGCCCGGCGTTCGCGCACCGCCGCCCGGACCCGCTCCTCGACCCGGTGCAGCCGCTCCCACAGGTGGTCGCGGGCGGGCGGCGCGCCGTTGACGGCCGGTCCGAGGTCGAGGCTCACCGCGCTCCACCCCTCGTCCTGCGGCCGGGCGGCAGCGCACGCTCCCGGGGGGCGGCGAAACCGTCGGCCCCCGGGTCCCCGGCGCCGCGGTAGCGCAGCCGGCGGCCTCCCGACTCGCTCTCCCGGGTGGTGTCCCGGGCCCGCACCACCAGGCCCTCGGTGACGGGCGGCCCGGCGGGGTCGAGCCCGCCGGCCAGCGGGGCGAGGACCCTGAGGTCGATCGAGGGCCGCAGCTCCCCGCCCAGCCCGGACCAGACGTCGGACACCGACGGCAGACCGGTGTCGCGCCCGGCGATGTCCAGCCCGACGGTCAGCCCGAGCCCGGCGAGCGACCCGGTGAGCAGCCGGGCGGGCAGCGCGTCCACGGCGGTCAGGCACTGCAACACCTCGGCCAGCAGCCGGTGTTCGTCCTGCGGGCGGTTGGTCCAGACGGTCACCAGGTAGCCCAGCTCGAACCAGCGGGGCGCGGGTCGGTGACCGACCACCACGCCGTCCTCGTCGTACTCGGCGACGGCCCCGGCCTGCCGGCGGCTCGTCTCCTCCCGGATCCCGTACAGGAACACGCTGACCGTCGGCGCGGTCCGCCGAGCCGCCAGGTCCCGGGTCGGCGCATCGAAGACCACCTCGACCCCGCGCTCCGGCAACCCGGCGCCGTCCAGCAACAGCCGCAACGCCTCGTCCACCTCATGGATCACCGGCCCTCCCCCTCCCCACCGACACCACACACCCGGACACCGCCCACCGAGCCCCGCCGCAGCCTTCCGACGACCACGCCGCGCCCCGTCGTCGCCAACCCGAGCCGCCTCACCACCGCCCCGCCTTCCCTCGATGCCCTTCGCCACCAGGAACGCGGGTGGTCACCGGGGAGGAGCCCGGGCCGGCGGCCGTGATGGCCCGGGTAGGTGGGCGTGCGGCGGATCGGCTGCCGAGGTCCGCCACAGCCCGGAAAGATCGCCCCGCTCACCGGCGCTCCACCTCCCCCGGCGGGCCGATGCTGCCCTCCACCACCAGGAACGGGGTGGTCACCGGGGAGAAGCCCGGGCCGGCGGCCGTGATGGTCCGGGGGCCGGTCTCGTCCTTGGGGAGGATCAGCAGCTGGCCCGCGAAGGTCCCGTCCGGCTTCGGGTACGTGGGAGCCGCGGCCGCGGTGATGCCGGGCTGCCAGGTGAAGCGGACGGGCGCGCCGGGTGGGAAGTCCGTGCCGCGGACGGAGGTCACGAAGCCGGGCTTGCCGATCGGCGGGACGGCCACGATGCGGGGCTGGAGGATGCGCAGCGGCGTACCGGCCCGGTGCGGGCCCGGGGTGGCGTCGGTGCCGGTGGTGGTGAGCTCCGCGGTGATCGTGGTGTCCAGTGCGGCCACGGGTGAGAGCACCACCCGGACCACCTGGCTGCCTCCGGGGGCGAGGTCGGCGAGTTGGCAGCTCCCGTTCCGGCAGCCCGGGGGCAGCGCCTCGGTGGGTACTCCGGCGGGCAGGCCGAGGGTCAGGCGCAGCCCGGTCGCCAGGGCCTGGCCGGTGTTGCGCAAGGTGTAGCTGACGGTCACGTGGCCGCCGACGTAGCCGGGGTCGGGCTGGGCGTCGACCGCCACGCCGGGGCCGGCCTGCGGCGGCGGTGCGGGGGCGGGCGCCGGGGGCGGTGGCACGGGGGTGGGCGAGGTGGTCGGGGTGGGCGTGGGGCTCGGTGAGGCGGTCGGTGACGGCGTGGGCGTCGGTGAAGTCGTGGGCGTCGGTGTCGGTGAAGGCGTGGGCGTCGGCGAGGGCTCCGCCACGACCGGCAGGATCGTCTCGGCCGACCCGTTCTCCGGGTTGGGGTCGACCACCGCCCCGGTGACGCTCCAGCCGAACGGCTGGTCGCCCGCCCGGGTGCCGATCAGCCGGCCGGTGACCCGGACCTGCGCCCCGGGCGGCAGGGTGCCGAGCTCGCAGCGCAGGGCCGCCGCGTCGCACTGCCCGACCTGGCTGGTCAGCTCGCCGAGCCGGGCACCCGTCGGCACCGAGGCCGTGAGGACGGTACCGGGTGAGGGTGCCGGGCCCTTGTTGGTGACGGTGATCGTCACGTCGGTGCCGCCGTCGACGGGGACGGCCGGGGTGCGGGGCGGGGCGCTGAGCGTCAGGTGGACGGACCGCTGGACGGCCGGCTCCTTCTGGCGCCCCGGCAACCGCCAGTCGAGCGCGGTGAGTTCGGCGGTCGCGAAGTCGTAGGTCTTGAGCCCCTCGGGTGCGCTCGGCGGCGCGGCGCGCCGGGAGGTCAGCACGAGTTTCCCGCCGTCGGCCGTCCAGGCGACGTCACGGGGTTGGAAGGGGCCGGTGGAACGGTCGGGCAGCGGCCGGGTGCAGGCGCCGTCGCCGAGCCCGGCTGGAAGGATCACCGTGCAGTCCCGGCCGGTCGGTGTGGTGACCACGACGCCGTCCTGCCGGTTGTTCCCGCCGTCACCGGCCTTGCGGTTGAAGGCGATCCGGCGGCCGTCGGGCGAGAAGGCGGGGCTGTCGTCGATGACGTTGCAGCTGCCCGGGCAGGCCGTGCGGCTGAGGTCGTTCTGCCGGGTGAGGTCGTCGGCGGGCACGGTCCAGATGTGCTTGTTGCCGGGGTTGCCGTTGATCACGGCGGTCCGGGAGAAGGCGATCAGCTTGCCGTCGGGGGACCAGAAGGGCTCGTCGTCCGCGGCCCCCGGCTGGTCGGCCGGGGGCTGGACGGTGCCGACGATCGCGCCCGTGGCCATCTCGGCGATCACGATCCGGCCGGGACGGGCCGGGGCCTGTCCACCGCTGCCCGGGGTGCTGCGGCTGAACACCATCAGCCTGCCGTCCGGGGAGAGGGAGGGGTCGGTGTCCCGGTCGGTCGGGCCGCGCCCGGCGAGGTTCATCGGGTGCGGGTCGGCGCCGTCGGCGTCGGCCAGCCAGATCCGTTGGATCCGGCCGGCGGGCGAGTCCTCGTAGCGGGTGACCACGAGCTGCCGCCCGTCGGGGGTGTAGGTCTGGCGTTCGTACCAGGGGTCGTAGCCGGGGCGGGGGTGGAAGAGCGGGTCGGCGGCCGGGTCGGGATCGGTGTTAGTGTCGGCGGCCGGGTCCTCCGTGAGCACGCTGATGCCCAGGTCGCGCGGGTCGGCGCCGTCGGGCCGGACGTCCTGGACGTCGGCGACGTTTGCGGCGGAGGCGCTGGTCTGCTCGACCACCGGCCCGCCGCCGTTCTGCGGTCCGAGCCAGGTCGGCGTGGCGATCAACCGGTTCGTGCTGTAGAGGAGTTGGGGGTCGGTGCAGTCGCAGGTCGGCGCGCGGTAGAGGTTCACCACCGGTGGCGGCGGCGGGTCGGCCGGCCGGGGCTGGGGCTGCGTCTCGGGGGCGAGCCGGTCGGCGCTGAGGAACAGGACCCCGCTGCCGTCGGCCAGCCAGGAGGCGGACCCGGTCTTCCAGGTGGAGCCGGTGCCGGGGAAGAACGCCTTGTCGCCGCCGGTCGGCGAGGTGAGCATCAGGGTGCGACCCTTGTCCCCCTGGTCCCAGGTGTAGACGATCTGGTTGCGGTGGGCGTCGTCGTCGAGCGGGTTCCAGGTCGGGTCGACGGCGTCCCCACTGGTCACGTTGGTGACCTTGACGGGCGCGCCGCCGGTGAACGGCCGCAGGTAGATCTGGACGTGCCCCGGCTCGCCGGCGCAGGCGTAGGCGACCCACCGGCCGTCGGGCGAGACGGTCGGGTGGGTCTCGTCGGCGGTGCCGTCGGTGAGCCGGCGAAGCCCGGTGCCGTTCCGCTCGACGGCCCACAGGACGTGCTGGGAGGTGCCGTCCTTCCGGGGCTCCAGGGCCTCGAAGACGACGCCCTTGCCGTCCGGGGCGAGCGCGGGGTGGGAGGTGTCCATGCCGGTGGTGAGGCGGCGCAGCGAACCGGTCGCGTCGCGCAGGTACACCTGGGGCAGCGGGCCGTCCCGCAGGCTGGTGAAGACCAGTTCGTCGCCGCGGGCCGAGGGGTCCTGGTCGAAGTGGACCGGACCGGGCCCGAACAGCGGGGCGCTGGTGTCGTGGCCGGTCACCCGGGCGAGGCCGCGGTGGTTGGTGCCGGCGTAGACGATCCGCCCGCCGGCCGGGTCCTCGGCGGAGCCGGCCGGACCGCCCGGTCCCCCGGGGGCGGAGCCCAGGGTCAGCACGGCGGCCGCCAGCGCGAGCAGCGCCGCGACGGCGGCCCGGGCCGGCCGCCGGATGGAGCGGGGAGTGCCGGTGGCGGCGGTCACGCGCGACCTCACAGGGTGGCAGGGGCGGTCTCCCCGCAGTCTCACCGGCTCGGGCGCCCGGGAACAGGGCCCGGGCACCCGAGCCGGGGGTAACGACCGGTGCCCCAAAGGGCAGTCCGCGACGTTCCTCGCGCGGGACGTGCGGAACGGCCGTGCCCCTCAGATCAGCCCGCGCCGCATGGCGTACCCCACGGCGTGCGCCCGGTTGCGCAGCCCCAGCCGCGTGATGATCTCGTGCAGCACGTTCTTGACGGTCCGTTCGGAGTACGAGGTCTTGGCCGCGATCTCGCTGGTGTCGAAGCCCTCGGCGACCAGCCGCAGCATCTCCGCCTCCCGGGCGGTCAGGGTCGACAGGGTCAGGCCGCGCCCGTCGAGCATGGTGCGCTGGAGCATCCCGATCCGGTCGAGCAGCTCACCGAGGAGGTCCCCCGGCATCACGCCCTCGCCGTTGGCCAGGGCGGTGATCAGGTGCACCAGCCGGTCCTGGTCCGCCTCCGAGCGGCGCAGCACGGCGGCGACCCCGCATTCGACGATCGTCTGCAGCCCGCCGGCCTCGAACTGCCCGACCACCAGGCCGATCCGGCCGGAGGTGGCCAGCCGCAGCCGGCGCAGGTGCTCGGCCACCGCCTCGGTCAGGGCGTCGACGACCAGCAGGGAGACCTCCGCCCGGCCCGCCTCGCTCTCGTTCAGCAGCTCCACCTCGGGCCGCTGGCGCAGCTGTTGGACCACGCCGGTCTGCAGGATGAGGTCCTCGGCGTACACCGCCACGGGTATCTGGCCCGGCCTGCGGGTCTGGACCGGGATGCGCGGGGCGGCCTGGCGGGCGCTGCCGGAACGTGGTGCCACCGGCGGCCGGCGGGTGGTGGCTGCCTCGCATCGAGTTGTTTCGGTCGACGTCATCGAGCTCTCCATTCTCCAGTGGACCTGCGGCGGTGCCGGGCAGGGTCGGTCGGTCCGTACGGGCAAGGGGTGTGCCCATGGCTTGCCCGTACGGCCCTCTCCGCGGACGGTCCGCCGGTCCTACCGTCACGCCATGACCACATCCGCCGAACTCGGCCTGCCCGCGCTGACGGTGGCGCCCGGTGGCGTGGCCACCACGACGCTGACGGTGCGCAACGACCTCGACATCGTGGAGGCGTACACGCTGGAGGCGGTCGGCGACTGCGCCGCGTGGACGACGGTCGAGCCGGCCCGGGTCTCGCTCTACCCGGGGACGTCCGAGACGGTGACGGTGCGCGTCGCCCCACCGCGTTCGTCCGCCGCCCGGGCCGGCGAGTTCCCGCTCGGCATCCGGGTGCTGCCGACCGAGCGCCCCGAGCTGGTGACGGTTCCGGAGACCACCGTCACCGTCACGCCCTTCCACGAGTTGCAGGCCGCCCTTGCGCCCCGGCGCCGCCGCGGCTGGCTGCGCGGCCGCTACCGCACCTCCGTCCGCAACCTCGGCAACACTCCGGGCACCGTGGCCCTCACGCCCGGGCAGGCCGGCGAGGAGCTGCGGTTCCGGACGACCCCGGAACGGCTGCGCCTCGAACCCGGCGAGTCCGGCGAGCTGCGACTGCAGGCGCGGGCCCGCAAGCTGATCTGGTTCGGCAAACCGGCCTCCTGGCCGTTCGAGGTCACGGTGGGCCCGGAGCAGGGCGCCACCGGCAGGGACGCCGACGGAGAGGCGGCGGCCGCCGGGGGTACGGGCACCCCGGACGCCCAGGGTGCCCGGGGCGGTCGGGACAGCAGGGACAGCAGGGACAGCAAGGGTGCGGACGGCAAGGGCGCGTCCGCCTCGACCGAAGCCCTCACGCCCGTTCAACGGGTTGCGCTCGACGGCGAGTTCATCCAACTGCCGGTCTTCCCGAAGTGGCTCCTCGCCCTCCTGGCCGCGCTGCTCGCGCTGCTGCTGGCCTGGTTCGCCCTGGTCCGCCCGGCGGTGCGCAGCTCCGCCAAGCAGGCCGCCGAGCAGGCCGTCGCCCAGCAGAGCGCCACCCCGGCTCCTGGCGTCGTCGCGCCGGGCGGTGCGCCCACGGCGCCTTCCGGCGGCAACCCCGGCGGCCAGGGCAGGCCCGCTGCCGGGCAGCCCAGCACCGGCGGTCGCGCCCCCGGTGCGGGCCTGGCGGAGCCCGGAACCGGACGGCAGAGCTCCGCCACCATCGACGTGACGACCTCGAACAGCTCCTCGTCCACCGGCAGTTACCAGGTGCCGCACGGCAAGGTGTTCGACATCACGGACATCGTGGCCGCCAACTTCCAGGGCGACCAGGGGTTGTTGACCATCACGGCCGGCAAGCAGACGATCACCACCATCGCCTTGGAGACCTTCCGCAACCAGGACTACCACTGGGTGACTCCCATCCAGGTCCCCGAGGACCAGGCAGTGACGGCGACCGTGACCTGCGAGTCACCGGGCACTCCGGCCTCGGGCAAGCAGGCGGACACCTGCCACGAACTCCTCAACATCAGCGGGACGGTGAGCGACATCAGGCAGGGGAACTGAACCGGTGCGCACGGCGCTCTTCCCCTCCGTCTCCCTGATCTCCCCCTATCCGTATCTCCTCCCGCGCCTCGCGACCATGTCAACTACCCGCGGGTAACCATGGCCTGCTCGCGCACCCACCGGCAACCCGCCCGAACCGCGCCCACAGCACCCGCCTGCCCTCCCGGGGAAGCCCGACAGGCCCTCCGGGGGCAACCGGACCGCCCCCGCAGACGCCGATGTCTGCCCCCGCGCGCTCCTGACGTCCCCTCAGTACAGCAGTAGCTTTGTGCTGTTCCCGCCCCAAAGGCACCCGCGGGGCCGTATACGCACCAAATCGCCACAAGGAGGAGGAACCCGACCGCGTGCGCAGCCACCAGCCGGGCCGGGCCGAACCGGCCTCCGCCCCCGCCCCCGCCGCCACCCGCGCAGTACGCCCGGGCCCGCGTTCCGGCACCGCCCTCGCCCTGCAACGGTCCATCGGCAACGCCGCGGTGACCCGCCTGGTCCAGCGGACCCACCCCGGCGCCGGCGGCGCCGGTACGCTCAACGGGCAGGAGGAACTGCCGCTCCAGCGCTCCCTGGTGCACCAGGTGCTGCGCACCGCCGGACAGCCCCTGGACGCCACCACCCGCCGCGACATGGAGTCCCGCCTCGGCGCCGACTTCTCCGACGTACGGCTGCACACCGGCAGCAGGGCCCGCGCGTCCGCGGCCGAGGTCGGCGCCCGCGCCTACACCTCGGGCAACCACGTGGTGCTCGGGGCCGGCGGCGGCGACCGGCACACCCTGGCCCACGAGCTCACCCACGTCATCCAGCAGCGGAGCGGCCCGGTCGCGGGCACCGACCGCGGCGACGGCCTACGGGTGTCCGACCCGTCCGACCGCTACGAGCGCGAGGCCGAGGCCAACGCCGTCCGCGCCCTGTCGGCCCCGCTCGTCCGCCAGGAGGCGGAACGCGGGCCCGGCCGCTCCCCCGGGGCGTCCCGGGCGGAGGCATCGGTGCAGCGGATGCCCCCCAAGCGCAAGGCCGAAGCCGCCGACCTCCCCGCGCCCTCGGGCCGAACCACCCGCGGCAAGGCCCGCGCCGCGAACCTCGACCTCGACCGGCCCGTCCTGGAGTTCACCTCGGAGTACGAGGGACCGGCCGCCCAGCGGCTGGACGACACCCAGAGCATCGGCTTCCAGCAGGTGGCGCGGCTGCGGAACCCGCCCGGTGCCCCGCAGCAGGTCGCCACCAACTACCACTTCTGGCAGGAGGTCACCGACTCCAACGTCCAGATCGTGCGGTCGGGGACGGACTACCCCGCGACCCCGTCCAACCGCCCCTGGATGCAGGACGGCCCCTACCGCCCGCCGTACACCAACGCGGTCATCAACAACGGCCAGAACGTCATCGAGTTCAACGACAACCCCGGCTTCTCCACCTCGGCGCGGATGACCCCCGGGTACTGGCTGAGGTCCTACCAGGTCTCGTTCCGCTGGAAGGTCGCCCGCGCGACCGGCCCCTGGAACCGCACCATGCCCGCCTGGACCAGCCCCGAGGTCACCCACACCCTGGAGTCCGAGTTCGACCCCGAGCACCCCGACCAGCCGTCCCCCATCGCTGCCGTCCCGGCCGGGTCCTTCACCTGGCAGGTCAACCTGGCGTCCAGGGACACCGACGACGCGGAGAGCTGATCCTCGGCGTGTGATCCGGTGGGCCATCCCCCTGCCGTCGGGCATGGCGCCGACGGCCCGGAAAGGTCGACCATGAGGTCATGACTTCTTCGCCCCGCCCGCCGCACACCGGTGGCCGACCTGATCCGAAAGACGAGCCCACCGCGCTCGGCGGGGAGCCCGCTCCCGCCCGCGGGTACCTGCTGGACAACGCGCGCGCCGAGGCGGGCGAGCGATTCGTCTGGCTGGCCGAGCTCTTCGACGGCGTGACTCGCGGTCACTTCGACCGCCTGGGCGTCGGGCCCGGCTGGCGCTGCTGGGAGGTCGGGGCCGGTGGCCCCGGCATCCCGGAGGCGCTCGCGGCAGCCGTCGGTCCCACCGGGCACGTGCTGGCCACGGACCTCGACCCGTCATGGCTGAAGTCGGGCAACGGCTACGAGGTGCGCCGGCACGACGTCGCCGCTGACCCGCCCCCGGAGCCGGGGGCCTTCGACCTGGTGCACGCCCGGCTCGTGCTCGTCCACGTACCCGACCGGGCCCGCGCGTTGACCACGATGGCGGCAGCGCTACGGCCCGGCGGCTGGCTGCTGGTCGAGGACGCCGACACCGCTCTGCAGCCACTGGCCTGCCTGGACGACAGCGGCCCCGCCCAACGGCGGGCCAACCGCCTGCGCGACGCGGTCCGGGAACTGCTCAGGCGCCGCGGCGCCGATCTGCGCTACGGCCGGACACTGCCGCGGGCACTGCGCGAAGCCGGCCTGGTGGACGTCGCCGCGGCGGGCGCCTTCCCGATCGGCGGGCCGGCCTGCGACCGTCTGGAGGCCGCGACCATCCGGCACGTGCGCGGCGAACTCCTCGCGGCCGGCCTGGCCGACGAGGCCGAGCTCGACGCGCACCTGACCGCCATCGACGCGGGAGAACTCGATCTGACACTCGCACCCCTGGTCTCGGCCTGGGGCCGCCGCCCAGCCGAGTAGCCGCCCGCACTCGGCGAGGGCGCGGATCGGCGAAATTGGCGGCGAAATTGGCGGCAAACGCGAAGAACCCCCATCCGGAATCCGGATGGGGGTTCTTCTGAATGATTGTTCGGCGGCGTCCTACTCTCCCACAGGGTCCCCCCTGCAGTA
>NZ_JBIWPL010000044.1:0-37772 GCF_044768255.1 Kitasatospora sp. NPDC101157 | reverse complement strand
CGCGCGGCCTCGATGACCACGCACTGCAGGCCCAGGCACAGCCCCAGCAGCGGCACCCTGTTCTCCCGCGCGTACGTGATCGCACCGACCTTGCCGTTGACACCCCGGTCACCGAACCCGCCCGGAATGCAGATCGCGTCCACATCACCCAGCTGCTCGCGCGCGCCCTCCGCGCTCTCGCAGTCGTCCGAGGTCACCCACTTGATCTCCACCCGCGCGTTGTTGGCGAAACCACCCGCGCGCAGCGCCTCGGTCACCGACAGGTAGGCGTCCGGCAGATCGATGTACTTGCCGACCAGCGCCACCTTGACGATGTGCTGCGGCTCGTGGACCCGGCGCAGCAGATCGTCCCAGGTGGTCCAGTCCACGTCACGGAACGGCAGGTCCAGGCGGCGCACCACGTAGGCGTCCAGGCCCTCACCGTGCAGCACCTTGGGAATGTCGTAGATCGACTTGGCGTCGATCGCCGCGACCACCGCCTCCTCGTCCACGTCGCACATCAGCGAGATCTTGCGCTTGATGGCCTGCGGGACCTCACGGTCGGCACGCAGCACGATCGCGTCCGGCTGGATGCCGATGTTGCGCAGCGCGGCCACCGAGTGCTGGGTGGGCTTGGTCTTCAGCTCACCCGAGGGGCCGATGTAGGGCAGCAGCGAGACGTGCACGAAGAACACGTTGTCCCGGCCCACCTCGTGACGGACCTGGCGCACCGCCTCCAGGAACGGCAGCGACTCGATGTCACCGACCGTGCCGCCGACCTCGGTGATCACCACGTCCACGTCCTCGGTCGCCATCCGGCGGATCCGGGACTTGATCTCGTTGGTGATGTGCGGAATGACCTGCACCGTGTCACCCAGGTACTCACCACGGCGCTCCTTGGCGATCACCGTCGAGTACACCTGACCGGTGGTGACGTTCGCCGAACCGTGAAGGTTCGTGTCCAGGAACCGCTCGTAGTGACCGATGTCCAGATCCGTCTCCGCACCGTCATCGGTGACGAACACCTCACCGTGCTGGAACGGGTTCATCGTGCCCGGGTCCACATTGAGGTACGGGTCCAGCTTCTGCATCGTCACGCGCAGGCCACGGGCCTTCAGAAGCGCGCCGAGACTGGAGGCCGTCAGCCCCTTACCGAGCGAAGAGGCGACACCCCCGGTGACGAAGAGGTGCTTGGACATCGTGGATGAGCGTTTCAGCGTTCCCAAGAGGAGACTCCGTGGTGGGGCGGGGAGGGGCGACAGGGCGGCCTAACGGCCGGCGGTGGGGCTGAGCGGCCGGTCCGGGAGCCGCACCGGCGGGAGCTCGTCGTCCCGGGCGAGGCTTCCCTGGTTGATGGCGCGTTCGAGCCACCAGCCCGCGAGGAGCGAGGTGACGACCGCGGTGAGCACCAGCGAGGTGAACACCGACGGCGAGCCGATGCCGGTGTCGAGGGCGACGGTGGCGAGCACGATGCCGGGGCCGCCGCGGGCGTTCATCGCCACCGCGAGGTGGACGGCATCGGTGGCCGGCCGCCTGGCCAGCCGGGCGCCGGCGTAGACGCTGAAGGCCTTGACGACGCAGGCCACGGCGAGGAAGGCGACGAAGAACGCCGGGTCGAACTGACGGATCAGATCGAGCTTCAGCCCGACCACCGCGAAGTAGACGGGGACGAAGAAGCCGGTCGCGAAGCTCCGGATGGCCTTGATCGCCTCGTCCGCCGCCCGGCCCGAGGCCGCGCCCGCGGCGCCCGCCGTGAGGCCGGAGATCAGTCCGACGACGAAGGCGCCGTACATCGGGGCCACGCCCAGGTAGAGGCAGACGGCGGCCGAGGCCAGGACGGCGGAGACCCGGACGGCCAGCGGGGCCACCGGCCCGCCGCCGGTCCCCGCCAGCCGGCGGCGCAGCAGCAGGCCGACCAGCGCGACCAGTGCGAGGAAGCCCACGGACGCCAGGGAGTGGTAGACGGCCGAGGCGTTCGCCGAGCGGATGCCGAGCTCCGAGGCGAGACCGAAGCCCTTCGAGCTGCTGCCGGCCACGATGCCCACGGCGACCGAGATCACCACGTTGAGGACGATGTCCTCCAGCACCGCGACGGAGAGCACGATCCGGGCGAACGGCGTCCTGGCGATCCCCAGGTCGAGCATGATCCGGGAGATCACCGGGATGCTGGTGATCGCGATGCTGCAGGCGAGCACCAGCGTCAGCGCCGTCCGGTTGCCCGCCGGGCCGAGCAGGTCGGAGGTGTCGAGCACGGAGGTCGCCACCAGGCCGAACGCGAACGGCACCACCATGCCCACCACGGCGATCAGCCCGACCGTACGGCCGTCCTTGCGGGAGAACACCGTCCGCATCTCGACGCCGGCCAGGAACATCAGCAGCAACATGCCCAGCTGGTAGACGAGTTCGAGGCACACCGCCACCGGCCCCTGCTTGGGGAAGATCCAGTGCTGGGCCTGGGGCAGCACCTGCCCCAGGACCGTGGGGCCGAGCAGCAGCCCGCCGAGGATCTCCCCCACGACGGGCGGCTGCCGGAGGCGTCTGAAGAGCCCGCCCGTCAGGTGCGCCGCCAGGAGCAGCAGCACCAGCGCGGAGAGGACCTTGAACAGGTCAGTTTGCGACATGCTGCTGGTCCATGCTCAGGCGGGAGGCGACGGCGGAGCGCGAGCCGGTGTACTTGCCCAGGTAGCCCACGGCCTCGCCCTGCATGGCCCAGAAGGCGAGCTTGCCGATCATCATGCCCGGGTAGACGCGCACCGGGTGGGCGACCTTCATCTCCAGGGTCCACGGGAAGACGGCCCCGCTGTGCCCCAGGGGCGCCGAGAACTGGATCCAGATGCCGAGGGTGGAGGCCGAACGGCAGGCGTAGAGCGTGGCCGCGTAGTTCGGGCTGCCCATGGCCTCCATGGTCCCGCCGAGGTAGAAGCGGCCGGGTTCGAGGACCATGCCCTCGGGGCCCATCTTCACGTGCTCGGCGTTCGGCGGCTCGAAGCAGTCGATGACGTCCTGCTCGTACCAGAGGATGTCCTCGGCGAGCCGGAAGCCGTAGCTGTTGGGCTCGATCCGCTCCGGGTCGTAGTCGTCGATGTGGATCCGGCCCGCCATGACCTCGGCGTGGATCTCAGGTCCGCTCAGGATCACAGCCAGCTCCCCAGCAGCTCGTGGACGGCGGCGCGGTACGCGTCGAGGCCCGCCCCGTTGTCGATGACGGCGTCCGGCTCGATCAGGTCGATCTGCCGGGTGGAACGGTCCGCCCGGGTCGGGTCGTCGCGCTGGTCGAGACGGCTCTGCCGCAGGTCCTCGTCGCACACGATGCGCAGGACGCGGAAGCCGTGCGCCCGCAGGGCGGGCGCGTCCACGTGCGGGTCGCGCAGGTCGTCGTTGACGACGAGTTCGGCGTCGGTCAGCGCGAGACGGCGGGTGAAGTCGTCGGCGAGCGACTCGGGCCGGATGCGGCGCATGGCGTCGGCGAGCGCCTCCATCAGCACCTGGTCCTGGGCGTCCTCGCGCAGGTCGCCGCCGGCCGCGCGGTACACCTGCTCCTGCAGGTGGTAGAGCGGCTCGGCGAGCTTGACCCGGGCGTAGGTCAGACCCTTGTCCCGGGCGAACTCCTCGATCAGGCCGGCGCAGGTCGACTTGCCGACACCGGCCAGACCGATCACGCACACGCGCAGGGAGGGGCGGGACTGGTTCTCGGTCACGAGGTCTCCTGGGGGGCGGGCGTGCCGGTGGCGGCCGGGTCGAGGACGGCGTCCGGGTCGATGTCGAGCGTGCCGGTCAGCCGCACCATGGCCACGGAGTCCAGCGCGGTGCGCAGTTCGGCGAGGGACTGGTAGAAGCGCGCGTAGTCGGGCACCAGGTGGGACTGCCAGGTGAAGAAGGTGGTGTCCACCTGGCGGTCCACGATCTTGTTGAGGTGGGCCCAGCGCTCGTTGTCGTCCGTGAGGTGCCGGACGGCGAGCGGCTCGCCCGGGCGGACCTCGGGCAGCAGGATCGCGGCCAGCCGCTTGGGCTCGGCGGAGAACTCGGCCCCGAGCCAGGACTCGAAGACGTCCGGGTCCATCAGGATCTTGTGGCCCGGCTCGTGGCCGTCGAGCCCGGGGTCGACCTGCTCGCGGACGAGCTGTTCGAGCCGCGCGTCGGCGCGGATCGTGCCGACTCCGACGTACGGGTAGTCGCGCCAGGGGTGCACGCTGATCCGGCCGCCGTCGAGCGTGCAGAACAGCTTGTCGCCGGTGAAGTACGACCAGCCGGGGCGGCGCAGCGCGGACAGCAGGGTGGTGGTCTTGCCGGCGCCCTTGGGGCCGGCGACGATCACGGCCTCGTCCCCGCGCTGGATGCCGGAGGCGTGCAGCACGACGGTGCCGTTGTCCTCCTCGTGCCGGATCACCAGGTCCCGGACGAAGTCGAGCACCTGGACGGTGGAGGCCTCGGTGATGCGCAGCTGGAAGGTGTTGTCCTTGCGCGCGTCGACCGGGGCGTCGAGCAGCGTGGCGCGGTTGACGTACAGCCGACGGCCGCCGCGATCGACGATGTGCGCGTCGAAGTTGAACTCCGCGGCGTTGCTGCGCCGGATCACCGACTGCGGCAGGTTCCACACCTCGGGGGCGACGTCGGCCGACGGGTCGTAGCCGCGGACGTCGATCCGGAAGGTCGGCTCGTGCGCGCCCTCGTCGGCGAGCAGGTGCCGGAAGAACCGCTGGATCGGCGCGAAGGCGGCCGCCGCGTCGTCGGCGAGGTCGAACCGAACGGTGGTGTGCAGGAAATTCAGGTACTGGATCACGTCTGGTCACTTCCGTTGGCGGGCAGTCCGGTCGTCGAGACCACCCGGAGCAGTGC
This sequence comes from Kitasatospora sp. NPDC101157, assembly GCF_044768255.1. Lineage (NCBI taxonomy): Bacteria > Bacillati > Actinomycetota > Actinomycetes > Kitasatosporales > Streptomycetaceae > Kitasatospora > Kitasatospora sp. NPDC101157. The sequence goes on along the minus strand of NZ_JBIWPL010000044.1, from coordinate 32,957 downwards.
TTCGGCGTGGGCCTGGAGGGACTGGGCCCAGATCGGGTTGAGCAGCGGGGCGAGGCCGTCGATGCCGAGCTCGAAGGAGACGCTGAGGCCGACCTCCGTACCGGCGGAGGTCTCGACGACGCTCCACTCGCCGGTCATCCGCTCCAGGTCCCCGGCGGTCTGCTCGAAGCACAGCCGCAGACCGGGCCGGGTGCTCTCGTTCTGGACCCACGTCACCTCGCTGCCGTTCAGCAGCACGGTCCACTCGGTCGAGCGGCTCTTCCGGTCCGCGGGGTCGAGGACCCGGACGCCGATCACGTGCGGGGCGCGGGGCGCGAAGGATGGGCTGTCCTTGACGACCGCCCACAGCTCCTCCGGAGTGCGACCGGGCACCACGGCCGTCGCGTGAATCTCGGGCAACTTGATCACACCTCTCTTGCTAAGCGGCCTTCATGAAGGGGGCGAGGAAGCCGATGTCGAGCCCCGCCGTCCGGGCCAGCCGGGCCCACACGCGCAGGGTCCGGAGCATGTCCCGCTGCCCCTCCGCGACCAGGCGGTCCGGCAGTTCACCGGGGAAGGCCTCCAGCAGCCGCTCCCAGAGGACCTGGATCCGGTCGACCCGGCAGGTGTCCCCGCCGAACTCCTCGTCCAGGGCGAACACCTCGATCAGGTCGGGTCCGGAGGCGTCCACGACCTCGTGCATGCCGTACTCCAGCGCCATCGCCAGACAGTGCACGTCGTCGACCGGGGCCCGGCCGGCCAGCCGCTGGTCGATGTCCAGGAGCTGTTCGAGGAACCGGAGCTTGGCGGCCTGCTGCATCTGCGGCTGCTCGGAGCCGCCCTCCAGGTCCTCCAGGTAGGCGCGTCCCTCGGCGAGCATCAGCCACGCCGCCTGGACCCATGCCTCCACGGCCTGGGGGCCGGGCATGGCGTGTCCGCCGCGGACCGCGGGGAACGGGACGAGCCGCTCGGCGGCGCCGGTCGCGGCGCCCTGCTGCTGGTTCGGGGTCATGCCGGTACCTCCTCGTTGCGGTAACCGATGTCGAGCCGGGCGGCACCGGAGCGCAGCGCGCGCAGCAGCGTCGCGGCGTCCTGGGCGTCGAGCCGCCCCAGGTCGGTGAGCGCGACCGGGTCGACGGTGAGCGGGAGGTCCCCGGCGACCCCGGGCAGGACGACGCTTCCGCCGGGCGCGACGAGCAGCGAGGCGCCGGGCAGGAACGGCCGCACGGTGCCGGTGACCTCCACGCGCACGGTGACGGCCTCGGCGGCGCCGGTGGCCCGTGCGGTGTCCAGGGCGAGCTCGGTGAAGGCCGCCGCGAGCGGCTGCGCGGCCGCCGACGGCGCCAGGGCGCCGGCGATCTCCTTGCGGAGCCGCTCCAGGTCGGCGGCCACCGCCGCCACCCGTTCGTCCCGCCAGGTGCCGTCCGCCACCAGCCCGGCCCAGCGCAGCGCGTACCACTTCCTGGTGGTGTACACGTCGCCGTGGTACGACAGCAGCGCGTCCATCACGTGCAGCAGGACGTTGTACGCGTAACCGACGCGCCCGCGGCTCTCGCCGGCCGCCTCGGCGAGCGCGGTGTGCGCCACCTGCTCCAGCGCGACCTGCAGGGACGCCCTGGACCAGACGGTGGCGAGCCCGGGGAGCTCGTCGAGGAACGGGGCGGTGCCGTCCAGCGCGATGCCGTTGACGATCCGCTCGGTCTGCTTGCGGCGCGGCTCGCGTTGCTTGTCCCAGCTGCGGAAGCCGGCCACCGTCGCCTCCGGCGCGAGGCCGGCGAGGCGCTTCAACTCCACGAAGTTGGAAGCGAGTTCGGCCTCGCTGAAGGAGACCACCTCAAGGTGGTGGCCGTCCTCGAAGATCTTGGTCGAGATGCGCGGCCCCTCGATCGGGTCACGCTGGATGCGGATGAAGTCCAGGTCGCTGGTGGCGTTGGCCAGCCCGTGCACGGGCGAACTGGTCAACAGCAGCAGGCCCTCGCCGACCCGCTCCCGCATCAGCGCGGACAGCCAGTCGGGGTCGAGACCGCGCCCGGAGAGGAACGCCGACACGTGTCCGTGGCGGCGCGCCGCCAGGTCGTCCGGCGACAGGGCATGGGGAAAACCGGGTGGTGCACCCATCAGAGTCGATTTCCTTCCTTCGGTCAGGAGAGGGCGGCCGGCGCGGCGGCCTTCGGCTGCTCCACGCCCAGCTCCTGCAGGACCAGTCGGGCGGGCAGCGTGTTGTCGACGGCCTCCGGTGCCGCGCGGTGCGGGATCCGGGGGCCGACCGCGGCGTGGACGGCGTGCAGCCGGCTGTCGCCGGTGTAGACCACGTGGGCGCCGCTCTTGGGCTGGCGGCGCACGGTCACGCCGTCCGCCGACAGCGGTGCCGTGGGCTGGTAGTCGTCGTCCAGGACGAGGAACACCACCGGCGGCGGCACGGCGTCCTCGGCCAGCGGCCGCCCGCGGCCGTCCACGAACCCGCGGACCACCGGCCGCCCGTTCTCCGGGTCGGTCAGGGTGCGCAGCGCCGCCATGGCCCGGGCCATCGCCTGGCCGGCCCGCCCCGGGTCGGCCGGGTCGGTGGCCCACAGCGAGCCGTTGTTCGCGGGGTGGTAGATCACCTCGGAGTGCTCCACGTCCAGCGCGCCGGCGGTGGCCGGGGCGGCGAGCCCGGCCCGCACCAACTGGTCGTTCACATGGACCAGATGGGTGCAGCCGACCATGCCGTGGTCCGCGCCGAGGACCACCGTGTCCTCGGCGCGGGCCCGGTCCAGCACCCGGCCGAGGATCGCGTCGGCGTCCTGGTAGCAGGACCTGAGGTACGACCAGACGCGGTCCGCGATGTCCGGCCGGTGCGCAGCGCTCCTCTCGTCGCACCAGCCCAGCAGTTCGTGGCCCACGTCGTCCGTCATCGGCAGGTAGACGACCACCAGGTCGGCCGCGTGCTCCTGGAGCACCGCCTCGGTGGCCGCACCGAACGCCCGGGTGACGCAGCCCACCGAGGAGAGGAACACGTCCTCCGCGGAGCCGTCCCCGCCCTCGGCGAGGCGGGGCCCGAAGACGCCGGCCCGGTAGAGCGGGCCGACCCCCTCGCCCGCGAACGGCGGGCACTGGCGCAGCTTCTGGACGAGCGGACCGTTGCGCCCGCCCGTCCGCGGTTCCCAGACCCCGGTGTGGACGAGCAGCGGGCCGCGCGCCCCCCGGACGCAGGCCACCCAGGTGGCGTGGCCCGCGTCGTCGAGGCGCAGCGGCTGCCAGCCGCCACCGGGGGTGAGCGCCAGTTCGGCGCCCGCGGCCCGCACCCGCACGACGTCACCGGTCGCGCCGGTCTCCACGTCCACCCAGGACCCGGCGATCTGCCAGGCCCGCACCGCCGGTCCGGGAGCGAGCTCCAGGAAGGCGTGCCGGGTCAGCCGCCGGCTGTACGCCTCGACGGCCCCGTCGACGTACGGTCCGGCCGCGCCGGTCTCGTCGAACACCCAGGGGGCGTGGACGAAGGCGCTGCGCCGGTCGCGCTCCCAGGCCGTCTCCCACACCGTGGGGACGGCCGGGAAGCGCGGGTCGAAGCCGCTGACGTGTTCGGCGATCCCGCCGCCGGCCCCGGGCACGGTGTACCCGGTGACGCCGTGCTCACTCGGCCAGGCGCCGGTGAACAGGGTCGCCAGCGAGGGCGGGGTCTGGCAGTTGGGGTGGGCGGGACGCGCCGCCGTGACGGTGCCGCGCGCCCGCATCCGGGTGACGGCCGGCAGCGCGCCCTCCCGCTCAAGGCGGTCGACCACCCAGTGGGCGGCCGCGTCCCAGACGACCCAGTAGACCGTCACCGTGACCTCAGCTCCGCCAGCAGCGCCGGGAGGTCGGCGACGGAGTCGCACTCGTACCCGGCCCGGCCGGTCAGGCCCTCGGCCAGCTGGTCCGCGTACTTGCCGGTGCGCACCTGCACGGTGGTCAGCCCCGCCGCCTCGCCACCGGCGATGTCGGTGCTCGCGTCGTCGCCCACCACCACGCAGTCGCCCGGCGGCACCCCGAGCGACCGGGCGGCCAGCTCGAAGAAGTCCGCGGCGGGCTTGCCCAGGACCCGGGCGGTGGTGCCGGCGGAGTACTCCACCGCCGCCACCAGCGCACCGGTGTCCAGGTGGTCGCCGTCCGGCCGCTTGAAGTAGCGGCCGCGCTGCAGCGCCACCAGCTCGGCCCCGCCGCGCACCGCGCGGAACGCCTCGTCCAGTGCCCGGTAGTCCAGGACGTCACGGCAGTCGCCGATCAGCGCGTGGGTGTACGGCGGTTCGGTCGCGAGGTTCGGCAGCTCGCCGATCAGCGCGCGGGAGACGAGCGGGTACACCCGGGTGCCGGGCGCGGCGAGGAGCTGCTGCGCCGCGACGACCGGGGTGAACAGCTCCTCCCTGCGGACCGGCAGTCCGTAGTCGACGAGCTCGGCATGGATCCGGGCCGCGGGCTTGGAGTCGGTGTTGGTCAGGAACCGGAGCGCCAGCCCCGACTCCCGCAGCTCCTCGACGGCCTCGGCCGCGCCCTCGACGGCCTTGCCCTGTGCGTAGAGCGTGCCCTCCAGGTCGAGCAGGACGGCACGGATCGCTGCCCCCGGCATCAGACCACCGGCCTGGCCAGCTCGGGACGGGCGGCGACGGCGTCCTTGAGGAAGGTCCGCTTGGAGTAGAAGCCCCGCTCGCTGTTCAGCCCGCGCTCCCGCAGGAAGGACTCCAGCCAGGCGGCGATCTCCGCCATCTCCTTGGAGACGTCCGCCTCGTCGGGCTCCACGGCGGTGCGGCTGCGCAGGTACTCCAGCTCGCACTGGTTGAGGGTGACGTCCCGGGCGTCGACCAGACTGCAGTGGTCGAAGAAGATCCCGTACACGTGACCGGTGCGCGCCGACTCGAAGTTGATGTCGTAGCGGACCCGGCGGAAGGACGGCAGCCGGACGGCCTCGACCTTGAGCTCCTGCGTGACGTACCGCTCGAAGCCGCCGTCGTCGGCGAGCGAGAGACCGTAGGTGTGGGTCTCCCGCCGCTCGAAGGCGTCCTCCGCGTACCACTTCCGCTTGAGCAGGTGCTTGCCGTCGGTCGTGGGGATGAAGGAGGCGTACCCGCGCTCGTCCTCGGTGGGGCCGGTCACCTCGAAGAGGTGGTTGAGGTAGTCCCAGGCCTGGTACTCGTCCCGGTACTCCATCAGGTAGCCGGGCAGCGCGCCGCCCTTGACCTCGCGGTACAGCTCCAGGGTGAGCGTCCAGGCGTCCACCGGCGGCGTGAGCGTGTACTTGTACTCCAGCTCCTTGCCGGGGAAGCACTTGCGGTAGTAGCGCTGGTGGTTGTTGAGGAAGAGGAACTGCTCGGCGTGGCGGGCGAGCGCCGGCCGGAGCCAGCCCAGCTCCTCGATCCCGGCGGCCGGGACGGGCTCCTCGGTGATCCGGATGAAGCAGGCGTCCTCGGCCAGGAAGCGGATCTGGCTGTGGACGTGGGCGGACGTCCCGTCACTGCTCACGTAGAACAGCGGCACCAGCGGCCCGTTCGCGCGGTCGCTCACCGCGGCCACCGCCGCGCGGAGCTCCGCGCCGGGGAGCATGTCGGGGAACAGTACGGCGCCCTGCGCGACGGAGCCGTGCGTCCGGGTGCCCGCCACGTCGCGGGCCTCCAGCCGGACACTGCCCAGCGCGGCCCAGTCGACGACCACGGTGTTGCCGGGGAAGGCCTGCTCGACGGGCCGGTCGAGCGGCACCAGGACCACGGGGTCGGCGTCGTCGAGCGGGGCGGTCCCGTTCAGCAGGTGCAGTCCGCCGAGGAGGAGCCAGGCGGCCTGCGGGCGGCCCGCCGCGTCGGCGGTGTTCGTGCTGCTCACGTCATTCTCCCTTGTGACCGGTGGTCGCGACGGTTCCGTTGCTGATCACTGCCTCGGTGCCGGTGACACCCGCCGCCGCCACCGCCGGAACTCCCGCCTCGCGCAGGAGGATCGCCAGGTGGCCGAGGGCCGAGCCCTGGTCGAAGACGAAACCGGCCACGTGCTCGATCAGCACGGAGAGCACCGCGTACGGGCGCGCGGCGACGACGACCGGCTTCCGGTCGAAGGCCTTGACCGCGTCCAGGATGCGGGCGAGACCGTCGTGCTCGCTCACGTCCTGCGACTTGTTGATGCTCACCGCGGGCCCGATGGACAGGCGGCGCAGCAACTCGTCGTCGTCCAGGCGCAGCAGCGGACCCTGCGCGGTGCCGGGCGAGATGGACACCTCGCCGTGGGCCACCACGACCGTGTCGTCACCGTCGAGCACGGAGTAGTCGACGAAGAACAGACCCGACCCCTCCAGGACCCACTCGATGGTCACCGGACCGTACTTGTCGTGCATCGCGGTGGTGAACCGGGCGATCTCGTCGAGGTGCTCCAGCAGCGCCTCGCCGCTGGGCGCGGCCGACACGTTCTCGGGCGCGTCGAAGCCGAGGGAGATGTCGCCGACCACGATCGTCTCGCCGCCGGCGGTGCCCCGGTTGAGCGCCATCAGGCCCTCGTCGGTGTACTCGACCACGAGACCGTCGCCGGCCCGGCGGGAGATCACGCCGAGGCTGCCGCGGATGAAGTCCCGGACCACGACGGCGTGCAGGAGGGTGCTGTCGGCCGTGGCGCCGGTGGTCAGCGCGAGCTGGTCGAGCACCTCCTCCTTGGGCACGACGATCTGGCGCAGGGTGTCGCCGAAGTCCAGGACGCACTCGTTCGAGCCGCCCGACAGCTCCTCCCGGAGCCGGTCGGCGGTGGCCTCGTCGTGCAGGCCCCGGCCGTTGAACTGGAGCACCCAGCCGGCGCCCACGGACACGCCGACGGAGTGCGCCATCCGGTGGGCCGGTCCGCGCTTGGCCGTGTAGCCGCCGTAGACGGCCGCGACGTCGGCCAGGTGGAACGAGGCGGGGAGCTCGTCGAAGTACAGCCGGTAGGACTCGGCCACCGGCTCCGAGGAGATGCGCGCCTGCTCGCGGACGGCGGTCAGCGGGCGGACCTGGATCAGGTGCAGGCCCTCGTCGTCCACCGCCCACTCGACGTCGACGTCCTGCTCCCGCTGCTCCCGCAGCGCCCGCGCCAGCTCGACCACCTGGCCCAGGGCCTCCCGGTCGGCGGCCGGGTGGGAGGCCCCGGTGCCCGCGAGCTCGGCCGAGTCGGTCCGCCGCGGCACGGCGACACCGGCCACCAGCTCGTCGGCGAGCCCCTCGACGTACTCGATGGTCACCCGCTGGTCCTCGGCACCGTCCAGCCCGGTGAACGCCACACCGGCGAGGCGCGGACGCACCAGGCGCTGGACGATGACGGCCAGCCGCGGCGTCGGGTCGAAGTCGCCGGCCCGGATGCGGGCGGCGACGGCCGGGGCCTCGTAGTAGGAGCGCCAGCACTGCTCGACGGCCGCGATCGCCTCCTCCGCGCCGCGCACACCCAGGATCGACTGGTGCACGCCGGCCTGGCTGGAGCCCTCGGTGTCCTCGTCGAGCCCGGAGGAACGGACCGCGAGCTCCACGTCGGCGTCCTTGAACACCTCGTTGAGGCGGGCCCGGAGCAGCTTGCGGGCCTCGTCGCCGAGCCGGATCTGCGCGCCGGTCTTCTGGATCCGCTCGACGGTGTCGGTGAAGAACGCGCCCACCGTCGCCTTGAGGTCGCCGAACGCCTCGGCGAGGTCGGCCCGGTGCTCGTCGGTGAGCGACTCCACGAACTCCCCGGCCGGCACGACGAAGGCGGTCGGCACCCGGAAGGCGTGGCTGGAACGGGCGAGCTGGGCGAACTTGGGGCCCACCTCGGAGACCTCGACGCTGGCGCCGAGTCCGGGGAAGCGCTGGCGGGCGAACTGCTTGTCGAAGTCGACGTGGATGTCGCTCGACCGCGGGCCGACGGAGCCCTGGTACTTGCCGTCGTAGAGGACGATGTCGCCCTGGGGGCGCCACCACATCATCTGACCGATGTTGATGCCGCTGTACACCCGGACCCGGTTCATCGAGTAGAGCTGCAGGGTCCACTGCCCCGTGTAGCCGATGTCGCCCAGGCTTGCGGAGAGGTTGATGAACAGGCCCAGTCGGGCCACCGAGGAACGCGCCGCGAAGGTCGGCGCGTAGTGCTCGCTGCCCAGCACCTCGATGGTATGGGCGAGGTAAAGTCTGCCCGGTTCGAGGACGTATCCCTCGTCCGGGATCTCGATCTCCTCGAACTCATTGGTCTGCCGGGCGTCGAGCGGCATCGACTGGTAGACCCGCAGGGTCTTTCCGAGCCGGAAGTTGTAGCTGTTCGGATTGACCTGCTCAGGCGTGAACGGCTCGATGGTGATGCGGCCGTTCGCTCGCTCGCGCGCGATCTCGTTACCCGTGAGAATCATCGTTTATCCATCCAGTTGCTCCCGATGCGGGGGGGCGGGCACTACATGTGCGGAAGGTCCTTCGGCCGTACGGCTCGCCCGGCGCGGTGCTCCGCCTGGGCGTCCTGGGGCCTGTCCGGCGGCCGCCTAGGACCGGGCGTCCGCTGCGACCTGTGCCACGGTCACCGCCGAGGCCACCGGCAGGCCGCCCCAGCCGGTGTCGGTGGGGACGGCGACCACGGTCGCCCCCGCGATGAGCGCGAGGCCCGAGAGTCCGAGGGCGATTCGTCCGACGAAGCTCCGGGCGCGCCCGTCTGCACTGAGGTTTCGCATGCTGTTCGACATCCAGTCATGAGGAACCCCTTGCGTCACAAGGGGTGGGGTGTCGATCACCCTGCCATGGGACCGCATTAAGATTCGGCGCGCCGACCATGCACCTTGTTGCATGGCAACAAGTTCCGACGCGTGCAAACCACCTTGAAAAGGGGAAAATCCGACATATGGACAGGCGTGCGGTCGACTCCCAACTCCTGCACCAGCTGTATGGATATGTGCTGTCGCGCAAGGAACCCGTAGCCCATGTGGGGGACTTCGCCACCGTCTGCGGGGGTTCGGCCGAGGAGGCCGAGGAACTCGCGGAACAACTGGTCGCCATGGGCCTGCTCGTCCACGACCCGCGCGGAGGCCTGGTCGCGATCTCCCCGGACGAGGCCGTCGCCCGGCGCGTCAGCCCCCTGGAACGTGAGATGCGCGCGAGGCGCTCCCTCATCGAGCGCAGGCGCGGTCAGCTGATGTCCTTCCTGCCCGTCTTCGAGGCGAGCCTGACCGGCCGCCAGTCACCCGGCCCGTTCGAGGTGATCGAGAGCCTCCCGGCGGCCCTGGCCGCGATCGAGGAGCTCGCGGCCGGCTGCGAGGAGGAGGTGTTCACCGCCCAGCCGGGCGGCGCACGTGCGGCGGACATCCTGGAGGAGGCCGCGCCCCGGGACGAGGCGATCCTGCGCCGGGGCATCCGGATGCGCGTGCTGTACCAGCACACCGCCCGGTTCAGCCCGGGCACCAATGTCTACGTGGAGAGGATCAGCCGGCTCGGCGGCCAAGTACGCACGCTGGACGACCGTTTCACGCGGATGCTGGTCTTCGACCGGAAGACCGCCGTCATCGCGGTGCCCGACAACCCGAACGCCGCCGCCATCGTGCGGGAACCGAGCATGGTCGCGTTCATCGTGGACACCTGCCAGCGCCTGTGGCTGCTGGCCCAGCCCTTCACGGCGGAGTCGCGCTCCCACGCCGAGATCGAGAGCAACCTGCGCGAAGCGATCGTCCGGATGCTCACCGAGGGCATGACGGACTCGTCCATCGCACTGCGCCTGGGCATGTCCGTACGGACCTGCCGCCGCCACATAGCCGACCTGATGACGGATCTGAAGGCACAGAGCCGGTTCCAGGCCGGCTACGCGCTCGCCCTCTCCCAAGTGCTCACCACCGACGCGCAGGCCGACACCGCCGAGGAGTGACGCGCCGAACCGCGGTCACCGAGCAGCAGAACCAGGCGGATCGGGACACGGGACGGGCGTCACGGTGTGCCGAGGGCGGCTTCCTCCCGGTCGAGGTCGTGCTGGAGGCGGCGGCGGGTGGTGTCGCTGATGCGGTGCTCGTCGTAGAGGCGGTGCAGTTCGGTGCTCTGGACGGCGATGACCTCGTGGCGCAGCTGGCGGTAGGCGGCGTCGGCGGTCGTGCCGTCGGGGGTTTCGGGGGTGCGGTCGAGGCGGGCCGTGAGGCCGCGGCGTATCCGGTCGAGGGCGGTGTCCGGTACGGCCTCCAGTTCGGCGAGGTGTTCGATGTGGTCGAGGGCGGCGTGGTTGAGGGCGTCGCGGGCGTCGTCCTCCTCGCGGGCGGTGTGCTCGGGTTCGAGGGCGAGGCCGGAGCGGTTGACGACGGCGGCGAGGGTCAGGCCCTGGACGACGAGGGTGAACACGACGACGGCGGTGGTGAGCACCAGGACCAGCGGCCGTCCGGCGAGCTTCGTCCCGTCGTCGGCGAGCAGCGGGATGGACAGGGCTGCGGCGAGCGGCATGACGCCCCGGGTCCCGGCCCAGGTGACCACCCCTGCGACCCGCCAGGACAGGCTGCCGGCTCCCCGGCTGGGCTTGACCGCGCGGGTCAGCGGCAGCGTCGAGAGCACCCGAACGGCGATCAGCACCGCGGCCAGCGCCAGTGCCTGCAGCGGCCACCAGCCGGTGCCGGAGGGCAGGTCCCGCACCAGGGTGGGCAGTTCCAGGCCGACGATGCTGAACACGACGCTCTCCAGCAGGAACACCACCACCGCGTACACGGCGTGCAGCTGCAGCCGGATGTGGGCGTCGGTGAGCCGGTGGCCGGAGCGCCCGAGCAGTACGCCCGCCACCACGACGGAGGTGACGCCCGAGGTGTGCGCGGACTCCGCGAGCACGTACGCCGCATAGGGGGTGACGAGGGCGATCACCGTCTCCAGCACCGGGTCGGTGGTGCGGCGGCGCACCAGCCAGACCAGGCCCGCGACGACGGCGCCGACCAGGCTGCCGCCCCCGCCGAGCAGCAGGAACTCCCCGCCCGCCGCCGGCAGGCTCACTGAGGCACCGACGGCCACCGCGATGCCGACGGCCACCTTGAACAGCACGAGCGAGGTGGCGTCGTTGAACAGGCTCTCCGCCTGCACCAGTACCTGGACCCGCCCCGGCAGCGCCAGCCGACGGCCGAGCGCGGTGACGGCCACCGGGTCGGTGCTGGAGAGCACGGCACCCAGGACGAAGGCCATCGCGGGCGGCAGCCCGGCGACGGCGACGGCCACGAAGCCGACTGCGGCAGCGGAGGCGAAGACCAGGCCGAAGGAGAGGATCGTCACGGGCCGCCACACCGTACGCAGGTCGCGCAGGGACAGTTCCTCGGCGGAGGCGTACAGCAGCGGCGGCAGGACCACCATGCCGATCACCTGCGGCGGGATGTGCAGCGCGGGCACCCCGGGTATCAGCGCCACCCCGATGCCCGCCAGCACCAGCAGCGACGGCGCGGGCACCCGCAGGCGCTGGGCGAAGGTGGCCACGGTCGTGGCCAGGACCACCAGGACGAGAACGATCGCCACAACGTGCATCGGAGGAAACGACCCCATCGCAAGTACCGGGGTCACCGCCGCCGATCGCCGCAGTCATCCCCCGCGCCGACCAGGCTTCCCGGCACACCTACGGTCATTTTATCGGAGCATTAGCGGGGCCAGGCAGAGGCAGAACCACCCTCAGGCGAACTCGCGCAGGCGCGGCCGCACTCCCAGCGCGGTCAGGGCGAGCGCCGCCACCAGGACCGCCGCGCCCAGGCCGGCCGTGACGGCGTCGAGGTCGTCGTCGGTGCCGGCGACCGCCCCGTCGAAGGCGCGCTGGTTGATCGCCTGGTTGTCGTCGAGCGCGGCGCTCAGCGCCCCGAAGTCGGCGTTCGACTGGCCCGGAGTGAGGCCGGTGTCGAAGGTGACCGCCTCCTTGAGCCTGCCCCGGGCGTTCAGCTCGCGGATCTTCCGGTCGTCGCGCTGGTACTGCTGGAAGGCGGTCAGCACCCTTTCCGCCGCGTCCTGTTCACCGGGGAAGGTGATGTTGCGCAGCTCGTCCCCGAGGTACCCGCCGAAGCCGACCCGGCCGTGGTCGCCCCGGTGCTTGTCGGCCAGTGCGGCGAGCTCGTCGTCGTACGTGGCGAGGGTGGCGCCGTCGACCCGCGCGAAGGACTGGGTCTTGTCGAGGAAGCTCTGCTCGTAGGCGGCCGCCCGGGACGGGTCGGTCAGGTAGCGGCTCTCGTCGGCGTTCAGGTCGTACGCCACCGCGCGTGCCCGGCTGAGGGCGATCACCGAGTCGAAGGAGTTGCTCTTGGCGACCACCAGCTGGTGGTCCGCCCGGGAGGTCAGCGTCAGTGCGGTGATCAGCCCGACGAGGGCGAGCAGGGTGGTGGCGGCCAGCGGCGCGTTCACCAGGCGCCGGAAGCGTGCCGTGAGCACCCGCTGCAGCAGCCCGAGGGCGGCCAGGGCCAGCAGCCCGGTGACCAGGATCGTCCACCAGCCGCCGGCGAGGGCGTCGCGCTGGTCGGTGTAGTTGCGGTCCACGACGGCCGCGTTGGCCTTGGTCACCTCGTCGACGGCCGGCAGCAGGCGCTGGCGCAGCAGGTCGGTGGCCTGGTGGTAGGCGGCGAGGGCGTCCGCCGAGGGGCGGCCGACCGGGGCGTGGGCCTGCTCCTCCAGCAGCTGGGCGCGGGCCACGAGCGCCTCGTACTGGCCGAGTTCGCCGATGACGGTGCGCACGGCCCGCTGCCCGGCCGCGTCGCCGGCCACCGCCTCCGTGACGCGCTGCAGGTCGTTGTCGGCCTGGGTGCGGCGCTGCTCGTAGGTGTCCAGGGTCGCCTTGCGCAGCGCCGTGTAGTCCGGGTCGCCACCGAACAGCAGCAGGTTGGCGGCCTGGGCGTCCATGTCGTTGAGCGCGAAGTAGAGGTCGGCCGAGCGGACCACCTGCGGGGCGGCCCGGTGGCCGATGACGTCCGTACCGTCCCGAGCACCGCCCAGGACGGTGCCGGTCGCCGTGCCGGCGGCGAGCAGGGCCACCAGACAGAGCCCGGTGAGCCCGCGCACCAGGCGCGGGGTGCTCCACCACGTCCGGCTGCGCCAGGAGCGGCCGAGCCGGTGACGGAGGGCGCGCGGCTCGGGCAGTGGCACGGCTGTCTCCGGTCGCGCCGTCTCCGACGCGACGTCGTTCCCCTCGACAGCCGTACCGCTCGGCGTTCCCGTTGGCATCGCCGCGCGCCCCCTCCCCCTGTTTTCACCGGCCGCCGAACCTTCCCCGGAGGAACCCGCCGGGGTCCGGGATTCGGCGAACGGTTCGCCGTCAGGCCCCACGCCCGGACGGCGAACCGTTTCCTCGCAGCTCAACCTAGGTTCTGCCGAACGTCCGGCCGTCCTTCCTGATGCGTCCTTGACGCCTTCGACGACCGTCTTGACGCAGCATTGGCGCCGAAGGTCAGGGCTCGTACCGGTAGCCGATCCCGGGCTCGGTGATCAGGTGGCGCGGGCGGGCCGGGTCGGGTTCGAGTTTGCGCCGCAGGCCGGAGAAGTAGACCCGCAGGTAGTTGCCCCGGCTCTCCGCCTCCGGCCCCCAGACCTCGGTCAGGATCTGCCGCCCGGGCACCAGCCGGCCGGGGTTGGCCAGCAGCAGGGCGAGGATGCGCCACTCCGTCGGGGTCAGCCGGACCGGTCCGTCCGGGCCGGTGACGGTGCCCGCGTCGAGGTCGACGGCGTTCCGCCCGATCCGTTCGGCCGGTCGGGGCGCGGGAGCGGCGGGGCGCCGCAGGACCGCGCGCAGCCGGGCCATGAGCTCGTCCACGATGAACGGCTTGGTCACGTAGTCGTCCGCCCCCGCGTCGAACGCGCGGAGCTTGTCCTCGATGCCGTCCCGCCCGGTCAGCACGATGATCGGCACGCTCAGCGTGGAGCGGATGCCCTCGATCACGTCCACCCCGTCGAGGTCCGGCAGACCGAGGTCGAGCAGGACGGCGTCGGGCGGCGCCTGGCCCGCCGAGTCCAGGGCTTCCTGGCCGGTGGCCGCGGTGAGCACCGAGTAGCGCCTGGCCTGGAGGTTGATCCGGAGGGTGCGCAGCAGCGCCGGCTCGTCGTCCACCACGAGGATGTGGCTCACCGGACCGCGCTCCCCTCCGGTCGCGGACCGCCCGGCTCCACCGTCTGCGGCTCCGGAACGGCGGGCAGGGTGAGCAGCATGGTGGTGCCGCCGCCGGGGGTGTCCTCGACCTCCAGGCTGCCGCCCATGGCCTCGGCGAGGCCGCGGGAGAGGGCGAGACCGAGGCCGACCCCGGTGGTGTTGTCGGTGTCGCCGAGGCGCTGGAAGGGCAGGAAGACCCGGTCGCGGTCCTCGGGGGCGATGCCGGGGCCGCGGTCGATGACCCGGATCTCGACCAGGTCGGCGTGGTGGCTGGCGGTGACCAGGACGGGTGCACCGGGGGCGTTGTGGCGCAGTGCGTTGGTGATCACGTTGGCGAGGACGCGTTCCAGCAGCGGCGGGTCGGCGAGCACCGGCGGGACCCTGTCGAGGTCCAGCGGCTGGATCGGGGCCTGTGGATCGGACAGGGAGTCCATGGCTCGTACCAGCAGCTCCTCAAGTGAGGTCGGCGCCAGGTGCAGGGTGAGGGCGCCGGCCTGGAGGCGGCTCATGTCGAGGAGGTTGTCGACCAGGCGGGTGAGTTTGACCAGCGACTCGTCGGCGGTGGCGAGGAGTTCGGCCTGGTCCTCGGGCGAGAACTCGACGTCGGGGCTGCGCAGGGAGCCGACCGAGGCGCGGGCGGCGGCGAGCGGGGTACGCAGGTCGTGGCTGACGGCGGCGAGCAGCGCGGTGCGCATCCGGTCGGCGGCCTTGATCGGCTCGACCTCCGCGGCGACCACGGCCAGCCGGTCGCGCTCCAGCGCGGCGGCGACATGGGCGGCGAAGGCGGTGAGCACGCGCTGGTCGGCGGCGGGCAGCCGGCGGCCGGTGAGGACCAGGACGGACCGCTCGCCGACCGCGACCTCGGTCGCCTCGCCCGCAGTGCTGTCGCCACCGCCGTCACTGCGGGCGATCGTCTCCCCGGTGAGGCTGTCGAGCAGGGCGACGGAGTCCATGCCGAAGGCCGTCCGGGACTTCTCCAGCAGGGCGGGCAGGGCGTCGGCGCCGCGCAGCACACTGCCGGCCAGGGTGGAGAGCGTCTCGGCCTCGGCGGTGGCGCGGGCGGCGCGGGAGGTGAGCTTGCCCGCGTGATCGACCACGGTGGAGACGGTCAAGGCGACCGTGGCGAACACCAGCAGGGCGACGATGTTGTTGGCCTCGCCGATGGTCAGGCTGTGGGTCGGCGGGATGAAGAAGTAGTTCAGCAGCACCGAGGCGATGACAGCCGCCACCACCGCGGAGACGGCTCCACCGAGCAACGCCACTGCCACCACACCGAGTTGGAAGATCAGCGCGTCGGTGGTCAGGTTCAGCCGGGCGTGGAACTGTGAGAGCACGGCCGTGAGCAGTGCGGGAACGATCAGGCCCGAGGCGAATCCGGCGACGGTGCGGCGCTTGGAGTGGCGGCGGCCGAGCGGGGGCAGCTTGCCGCGGCCGGTGAACTCGTGGGTGACCATGTGGACGTCGATGTCCTCGGAGGCGTCCACGGTGGTCTGCCCGGTGCCGGGGCCGGTGAGGAAGCGGCTGACCCGGCCTCGGCGGCTGGTGCCCAGCACCAGCTGGGTGGCGTCGTGGGCACGCGCGAAGGCGAGCAGCGCGGTGGGGATGTCGTCACCGACCACCACGTGGTAGCTGCCGCCGAGGCTCTCGACCAGCTGGCGCTGCTGGGCGAGCGCGCCGGAGGAAGCACCGGCCAGCCCGTCGCTCCTGGTCACGTGGACGGCCAACAGGTCGCCACCGGCCGTGCGGTCGGCGATCCGGGCGGCCCGGCGGATGATCGTCTCACCCTCGGGACCGCCGGTCAGGGCGACCACCACCCGCTCACGGGTCTCCCAGACCCGGTCGATGTTGTGGCTGGCCCGGTAGTCACGCAGCCCCTCGTCCACCCGCCCGGCCACCCAGAGCAGGGCGAGTTCGCGCAGGGCGGTGAGATTGCCGACCCGGAAGTAGTTGGAGAGCGCCGCGTCCACCTTCTCCGCCTTGTAGACGTTGCCGTGGGCCATCCGCCGGCGCAGCGCCTGCGGCGCCATGTCGACGAGTTCGAGCTGGTCGGCCCGGCGGACCACCTCGTCCGGGACGGTCTCGCGCTGGGGAATGCCGGTGATCTTCCGGACCACGTCGTTCAGCGATTCCAGGTGCTGGATGTTGACGGTGGTGATGACGTCGATCCCGGCGGCGAGCAGTTCCTCGACGTCCTGCCAGCGCTTGGCGTTGCGGCCGCCGGGGATGTTGGTGTGCGCCAGCTCGTCCACCAGTACGACGGACGGCCGTCGGGCGAGCACCGCGTCGAGGTCCATCTCCTCGAACTCGGCGCCACGGTAGGAGCGGTGGGCCCGCGGCACGGCCTCCAGTCCCTCGGTCATGGCCTGGGTGTGGCGGCGGCCGTGGCACTCGATGTACCCGACCACGACATCGGCCCCGCGCTCCTGTCTGCGACGGGCCTCGTCCAGCATCCGGTAGGTCTTGCCGACCCCCGGGGCCGAGCCGAGGTACACCCTCAGCCGGCCCCTGCGGATGCCGGGGCCGGGGGCGAGGTCGCGGGCCATGGGCACTGCTTCTTTCCGTCGGGAGGTGCACCTCTGCGGACACGGGTCAGCCGGCCCGGGCACGGGAGACGTGCTCCCGCAGCCGGGCCGGCCAGGTCATGCGGTGGAATGACGTAACGTCACTTCGACTCACCGAGAGCCTTGTTGAGGAGAACGACGTTGACGCCCTCGTCGCCGAGGAAGCCGAGCGAGCGGCCCTCGGTGTACGTGTCGACGAGCTTGGCGACCGTCTCCACCGGGAGCTTGCGCTCCTTGGCGACCCGGTTGACCTGCTCCTTGGCGTAGGCCACCGAGATGTGCGGGTCGAGGCCGGAGCCGGAGGCGGTCAGCGCGTCGGCCGGCACGCTCGCCGGGTCGACGCCGTCGAAGGCGGCGACGGCGGCGCGGCGGTCGTTGACGGCCTTCAGCAGGTCGTCGCTGTTCGGGCCCAGGTTGGAGGCGCCGGACGAGGACGGGTCGTAGCCCGCCCCGGCGGCGGAAGGCCGGGGCTGGAACCACTTCGGGTCCGGGGCCGGCTCCTCCTTCGGGTCGTCCGGGTTCTTCTTGGGGAGGTTGTAGTTCTGGCCGAGCAGGCTGGAACCGACCTCCTTGCCGTCGGACTTCACGATCGAGCCGTTGGCCTTGTCGCTGAACGCGACCTGCGAGATGCCGGTGACCAGCAGCGGGTAGGCGACCCCGAGGATCACCGTGAGCACCAGGAGCACGCGCAGCGCAGTGAAGTGGGTCCGCACGACGGCGGGCAGGGGCTTGGACATTGCGGTGGACTCCTTTCTCAGCTGAGGCCGGGGACGAACTGGACGATCAGGTCGATCAGCTTGATCCCGACGAACGGCACGATCAGACCGCCGACACCATAGACCCCGATGTTCCGGGCCAGCAGGGAGCTGGCGTCGGCGGGGCGGTAGCGGACGCCGCGCAGGGCGAGCGGGATCAGGCCGATGATGACCAGGGCGTTGAAGATGATCGCCGAGGTGATCGCGGACTGAGGGCTGTGCAGGCCCATGATGTTGAGGTGGCTCAGGCCCGGGTAGACCCCGGCGAACATCGCGGGGATGATCGCGAAGTACTTGGCCACGTCGTTGGCGATGGAGAAGGTGGTCAGCGCACCGCGGGTGATCAGCAGCTGCTTGCCGATCTCCACGATCTCGATCAGCTTGGTCGGGTTGGAGTCGAGGTCGACCATGTTGCCGGCCTCCTTGGCCGCCATGGTCCCGGTGTTCATCGCGACGCCGACGTCGGCCTGGGCGAGCGCGGGGGCGTCGTTGGTGCCGTCGCCGGTCATCGCGACCAGCTTGCCGCCCTCCTGCTCCTTCTTGATCAGGGCCATCTTGTCCTCGGGCGTGGCCTCGGCGAGGAAGTCGTCCACGCCGGCCTCCTCCGCGATCGCCTTGGCGGTCAGCGGGTTGTCGCCCGTGATCATGACGGTCTTGATGCCCATCCGGCGCAGCTCGTCGAAGCGCTCCCGCATGCCCTCCTTGACCACGTCCTTCAGGTGGATCACCCCGAGGACCTTGGCGGGAGCGTCGCCGATCTTCGTCGCCACGACGAGGGGCGTGCCACCCGCGGCCGAGATCCCGTCGACCAGCGTCGAAACCTCATCGGTCACCGAACCGCCGTTGGCGGTGACCCAGTTGGACACGGCAGCCGCCGCACCCTTGCGCACCTGGTGCACGCCGTCCGCCTCGTCCAGGTCCACGCCCGACATCCGGGTCTGGGCGGTGAACGGGACCCAGGTGGCGTGGGTCAGCTCGCCCTGGGCGCGGGCCCGCAGGCCGTACTCGGTCTTCGCCAGCACCACGATCGAGCGGCCCTCCGGCGTCTCGTCCGCGAGGGAGGACAGCTGCGCGGCGCTGGCGAGCTCGTCGGTGGAGACGCCGCTCACCGAGAGGAACTCGGCGGCCTGGCGGTTGCCCAGGGTGATGGTGCCGGTCTTGTCGAGCAGCAGGGTGTTGACGTCGCCGGCGGCCTCCACGGCACGCCCGGACATCGCCAGCACGTTGCGCTGGACCAGCCGGTCCATGCCCGCGATGCCGATCGCGGACAGCAGCGCGCCGATGGTGGTCGGGATCAGCGCCACGATCAGGGCGACCAGCACGATCATCGACTGCGGGGCGCCCGCGAACGTGGCCATCGGCTGGAGCGTGACCACCGCGACCAGGAAGACGATGGTCAGCGAGGCCAGCAGGATGTTGAGCGCGATCTCGTTCGGCGTCTTCTGCCGGGCCGCGCCCTCGACCAGGGCGATCATCCGGTCGATGAAGGACTTGCCGGGCTCCGAGGCGATCTTCACCACGATCCGGTCGGACAGCACCTTCGTACCGCCGGTCACCGCGGAGCGGTCACCGCCGGACTCGCGGATCACCGGCGCCGACTCACCCGTGATCGCCGACTCGTCCACCGAGGCGACACCCTCGACCACGTCGCCGTCGCCCGGGATGATCTGCCCGGCCTCGACCACCACGTGGTCACCGAGTCGCAGCGCGGTGCCGGGGACCTCCTCCTCGGCGTCACTGCCCGGCCAGGCGGTCAGCCGGCGGGCGACGCTCTCGGTCTTGGCCTTGCGCAGGGTGTCGGCCTGGGCCTTGCCGCGGCCCTCGGCGACGGCCTCCGCCAGGTTGGCGAAGACCGTGGTGAGCCAGAGCCAGACGGTGATCGCCCAGGCGAAGACCGACGGGTTGGCGATCGCGGAGACGGTGGTGACCACCGAGCCGACCTCGACCACGAACATCACCGGGTTCTTGACCATCACCCGGGGGTCGAGCTTCTTCACCGCGTCCGGCAGCGAGGAGAGCAGCAGTTTCGGGTCGAGCAGACCGCTCGACACTCTGTGGGAGGAAGCGCCCTCGGCCTGGTCACCCGGCGTGGGAGAGGGAGTGAACGTTGACGAGGACATCAGGAGGAGAGACCTTCCGCGATCGGCCCGAGAGCCAGGGCCGGGAAGTAGGTGAGGCCGACGACGATCAGGACGACGCCCGACAGCAGGCCCACGAACAGTGGCTTGTGGGTGGGCAGGGTGCCCGGAGTGGCCGGAACCGGCTGCTGCTGGGCGAGCGAGCCCGCCAGCGCCAGCACGAACACCATCGGCAGGAAGCGGCCGAAGACCATCGCCAGGCCGAGCGCGGTGTCGTACCAGTCGGTGTTGACGGTGATGCCGCCGAAGGCCGAGCCGTTGTTGTTGGCGGCCGAGGTGAACGCGTACAGCACCTCGGAGAAGCCGTGGGCGCCCGAGTTGAGCATCCCGGCCCGCTCACCCGGCAGCGCCATCGCCACACCCGTACCGACCAGCACCAGCGCGGGGGTGGTGAGGATGTACAGCGAGGCGAACTTCATCTCCCGGCCGCCGAGCTTCTTGCCCAGGTACTCGGGGGTACGGCCGACCATCAGACCGGCCACGAACACCGCGACGATCGCCAGGATCAGCATGCCGTAGAGGCCCGAGCCGGTGCCGCCGGGCGCGATCTCGCCCAGCATCATGTTGAACATCGTGATGCCGCCGCCGAACGGGGTGAACGAGTCGTGGAAGGAGTTCACCGCGCCGGTCGAGGTCAGCGTGGTGGAGGCGGCGAACAGCGAGCTGGCGGCGATGCCGAAGCGCTGTTCCTTGCCCTCCATCGCGGCGCCCGCGGCCTGCAGGGCGCTGCCCCCGTGCTGCGACTCGGCGAAGGTCAGCAGCGCCGTCGAGGCCACCCAGAAGATCGCCATGACAGCCGCGATCGCGTAGCCCTGGCGGTTGTCGCCGACCATCCGGCCGAAGGTGCGCGGCAGGGCGAACGGGATCAGCAGGATCAGGAAGATCTCCAGCCAGTTCGTGAACCCGGTCGGGTTCTCGAACGGGTGCGCCGAGTTGGCGTTGAAGAAGCCGCCGCCGTTGGTGCCCAGTTCCTTGATGACCTCCTGCGAGGCCACCGGGCCACCCGGGATCTTCTGCACGTCACCCGCGAGGTTGGTCACCTCGTGGAAGCCGTGGAAGTTCTGGACCACACCGTTCGCGACCAGCACCAGCGCAAGGACGAACGCGATCGGGAGCAGCAGCCGCAGGTTGATCCGGACCAGGTCGACCCAGAAGTTGCCGAGGCGGTCGGTCTTGTTGCGGGTGAACCCCCGGATCAGCGCCGCCACGATGGCGATGC
Organism: Kitasatospora sp. NPDC101157; assembly: GCF_044768255.1. Lineage (NCBI taxonomy): Bacteria > Bacillati > Actinomycetota > Actinomycetes > Kitasatosporales > Streptomycetaceae > Kitasatospora > Kitasatospora sp. NPDC101157. The sequence goes on along the minus strand of NZ_JBIWPL010000044.1, from coordinate 12,283 downwards.
CCACGGCGGCGGAGACGAAGTTCTGCACCGCCAGGCCCGCCATCTGCACCAGGTGGCCCATCGCGGACTCGCCGCTGTAGGACTGCCAGTTGGTGTTGGTGACGAAGGAGATCGCGGTGTTCCAGGCCTGGTGGCCCTCCATCTGCTGGACGCCGAGGTTCAGCAGCAGGTAGCCCTGCAGCCGGATCAGGCCGTACAGGAAGAGGACGGACACCGCCGAGAAGGCCAGCACCGAGCGCAGGTACACCGGCCAGCGCTGGTCGGCGTCACCGTCGACGCCGATCACCTTGTAGATGCCGCGCTCGACTCTGAGGTGCTTCGAGGTGGTCAGGATGCGGGCGATGTAGTCGCCCAGGGGCCGGTAGCACAGGGCCAGCGCGCCCACGAGGGCGAGGGCCTGCATCCAGCCCGCGAGAGTGGAGCTCATGTCAGAACTTCTCCGGGTAGATCAGCGCGATGACGAGGTAGCCGACGAGGGCGACGGCGACGATGAGACCTGCGATGTTCTCGGCGCTCATGCGCCCACCTCGCTGCGCTCGGCGGGCGCTTCGCGCAACCCGCACCTGTCAATGGTTCGCTCGCTGCGCTCGTTCACAGCTTCTCCACCCCCCGCGCGATCAGGGCGATGACGGCGAACACGGCGACCGTGACACCGACGTAGATGAGATCGGACATGGGCTCCACCTGGGTGGCTGAGGGGACGTACCCGTGAAACGGCCTCGGGGGCACTCACGGCACCGGCGGAAGACCGGCGGGAGCAGCCAACCAGCCCCGGGGGGCGCGCAGCGCGTCCCTGATGCCGTCCATACGGGTGATCCGGAAACATTGACGCGGCCCTTATACCGGCGTCATTCATCCGAGACCGCGGATTGTCCTGAACGTTTCGATGAGGCCTGCCGACGTGTCCCCCTCACCTGCCCACATCCGCATCCGCAGCCGGCAGACCACCGCGCCGTTGTGCCGGCGCAGCGCGCGGTCGGTCACGGCGCCGCGCCGGCTCTGCAACGCCCGCTGCCACCAGCGGGCGGGCTCCACCTCGGGGATCAGCACGGCCAGCCGGTCGTGGGCGTGCTCCCTTGACCACCCGTGCAACGACTCGGCCCCCGAGGCGCCGCCGGTCCGCACAGCCGGACGGCGGGCCTCAGGGGCCGAAGGGGTGCAGCCGATGCCGATGGCACGCGACACCGGGTGAGTCTGTCGGTTACTGCCCGGGCCTGCGGCCGTGGTTCGCCTTCTTCTTGCGCCGGGCCTTCTTCTTACGGGCGCGCTTGGACATCGGTCTCTTCCTCTCCGTACGTGGGTCCGGGACGGTTCAGACGGCCTCGCCGACCAGCTGGTCGGCGAGCTTGGCCAGCCGCTTCAGCGAGCGCTCCTCCTGGGCGACGGCCGCCGTGGGCGCGATGACACCACCGTCGAAGTAGGCGCCGTTCGCGACGACCGTCTCCGGCAGGCAGAGCCGCACCACGACCGCCGCGCCCTCGGCGGCCGGCGCGCCGACCCGCCCGTACAGCGGCAGCAGCGCGGTGTCGCACAGACCCGGGTTGACGCTGACGGCGGTGATGCCGGAGCCGGCCGGGGCCATGCCGGCGGTCGCCATGGTCAGCGCGAGCTGCGACTGCGCGTACGCGGCGACCCGCGAGTACTTCTTCACCCGGTGCGGATCCGACCAGTTCATCGAGGCGGTGCGGTGCAGGGAGGAGGAGACGTTGACGATCCGGGCGTCGCCGGCGGCCGAGAGCGGGGCGCGCAGCAGCTTCGCCAGCAGGTGCGCGGCCAGGAAGTTGACCTGCAGCGAGACCTCGTTGCCGTCGTCGGTGAGGGTGCAGCGTTCGGGTGCCGTCGCGGCGGCGTTGTTCACCAGGAGGTCCAGTGCCGGGTAGTGCTCGACGACCGTGCCGGCCAGCACGGCGACCTCCGACAGCTTGGTGAAGTCGGCTGCCAGTTCGACGAGTTGGTCGCGGCGTGCTCCTGCGGCGACCAGGCGTTCCACGGCATCCTCCGCCTCCGCGGTGGTGCGGGCGTGCACGAGCACGGTCGCACCGTGCCCGGCAAGCAGCCGGGCGGTCTCCCAGCCGATCCCCGACGAGGCGCCGGTGACGAGGGCGGTACGGGCGGACAGAACAGCGTCGGACATGACCCATCCAAGGGTGAAGAGGCACCGGCGGGGTGCGGGGGCGACGTGGCGCGAAGCCGTGCGCCACCGGGGCCGCCGGTGCGAGAAGGGTGTGTTGCGAGGGAAGGCTCGTCCGTCCCCTGCCCCCCGGAGCCGGTCGGGGCAGGGGACGGACGGCGGTGATCGGCACGGGCCGAACGAACGGCACCCGGCCGTGCCCGCGACCGGCGGCGAGCGGGGTAGTGGCTCGGTCCTACCGGACGGCGGTGGCGGCCGCGACAGCGACGATCCGCGGCCGACTATGCGGCGGGCGGTCGTGGTGGCGTGTCGAGCGGTGCATGCCCTCCATCAAAGTCGTCCGCGCCACCCCGGGGCAAGCCCGTTCACCCTCTCTGACGAAGCCCTGACGCCCGGTCGACGCGTCGTTGACACCCATGCCCCGACCGCCCCCGGTTTCCCGGAGAACGCCAAGGTGCCGTCAGCAAGAGCCCTTGGCGAACACGTGTCCGACGGGGCGTCAGGGAGCTGTCAAGGAAGCGGCACCGCACGCCAAGTCGCCGTCAAGGCGGGCATGCCGTGTGAGGGCCCGGTGCTTCGCTGTCCGGCGTTCCCCCGTCGTTCCCCGAACCGCCGCCCCTCTCCCGGGCGGCCCGGAAGGTCCCCCGAGACGATGCGCCGTTCGGCCCTCACCCCACCGGACACCACCCCCGGCCAGCAGAACTGGTTCCGCCGCCCGGACCCCGCACCCGAGGAGCCACCACGGCACCCGAGCCACCGGCCCACCGGCCCGACGGGGCGCCGCCGGCTCATCACCCGCCGACAGCTCGCCGAGGCCCTGCCCGCCGCCGCCCGCAAGCTCCACCCGCGCGCGATGATGCGCAACCCGGTGATGCTCGTGGTCGAGGCCGGCTCGGCGCTCACCACGATCAGCGCCGTCATCCACCCGAGTGTCTTCGCCTGGATGATCTCCTTCTGGCTCTGGCTGACCGTGCTCTTCGCCAACCTCGCCGAGGCCGTCGCCGAGGCACGCGGCAAGGCGCAGGCCGACTCGCTGCGCCGCGCCCAGGCGTGCACCACCGCCCGGCGGCTGCTGCACTGGCGGGTCGGCACCCGCGACCTGCGCCACGAGACCATCCCCGCCGAGCAGTTGCTGCTGCACGACATCGTCCTGGTGGCGGCCGGCGAGGTGATCCCGCAGGACGGCGAGGTGGTCGAGGGGGTCGCCACCGTCGACGAATCGGCGATCACCGGGGAGTCCGCACCCGTCATCCGGGAGTCCGGCGGCGACCGCACCGGCGTCACCGGCGGCACGAAGGTGCTCTCGGACCACCTCGTCGTCCGGGTCACCTCCCGGCCCGGGCAGAGCTTCGTCGACCGGATGATCTCCCTGGTCGAGGGCGCGAACCGGCAGAAGACCCCGAACGAGATCGCGCTCAACATCCTGCTCGCCTCGCTCACCATCGTCTTCCTGCTGTCCGTGGTCTCGCTCCAGCCGATGGCCATCTACGCGAACGCGCCCCAGACCACCATCGTGCTGGTCGCGTTGATGGTCGCGCTGATCCCGACCACGATCGGCGCCCTGCTCTCGGCGATCGGCATCGCCGGGATGGACCGCCTGGTGCAGCGCAACGTGGTCGCCCTCTCCGGCCGCGCGGTGGAGGCCGCCGGGGACGTCGACGTGCTGCTGCTCGACAAGACCGGCACCATCACCCACGGCAACCGACGGGCCGTCGCCCTGCATCCGCTGCCCGGCGCGACCACCGAACAGCTCGCCGAGGCCGCCCAGTTGGCCTCCGTCGCGGACGAGACCCCGGAGGGCCGGTCACTCGTCGAGCTGACGAACCGTCAGTACTGGGTGCCGCCCCGCTCCCCCGGTGAACTCGGCGAGCAGCAGCCCGTCCCGTTCACCGCACACAGCCGGATGAGCGGCGTCGACCTCACCTGGCCCGACGGCACCACCTGCCTGATCCGCAAGGGGGCGGCCGCCGCCGTCGCCCGCTGGGTCGTCGGCTCCGGCGGACGGCTCCCGATCGAGGCCAAGCCGCTCGTCGACCGGATCGCCGAAGCCGGGGGCACCCCCCTGCTGGTCGCCGTCCACGACCGGCACGGTGCCCGCGCGCTCGGCGTCGTCGAACTCAAGGACGTGGTGAAGGAAGGCATCGCCGAACGCTTCGCCGAGCTGCGCCGGATGGGCATCCGCACGGTCATGGTGACCGGCGACAATCCGCTGACCGCCAGGGCGATCGCCGCGGAGGCCGGGGTCGACGACTTCCTCGCCGAGGCCACCCCCGAGGACAAGCTCGCCCACCTCAGGCGCGAACAGGCCGCCGGGAACATGGTCGCCATGACCGGCGACGGCACCAACGACGCGCCTGCCCTCGCCCAGGCCGATGTCGGGGTCGCGATGAACTCCGGCACCCCGGCGGCGAAGGAGGCCGGCAACATGGTCGACCTCGACTCCAACCCGGCCAAGCTGATCGACATCATCCGGGTCGGCAAGCAACTCCTCATCACCCGAGGAGCGTTGACCACCTTCTCGATCACCAACGACGTGGCCAAGTTCTTCGCGATCATCCCCGCGATGTTCGCCCACGCCTACCCCGGCCTGCACCACCTCAACATCATGGAACTGCACAGCCCGACCTCGGCCATCGCCTCCGCGATCGTCTTCAACGCGCTGATCATCGTCGCGTTGATCCCGCTCGCCCTGCGCGGCGTCCGCTACCAGCCCGCCTCCGCCACCGACCTGCTCCGCCGCAACCTGCGGGTCTACGGCCTCGGCGGGCTCATCCTGCCCTTCCTCGGCATCAAGGCGATCGACCTGCTGATCCAGTTCGTCCCCGGCCTCGGGTAGCAAGCCGGCCCGCCGCCCCCGGAACAGCACCGCGGCGGCGGGCATCAACCGGGGCGACGCTCGTACCCCTCGCCGACCGGAAGGCGCTCGACCCGGATCGCCCGACGCGGCAGCGCGGCGGGCAGGGAGAGCACCAGGGCAGCGGCAGTGAAGAGGACGAAGTGCTCGCTCTCGATCCCCACGCCGGACCAGCCGAGCTCGGCATGGCGGTGCTCGACGAAGGCGTTGGAACACAGCCACACGGCCAGGCCGACCAGCGGCGCGGCCAGGGGCCGGGAGCAGGCTCCGGCCAGCGCGGCCAGTGCGATGTACGCGATGTACGGGAACCAGCCGGTGTGGAGCTCGCCCAGCCGGCCGAGGCCGAGCGCGAGGGCGCCCCCGGCGACCAGGGCCACGGTGCCCGACACCGCGACCGGCAGGCGGTCGAGGACGGGGTGGTAGCGACGGCCGCCGGGCCGGGCGGAGTACATGCGCATCGTCCTGTCCCAGCTTCGCCGCGAGTTCGTTCGAGGCCAGCAAATCCACGGGCCCACGGCCCCTCGCCCCGCGTTGACGAGATCCTTACGCCGACGCCCGGATCCACAACGCGCTCTTGACGCCCCGGATCGCCGACCGGTCCGCGCCATGGGATCAGGCCACCGCGGGGACCAGGCTGATCACATAGGCGGTGCCGCCGCCCGGTGCCTCCTCGACGGCCAGCTCGCCGTTCATCGCCTCCACGAAGCCCCGGGCCACCGCAGGCTCCGCCCCCTCCCCGCCGACGGCCTCGCCGCCGTGGACGGTGATCCGGACGTCCACCCGCCCGGCCACCAGCCCGGCGTCGACCGCCACCGGCCCTGCTCCCGCCGCCCCCGGATCCAGCAGGTCCGCGAACGCCCGCTCCAGGAGCCCGGGATCGGCGAGCGCCCGCGGCAGCTCCGGGTCCAGGTCGACCCGCACGCCGGGCAACCCCTCGGCAGCGGCCCGCACCACCTCGGCCACCGCCGTCGGCCGCAGAACCACCGGCATCACCCCGGCCCGCAGCCGGCTGAGGTCCAGCAGGTTGGCGATCAGCCGCTCCATCCGTTCCGCCTCGGCGCCGATCCGCCGCCCGCCCGGGCCCGGCACCCGCTCGGCCTCCCGGCGCACCGAGGCCAGCGGCGCGCGCAGGTCGTGCACGACGGCCTCCAGCAACGCCGTGTGCAGTGCGTCGGCGTGCGCGAGCACCTCGGCCGCCGACGCCTGCGCGACCAGGCGTTCCCGCTCCCGGGCCAGCTTCAGCTGGGTGACGTACGGACCGAGCAACCGGGTGTCCTCCTCGGTGAGCGGCGCACCCCGCAGGACGAGGACCGCCTCGTCCCCCAGCTCGATGGAGAACGACGCCTCGTCGGGCAGCAAGGGCACCTCCGCCCCGGCCGAAGCCGCCGGTTGCCAGAGCGCGCCCGTACGAACGAGTACGGCAGCCGCGTCCAGCCCGAAGACCTGCCGCAGCTCCGCCACCAGAACGGACGACACCCGTGCCCCCGACTCCACCGTCTCGCCCGCCAGCCTGGTGAGAACGGCCGCCTCCGCGCGCGCCCGGTCCGCCTGCTGCGAGCGACGCGTCAGACCGTCGATCAGATGGGAGATCACCCCCGCCACCGCGAGGAAGACCAGCAGCGCTGCGACGTCAGCACCCTGTTCCACCGTCAGGCTGTACCAGGGCGTGGTGAAGAAGTAGTCCGCCGCCAGCGCCCCGGCCGCCGTGCTGCCCGCCGCCGGCAGCAGGCCGCCCAGCCGAGCCGTCCCCGCCACCACCAGCAGCAGGCACAGCAGCACGCCGGACAGGCCGAGCGAGTCGCGCAGCGGCCACAGTGCCCAGGCCAGAGCGACCGCCCCGACCGGTCCGAGCAGCCACGCCAGCCGGCGCCGCCGGACCGGCACCAGCGCCGGGCGGCGCCTGCGAGGTGCGGGCGGCACGGTCAGCAGCCCCGGCTCGGGCGGTGGCAGCACGCGCACGTCGATCGGGCCGGCCAGCCGGATCACCCGGTTGATCACCGAACCGGAGACCAGCTCGCGCAGCCTGCTCCGGCTGGTGGGCCCGAGCAGGAGCTGCGTGGCGCTCTCCGACCGGGCGAAGTACACCAGCGTCCTGGCCACGTCACCGCCGCTCACTTCCACGTAGGTGCCGCGCAGCTCCCGGAGCAGCTCCCGCTGCCGCGCCAGGTCCGGCGGCTCGCGCTCGACCGTGCCGTCGTCCAGCCGGACGTGCACGCCGATCAGGTCCCCGTGCACCCGGGCCGCCGTGCGGGCTCCCCGGCGGATCAGGTGCTCGCCCTGCGGGGCTCCGTCGAGGGCGACCACGATCCGCTCCTTGGTCTCCCAGGGGGCCCGGATGCCGTGCCGGGCCCGGTAGTCGGCCAGCTCCTCCTCCACCCGGTCCGCCAGCCACAGCAGTGCCAACTCCCGTAGGGCGCCCAGGTTCCCCGCCCGGAAGTAATGGTCCAGCGCGACATCGACCCGGTCCGGCGCGTAGATCTCCCCCTGCGCCATCCGGGTCCGCAGCGCCTCCGGACTCAGGTCGACCAGCTCGATCCGGTCAGCCGCCCGGACCACCTCGTCCGGGATCGTCTCGCGCTGCGCGACGCCCGTGATCTGCTCGACGACGTCGTTGAGGCTCTCCAGGTGCTGGATGTTCAGCGTCGTCGCCACGTCGATCCCGGCATCCAGCAGCTCCCGCACGTCCTGCCAGCGCTTCGCGTTCCGCCCGCCGGGCACGTTGGTGTGCGCGAGCTCGTCCACCAGCGCGAGAGCCGGGCGGCGTGCCAGCAGCGCGTCCACGTCCAGCTCCGTCAGCTCCGTCCCCCGGTAGGACACCGGCCGCCGGGGCAGCACCGGCAGATCCCCCAGCTGCTCCTCCGTGCCGCGCCGCCCGTACGTCTCCACCAGGCCGACCACCACGTCCAGCCCCGCACCGCGCAGCCGCCGCCCCTCCCGGAGCATGGCGTACGTCTTCCCCACCCCCGGCGCCGCCCCCAGGAACACCCGCAGCTTCCCGGTCACCGTCGCCTGGCCACCTCCTCCGCTCCCACGTCCGTGCTCCGCCCTCTTCGAAACCCCTCGCGCGGCCACGGCTAGCCGACGTGGACGCGCGGGCGCCGGGAACGGTCCGGCTCCGCCTCGCGCAGCACCTCCCGGGTCACCGGGGCGACCTCTCCCTGCCCGAACAGGAAGAAGCGCAGGAAGTGGCCGACCGGACCGCCTTCCGTCCACTCGAAGTAGATGTGCGGGATCTGCCCCGTGCGGTCCCGGATCGTCAGCAGCAGGGCGGCCAGCGCGTTCGACACGCTGGTGCTCTCCAGCGAGAGCACCCGGTAGCGCCCGTGCAGCACCTGGCCGTGCACGCCCAGCACCGACTCGAACTCGGACGGGTCGCGGACCGTCACCTCGACGAAGACCAGATCGAGGTCGGCCGGGATGTCGTGGTGCGCCCGGATCTCCCGCTTCTTCTCCTGGTACTCCGCCAGGTCACGGCTGTTCGGCTCGATGGCGATCAGCCGCATCGGCCGGTGGGTGTAGTCGCGGACGAACCGCTCGGCGGCCTCGTCCAGCACCACGTCGGTCACCCTCAGCTCGAAGGCCCGCTTGAGCCGGGACAGGAAGGAGACCAGGACGATCCCGCCGATGAAGCAGGCGCCGATCTTGACGCCGTCCGGACGTTCGGCGATGTTCGCGCCCGTCGTGTACAGGAAGACCGCCGCGATGACGGCGAAGCCGATGGTCCGGTTGCGCTGACGGGCCTTGCCCGCGGCGACGGTGACGGCGATGGCCGCCGAGGAGATCAGCACCAGCACACCGGTCGCGTACGCGCCGCTCTGGGCGTCCACGTTCGCGTCGAACAGCCACGTCACCAGGAAGCCGATCAGCGTCAGCACGATCACCATCGGCCGCACCGCCCGCGCCCAGTGCGGAGCCATGCCGTAGCGCGGCAGGTACCGGGGCAGCAGGTTGAGCATCCCGGCCATCGCCGAAGCACCGGCGAACCACAGGATCGCGATCGTCGACAGGTCGTAGACGCTGCCGAAGGCACTGCCCAGGTTCTGGTGCGCGAGGTAGGCGAGCGCCCGGCCGTTGGCCTGCCCGCCCGTCTCGAACGCGGCCTTGGGGATCAGCACCGTGGTGATGAAGCTCGTCGTGATCAGGAACGCGCTCATGATCAGCGCGGCGGTGGTGAGCAGCTTGCGGGCGCCCCGGATCCGGCCGGTGGGCCTCTCCTCGGTGTCCTCCGGGTCGCCCTCGATGTGCGGCATCACGGCGACACCGGTCTCGAAGCCGGACAGGCCCAGCGCCAGCTTCGGAAAGACGATCAGCGCGACGCCGATCATCGCGAACGCGTTGCCGTGCTCGGCCGTGAGCGCGTCGGCCCAGTCCGTCACCACGTGCGGGGCCTCCAGCACGTGCCAGAGCCCGTTCACCACCACGACGACGTTGAGTGCCAGGTAGACCCCGACCAGGACCACCGCCAGGCCGATCGCCTCGCTGAACCCCTTGAGGAAGACGGCCCCGAGCAACGCGACCAGCAGCAGGGTGATCAGCATCTGCCTGCCGGACAGCACACTGTGCAGACTCGGGTTCTCCACCAGGTGCGCGGTCGCGTCCGCCGCCGACAGGGTGATGGTGATCATGAAGTCCGTCGCCGCGAACCCCAGCAGCGCCAGAACGAACAGCTTCCCCTGCCAGAACGACAGCAGCCGCTCCAGCATCGCGATCGACCCCTCACCGTGCGGGCTCTCCTGCGCCACGCGCCGGTACACCGGCAGCGCCCCGAACAGCGTCACGATCACCAGCACGACGGTCGCCACCGGCGACAGCAGCCCGGCCGCGAGCGCCGCGATACCGGGCTGGTAGCCGAGCGTCGAGAAGTAGTCCAGACCGGTCAGGCACATCACCCGCCACCACCGCTGGCCCTTGTGCTCGACCGGCGCCTCCGCGTGCGGCCCCGGGTACTGCTTGGCCATGTCGGACAGGCCCTCCAGCAGCCACTCCCGGAACCCCGTCCGCCGCACCGACGCAGCCGTACCCGACGAGCTCACCCTGCGCCCCTGTCCTCGACCCCGAAGCCGGCGCCACCGAGGCGGCGGCAGGGCGAAAGGCTAAGCGACCAACCGCTCCACTCCCGGCATCCGCTCGCCCGGTATCGCCCCATTGGTCCAACACATTCCGGGCACGGCGGCAGGCTTCGTGCTCGGCCGCCGCCGTCGCGGCACCGGCACGGACGCCTCGGTGCAGGACACCCCGCGCGCAAGCAGACCGCGGCGGGTGCGGAACGCCGGCCGCACTGTGCTCGCCCCCGGCCCCGCGCGAAGAAGCGTCCCCGCGCCCGCGACTTTCCGTTATCGGAACCGGTCGTTCGGATCTCCTGAGTAACGCGGCCCGACCGGCCGAACGAGAGGTGGGGGGCACGGATGAAGACCGACACCGAGCACGAGAAGTCGGCGTCCGCAGAGCAGGGGGACTCCTCTGCGACCGACCGCTGGGCGGGGCACCGCATCCTCCACGCCTGCTCCCTCGCCCTGGCGGTCGCCGCGATCGTCCTGTTCACACTGCCCGCGGGCGGGTCGTCGGCGCACTCGGAACATGCCGGCATGGACGGCATGCCCGGCATGGACGGCGGCATGATCGCGCCGCCCAGCGCGACGTCCTCCGCCATGCCCGCGATGCCCGGAATGCCGGGCATGGCGGAGATGCCGGCCACGGCGACCGGAGAGGGGACCGCCGCCGAACGCGACGGCTACCGCCTCGACTCCGCGACCACGAGCCTCCCCGCCGGTCGAGCAGTGACCTACCCGTTCACCATCACCGGCCCGGACGGTCACCCGGTCACTGAGTTCGCCGAGGTCCAGACCAAGCAGCTGCACTTCTACGCGATCCGCTCGGACCTCACCGGCTACCAGCACCTCCACCCCACCATGGCCCTCGACGGCACCTGGACCGCCGACCTCGCCGCCCTCGAACCCGGCAACTGGCGCCTGTACGCCTCATTCACCCCGAACACCGGCCCCCGCAGGGGCAGTGAGCTCGTCCTCAGCCGCACCGCGACAGTGCCCGGCCGGGCCACCACCGCGCCACTGCCCGCCGCAACCGACAGCACCACGACCGACGGCTACACCGTCACCGTCCAAGGCCGGCTGACCGCAGGGACGCCCGCCCCACTCACCGTCACCATCAGCAAGGACGGCCGGCCGGTCACCAACCTCCAGCCGTACCTCGGCAGCTACGCCCACCTCAGCATCGTCCACGAAGGCGACCAGGCGCTGGCCCACCTCCACCCGGCCACACCCGTCAACGGGGACCACGGCGGGCCGGCACTGACCTTCTACGCCCTGCTCGGCGAACCCGGCAACTGGCGGGCCTACCTCCAGTTCCAGACCGCGGGCCAACTCCACACCGCGGCACTCACGGTCCACGTCGCCTGACGCGCCGGCTGTCACGGAATCGCTCCGCGGTGGCTTGCGCTCGGGTACGGCCGTGGGTGGGTGGGAGGAGGGGGCGCGCCGCGGGCGGCGGCAGCCCGGGAGCAGCCCGCACCGGACGCGGCCCCGGCCCCGGCCCCGGCCCCGGCCCGGGCCCGGGAATGCCGCGGCGACAGCCGGCGTTGCCACACACATCAGCCGCCTAATGGAAACGAAAACCATTTCGCTATGATGGTGGCCCAACCGTCACCGATCCGCCCCAGGAGGACGCCGTGGCCCGCAACGACCTGCGCCCGATCATCAAACTCCGGTCCACCGCCGGTACCGGCTACACGTACGTGACCCGCAAGAACCGGCGCAACGACCCGGACCGGCTCGTCCTGCGCAAGTACGACCCGGCCCTCGGTCGCCACACCGAGTTCCGCGAGGAACGCTGACCCCGCCCTGCCCCGCCCCGCCAAGGAGAGCTTCGATGAAGCCCGGCATCCACCCCGCCTACCGCCCCGTCGTCTTCCGCGACCGCGTCGGCGGGCTGACCTTCCTCACCCGCTCCACCGTCACCAGCGACCGCACCATCGAGTGGGAGGACGGCAACACCTATCCCGTGATCGACGTGGAGATCTCCTCCGCCAGCCACCCCTTCTACACCGGCCAGTCCCGCGTGCTCGACACCGCGGGCCGCGTCGAGCGCTTCGAGCGCCGCTACGGCGCCGCGGCCGCCCGCCGCACGGGCTGAGACCGGGACCGCGTACGAGTGCCGGTGTGCCCCCTCGGATCCGAGGGGGCACACCGGCACTCGCGCAGAACCGGGCGGGGGAACGCAGCCGCCGGTTCCCGGTGGGGCGGGGGAAGGCCGGGGAGATCGGTTACCCCCCCGGGGGGTCC
>NZ_JBIWPL010000043.1:10997-40994 GCF_044768255.1 Kitasatospora sp. NPDC101157 | reverse complement strand
TGGCACGCTGTTGAGTTCTCAAGGAACGGACGCTTCCTTCGGACCGCCTTCCAGCGGGCCCTCCGGGCGCTTCGTTCTTTCGTGTTTCCAGCTTACCAGATGTTTTCCGCTCCGTTTTCCGGAGTTTCATTCATCCGATTCCCGCTGGGGGGATTTCCTTCGAACTTCGCTCGGAAGCTTATCAAAGCTTCCGGTGTGCTCAGTCCGGGGGGATTTGCTTCGTCGGAGGGGGCGCATTTCGTGAAACACGCTCGCCTCGATTTCGGCGGTGTCGTAGACACTAACGCCCGGGCCCGACCGTTGTCCAGTCGCTCCCAACCGTTCAAACCTACTAGCCCACCCTCACCACGTCAATGGTTTGGCCGGGATGCGAGAAGACTAGCAGGTCAGCGGCCTGTTGATCACATCGGCTCAGGCCGCGACGGGCTGCAGGTCCGCCCGGTCGGCCGCGTCCACATCACCGAACTCTCCGCCCCCGGCGGCCTTTCGGCCGAGCACCAGGGCGTACAGGAGGAAGGCCACCTCGGCCAGCACACCGATGGAAATGCGGGCCCAGGTCGGCAGCCCGGACGGCGTCACGAAGGCTTCGAGCACTCCGGAGACCGCCAGCACCGTCGCCAGGCCGATCGACATCCCGATGATCGACCGGCCCTGTTCCGCCAGCGCCACCGTGCGCGTACGCGGACCGGGGTCGATGACCGTCCAGCCGAGCCGCAGGCCGAGGCCGCCCGCCACGAAGACCGCGGTCAGCTCCAGCAGGCCGTGCGGGATGAGCAGGCCGAGGAAGACGTCGAGCCGCCCGGCGGAGGCCATCAGTCCGATGCCCACCCCCAGGTTGACCACGTTGGTCCACATCACCAGGAGCACGGGAATGCCCAGCGCGATCCCGTAGAGCAGGCACTGCACGGCGATCCAGGCGTTGTTCGTCCAGACCTGGGCGGCGAAGGAGCTGGCCGGCCGGTCCGAGTAGTAGGCCTCGTACTGGCCGCCGGGGCGGGTCATCTCCCGCAGGTCGTCGGGGGTGATGAGGCTGTTGCGGACCTCGGGGTGGGTGGCCATCCACCAGGCGAGCAGCACGGTGGCGGCCATCGAGACGGCCGCCACCGGCACCCACCAGCGGCGGGCGCGGTACAGCGCGGCCGGGAAGCTCACCGTGTAGTAGCGGGCGACGTCCTGCCAGCCGTTGGTCCGGGCACCGGTCACCGCGCTGCGGCCCCGCGAGACCAGCCCGGTCAGCCGGCCGATCAGTGCCGGGTCCGGGGCGGCGGCCTGGACCTTGGCGAGGTGGCCGGTGGCGCGCTGGTAGAGGGTGACGAGCTCGTCGGCCTCCTCGCCGCTGAGCCGGCGCCTACGGGCGAGGGCGTCCAGCCGGGCCCACTCCCCCTGGTGGGTGGCGACGAAGACGTCCAGGTCCATTCGGCGGCTCCATGGTCGGCGATGGCGCGAGGCGCGCGTGCGCGGTCGGGCAGGTACGTACGGACACGTGCGGGCCCAGCATGCCAGCAGCAGCCACCGGTTCGGCCGCCGGGATCTCACTTCCCGTGCGCCCACCGGGCGCCGTATGTTTGCGGCTGCGGATCAGACTGCGGAGAGCGGGCAGTGGGGGGCCGATCGGACCGCGCTCCCCCGTCCCGCGTGAGCGTGAACGGACAGGTGTCTTGAGCGACCTGGTGACGGGTGAGGCAGTCGTCCTCGACCTGCAGACGGCGAAGCTTCCGAGCAGGGCGCTGGCGATCGTGCTCGACCTGCTCGTCGAGTTCGCCGCCCTGTTCATCTGCACACTGGTGATGAGCGTCGCCCTGTCCGACCTCGACAGTGCGGCGCTCGCGGCCACCATGCTCGGCATGACGGTGTTCTTCCTGGTCGCCCTGCCGGTGATGATCGAGACCCTCACCCACGGGCGCTCGCTCGGCAAGGCCGCGCTCGGCCTGCGGGTCGTGCGCACCGACGGTGGGCCGGTGCGGTTCCGGCACTCGCTGGTGCGCGGGCTGGTCGGCTTCTTCGAGGTGATCGCGATAACCGGCGCCCCGGCCGTGATCACCTCCGCGCTGAACCCGGACGGCAAGCGGCTCGGCGACATCTTCGCCGGGACGGTGGTGATCCGCGAGCGCACCCCGGGTGTCGGCGGGCACGCCGGCCCGCTGCCGCCGGTGCACCCGCAGCTGCTGCACGACATGGGCCGCGAGCTGGTCGCGATGGACCTCTCCGCGGTGCCCGAGCCGCTCTGGCTCACCACCCGCCAACTGCTGGGCCGGATCGGCCAGTTGGACCCGAGCGTGAGCTTCCGGATGTCCGCCGGGCTGGCCGAGGACCTGGCCGGCCGGATCGGACACCCGATGCCGCACGGTCTCCACCCGGCCGCCTACCTGGGCGCGGTGCTCACCGAGCGCCAGCGCCGGGAGTGGATGCGCGCCCAGCAGCAGTTCGCGGCGGCGGCGCCCGTCCACGCGCCGGCCCCGCACCCGGCGGTCATGCCCGGCGGCCGACCGTACCGTGTCCTCGGCATGCCCGCGGCGCCCGCGCCGGTACCGGCGGCCGCAGCCGCCGCCCCCTCCTTCACCAAGCCCGCGCAACCCGCCGCACCCGCGCAGCCGCCCGCACCCGCGCAGTCCGCCCCCGACGCAGGCTTCGCCCCTCCGGCCTGAGCCCGCACGCGCCTCGGCCCACTCCCCTCACTCCCCCACCGTCCAGGCGTTCGGCGGCGACGCCAGCTCCTCCAGCTCGATCCCCGCCGCCGCCAGCACCACGTCCCCCGCCAGGTGCACGACCTGCTGCTCCCCCGTCTCCAGGTCCGCCACCTGGTACCGCTCGACCACCAGCGGCCCCGAGTCGGTCCCGTGGGTGTCCACCCCCTCCAGCAGCCACCCCTGGTCGAAGGTGCGCGGCGCCAGCACCGGCTCGGTGAACGCCACCAGCCGCACCCGCGCGCTCGCCCCCTCCCTCAGCCGCAGCATCCGGGCGGTGGCGACCAGGAAGGCCGGCGAGCTCCCGGTGAAGCCGTGCGCCCGGTCGTGCCCCTCCACCGCGTGTTCGCCGCCCGGGTCCGCCGCGTCGGTACGGACCCAGGCCACCCCGTCCACCGCGCCGCCCCGCACCTGCCAGCCACCGGCCCGCAGCTCCATGCGCAGCGGCCGGGCGCGCGAGTCCAGCGTCAGGTCGACGCTGCCGAGCACCCGGCCGTCCGGCGCGTAGGTCTTGGACACGTACCGCCACCCGGCCGCCCCGGGCGCGCAGCTGAAACGCTCCTCGCCGAGCAGCACGTGGTCATGGGTGTCGTGGAGCGAGTACCGGCCATTGGGCATGCCCGAAAGCCTACGTGCGCGTCCGCGTGCAACGTTCCGCGGAGCCGAGCGCATTAGGGGGGTGGACGGCGCGGAAGAGACGCCGCCACCACGAGAGAGGGGGGTGCGGATGGCGAAGCAGACGCGCGACGCGGAGTTCACGGAGTACGTGACCTCCAGGAGCGGTTGGCTGCGGAAGGTCGCCTATCTGCTCTGCGGGGACTGGCACCGGGCCGACGACCTGGTGCAGGAGGCCACCACCAAGCTGTACGTGCACTGGTCGAAGGCGAGCCGGGCGAACAACCTCGACGGCTACGCCCGCCGCACGCTGGTCAACACCTTCCTCGCCGAGCAGCGCACCTCCTGGTGGCGCCGGACGGTCCGGACCGGCACCGAGCCGGACATCGCGGCCGCGAGCATCGACCTGGACGTCTCACTCGACCTGCGCAAGGCCCTGGCGGCGCTCCCGCCGCGCCAGCGCGCGACGGTCGTGCTCCGGTACTACTGCGACCTGTCGATCGATCAGGCGGCCGAGGCGCTCAACTGCTCCTCCGGCAACGTGAAGAGCCAGAGCGCGCGTGCCCTGGAGACGCTCCGCCGCAATCTCGTTCCCATCCCCGCTGCAACAGGGAGGACGTCATGATCCGCGCCGAACACGACGAGCTGGCCGCCCGCCTGTCGGACCTGGCCGACGAACCCGCCCCGCCCGCCGGCTTCGACGTCACCACGTCCATCGCCCGGGGCAGGGCCCGCCTCAACCGCCGCTACCGGGCCGCGGCCGGCGCGGTGGCCGTGGTGGCGGCCGCGGCCCTCACGGCCACGATGCTGATGAAGCCCGGCACCACGATCCCGGCAGGTCAGACCCTCCCGGCAGTCACCGGTACGGCGACGCCGTCGTCCACCCCGACCGCCACCCGAGCTGCCACCGCGGACCCGCTCAGCACCGAGGTCTCGTACGGCTGGCTGCCCGACTGGGTGGACCAACCGGGCCGGATCGACCGCGAGATCCAGTCCCAGGGCGTCTACACCGCGGCCAAGGACACCGGCCGAAGCATCCCGCGCCTGAACCTCCAGCTCTATCCCGCCGGCTCCGAGCCGCCGATGGAGGGTCAGGCGATCCCGGGCGGCACGCACCTGGTGCGCGAGGAAGCCCCGCCGGTCGACGGGCGGACGGCCTACTGGGCGACCGTGGGGTCCACGACGTGGTCGCTGCGCTGGCTGACGCCCTCGGGCCGCTGGGCGGAGGTCAGTGCCGGCAACGGCACCCCGGAGCAGACTGGCCGCGACGTGCTCCGCAAGGTGGCCGAGGGCGTCAAGTACGGGCACCGGGACGTCCCGCTGCCGGTCCAGTTCACCGGCCTGCCCGAGGAGTTCGGCACTCCCGACGTGGTGCAGCTCTCCCGCCCGGACCCGGGCGGTCGGGGAGCCTGGAACCTCTTCCTGAACTTCAAGGTCCAGGGCGCTGCCGTCACCCTCGAACTACGGCCGGACACCGACGAGCCCGGCAGCATGCCGTCCGGGCACCCCACCCCCGCCCCGACCTGCGAGGCCCGGAACGGGGTCTGGGTCTGCGCCAATGTGTACGGGGCCGTACCGTCGGCGCTGGAGCAGATCGGCGGACTGTCCGGGCTGCTCTCCCGCACCGAGCCGATCGGCGGGAACGAGCACGACTGGACCACCGACGTGTTCGTCCGCTGAACAGCCGGACGGCACATGTGTGGACGGCACACGTCGGACGCGCCGGTGGCCGGCACCCACGGGGGGTGCCGGCCACCGGCGTTGCAGCGTCACCGCATCAGTAGCGGTACTGCTCCGACTTGTACGGGCCCTCGACCGGGACGCCGATGTAGTCGGCCTGCTCCTGGGTCAGGGTGGTCAGCTTCACGCCCAGCGCGTCCAGGTGCAGACGGGCGACCTTCTCGTCCAGGTGCTTCGGCAGCACGTAGACGCCGATCGGGTACTGCTCGGTCTTCGTGAACAGCTCGATCTGGGCGATCGTCTGGTTCGCGAAGGAGTTGGACATCACGAAGGACGGGTGGCCGGTCGCGTTGCCCAGGTTCAGCAGGCGGCCCTCGGAGAGGACGATGATGGTGCGGCCGTCGGCCTTGCGCCACTCGTGGACCTGCGGCTTGATCTCGGTCTTCACGATGCCGTCGAGCTTGGCCAGGCCGGCCATGTCGATCTCGTTGTCGAAGTGGCCGATGTTGCCCACGATGGCCTGGTGCTTCATCCGGGCCATGTGCGAGGCCATGATGATGTCCTTGTTGCCCGTGGTCGTGATGAAGATGTCGGCGATCTCGACGACGTCGTCCAGGGTCGCGACCTGGTAGCCGTCCATCGCCGCCTGGAGCGCGCAGATCGGGTCGATCTCGGTGACGATGACGCGGGCGCCCTGGCCGCGCAGCGACTCGGCGCAGCCCTTGCCGACGTCGCCGTAGCCGCAGACGACCGCGACCTTGCCGCCGATCAGGACGTCGGTGGCGCGGTTGATGCCGTCGATGAGCGAGTGGCGGCAGCCGTACTTGTTGTCGAACTTCGACTTGGTGACCGAGTCGTTGACGTTGATCGCCGGGAACAGCAGCTGGCCGTCACGGTGCATCTCGTACAGGCGGTGGACACCGGTGGTGGTCTCCTCGGTCACGCCCTTGATGGTGGCGGCGACCTCGGTCCACTTGTTCGGGGTGTCCTTGAGGGTGCGGTTGAGCAGCTCCAGGATGATCCGGAACTCGTCGTTGTCCGCGGTGGACGGGTCCGGAGCGGCGCCGGCCTTCTCGAACTCGACGCCCTTGTGGATCAGCAGGGTGGCGTCGCCGCCGTCGTCCAGGATCATGTTCGGGGTCTTGCCGTCAGGCCAGGTCAGCGCCTGCTCGGTGCACCACCAGTACTCCTCCAGGGTCTCGCCCTTCCAGGCGAAGACCGGCACGCCCTGCGGGTTCTCCGGGGTGCCCTCCGGGCCGACGGCGATGGCGGCGGCCGCGTGGTCCTGGGTGGAGAAGATGTTGCAGGAGCACCAGCGGACCTCGGCACCGAGCGCCGTCAGGGTCTCGATCAGCACGGCGGTCTGGATGGTCATGTGCAGCGAGCCGGTGATCCGGGCACCGGCCAGCGGCTGCGCCTCGGCGTACTCGGCACGGATCGCCATCAGGCCGGGCATCTCGTGCTCGGCCAGCTGGATCTCCTTGCGGCCGAACGGCGCCAGGGAAAGGTCGGCGACCTTGAAGTCACCGGTGATGTCGGTCGACATGCGTCTGCTCCTCGCTGATGGGGTGGGGCGGGGCCAAGGTCCGGATGTGCGTTGCGCGTGGCGGGCCGTCCGGGTGCACGGCGACGCCGGGGCGACCCGGTCCGGTGGTGCGGACCGCGGTTCCCCGCTGCGCAGCACAAACCGTCGGAGGACCTCTCTCCCTCGACCGGCGCACACCCTGGGGGCACGGACCGCCGATCGACCGCCATCAGCAGCGACGTTCTGGCTCTGGTGACGAATCTACACCGGCGGCCCCACCGGGCGTCCGCGGATGACCGATTTCGGTCGCCGATCCGACCGCCGCTCGACCCCGGCCCGAGGGCACCGGAACGGGCTCCGGAACGGGTGCCGCCCGGGAGCCGTCCGGTGCCGCCCGGGTGCCGTCCGCGGGCCGGGCGGACGGCGCGTCAGTGCGCCGCGGCCGGCCCGGGGCCACCCGGGGTGGCGGCAGGGTCCTCGCCCGCGGCGGCCTTCTCCGGGCTGTAGACGTCCGGCTCCAGGTAGATCGCCCGGGCGAGCGGAACGGCCGCCCGGACCCTGTCCTCCGCCGCGTCGATGGCCGCCGCCACCCGGGCGGCGCTGTCCTCCGCGTTGACCGCGATCTTGGCGGCGACCAGCAGCTCCTCCGGCCCGAGGTGCAGGGTGCGCATGTGGATCACCCCGGTGACGGCCTCGCCGTCCACCAGCGCGGCCCGGATCCGCCGCACCGACTCCTTGTCGGCGGACTCGCCCAGCAGCAGCGACTTGGTCTCCAGCGCGAGGACCACGGCGATCAGCACCAGCAGCGCGCCGATGCACAGGGTGCCGATGCCGTCCCAGACGCCGTTGCCGGTGGCCACGGTGAGCGAGACGCCGCCCAGCGCCAGCACCAGGCCGATCAGCGCGCCGGTGTCCTCCAGCAGCACCACCGGCAGCTCCGGCGCCTTGGCGGTGCGGATGTACTGCACCCAGCCCTGGTCGCCCTTGGCCTTGACGGACTCGCGCACCGCGGTGCGGAAGGACCAGCCCTCCATCGCGATGGCGAACAGCAGCACGCCCACCGCCCAGCCCCAGGACTCCAGTGCCTCGGGGTGGTTGACCTTGTGCCAGCCCTCGTAGACCGCGAACAGGCCACCGACGCTGAACAGCACGATCGCCACCAGGAAGCCGTAGACGTAGCGCTCGCGCCCGTACCCGAACGGGTGCTCCTCGTCCGCCGCCCGGCGCGCCCGCTTGCCGCCGATCAGCAGCAGCACCTGGTTGCCGGAGTCGGCCACCGAGTGCACACCCTCGGCCAGCATCGAGGAGGAGCCGGTGAAGCCGAAGGCGGTGAACTTCGCCGCCGCGATCGCCAGGTTCGCGGACAGCGCCGCCACCAGTGCCTTCGTCCCGCCCTCAGTACTCATTCGCCCACCCGCACCCGTCGACGGCTCGCTCGCTCACGCGCCCAAACCTATCGGCAGAGCGCTCAGGACTGCGCGGCGGCGAGCCCCAGGTAGACGGCGGCGAAGTCGGTCAGCGCGATCAGGTCGGCCAGCGCGTGCAGCTGGTCCGGGAGGGTGCTCGCGTACTCGGTCAGCCGTACCTCGTGGGCGGCGGCCAGCCGGTGCGCCCGGCTGACGCCGAAGCTCCGCGGCCGCTCGTCGTCCTCCGTCACCTCGACGGGGCCGTCCTGCTCCTCCGAGGGTCCGGTGCCGGGGACGTGGCGCAGCAGCAGCACCTGGAGGTGCAGCGGGTCGGGCTCCTCGACCCGGTCGCGGAAGAAGTCGTCCGGGTCCGCGCCGCCGCCCCACTGGCCGGTGAACATGCCGCGGTGGGCGGTGAGCACCTGCGGCAGCGACCCGGCGAGCGCCGGGCGGCCCGCCCGGTCGGCCAGCTGGGCGGCGAACCGGGTGGCGGCCGCGCCGGCGACCGGGCCCTCGGCCCACAGCAGCGGGACCGTCCCCGCCAGCCGGGCGGCCAGCCCCTTCGCCGGGTTGGTGTACGCGGCGGCGTCCGGGCGGCAGCGCACGGCGGTGGCGTCCAGCAGGTCGGCGACGGCCGGCAGCGCGTCGTACGGCAGCTGGGTGAGGCCGAGCTTCTGGGCGAGCGCCAGCAGCGGGGTCAGGTGGGACCACAGCGCGGCCGGGTCCTCGGCCGGCAGGTCCGGTTCGGCGGCCGGCGCGACGGCCGGCCCCTCGTCGGGCAGCACCGCGGCGACGTACGGCAGCGGCAGCGCGCGCACCTGCAGCGCGGCCTCGGCCAGCGGGCTGCCGGCCGGGGCGGTGACCACGACGGCGCAGCCGCGCGCGTACGCCTGCTCGGCGAGACTGATCAGGCCCTGCTCGCCGCCGTCGGCGGAGCTGACCACCAGCAGGTCGAGCGGGCCGGCCCAGCCGGGCAGCTGCCAGCCGAGCCCGGCGGTGAAGGCGGGCGGGGCACCGGCCCGGTCGGCGCGCGGCGCGGCGGCCTCGGTCGGCGGCAGCGGGGTGACCAGGGTGGCGGAGCCGGCGAGCACGGCGAGGATCTCGGCCGCCGTCAGGGCGCTGCCGTGACCGGCGACCAGGACGGCGCGCGGTCGGCCGTCCGGGCGCAGCCGGTCGAGACCGGCCGCGTCGGCCTGCCGCAGCGCGGTGCGGACCCGGGCACCGGCGCCGGCCAGGGCCAGCAGGGCGCGGTCGCGGTCGGCGCGCTGGAGGGCGGCCGGGTCGTCGAGCAGGGTGTCGTCGAGCATGCGGCGGGCCTCCGGCAGTCCTGTGGTCGGCGGGCGCGGGTGGGGCTTGCGCCCCGGGGCGTGTCCGACACACCCCAACAGGATCAGGCCGGGCGGCGGGCCTCGTCCACCAGGAGGACCGGAATGCCCTCGCGGACCGGGTACGCGAGGCCGCAGTCCGCGCCGGTGCAGACCAGCTCGGGCTGCTCCTCGGTGCCGCCCTCGGTGAGCGCGGCCCGGCACTGCGGGCAGACCAGGATCTCCAGCAGGAAGGATTCGAGCTTCATGGGGCTCTCCAAAGTTCGGTGGTGGCACGGAGGTGCCCCGGCCGATAGGCAACCCTACCGGCCGGGGCACCGCGTGCTTCGGTCAGGCGCGCTCCGCCGGAGCGCGGACGGGCGCGGGGGCCCGGCCCCGGTCGGCGGCGGGGCTCAGCCGCGGACGACGGCCAGCACGCCGTCGCGCAGCTCGGCCATCCGCGCCGGGTCCTTGGCCTCGACGTTGAGGCGCAGCAGCGGCTCGGTGTTGGAGGCGCGCAGGTTGAACCACCAGTCCGGGCCGGCCACGGTGAGGCCGTCCAGCTCGTCCACGGTGGTGCCCTCCAGGCCGGCGTAGGCGGCGCGGACGGCGGCGGTGCTGGCGGCCTGGTCGGCGACGGTGCTGTTGATCTCGCCGGAGGCGGCGTAGCGGTCGTACTCGGCGGTCAGCTCGGACAGGGTGCGCTCCTGGCCGCCGAGCGCGGCCAGCACGTGCAGCGCGGCCAGCATGCCGGTGTCGGCGCGCCAGAAGTCGCGGAAGTAGTAGTGCGCGGAGTGCTCGCCGCCGAAGACGGCGTCGGTGACGGCCATCTCCTGCTTGATGAAGGAGTGGCCGACCCGGGTGCGCACCGGGGTGGCTCCGAGCTCGCGGACCACCTCGGGGACGGTCCAGGAGGTGATCAGGTTGTGGATGATCGTCGGCTCGGCCTCGCCGGCGGCCTTGGCGCGGGCGATCTCGCGGGCGGCGACCAGGGCGGTGATCGCGGACGGGGAGACCGGCTCGCCGCGCTCGTCGACGACGAAGCAGCGGTCGGCGTCGCCGTCGAAGGCCAGGCCGACGTCCGCGCCGACCTCGCGGACCTTGGCCTGGAGGTCGACCAGGTTCTTCGGGTCGAGCGGATTGGCCTCGTGGTTGGGGAAGGTGCCGTCCAGCTCGAAGTACATCGGGACGAGCTCGATCGGCAGGCCGTCGAAGACGGTCGGCACGGTGTGGCCGCCCATGCCGTTGCCGGCGTCCACGGCGACCTTCAGCGGGCGGATCGCGGTGAGGTCGACCAGGCCGAGCAGGTGGTCGGCGTAGCCGCGCAGGGTCTCCTGCTCGGAGAGCGCGCCGGGCTCCACGTCGCGGGCCGGGACGGTGACGGTGTCGTCCTCGGCGGTCCAGGACTCGACCAGTTCGCGGATCTCGGACAGGCCGGTGTCCTGGCCGACCGGGGCGGCACCGGCCCGGCAGAGCTTGATGCCGTTGTACTGGGCCGGATTATGACTGGCGGTGAACATCGCGCCGGGCAGGTCGAGCTTGCCGCTGGCGTAGTACAGCTGGTCGGTCGAGCAGAGGCCGATCTGCACCACGTCGGCACCGTAGGCCGCCGCACCCTCGGCGAAGGCCCGGCTGAGCGACGGGGAGGAGGGCCGCATGTCGTGGCCGACCACGATCGCGGACGCGCCGGTGACCTGCACGAACGCGGCGCCGAAGGCCCGGGACAGGCTCTCGTCCCACTGGTCCGGGACGACCCCTCGGACGTCGTACGCCTTCACGAGCTGCTTGAGGTCGCGCACTGCGGCTCCACCCTGGTTCTGTCTGATCGATGTGTCGGCCACCCGCCCGGCCGGTCGACGGGGCGCGGTGAGGTCAGACGGGCAGCGTACCCGGGCCGGGCGAACGCATCGTGCCGGGTGAGGGTGGTGGGGGTCCGCCGGCGGGCGCCGGACAGGCGCCCTAGTTGTCGGGCGAGCGCAGCACCCGGAGGTGGCCGCGGCGGCCGCCCTCGGTGGACTCGCCCTCGGGGGCGCGGCCCTGACGGGGGGTCTGCGGGCGGGCGGCCTCGCGGACGGCGTTGGCGAGGGCCTCCAGGTCGTCGCTGCTGCGGCGCAGCGGTCCGGCCTCGGCGGCTAGCCGGACGACCTCCCAGCCGCGCGGGGCGGTGAGCCGTTCGGCGTGCTCGGCGCACAGGTCGTAGCAGTGCGGCTCGGCGTAGGTGGCGAGCGGGCCCAGCACGGCGGTGGAGTCCGCGTAGACGTACGTCAGCGTCGCGACGGCCGGTCGGCCGCACGCGGTCCGCGAACAACGACGTACAGAGCTCACGAGGGTGGACGGTACCGCACTCCCCGCCGGGGAGCGAAGACCGCCTGCCCGGCGGGGGTGCCGTGTCGCGGCCCGCGCGCCCGCCCGAACGTCCCGGCCGGGCCCGGGGGCGCCCTCGGCGCGCCGTTCGGCTCCCGCCGCCCCGCTCGCTCCGGGCCGTTTGGGCACGCGCCGTCGCCCCGGCGATTCCCCCGTCGGAGTGGTCCACTTCCGACCCGCCAAGGACTACTCTCGGCAGTGATATGGACAGCTCCGCACCGCAGTCATCGACAGGCCCCTCGCGCCGCCCCCGGCACCGCGACCGGCACGGCAGGGGGCTGCGCGGCCCGCTGGCACCGCCCCAGGTGCCGATCTCGCTCACCCGCTCCGAACTGTTCGACGACTACGTGCGCGAGTCGGTGGAGCGGCTGGAGCGGCGGTGGCCGCAGCTGATCGAGGTGGAGTTCGCCGTGCAGGAGGTGCCGCTGCACGAGGCGGACGGCGCCGACGCCGAGGACGGCGTGCCGCTGGGCCGGGTGTCCCCCGGCGAGAAGGGCCGCAAGAGCCAGATCGTGGTGTACCGGCGGCCGGTGGAGATCCGGGCGAAGACCCGGGAGGACCGGGCGGCGCTGGTGCACGAGATCCTGATCGAGCAGGTGGCCGAGCTGCTGGGGCTGTCCCCGGACGCCATCGACCCGCGCTACGACGAGGACTGACCCTTCCGGGGCCCCGCGGGGCCCCGGAAGGGGTCAGCGCACTACGACGCCCGGGTCCTGGGCGGCCTGCGGGACCTGGACGGTGCTGTGGTCGTCGCGCAGCGCCTGGACGGTGAACATCGGCACGTCCTTGTTGGGGACGGAGAGCATCCGGGCGGCGACCACCGGGCCGCCGGACTCGGTCTCCACGGTGAGCGCGAAGACCCCGTTCAGCCCCGCGGGCTCGGGCGCAGGGATGGCGACCGTGCCACCGGCCGGGAGCTGGACCTCCTTGGTCGCCGGGGTGCCGCCGCCGCTGCCGGCCGAGGCGGTGACCTTGACGGTGGCGGCGTCGCCGGTGGAGGTCAGGAACAGCGTGGAGGCGCCGGCCCGGTTGTCGGCGACGGTGGCGCGGGCGCCGACCGGGTTGCTGCCGGTGAGCCACGCAGCGTCGCTCTTGCCGTTGCCGCCCGTGCGGTCGACCCGCAGGCCGGCCACGACCGGGACGGCGTGCTTGTCGTCGCTGGGCGACAGCCGCAGCCCGGCGACCTCGTCCCTGGTGACCTTGCCGAGGTCCACGGCGGCCACCATGCCCGCCTTGACGTGGATCGACTCGTTGCCGGCCGGGGTGAACCAGCCGTTCTTGCCGGAGAGCTGGATCTTCAGGTCGGCGTCGTCGTCCGTCGGCGCCCAGACCACCAGACGGGCCGCGGAGGTGTCGGCGGGCAGGCCGGGCAGCACCTGGGTGGGGGCCGGATCGGCCGAGGCGGGGATCCAGTCGGCGCCCTTGGAGCCGTCGGCGGCGTGCAGTGCGGCGCCGACCCGCCCGGAGCGGACCACCACGTGCACGGCGAGGTCGGTGACGGCGCCCTTGCTGAGGGTCGACAGCAGGACGGACTGCGAGCTGCCGGGGGCGACGGTGATGCCGGTGGCGGCGTCGTTGTCGATCAGGCCCTTGTCGCCGTACAGCTGGATGTCGACCACGGCGGCGGAGGACTCGGGGTTGACCAGGCTGAGGTAGTCGACCCGGTCGCCGGCCGTGCTGGCCCCGGCGAACCAGAAGCTGGTGTTCTCCGGGGTGCAGGTCAGGCCGGACAGTCCCAGGCCGCGCTGCTCGGTGACCACGGTGGTCTGGGTGACGGTGAAGCCGGGGGCGAGCGCGCCGGTGGCGACGGCCCCGGTGCCGGGCGCGCCATCGCCGTTGGTGGCCGGGCCGGTGGCCGGGGTGCCGGGCTTGGTCACGGTCAGCTTGGCGTCGGAGGGCGCGGCGTTCTTGTCCGGTGCCGGGGTCGCCGAGCCGCTCGGGGCCGCAGCGGGCGACCCGCTGGGCGATCCGCTCGGCGCCGCGGAGGCCGGGGCCGAGGGGGCGGCGGTCGGCGGGGTGGCGGGGGCGGACTGGTCGGAGAGCCAGCCCGCGCCGCCGGTGGCGGAGCCGGTGCCGGGCGGGGTGTAGGCGGTCAGCGTGGTCGAGCCGGTCAGGCCCTGGAACGGCTGCGGGCAGACCGCCGCGGTCCGCTCCACCTGGGCGGTGCTGGGGGCGCCCCCGGCGTCCGCCTTGGCCGGGCCGGCCGGCGGGCGCACCTCGGCGATCCCGAGGACCGCCGCCAGCACCACGGCCGCGGCCAGCAGGGACCGGGTGGTCCTCCCGGCGGAGCGGCCGGGGGGCTCGACCGCCGGGCGGGCGGGCTCCGCGGCCCCGGCCGGCTCGACGGCCGCGGGCTCGAAGGCCTCCTCGGACCCGGCGCCGGACTTCTTCCTGAAAGCGGGCTTCTTCATCGCGGGTCAGTTCCCCGATCCGTGCTGGTGCGGAGGGTGGTGCGCAGGGGAGTGGCCGGTGCCGCCCGGGTCGTTGGGGTCGTAGTACGGCTCGTCCTGTTGGCCCGGCAGCCAGGCCTGCTGGGGCTGCTGCTGGTAGGGGTCGTAGCCGTACTGCTCCTGCGGGTACTGCTCGTAGCCCTGCTGCTCGTAACCGTGCTGCTCGTAGCCCTGCTGCTCGTAGCCCTGCTGCGGGTACGCCTGCTGCTGGCCCTCGTACGTCTGGCCCTCGTACGTCTGGCCGCCGTAGGGCGCGGCCGCGGGCTGCTGGGCCGGGTACTGGTCGTAGCTGTAGGGGTCGGCCTGCTGGTACGTCTGGTACGGGTCGGTGTACGGCTCGGCCTCCTGGACGGCGGCGGCCACCTGGACCGCCGCGGTCACCGGCTCGCCGGCGGGCTGCGCCGGGACCGCACCCGGCCGCCCCTCGTACACCCCGGGCTCCTCGGCGCCGGGCTCGCCGCCCTCGCCGCGCTCGGCCATCCGGCGGGCCCGGCGGCTGCCGGGGACGGGGGCCTGCGCCTGGGCGGCGGCCAGCGCGGCGGCGGCCACCACCTCCTCGGGCAGGTCGTCGTCCTTGTGGCTGCGCCGGCCGGGCAGGGCCAGGACCAGGACGGTGAGGCCGAGCAGCACCTGGGCCCAGATCCAGCCGGTGTGCACCAGGCTGTCCTCGCGGGTGACGCTCAGCTTGCCGCCGCCGGCCGGGAGCTTGAAGCCCTGTGCCCAGCCGTCGACCGTGGTGGGCTCCAGGGCGGTGCCGTTCACGGTGGCCTTCCACTCGGGGGCGGCGGACTCGGCGAGCCGCAGCACCCGGCCGTCCGGACCGGCCGGAACGGTGGCGGAGAGGTCGCGGACCCCGGCCGGGACGACCACCGGGGCGGCGCCCGGCGAGGTGATCACCGCGCGCACGGCGGGGGCGCCGTTGACCTGCCAGAGCGCGGTGTCGCCCGCCTGGTTGGCCTTGACCAGGCCGGGGGTGGCGTCCAGGACGTCCTTGAACGCGTTGACGGCCTGGCGCTCGACCAGCACGTAGGCGATGCCGTAGCCGGCCAGGGCGTTCGCCTGGTCGGCGCCGGAGCCGGCCAGCAGGTTGCCGACCGTCTTGTTCAGGCCGTCCTGGGTGCCGGTGACCGGGTCGACGGTGGACTCCGCCTGGCCGAGGGTCAGGCCCGCGCCGCGCAGCACGGTGTAGCGGACGGCGCCCTTCTGCCCGGTGACGACGAGGGTGCGGGCCCGGTCGGTGGTGCCGGCCTCCTCGGCGATGAAGGCGGGCACCTGGCCGCCGTCGGCGCGGTGCAGCGGACCGCCGGCGCCGGTCAGCGCCCACCACAGGCCGGTGCCCAGCGGGGCCAGCACGGCGGCGGCCACCACCAGGGCGGCCACCGGCTGGCGCCAGCCGAAGGCGATCCCGGCGACGCGGGTGTTGGCGCCGTCGGCGCCGATCGCGGCGGCGGCGAGCAGGGCGATCCCTGCGATCAGGGTGGCCGGGCCGGCCCAGGCGGGCACCACCGGGCCGCCGGAGGCCGGGGTGACGGAGGTGCCCGCCACCGCGACCGCGAAGAGCAGGCCGGCGCCGGCCGCGCCCCAGGCGGCGAGCACCGCGCGGCGCCGGTCGGCGCGCAGCAGTGCGGCCAGCGCGGCCAGGACGACACCGGCGGAGAGCCAGACCGGCGGCACCCCGGCGCCGCCCGGGTTGACCAGCAGCAGGCCGGCCGCGCTCGCCCCGGCGCCGTGCAGCCCGGGCAGCCCGGCCTCCAACAGCAGCCGCTGCGGGTGCGACAGCACCTTCAGCGACCAGGGGGCGAGTACCGCGACCGGCACGGCGAGGATCACCAGGACGCGCAGCCCGAGCAGCCGCAGGGCCGTACCGCCGGAGCCGAAGGCGCCGCCGCGCAGCACCGCGACGACCAGCGTCGCCAGGCACAACGGCACGGCGAGCGCCCAGGTCAGCGGGACGAAGGC
Organism: Kitasatospora sp. NPDC101157; assembly: GCF_044768255.1. NCBI lineage: Bacteria > Bacillati > Actinomycetota > Actinomycetes > Kitasatosporales > Streptomycetaceae > Kitasatospora > Kitasatospora sp. NPDC101157. Next base: position 25,007 of record NZ_JBIWPL010000043.1, on the reverse strand, counting down.
GGTGGCCAGGGTGAGCATCAGGACGGTCATCCAGACCGGCCGCCAGCCGGGGCGGGCGCCCTTGGCGGCGCTCTCCTGGCGGATGCCGAGGCCGGCCGCGATCGCGGCGGCGCGGGCCAGCGGCGGCAGCAGCACGGCGAGGACGGCGGTGCCGATCCGGCCCTGGGCGAGCGCCCCGGTCGCGGCGGGCAGCAGCGCGTAGGTGGCGCTGGCCCAGGCGCGGACCAGCTTGGAGTCCAGCAGCGGCCGGGACACCAGGTAGGCGCTGACGGCGGCCAGCGGGACGGTGAGCACCACCAGCAGGGTGAGCGCGAGGTCGGCGTGGCCGAACAGCAGCCAGGAGAGCACCGCGAGCACACCGAGGTACGGCGGCGCGGCGGCGGTGGAGCCGGTGCCGATCGGGTGCCAGGCGTCCGCGTACATCGACCAGAGGCCGCCCGCGCCGTCGGAGGCGGGCAGCAGGGCGCCGCCGAACAGCTCGCCGCTGCCGAGCAGGCTGCGGCAGGCGATCAGGGCGAACACCAGCAGGGCGGCGAACAGCACCGGCGCGGGGCGCCGGGCCAGCTTCTTGACCAGCGCGAACTGCTCGACGACGAGGTCCTCGCCGTCCTCGTCGCCGCCGGCCTCGACCGAGCCGTGGCGGCTGCCGGAGTCGTCGCCGCCCCCTATCCCGAGCGAGCCGATCACGCCCTCGACGGCGAGCCGGGTGGTCGCGCCGGGGGCCGGGAACAGCGTGCGGTCGTCCAGGGCGTCCGCCGCCCTGGTCCGGGCGCGGTGCTTGCGGGCGGCCAACAGCCTTGGGAAGCGCACGAGTTCGTGGCCGAGCCCGGCCAGTTCGTCGACGGCCTGGCGGGGGTCCTTGCCGAGCAGGTTGGTGACGGCGCGCACCAGGGTGCCGAGCACCAGGCGCAGCAGCACGTACGGGAAGAGCGCGCCCCGGCAGTTGGCGAGCAGGGTGTAGACGGCGCCGGCCTTGTCCACCCGGTGCGGGTGGGCGGGGCCGCAGTCGATCGCCCGGCGCTCGCGGCTGGCCGCCTCGGCGTGCCGCAGCACCGCCTCGGGGGCGACCACCACGCGGTGGCCGGCGGCGTTGACCCGCCAGCAGAAGTCGGTGTCGTCCCGCATCAGCGGGAGGGCCCTGTCGAAGCCGCCGAGCTGCTCGAAGACGTCGCGGCGCACCAGCATGCCCGCGGTGGAGACGGCGAGCACCGGACGGACCTGGTCGTGCTGGCCCTGGTCCTGCTCGCGGCGGTCGAGGCCGGTCCAGCGGCGGCCGGAGCGGGCGATGGTGACGCCGACCTCCAGCAGCTGGCGGCGGTCGTACCAGCTGCGCAGCTTGGGGCCGATCACGCCGGCGCTCGGGGTGGAGTCGGCCACCTGGAGGAGGCGGCGCAGCGCATCGGTCTGCGGCTCGCAGTCGTCGTGCAGCAGCCAGAGCCATTCGACCGGCTGGGTCTCGCGCGGGCCGCCGCGGCCGAGGTCGTCCTCCTGGGCGAGCGGGTCGCCGAAGTCGTCCCAGCCTCCGGTGACCGGGTCGTAGCCGGAGGGGTCGAGCCGGTACGGGAGGTCCTCCGGGCGCAGCGGCGCGGCCCCGGAGACGGCCTCGGCGACGGCGGTGCCGAAGCCGGCCCGGCGGCCGAGCACCAGCGGGCCGCTCTCGGGCAGCCAGTCGGCGAGGGTGTCGGCGAGCAGCTGCGGGGAGTTGTCGGTGGATCCGGTGTCGACCGCGAGGATCCGCTGGACCTGGCGGTCCTGGCCGAGGAGGCCGGCCAGGGCCTGCGGCAGCCAGCGGGCGCCGTCGTGCGAGACGATCACCGCGGTGACCAGGTGACGCGGGTAGGCGGGCGGCCTGGCAGCGGTGAAGCCGCTCTGGTGGCTGTAGACGGTCATCGAGTGCGCGGGCCCCAGTTCTCGGTGGACACAGCCGGTGAACGGCAACCGGATGGCGCACCACACTAACGGCTCCCGATGGCCGACTCGTGCGCGGTGCCGGTGCGGAGGCGGTGAAGAAGGGGCCGGGAGCGGTGGAAGCGGGCCGGGAACGCGAAAGCGCCCCACCGTCGCGGTGAGGCGCTCGTACAACTGTGTGGCGGTCCGCGGTTGGCGGACGGTCAGCGGGGGCCGGGGGCCTCCCCGCTCAGACCGCGCTCTTCTTGAGCCGACGGCGCTCGCGCTCGGAGAGACCGCCCCAGATGCCGAAGCGCTCGTCATTGGCGAGGGCGTACTCCAGGCATTCCGAGCGGACCTCGCAGGCGAGGCAGACCTTCTTGGCCTCGCGGGTCGAGCCGCCCTTCTCGGGGAAGAAGGACTCCGGGTCGGTCTGGGCGCACAACGCGCGCTCCTGCCAACCGAGTTCCTCCTCGTCCTCCGCGATGCCGTCCCCGATCAACAGCTCAAAGAGCTCGCTCATGTGGCGCGCCTCCTCTGCCCCTACTTGGCGTCCCCGTGGTTGCCGTTGCCTCGTGCGGCTGACGACACGAGTGAAATTACAGTTGCGTCACTCTGGCCCAGTCAAGCCGAGCTCTGGTATTGAGGCCGGGATTCACTCACTGGCACCAAGCCGTTACGAATAGTGTACATATTCGGACACATCGGACCTTCAGCCAGAAAGCCCCGGACAACACCGAAACGTCCGCAACCACTCGTGGAATGAGGCTCGGTCACCGTCACAGGCCGGTCATCGGCCTCCCTTCCCGGCGATCTTCCCATCGAAACATAGAGAGTGATGAATCACCCCATCCGGGAAAGATCCCGACCTAATCCACTCGAATGCCGCATCCTCCGGTTTGACACCGACCCCGCGGATGCGGTGTCCTTTCCCCTATGTCAGAGTTCGCCAGCCCCCGGAGCGGTTCCACGCTCCGCCGTGCCGTGAACTCTTGTTGTCGCCTCTGTTCCTGCTGTATCTAGGCGCCCGCGTCCCACCGCGCGCCGCCCCCAGGAAGCACAGAGGCCGCCCGCGATTCCCGCCCCAGGACATCCCGGATCCGGCTGCTCCCCGAACCAGCCGACTCATCCGAGGACGACTACCGTGCGCATGATCCGCATCCGCAAGCGGAACCGCGACCGCAACAAGCTCGCCCGCCTTGGGAACACCTCCCAGCCGCCGGGCCGGGGGAGCACCTCCCCCGCCGTGCCCCGCACGGACGGACACCGCTGGGCGGACGGGCTCAGCGACGTCTCCATCGCCGGCGACCCGCTCGCCTTCCCCCACCTCGCCCGCACCGACCTGCCCGGCCACCCCACCACCGTCGCCGGGTACGCCCAGTTGGTCCGCGAGATCGCCGCCGACCGTGCCCGCTGGGAGCCGCTGGTCCGCTACGACGCGCTCACCCGCTGGTACGCCCGGCTGGAGACCGGCCCCGGCTACGAGGTCTGGCTGCTCAGCTGGCTGCCCGGCCAGAGCAGCGGCTTCCACGACCACGGCGAGTCCTCCGGCGTGATGACCGTGGTCCACGGCGAGCTGATCGAACGCTCCCTGACCCACGCCGGAGAGGGCGCCCGCATCCTGCGCCCCGGCGGGCAGCGGGTGTTCTCCTCCGGCTACCTGCACGAGGTGGTCAACGGCGCGCTCGAACCCGCCGTCTCCATCCACCTCTACGCGCCGGGCCTGACCGAGATGAACCAGTACGGCGCCGCCACCGCCACGGCCGTCCCCGAACAGCACCAGCGGGAGCAGGCCGAGCGGCGTTGAGCGCGGACTGACGAAGAGTCCGACCGTGGCAGGATGACCCCATGCGCATCGTGGCACTGGCAGGCGGAATCGGCGGGGCGCGCTTCCTGCGCGGACTCCTCGCGGCGGTCGGACCGCAGGACGAGATCACCGTCATCGGCAACACCGGCGACGACATCCACCTCTACGGCCTCAAGGTCTGCCCCGACCTCGACACCGTGATGTACACCCTCGGCGGCGGGATCAACGAGGAGCAGGGCTGGGGCCGGACCGACGAGACCTGGTCGATCAAGGCCGAGATGAAGGAGTACGGCGTCGGCCCCGAGTGGTTCGGGCTCGGCGACCGGGACTTCGCCACCCACCTCGTCCGCAGCCAGATGCTCACCGCCGGGTACAGCCTCAGTCAGGTCACCGAGGCGCTGTGCGTGCGCTGGAACCCGGGCGTGCGGCTGCTGCCGATGAGCGACGACCGGGTCGAGACCCACGTGCGGATCACCGACGAGCAGGGCACCCGGGCGGTCCACTTCCAGGAGTACTGGGTCAAGCTGCACGCCGCCGTCGACGCCGAGGCGATCATCCCGGTCGGCGCGGACACCGCCAAGCCCGCGCCCGGCGTGCTGGAGGCCCTCGCCGAGGCCGACGTCATCCTCTTCCCGCCGTCCAACCCGGTCGTCTCGATCGGCACCATCCTCGCCGTCCCGGGCATCCGGGAGGCCGTCGCCGCCTCCCCGGCGCCGGTCGTCGGGCTCTCCCCGATCATCGGCGGGGCCCCGGTGCGGGGCATGGCCGACAAGGTGCTCGCCGCCGTCGGTGTCGAGGCCACCGCCGAGGCGGTAGCGCTCAACTACGGGCCCGACCTGATCGACGGCTGGCTGGTGGACACCGCCGACGAGAAGGCCGTCGCCGCGGTCGAGGCCGCCGGAATCGCCTGCCGGGCCGTCCCGCTGCTGATGACCGACGTCGAGGCCACCGCCGAGATGGCCCGGACGGCGTTGGGTCTTGCCGAGCAGGTACGGAAGTGACCCCGGCGCTGGAGGTCCTGGGGATCGAGGGGATTCCCGAGGTCGACGCGGGAGCGGACCTCGCCGGACTGATCGCCAAGGCCGGGACGTACCTGGACGGCGACATCCTGCTCGTCACCTCGAAGATCGTCAGCAAGGCCGAGGGCCGGCTGCTGCACGCCGCCGACCGCGACGCCGCGATCGACGCCGAGACCGTCCGGGTGGTCGCCCGGCGCGGACCGGCCCGGATCGTCGAGAACCGCAACGGCTTCGTCATGGCCGCCGCCGGGGTCGACGCCTCCAACACCGCCCCCGGGACCGTCCTGCTGCTGCCCGAGGACCCGGACGCCTCCGCGCGGGCGCTGCGCGCCAGGCTCCAGCAGCTGACGGGGCGCCGGCTCGCCGTCGTCGTCACCGACACCTTCGGACGGCCCTGGCGCAACGGGCTCACCGACGTCGCGATCGGCGCCGCCGGGCTGTCCGTGCTGGAGGACCACCGCGGGCGCACCGACAGCCACGGCAACGAGCTGGTGCTCACCGTCACCGCGACCGCCGACGAACTCGCCGCCGCCGGCGACCTGGTGAAGGGCAAGGCCACCGGCGTCCCGGTCGCGGTCGTGCGCGGGCTCGGACACCTGGTCACCGTCGAGGACGGGGCCGGCACCCGACCGCTGGTGCGGGCCGCCGCCGACGACATGTTCCGGCTCGGCACCTCCGAGGCACTGCGCCAGGCCGTCACCCTGCGGCGCACCGTCCGCTCCTTCACCGCCGACCCGGTCGACCCGGCCGCCGTCCGGCGCGCGGTGGCCGCCGCGGTCACCGCACCCGCACCGCACCACACCACGCCCTGGCGCTTCGTGCTGCTGGAGTCCGCCGAGACCCGGGACCGGCTGCTCGACGCCATGCTCGGCGCCTGGCAGCGCGACCTGCGCGAACTCGACGGCTGGGACGAGGCCCGGATCGCCCGTCGCACCGCTCGGGGCAACGTGCTGCGGGACGCGCCGTACCTGGTGGTGCCGTGCCTGGTGATGGACGGCTCGCACGACTACCCGGATCCGCGGCGGGCCGCGGCGGAGCGGGAGATGTTCACGGTGGCCGTCGGTGCGGCGGTGCAGAACCTGCTGGTCGCGCTGACCGGTGAGGGGTACGGCTCCGCCTGGGTGTCGTCCACGATGTTCTGCCGTGACACCGTCCGGGCGGCGCTGGACCTGCCGGAGGACTGGGACCCGATGGGCGCCGTCGCGGTCGGCCGCCCGGCGGAGGCCCCGCGGGAGCGGCCGGAGCGCAGCGCGGACGCCTTCATCGCGGTGCGGTAGGGCTCAGAGGCCCCGGTAGATCTCGCGGCGGTTGCCGACCTTCACGACGACGATCACCAGCACGTCGTCGTGAATCTCGTACGCCACGCGATAGATGCCGACGCGAAGCCGGTAGAGGCCCGTATGACCCGTCAGTTTCTTGACGTCCGGATCGTCGGCGTACGGGTCGTCGCCGAGCCGGGTGAGCGCTGCGAGGATTTGCATGGCGTCGACCTGGCCGATGCCGCGTAGCTGCCGCCGGGCGCTCGCAGTGAATCGAAACGCGTACTTCACGCGGCGCTCCCGGCAGCCCCCGGAGGCGCTCCGAAGAGATCCGCCAGGACTTCGGCCATGCTCACGGTGGGTTCGTTCCGGTGCTTCTCCGCCTCACGGGCAAGGAGTTCGTCCTCGGCGTCCTCTATGGCATCGAGGATCTCGATCGGCACGACCGCTCCGACACGCTCGCCCTTGCGGGTGATGACGGTGACCTCACCGGCCTCGGCCCGGCTCAGCACCTCAGCGAGATGAGCCCGGGCTTCACGGATGTTCAGTTCGTCAGCCATGGTTCAAGCGTACACAACACGTGTACGCTTCTCCGCGCTTTCCGCTCAGCGGCGGCGGTGGTCGTTGGGGGTGAGTCTCGGACCGTAGCGGGGGGCGTGGGCGGTGGTGGCGAGGAGGAGGCGGCAGATGCGGTGGCGGTGGGGGCGGTAGGGCTCCAGGAGGGCGAGCATCTGGGTGTCGTCGCTGCGGGGGCGGCCGGCCAGGGCCCAGCCGACCAGGTTGGGGAGGTGGAAGTCGCCGACGGAGACGGCGTCCGGGTCGCCGTTGCTGCGCTGGAGGGTTTCGGCGGCCGTCCAGATGCCGATGCCGGGGACTGCCGTGAGGCGGGCGAAGGCCTGTTCGTGGGGCATCGTGGAGGCCTCCTCCAGTCGGGGGGCCAGCCGGACGGCGCGCATCACCGTGGCGGAGCGTTTGGGGTCGACGCCGGCCCGGTGCCACTCCCAGCTGGGGACCATCGCCCATTCGCGGGCCGACGGGGCCACCCGCATGCCCTCGGCGGGGCCGGGCGCCGGGGTGCCGAAGTCGCGGAGCAGGGTCCGCCAGGCGCGGTAGGCCTCATCGGTGGTGACCTTCTGTTCGAGGATCGCCGGGACGAGGGATTCCAGGACCAGTCCGGTCCGGGTGAGCCGCACCCCGGCCGTTCGGCGCTGGGCGTCGCGCAGCGGGCCGGGGGGCAGCACCAGTGCCTCGGGGTGGTCCTCCGCGCCGAGCAGGACGGGCAGGCGTTCCAGTAGCCACTGGGCGCCCGGGCCCCAGGCCGTCGCCTCGACCTCGCCGGCGGCGGGTCGAGGCAGCACCCGCAGGGTGCCGATGCCGGCCGGGGTGCGGGAGGCGCGCCAGACGGCGCCGTCGCCGGTGGTGCGGTAGGAGGGGTCGGCGGGGCCCCGGCGCAGCGGCAGGAGGGTGCGGACGGGGTCGAGCGGGAAGCCCGGCCGCCAACGGCGTACCGCCTCGCTGCCGCCCGTCACTGCTGTCGCCTCCTGTGGTGCCTGAGGCTATGAACGATACGCGGAGCGGGTGACGCTACCGGTTCTGGAGTTTGGCGGCGGCCGTGCGCAGGGCGGGGAGCCGGGCGTAGAGGGCGTTGCCGGGGCACTCGGTGTTGAAGGCGTCGCGGTGTCCGGAGATGGCGTCGAAGTCGACGACCGTGCCCTTGGGGTAGCGGCTGGCGTCGGAGCCCGAGGTGAGCTTGGTGTGGCCGTCGGCGGCCTGGCCGGTGAGGCCGAGCTTCCAGGCGGAGATGGCGGTGAGGCCGTCGAGGAGCTGCTGGGGCGGGGTGTCGTTGACGAAGGTGCCGATGGCGGCGACGCCGGAGGAGTCGGTGTTGAAGCCCAGGGTGTGGGCGCCGTGGACGGGCTGGGCGACGCCGCCGGCCCGGCCCTCGTAGATGGTGCCGCAGCGGTCGACCAGGAAGTTGTAGCCGATGTCCCGCCAGCCGCTGGTCTTGACGTGGTACTGGTAGATCGATCTGATCACCCGGGGGGCGTCGCTGCAGGCGTAGTCGGTGGCGGTCGCGGTGTGGTGGACGAAGACGGCGCGGACGGGGCCGGTGTACTCGAAGCCGGGTTCGCGCAGGGACTCGTCGGCGCCCCAGCCGGCCCGGGTGACGATGCCCGGGCGCGGTGCCTGGCCGCCGTCGGCCGGGGCGGCGGGGAGGGTGCGGGTGGCGCTGGGCGCCGGGGCACCGGCGCCGGGGTCGACCAGGTCGACCCGGAGTCCGGGCGGCGGTCCGGCCGGGCCGGGGCGGACCTCGACGGCGACGCCGTCGCTGCGGCCGGTCCACAGCGGGGCGGTGGCGCCGTGCGGGGCGTGGTCGGGGCCGTCCTCGGGGTCGGCCTCCAGGGTGTGCCAGTCGCTCCAGCGGCCGGTGGCGGCGTCGCGGGTGCGGACCCGGACGGATCCGCCGTCCAGGGCACCGGCCGGTCCGTCCCAACCGACGCCGAGGAGTTCGTACGGTCGGGTGGTGCTCGGTGCGAGGCCGTGGCCGGCGGACAGCGGGAGCGAGGTGGTCGTGCCGCCGCCGGGGAAGTCGCGGCGCTCGGCTCCGGGAGCAAGGGGCGCGGCGGAGGCGCCGGAGGCGGGCTGGAGCAGGAGGGCGGCGGTGCATCCGGCGAGCAGCGCGGCGGGGAACGGGAGGCGCACGGCTCCGGTCCGGAGGCGCGCGGCCTGGTGTGAAAGGCGCATACAGGGGATCGTCGCCGCAAACCGGACGGCTCGCCACGCCGCCCCGCGCCCGCTCGGCCGCCCCTCCCGGCGTGCCACTCGAAGGCCGTAGGCTGGGGCGCACCATGACTGCGCCATTCGCTGCCGATGCCCGCACCCCCGTCGAGCTGCTGCACGCATACCTGCGCGGCGGCACCCCTTCGGTCGATCCCGCGGCCCCGCTGGTCACCTTCTACGACGACGCCACCGGCGAACGGGTGGAGCTGTCCGCCCGGACCTTCGACAACTGGGTCGCCAAGACGTCCAACCTCCTCCAGGACGAACTGAACGCCGGCCCGGGCGACCGGGCCGCGCTGCTGCTGCCCGCCCACTGGCAGAGCGCCGTCTGGCTGCTGGCCTGCTGGTCGGTCGGCGTGACGGCGGTGCCGGACGGCGATCCGGCCGACGCCGACCTGGTGGTGAGCGGCCCGGACGGCCTGGAGGCCGCCCAGGCCTGCGAGGGCGAGCGGGTGGCGCTCGCCCTGCGGCCGCTCGGCGGCCGTTTCCCGCACCGCCCGGACGGCTTCCTCGACTACGCCGCCGAGGTGCCCGGCCAGGGCGACCGCTTCGCGCCGTACTCCCCCGTCGCCCCGGACGGGCAGGCCCTGGAGACCAGGGTCGACGGGCTGCCGCTGAAGCTGACGGGTGAGCAGACCGTCGCGCTGGCCCGGGAGGGGGCCGGGCGCCTCGGCCTCAAGCCCGGCGACCGGGTGATGTCCACCCTCTCCTTCGACGACTGGGCCGGTCTGGAGGCCGGCCTGCTGGCCCCGCTGGCGGCCGGCGCCTCGGTGGTGCTGTGCCGCAACTCGCAGGGCCTGGACGCCGGGCAGTGGGAGAAGCGGGCCGAGTCCGAACGGGTGACTGTCCGCCTCGGCTGACCCCGGCGCCGCCCCGGCGGGTAGGGATGCCTGCCATGGCCGAGGATGACACCGAGCACCCCCCGACCGACGAGACTCCCCCCGCGGACGCTCCCCCGAGCGGACCGGGACGCCCGCGACGGCGCCGGCGGTGGCTGATGATCACCGCCGGCGCCGTCGCGTTCCTGCTGGTCGCCACCGGCGTGACGCTCTGGATCGCGTACCGGAAGCTGGACGGCAACATCAGGACCGACTCCGCCACCGACCAGCTGCTGGCCAAGCTGGAGGGCGAGCGGCCGGGCCGGGCCGCGGGGACCGAGGGCGCCCGGAACATCCTGCTGATCGGCAGCGACGACCGCACCGGCACCAACTCCTCGTACGGCGGGCAGCCCGGCAGCCAGCGCTCGGACACCACGATCCTGCTGCACCTGGCCGCCGACCGGAGGCACGCGACGGCGGTCTCCATCCCGCGCGACGTCATGGTGACGGTGCCCTCCTGCGAGAAGCCGGACGGCAGCCGCAGCAAGCCGGGGACGATGCAGTTCAACTGGGCCTTCGAGCTGGGCGGTCCGGCCTGCTCGATCCGCACCGTCGAGCAGCTGAGCGGCATCCGGGTCGACCACTACGTGATCCTCGACTTCAGCGGCTTCAAGACCATGGTGGACGCGATCGGCGGGGTCGAGGTGTGCGTGCCGCAGCCGATCCACGACAAGGACGCCAAGCTGGACCTCGCGGCCGGGCGCCAGGTGCTGCACGGCGAGCAGGCGCTCGGTTACGTCCGGGCCCGGGAGAGCCTGGGCGACGGCAGCGACACCCAGCGGATGGGCCGTCAGCAGCAGTTCCTGGCCTCGCTGATCCGCAAGGTGCAGTCGCAGGGGGTGCTGCTGAACCCGACCAAGCTGTGGCCGGTGCTGGACGCGGCCACCTCCTCGGTGAAGGCGGACGGCGGCCTGTCCTCGCTCGGCGCGCTCTACGACCTGACCAAGGACCTGCGCGGCCTGCCCTCGGAGAACGTGGTGTTCCTGACCGCGCCGCGCCGCCCGTACCGCTACGACTCGGACCGCGACGAGTTCGTGCAGCCGCAGACCACCCAGCTGTTCACCGCACTGCGGGCGGACCGGCAGATCGCGGTCCGCCCGCCCGGTTCGACGCCAACCCCGGACGCGGGGGCGAGTCCGGGGGCCGTCGCGGGCTCCGACGGGGCGGCGGCGTCACCCTCGGCGAGCGACTCGCCCACGTTCGAGGGACGCACCGCGGACGTGGACGCCTGCGCACAACACTGAGGCCCGGTCCGGAATTTGCCAGCCTATTGCATTTCCGTGACGGATCTCATACTCGGAACGATTCCCCCGTTCGGCTCGTCTAGTGTGTCCGGATCGACCCACCGCCCGGGTGGGCCGCCCCCGTGACGGTCGGACGTAGGGAATCCCGTGCAGCAGGACCAACCGAACACCGGCCGGTACAACGGCGGAGGCCGCCGGGACGAGCGCCGCCGGGCCGCCGCGGCCGCCCGGCGGAACCGGCGCCGGCGGGTGCTCAAGTGGACGGCCGGGACGGGCGCCCTGGTGCTGGTCGCGGGCTGCGGCGGGGCGTACTACCTGTACCAGCACTTCAACAGCAACCTGACCTCGGTGAAGGTCCAGCTGGGCGACGAGGCGGAGCGGCCCAAGGCCGCCGGGGACGCGCTGAACGTGCTGGTGATCGGCACGGACAGCCGGGCGGGCCTCGGACGCGAGTACGGCGACGAGGGCAGCACCGGGCACGCCGACACCACGCTGCTGTTCCACATCGCCAAGGACCGCTCCAACGCGACCGTGGTCAGCATCCCGCGCGACCTGATGGTGCCGATACCGGAGTGCGCGGACGACAAGGGCAAGAAGGTCCCGGGCGCGGCGCGGGACATGTTCAACAAGAGCCTCGGCCAGGAGGGGCGCGACGCGGGCTGCACCTGGAAGACCGTCGAGAAGATGACCGGCATCCGGGTCGACCACTTCGTGCAGGTCAACTTCGAGGCGGTCAAGACGCTCTCCACCGCCGTCGGCGGGGTCGAGGTCTGCGCGGCCAAGGACATCGACGACAAGGACTCGCACCTGAAGATGTCCAAGGGCCGTCACGTGGTCCAGGGCGAGGAGGCGCTGGCCTTCGTCCGCACCCGGCACGCGGTCGGTTTCGGCGGCGACCTCACCCGGATCCCGCTCCAGCAGCAGTTCATCAGCTCGATGATCCGCAAGATCAAGAGCGACGACACCCTGACCAGCCCGAGCAAGCTCTACCGGCTCGCGGACGCCGCCACCAAGGCGCTCACCGTGGACTCCGCCATCGGCAGCGTCGACAAGCTGAAGGACCTGGCGCAGGACATCAGCAAGGTGGACACCAAGAACATCACCTTCACCACCGTGCCGGTACTGGACGACCCCAAGGACACGGACCGGCTGATACTGAAGCAGCCGGACGCCGGGCAGATCTTCTCGATGATCGCGGGCGACCGCTCGCTGACCGGGACGCCCGCCCCCGCCCCCGAGGCCACCGCCCCCGCCTCGGCCGCACCGAGCACCACCGCCCCGGCGGTGGACACCAAGGACGTCCCGGTGACGGTGCGCAACGGCAGCGGGACGCGCGGCCAGTCCGGGCCGACGGTGGACAAGCTGAAGGCCAAGGGCTTCGCCAGGGCGGCGGTCGGCTCGGACGCCCCGCCCGCCGCGACCACCACGGTCTCCCACCCGGCAGGCCAGGAGGCCGAGGCCGCCGCGCTGGCCGCCGCCCTCGGACTGCCCGCCGACGCCGTACGCCCGAACCCCAAGGCGGGCCCGAAGGACCCGCTGCTGCTGGTGCTCGGCAAGGACGTCCTCGCGGCCCCCTCGCAGGCGCCGACCGAGGCCCCGAAGGACCTCCAGCGGGTGCAGGCGGACGACGTCGACGTGTGCGCCAAGTAGCTGCCCGGCCACCGTCGATCCGGTGGCCGGCACCGCTGCGGCCTCCGGTCGGCCTGACCTGACACGGCATCACCGAACCTGCCGGCCGGCCGAGTTGGCCGTCCGGCGCCTCAACGTGCCCGGGAGAGCACGTCCTCGGAGGTCGGGGCGACGCTGCGCATCACCCGGCGGGCCAGCGAGCGGGGCGAGGTGAGGAAGCCGAAGCCCCAGCTGAGGTGCATGGTCGCGAGCGCCACCGGCAGCAGCGCCTTGGCGCGGAGGGACAGCCCGCGGCCCTCGACCACCGCGCCGCCGAGGATGCCCAGCAGGTAGGCGCCGGGCACCGCGAGGAAGGCCGGGTGGACGGCGGCGCCGAGCACCAGGCCGAGCACCACCGCGAGCAGCGCGCTCGGCGGGGCGAGGTAGCGCAGGTTGACCGAGCCGCGGTGGTAGCGGGTGACCACCCGGCGCCAGCGGCCGTAGTCCTTGTACTGCTTGGCCAGCGCCCGGACGGACGGCCGGGGGCGGTACGTCACCTTGAGCTGGGGGGTGAACCAGACCAGCCCGCCGTCCTGGCGGATCCGGTAGTTCAGCTCCCAGTCCTGGGCGCGGATGAACTCCTCGTTGTAGCCGCCGAGCTTCTCCAGCACCTCGCGCCGGAACACCCCGAGGTAGACGGTGTCCGCCGGGCCGGCCAGGCCGCCGGTGTGGAAGGCCGCGTTGCCGACGCCGATCTTGGAGGTCATCGCGGCGGCGACCGCGTTCTCCCACTCGGTCTCGCCCTCGGCGTGCATGATGCCGCCGACGTTGGCGGCGTCCATCTCACCGAGCAGCCGGACGGCCGTGGTGATGTAGCCGGGCGTGAGCAGCCCGTGGCCGTCGACCCGGACCACTATCGGGTACTGCGAGCCCCGGATCGCGGCGTTCAGCCCCGCGGGGGTGCGGCCGGTGGGGTTCTCGACCGTGCGCACCCGCGGGTCCTCCGCCACCAGCTCGGCGGCGATCTCCGCGGTGCGGTCGGTGGAGGGACCGAGGGCGATCACCACTTCCATCGGCCCGGGGTATTCCTGGTCCAGGATGCGCCGGACGGCCGTGCGCAGGTGTCGTTCCTCGTTGAGCACCGGCATGATCACGGAAACAGCCGGCAGCTCCTCAGCAGCCTTGGTGTTCATCGGGGCCAACCGTACCGGTGCCGACGCGTTGCCGTCTTGTCCCGGTTCGGCTGTTCCCGGTCCCCCGGAGGGCGGCACCGGCGCAGTGATCACGACCACCGTACCGTTCCGCTCCCCCGGGCCCGAATCCAGGCGGGATCGGTGCAGGTTCGGCGCAGGTTCGGGGCGGGTGGTGAACGCCGGTGAACAGGGCGGATCCGGCCGTCGACAGGATGTTCACCGGCCGCCACGGCGGGGGGCCGGGGCGGTGGCCCCCCCGGCCCCCCCCCCCCCCCCCCCCCCCCCCCCCCCCCCCCCCCCGGGGGGGCGCCCCCCCCCCCCCCCCCCCGGCCCC
>NZ_JBIWPL010000043.1:0-10987 GCF_044768255.1 Kitasatospora sp. NPDC101157 | reverse complement strand
GTCGGTTGGGGGGGGGGGGGGGTGTTGACCGCGGTTCACCGGGGCGTCGCGGGCGGGCGCCTGGTGGTCCCCGGGCCCCCCGGGGGGGGGCGGGGGGGGGGCCCCCCCCGCCCCCCGCTCCCCCGTTCCCCCGCTCCCCCGTTCCCCCGTGGGTGACCCGACGTCCCCCGTCGCCGGGTCAGTCCGTCGCGATGGCCGCGAGGACGTTCATCCGTCCGGCCCGGAAGGCCGGAACCAGGGCGGCGACCAGGCCGATCACCACCGAGGAGACCAGCGTCACCACGATCGTGGTGGTCGGGACGGAGAGCGTCCCGAGGCCCTGGTCCCGCAGCACCCGCTGGGCGGTGACGCCCCAGGCCAGGCCCAGACCGGTGCCGAGGACGGCGCCGAACAGGGCGATCACCACGGACTCCAGCCGGATCATCCGGCGCAGCTGGCGGCGGGAGATCCCGATCGCCCGCAGCAGGCCGATCTCGCGGGTCCGCTCCACCACCGACAGCGCCAGGGTGTTGACCACGCCGAGCACCGCGACGGTGATCGACAGGCCGACCAGGCCGTAGATCAGGTAGAGCAGGGTGTTGACCTGGGACTGCACGAGCTCCTTGTAGCCGGCCTGGTCCTTGACGGTCAGCTGCGGGTACTGCTGGAGCGCGTCCTGCAGGGCGGTGAGCGTCCTGCCGACGTCGGCGCCGGAGGCGGCCTTGGCGTAGAAGGTGCGGTCGACGGGCTGATCGGCCGCCGGGACGGCCTCGGCCATGGTGGCGAAGTCGACGAAGGAGGCGTCCCCGTAGAGCGAGTCCTTCGCGAACACCACGCCCACCGGGAGCACCTGGGTGTGGCCGCCGGCGTAGTGGACGGTGATGCTGTCGCCGACGTTGAGGTGGTGGTCGGTGGCGAAGCCCTCGCCGATGCCCAGCGATCCGCGCCCGATCGACTCCACCGCGCCGGACTTGACCGGCAGCCGGAAGTCCGTCGTGAAGAAGGCCGGCGGCACCGCGGCGATCCCGGCCCGAGCGGTCGTGCCGTCGGGCAGCTGGAACCTGGCGTCGAGGTCCTTCTCGGTGGTGACGTGGTCGATGCCCGGGGTCCGTTTCACCGCGTCGATCATCTCGGCGGTGACGCCGGTCTGGCCGCCGCGGATGATGTAGTCGACCCCCACCGACTTGTCGATCTGCGCGCTGGCCGAACTGACCGCCGAGGAGCTGAACACCGAGGAGCCGATCACCAGCGCCAGGCCGATCATCAGGGCGGCGGCGGTGGCGCCGGTGCGGCGCGGGTTCCGCATCGCGTTGCGCTGGGCGAGCTTGCCGGAGGGCCCGAACAGGGCCGGGAGCAGGGCGCCGAGCACCTTGATGACGACGGTGGCCAGCAGCGGGCCGAGCACCACGAACCCGATCAGGGTGAGCAGCAGGCCCAGGCCCAGGAGCTGCCCGCCGGTACCGGCCTTGTCCGCCGTGCCGGCGAGGACCAGCAGGCCCGCGCCGCCGCCGGTGAGCAGCACCCCGAGGACCGTGCGGACCAGGTTGGAGCGTGCCTCGGCCGGGGTGCCGTGGTCGCGCAGGGCGGCCATCGGTGCGATCCGGCTGGCCCGGCGGGCCGGGATCCAGGCGGCGACGACGGTGATCAGGATGCCCACCGCGTAGCCCGCGACGAAGACGTCGGGCCCGATCTCCAGGTCGCTCGCGTCGAGGTCCATGCCGATCGCGTTCATCAGCTTGATCAGGCCGAAGGCCACGCCCAGGCCGGCCGCCACGCCGAGGGTCGAGCCGAGCACGCCCAGGATCAGCGCCTCGACCAGCACCGAGCCGTTCACCTGCCGGCGGCTGCCGCCGATGGCGCGCAGCAGGCCGATCTCACGGGTGCGCTGGGCGACCAGCATCGAGAAGGTGTTGATGATCAGGAAGCCGCCGACGATCAGCGAGATCCCGGCGAAGCCGAGCATCGCGTACTTCATGAAGTCGAGGCCGCTGCCGATCGCCTTGGTGTTCTCGTCCTTCTGCTCGGCCGCCGTCTTGACCTGGAAGCCGCCGCCCACCTTGGCGAGGGCGTCGGCCTTGAGCTGGTCGTTGCTGCGGCTGCCGTCACCGAAGGCCTCGACGGAGGTGTAGGCCTGTTCGCCGAGCAGCACCTGCTGGGCGGTCGCGGTGTCCAGGAAGGCGAGCGCGGCGCCCGGGTTGGTGGTGGTGAAGGTGGCGATGCCGGCGATCGTGTACGGGTGCCGGCCGGCGGCGTTGTCGACCCGGATCTTGTCGCCGACGCCCAGCGCGGCCTTCTTGGCGGTGTCCGCGTCCAGCACCAGCTCGCCGGAGTTCTGCGGGACGTGCCCGGAGGTGATCCGTACCGGGTTGCGGGGGGTGTCGGTCCAGTTGCCGACCAGGGTCGGCGCGCCGCTGGTCGGGCCGACCAGCTTGTTGGTGGCCGGGTTGACCAGGATCGCGTTGCCGACCATGACCTGGCCGACGGCGGTCTTCACGCCGGGTACCGAGGCGACCTGCTGGGCGAGCGCGGCCGGGACGGTGGCGGGCTTGTCCCCGGCCTGCTGCTCCTGGTCGTCGGCCGGCTTGGGCGGCTGGACCGAGATGTCGGAGGCGGTCGCGGCGAACAGCTTGGAGAAGGTGCTGGTGGCGGTGTCGGAGAACACCAGGGTGCCGGACACGAAGGCGACCGACAGCACGACGGCGATGAGCGAGAGCGCCATCCGGCCCTTGTGGGCGAAGAAGCTCCGCAGTGAGGTCCTGAGCAGCATGGTTTCGTCGTCCCGCCGCTCAGCTGGTGCGCTTGCCGTCGAAGCGGCGCATGCGTTCGAGGACGGAGTCGGCGGTCGGCGCGTGCATCTCGTCGACGATCACGCCGTCGGCGAGGAAGAGCACCCGGTCCGCGTAGCCGGCGGCGACCGGGTCGTGGGTGACCATGACCATGGTCTGGCCCAGCTCGTCCACCGAGCGGCGCAGGAAGGTGAGCACCTCGGCGCCGGCCCGGGAGTCCAGGTTCCCGGTGGGCTCGTCGCCGAAGATGATCTCGGGGCGGGCGGCCAGCGCGCGGGCCACCGCGACGCGCTGCTGCTGGCCGCCGGAGAGCTGGGTCGGGCGGTGCTTGAGCCGGCCGGCCAGGCCGACGGTCTCCACCACCTGGTCCAGCCAGGCCTGGTCGGGCCTGCGGCCGGCGATGTCCATCGGCAGGGTGATGTTCTCCAGCGCGTTCAGGGTCGGGAGCAGGTTGAACGCCTGGAAGATGAAGCCGATCTTGTCGCGGCGCAGCCTGGTCAGCTGCTTGTCCTTCAGGCCGGTGATCTCGGTGTCGCCGATCCGGATCCGCCCGGCGCTGACCGTGTCCAGGCCCGCCAGGCAGTGCATCAGGGTGGACTTGCCGGAGCCCGAGGGGCCCATGATCGCGGTGAAGCGGCCGCGCTGGATGTCCACGTCGACCGCGTCGAGCGCGGTCACCTTGGTCTCGCCCGATCCGTAGGCCTTGGTCACCTGGCGGGCCGAGGCGGCGACGGCGGACGGTCCGCCGGGAAGCTGGGGGTCGTACACGGCTGCTGCCGTCGTCACTGGAGTCTCCTAAGAAGTGGCCCACCCGTTGACCCCCACCCTCCCGGCACGGTCGGGTGGCGGACCCGACGGAACCGGGCCGCCTTCGGAGGGGCGGGGATGTGAGAACCACGTTAGGAGTCGCCGTCGGAGGGCTCGTCCTCCGCCGGAATGAAGCGGTGCAACCAAGGTTCTACGGGTGCGGCACCCCCTCCCCCTAGGGGGTGCCGCGGGCCTTCTCGGGGTCGCCCCGTACGGGGTCGCGCGGGCGGCCGCTCAGCCGGTCAGGACGGGTGCGGCCAGGCGTTCGAGGGCGTCGGCGAAGCCCTCGACGACGGGGACGAGCTGGGCGTCGGTCTCGCACTCGACGAGGGTCGTGCCGTCCTCCGCGGCGGTGATGTGGCGGTCGAGCACGAACCAGCCCTGGGTGACGTGGCCGGCGCCCATCGAGCTGAGCACCGGGCGCAGCGCGTAGTCCACGGCGAGGACGTGCGCGGGCGAGCCGCCGGTGGCCAACGGCAGGACGGCCTTGCCGGCCAGGGCGTACTGCGGGAGCACGTCGAGCAGGGCCTTGAGCAGGCCCGAGTAGGCGGCCTTGTAGACGGGGGTGCCGATGACGACGCCGTCGGCGCGGGCGAACAGCTCGGTGACGGCGACGATCTCCGGGTGGTCGAAGTCGCCCGAGAGCAGCGCGTGCGCGGGCAGGCTGCGGGCCTCGAAGGGGACGACGCGGTGACCGCGGTCCACCAGGCGGGCGTCGACGTGGCGCAGCAGCCGGGTGGTGCGGGAGGTGGCGGACGGGGAGCCGGAAACGGACAGGACGGTGGCCATGGTTCACCTCTGGCTGGAAGCGGGGGCGCTTCGCAGCGGCCGCTGCTCGGCTGCTGCGGTGGGGGATGGGCGAAGTGCGCTTCAGCCGCGACAGAGGGAACCGGACACGCGCTGCAGGTCGACGTGCCGCCGACGCGTGAGTGCCCGCCCCTGGTCCATGCCTGGAATGCAAACACGCTGCGTTCGGAGCGGTCAAGAATCGTTTCGGCGCTCGGAACGCGGGTGACGGGCGCGTTTCACGCCGGAACGATCCGGTGCGTGCATCAAAACTGCTACAAGAGGCCTGGCGGGGGCCCCGGGGGGAGTCAGCGGTACCGGGGTCGGGCATCCTCGACGGCATGAACACGTGGCAGGAGGGCCGCCCGGGCGGCGGCGGGAACCCGTACGGAGGCAACGGCGGCGGTGCGGCGGCCGAGCCGCCGCTGCCGGCCGGGCTGAACCCGCGCGGGCCGGGGGCGCCCGCTCCGCACCGGCCCGGGCCGTCCCGCCTCGGCGGCGTCCCGCCGCAGGCCGCGCCCGGAGGCCCCGGCCGTCCGGGCCCCGGTGGTCCCGGTGGCCCGGGCGGACCGGGTCGCCCCGGGGGCCCGGGCGGTCCCGGCGGCGCCCCGCCGGCCGGTGCGCAGGCCCGGCGCTGGCCGCGGCGGCGGATCGTGAAGTGGACGGTCTTCGGCGTGCTGATCGCCGTCATGGTGACCGCGGTCTCCACCTGGTTCTGGGCGGACTCCAAGCTCAACCACGAGAACGTGCTGGCCGACTACCCGGGCCGTCCGGCCGCCGGCAAGGGCACCAACTGGCTGATCGTCGGCTCCGACAGCCGCGAGGGCCTCAGCGAGTCCCAGATGGACACCATGCACACCGGGCACGACGTCGAGGGCAAGCGCAGCGACTCGATGATGATCCTGCACATCGGGGACAACGGGAACACCCTGATGAGCATCCCGCGCGACTCCTGGGTGCCGATCCCCGAGTACAGGACCAGCGGCGGGAAGACCGTCAAGGCCACCAGCTCGAAGATCAACTCGGCCTTCGCCACCGGCAGCGGCCGGCTCCTGGTGCAGACCGTCGAGCTGAACACCGGCATCCACATCGACCACTACGCCGAGATCGGCTTCGCCGGGTTCGCCGGCATCGTCGACTCCATCGGCGGCGTCGAGATGCACATCGACCAGGACATCAAGGACAAGGACTCCGGCCTCGACCTCAAGGCCGGCGACCAGACCCTCAACGGCACCCAGGCCCTGGCCTTCGTCCGCCAGCGCCACCAGATGGCCGACCAGGACCTCGGCCGGATGCGCAACCAGCAGAAGTTCCTCGGCGCCCTCGCCCACCAGGCCGCTTCCCCGGGCACCGTGATGAACCCGTTCACCTTCTACCCGCTGGTCGACTCGGCGCTCGGCACCCTGATCGTCGACGACGACTGCGGACTGACCGACCTGGGCTCGCTCTTCCTCGCCATGAAGGACGTCAACGGCGGCTCCGGCAAGACCCTCACCATCCCGATCGGCAACGCGGACTACCGCACCAAGACCGGCGAGTCGGCGGTGCTGTGGGACACCAACAAGTCCAAGCAGGTCTTCGACGCCTTCAAGAACGACACCGCGGTGCCGGACTTCAAGTAACCGGACACAGGGTGCGACCACCCCACGACAACGGGTGGATGTCACTCGTCACCGCATGCGTCCACCACCGACGCCACCGCCTCCTGGGCCGCCTGGTCCAGGAGGCGCTCGCGCTCTACGGCATGGAGGTCCCGGCCGCCTGCGGGATCTGGGCCGGGGTGCCCGCGCGCAGGGTGGGGACGCGGGAGGGGAGCTGGGCGCCCCGGCTGCGGTGTCCGGCCGACCTCAGGCGGACGGCGCCGCCGGCAGCCCGTCGAGCGCGATCCCGAAGTGCTCGCGGTAGGCGGACAGTGCGGCGGCCTCGGTGAGCCGCTCCTCGGTGCGGCCGCCGTCGGGGGCGGTGCGGATCAGCCGGGTGCCGCTGAGCGTGGTCCGGCCTCCGTCGGGGGCGAGCAGCGAGCAGGTGGTCGAGCGGGTGAAGTGGGACTGCGGCGAGGTGGTCTGCCACCAGCAGGTCGGCCCGAAGTCGGCCAGCCGGTAAGGGCGTTGGTCCAGCCGGTACTGCGGCTCGCCGTCCATCAGGACGTCCAGCTCGCCGTGGCCGCCGTACGGGCGGACGGTGAACGCGCCCTGGGGGTCGGCCTGTTCGCCGCGCTCGTCGAGGCGCAGCGGCAGCTCGCTGAACCGGCCGAAGCCCACGTCGACCAGCCAGGGCCCGTCCAGGTCGACGCGCAGCGCCAGGTGGGCCAGCGGCGGCCCGGGGTGGCCGCCCCCGAAGGTCCGGGCGGCCAGCAGGCTCACCCGGTAGCCCAGTGAGCGCAGCAACTCGGCGAAGGCGCCGTTGAGTTCGTAGCAGAACCCGCCGCGCCGCCGGTCCACCAGCTTCGCCACCAGCGCCGCCGGCTCCAGCACCACGGGCTCGCCGAGGTGGATGCTCAGGTTCTCGAACGGGACCGCCCGCAGGTGGGCCCGCTGCAGCCGGGCCAGCCCGTCCGCCGAGGGTGCCCCGGGGTCCGTGACCCCGATCCGCTCCAGGTACGCCGCCCGGGCGGCGGCGGTCAGCCCCTCGTACGCCTGCTCGTGATCCATTCGTCCATTCCACCCCGGACCGGGGCGGCGGGCCATCGGTCCTTGGGCCTAGGGCCTGGGCCTGGGCCCATGGACCGGCGGCCCCGGGAACGACACCGCCCCGGAGTGGGAAGCCGGCCGAGCCGACTTCCCACTCCGGGGCGGTACGCGTGCCGGTGGCCGCGGTGACTACTCGACCACGCCGGACTTGGCGATCTTGATGTCGGCCGAGGTGCGGCCGCTCTGCGAACCGAGGCCCTCGATCTTCTTCACGACGTCCATGCCCTCGACGACCTCGCCGAAGACGACGTGCTTGCCGTCCAGCCAGTCGGTGACGATGGTGGTGATGAAGAACTGCGAGCCGTTGGTGTTGCGGCCGGCGTTGGCCATCGACAGCAGGCCCGGGCGGTCGTGCTTGAGCTGGAAGTTCTCGTCCGCGAACTTCTCGCCGTAGATGCTCTTGCCACCGGTGCCGTTGTGGTTGGTGAAGTCACCGCCCTGCAGCATGAAGGCGGGGATCACGCGGTGGAAGCCGGAGCCCTCGTAGCCGAAGCCGTTCTGGCCGGTGGCCAGCTCGCGGAAGTTGCGGGCGGTCTTCGGGACGACGTCGTCGTACAGCTTGAAGACGATGCGGCCGGCCGGCTCGTCGTTGATGGTGATGTCGAAGAAAACGTTGGAACCCATGCAGGGATCATGGCACGACCCGCAGGCCGCCGCGCGCCACCCCCGGCACACCCCCTGGTGACGTCGGCGTGTTATCCGGCGAGCGTCGGGTCGTCCGTACAGCCCTCGGCGCCCCGGTGGTTTCGGCGTTCTCCGTCGTGCCCGGACGGTAGAAGCTAACATCGATGTCAGGTTCAAGCCTTCGGCCGGAACGGCGGAGCGAACAGCGGGGTGGACGGCATGCGGATCGGTGAACTGGCCCGGCGCACGGGCGTGAGCGAGCGCTCGCTCCGGTACTACGAGCAGCAGGGGCTGCTGGTCGCCCGGCGCACCGCGGGCGGCCACCGGGAGTACCCGGAGATGGCGGTGGACCGGGTGGTGCACATCCAGGAGCTGTTCGCCGCCGGGCTGCACAGCCGGACCATCTACAAGATCCTCCCCTGCATGCGGGACTCCGACGGCGGCCCCAGCGAGACCGCCACCCCTCTGCTGGTCGAGGAACTCACCTCGGAGCGGGACCGGATCGACCGGATGATCAGCGATCTGCTGCGCTCCCGCGAGGTGCTGGACGAGGTGATCGCCGGCGCCTCCGGGGAGCCGACGGCGGCCGGGGCTGCGTAGCGGCGCAGCGACGATACGGGGCGGCGATGCGGGGCGGCGGCGTAGCGGCGGCGCGGGGGCGGCTCAGGCCTTGAGCTTGCGCCAGACCGTCCCCAGGGCCGCGATGTCCGCCGCGTCCAGCCGGTCGGTGAACACCGGGGCCAGGGCGGCCCGTCGGGTCGCGTCGGCCTCGGCGAAGAGGGCGCGGCCCTGCGCGGTCAGCTCCACACAGTGCCCGGGGCCGCCCGCCGGCGCCACCGCCGACCAGTACGATCGGCCTCCAACCAGCCTGAGGGGGGCGGAACATGAACCGGATCGGGGTCTACCTGGCGCATCCGCGGCCGGGCAGCTTCAACCACGCGCTGTACGACGCCGTGGTGGACGAACTGCGCGGACGCGGCTGCGAGGTGCTCGCCCACGATCTCCACGCGGAGGGCTTCGACCCGCTGCTCACCGCCGAGGAGACCGGGACGGTGGCCGCCGCCGGGGGCAGTCCCGACCCCCGGCTCGCCCTGCACCGCGCCGAGGTGGCCAGCCTGGATGCGCTGGTGCTGATCCACCCCAACTGGTGGGGCATGCCGCCCGCGGTGCTCACCGGCTGGGTGCAGCGGGTGCTCGCCCCCGGCGTCGCGTACAAGCTCGGTACGGCCGACGGCGAACCGGCCGGGCTGCTGCGCGCCGGGCGGGCCCTGGTGCTCAACACCTCGGACACCCCCGCGGCCCGGGAGCGCGACGAGTTCGGCGACCCGCTGGAGCGGATCTGGGCGGCCTGCGTGCTGCCGTACGTCGGGATCACCGACGTACGGCGGACGGTGTTCCGCACGGTCACCGACTCCCCCGCCGGCGAACGGGCCGCGTGGCTGCGGCAGGCCCGGGAGCAGGCGGCCGCGCTGGTCGGCTGAGCCGCCGACCGCCCCCGCTACAGCTCCAGCTCCGCCACCTCCTGGTCGCCGCTCAGCTCACCGGTCGGGCGGAAGCCCAGCCCGGCGTAGAACCCGGCGGGCCCGTCCGGGCCCGGGTGGTAGGTGACGGTCGCCCGGGTGCCACCGCGGCGGCGGATCTCCGCACAGACCTGCTCGACGGCGAAGCGCCCGTAGCCGCCACGCTGCCGCTCCGCGTCGACCAGCAGACGCCAGAGGCCGGAGCGGGGGCTGTCGTCGGGGCGTTCCGGGTGGAACCGGACGTCGAAGAAGGCCATCACGAAGCCGACCGGCCGCCCGCCGTCCAGGATCAGCCGGGGCCAGGCCGTCTCCCCGTGCACGTACGCCTCGGCCAGCGACTTCGCCACCGGCGCGACCAGGCCCTCCTGGTCGGGGCGCACCCGCAGGGCGAGGGCGGCGTCGATGTTGTCGGGGGTGAGCACGGCGAGGCTGAGGTCAGAAGGCATGGCGGGCAGCCTAGGGACTGTCTTCGAACTCCCGTCGTCCCCCCGGGGGGCGGGCGGGGCGGCGTCGGGGTGCGTGCATCGCAAGGCGGAGGAGGGAGCCACTGCGGAGCATTGGCGACCGACGACAACGCGGCGAGGTGCGTGCCCCGGCGCCGCCGCGCAGGCGGGAGACAGGCCCTTGGGAGGCCGACCGCCCGCCGTCGCCGGATTCACCGGCCCGGGGTCACGCCCCGGCCGGGTAGTCGGTGCCGCGGCCGACCGCCGCCCAGGCCTCGGCCTCCTGGCGCGCGCCGTCCAGGTGGCCCAGGACCGCGTCCACGGCGTCGGTGCCGAGCGCGAGCCGCAGCGGGGTCTTCTCCGCGGCCAGCGCGGCCAGGATCGCCTCGGCGGCCTTCACCGGATCCCCCGGCTGCTTGCCGTCGGAGTCCGGCAGCCCGGTCCGGACCGGGCCGACCACCGGCTCGTACGCGTCGATCGGGGCACTGTGGGCCAGCGCGCCGCCGCCCGCGAAACCGGTCCGGAAGGCGCCCGGCTCGACGATCAGCACCTTGATCCCGAAGCCGGCCACCTCCAGGGCCAGCGCCTCGGACAGCCCCTCCAGGGCGAACTTGGTGGCCGAGTAGGCGCCCACGCCGGGGAAGGAGAAGCGGCCGCCCATGCTGCTCATCTGCACCACGGCGCCGGCGCCCTGCGCCCGCATGTGCGGCAGCACGGCGCGGGTGAGCGCGGCCGGGCCGAAGAAGTGGAGGTCCATGAGGTCCCGCAGCTCGCGGTCGGTGGACTCCTCGACGGCGCCGATCAGGCCGCGGCCGGCGTTGTTCACCAGGACGTCGATCCGGCCGTGCCGCCGCACGGTCTCCTCGACCACGGCCGGGATCCGCTCCTGGTCGGTGACGTCCAGCTGCACCGGAATCACCCGGCCCGGGTGGGCGGCGGCCAGTTCCGCCAGGGTCTCGGGGCGGCGGGCGGCCGCGACGACGGTGTCACCGGCCGCCAGCGCGGCCTCGGCGATCGCCTGCCCGAAGCCGGAGTTGGCGCCGGTGATCAGCCAGACCTTGCCGTCGACGTGCTGCTCGGGGGTGCTGCTCATGATCGGTAGTCTCCCGCAATGATCGCGCCGTGCACAGAAGTTGACGATCATTTATGTCACCGGAGAGGGCGGTTCGTCCAGGAGGGTTCGACGGCGGACGACGAACGGCCCCCGACCTCAAGCGGTGCGGTCGGGGGCCGTTGCGAACCACGAGCGGACAGGCCTTACGGCAGGTTGCGGGCCATGACGATCCGCTGGACCTGGTTGGTGCCCTCGTAGATCTGGGTGATCTTCGCGTCCCGCATCATCCGCTCCACCG
>NZ_JBIWPL010000042.1:0-43341 GCF_044768255.1 Kitasatospora sp. NPDC101157 | reverse complement strand
CGCTTCCTTCGGACCGCCTTCCAGCGGGCCCTCCGGGCGCTTCGTTCTTTCGTGTTTCCAGCTTATCAGATGTTTTCCGCTCCGTTTTCCGGAGTCTCATTCACCCGATTTGGCTTTCGCCTTTCGGCGCTCCCGAACTCTATCAGAGTTTCTCGGTCCGTTTTCCCGGTCGTTCTCGAATTCGCATTCGCATTCGAGGACTTCCTTGGGGCTCGTCCCGTGGGGCAACCCGGAGAACATTACGCACCGGGTCGCCCCACGTCAAACCAGCGGGGTAGATCAGACCTCGACGACGACCGGCAGGATCATCGGCCGCCGACGGTAGTTGTCCGCGACCCACTTGCCGATGGTCCGGCGGACCAGCTGCTGCACCTGACGGGGCTCCAGCACGCCGTCGCTCGCCGAGCGGTCCAGGGCCTCCTGGAGCTTGGCGACGACCGGCGCGAAGGCGTTGTCGTCGATACCGGAGCCGCGGGCCTGGATGGACGGGCCGCCGACGATCTTGCCGTTGGTCGAGTCGACCGCGACGAAGACCGAGATGAAGCCCTCCTCGCCGAGGATCCTGCGGTCCTTGAGCGAGGCCTCGGTGATGTCACCGACCGAGGCGCCGTCCACGTAGACGTAGCCGGCCCGCACCTTGCCGACGATCCGGGCGACGCCCTTCTCCAGGTCGACGCAGACGCCGTCCTCGGCGATGACCACGCGGTTGCGCGGCACGCCGGTCGCGATGCCGAGCTCGGCGGCGGCCCGCAGGTGGCGCCACTCGCCGTGGACCGGCATCAGGTTGCGCGGCTTGCAGATGTTGAAGAAGTACAGCAGCTCACCGGCCGAGGCGTGGCCGGAGACGTGCACCTTGGCGTTGCCCTTGTGCACGACCTTGGCGCCCCAGCGGGTCAGGCCGTTGATCACGCGGTAGACGGCGTTCTCGTTGCCCGGGATGAGCGAGGACGCCAGGACGACGGTGTCGCCCTCGACGATGCGGATCTGGTGGTCGCGGTTGGCCATCCGGGACAGCGCCGCCATCGGCTCGCCCTGCGAGCCGGTGCAGATCAGCACGACCTCCTTCTCCGGGAGGTCGTCCAGCTGCTTGACGTCCACGATCAGGTTGCCGGGGACCTTCAGGTAGCCGAGGTCGCGGGCGATGCCCATGTTGCGCACCATCGAGCGGCCGACGAAGGCGACCTTGCGGCCGTACTCGTGGGCGGCGTCCAGCACCTGCTGGATGCGGTGCACGTGGCTGGCGAAGGAGGCGACGATGATGCGCCGGTCGGCGTTGGCGAAGACGTTCCGCAGGGCCGCCGAGATGTCCCGCTCGTGCGGGATGAAGCCGGGGACCTCGGCGTTGGTGGAGTCCACCAGCAGCAGGTCCATGCCCTCCTCGGCCAGCTTGGCGAAGGTCGGCAGGTCGGTCAGGCGGCCGTCCAGCGGCAGCTGGTCCATCTTGAAGTCACCGGTGGCCACGACCATGCCGGCGGGGGTGCGGACGGCCACGGCCAGGGCGTCCGGGATGGAGTGGTTGACCGCGATGAACTCGCAGTCGAAGGGGCCGATGCGCTCGCGCTGGCCCTCCTTCACCTCCAGCACGTACGGCCGGATGCGGTGCTCGGCGAGCTTGGCCTCGATCAGGGCGAGGGTCAGCTTGGAGCCGATCAGCGGGATGTCCGGGTTCTCCCGGAGGAGGAAGGGGACGGCCCCGATGTGGTCCTCGTGCCCGTGGGTGAGGACGATGCCGTCGACCTTGTCGAGGCGGTCCCGGATGTAGCTGAAGTCCGGGAGGATCAGGTCCACACCGGGCTGCTCGTCCTCGGGGAAGAGGACGCCGCAGTCGACGATCAGGATGCGGTCCCCGTACTCGAAGACCGTCATGTTGCGGCCGATCTCGCCGAGGCCGCCGAGCGGAGTGATGCGGAGGGCGCCCTCCTTCAGGGCAGGGGGCGCGCCGAGCTCGGGATGCGGGTGGCTCAAAAGACTCTCCTTCACGACGCACGCCATATGCCCGGGGTCCTCCCCCGGAGACATATGGCGTGCGTACTCAGTGTCGTTTTCCTACTGGGTCGGTGCTCTCGCGCCTTCGGTCCGGTCCAGCGGCGGACCCGGGCGGGTCCGGCGAGCCGGGGCGCGCACGTCTGTGTCTGCTACAGGTGTACCCCGCCGGCGGCGAGATCCTGCTTCAATCGGTCGATCTCCTCGGGCGTCGCGCCGACCAGCGGCAGCCGCAGCGGCCCGGCCGGCAGGCCCTGGAGGTCCAGCGCGGCCTTGCTGAGGATCACGCCCTGGGTGCGGAACATACCGGTGAACACCGGCAGGAGGCCCTGGTGGATCGCGGTGGCCTTGGCCACATCGCCGCCCAGGTAGGCCTCGATCATCGCCTTCAACTCACCGGACACCACGTGCCCGACGACGCTGACCACGCCGACGGCCCCGACCGACAGCAGCGGCAGGTTGAGGATGTCGTCGCCGGAGTACCAGGCGAGGTCGGAGCGGGCGATCGCCCAGGCCGCGGCGCCCAGGTCGCCCTTGGCGTCCTTGTTGGCGACGATCCGCGGGTGCTCTCCCAGGCGGACCAGGGTCTCGTGGCTCAGCGCGACCCCGCTGCGGCCCGGGATGTCGTACGCCATGACCGGCAGGCCGGTCGCGTCGGCGACCTGGGTGAAGTGCCGGTACAGGCCCTCCTGCGGGGGCTTGCTGTAGTACGGCGTGACGACCAGCAGCCCGTGCGCCCCGGCGGCCTCCGCCTGCCGGGCCAGCTCGACGCTGTGGTGGGTGTCGTTGGTGCCGACCCCGGCCACCACGTGGGCACGATCCCCGACCGCCTCCACCACGGCACGGACGAGCTGGGCCTTCTCGGCGTCGCTGGTGGTCGGGGACTCACCGGTGGTGCCGTTGACGACGAGGCCGTCGTTCCCGGAGTCGACGAGGTGCGTGGCGAGGCGCTGGGCGCCGTCGAGGTCGAGTGCGCCGTCGGCGGTGAACGGGGTGACCATCGCGGTCAGCACCCGGCCGAACGGCGTCTGGGGGGTGGAGGTCGGAGCCATGCGTCCAAAACTACTCGTAGGCGGTGGGACGGTACCCATGCCGGTCCATGGTTCGGACAGGTAGAGCAGGCGGGGGTGGGGAGGTGGGACTCCGGTGCTGCCCGCTCGGGGGTTCAGGCAGCACCGGAATCCGTGGTCACGAATGTAGGGAGCGGCTAGAAAAGCCGCAATCCAGACATGCCCGACACTCTGCCCATATGCCTGTCGTCCCAGGTCAGGGGGCGACTCGGCCGTGCTTCTCGAAGGCCGCATGGGTGAGCGGCATGAGCTGCGCCCACTGCTCCTCCATCTGCTCGGCGACCATCTCGATCTCGCGCTGCGGGAAGGACGGCACCGCCGAGTTCTCCCGCCGGGTGCGCAGCGAGAGGAAGTGCATCAGCGAACGCGCGTTGCAGGTCGCGTACATCGAGGAGAACAGGCCGACCGGCAGCACCGCGCGGGCCACCTCGCGGGCCACGCCGGCCGCCAGCATCTCCTGGTAGCGGGCGTAGGACTCCCGGTACGCGGCCTCCATCGCCCCGGTGGTGGTCCGGTGCTGCTCGGGCGTGCCCTCGTGGAACTCGTACTTGCCCGGGCGGCCCTGCTGGACCAGCTTGCGCTCCTCGGACGGGACGTAGAAGACCGGCTCCAGCTCGCGGTAGCGGCCGGACTCCTCGTTGTACGACCAGCCGCTGCGGTGCCGGTGGAACTCGCGGAACACGAAGATCGGCGCGCTGATGAAGAAGGTCATCGAGTTGTGCTCGAACGGGGTGCCGTGCCGGTCGCGCATCAGGAAGTTGATCAGGCCCCGGGACTTCTCCGGGTCCTGCTGGAGCGCCTCCAGGGACTGCTCCCCCGCGGTCGACACCCGGGCCGACCAGATGACGTCCGAGTCCGCGGCGGCGCTGCGGACCAGCTCCACCGTCACGTCGCTGCGGAAGCTGGGGGCCGTCGGTTCGTCGCTCACGCGTTACTCCTTGCGGGTTCGGTGCTGTGCAGCTTGATGGCGTGCTGCATGGTCTTGCGGGCGCGCGGGGTGTCGCCGGCGTCGGCGTAGGCCACCGCGAGGCGGAACCAGACCCGCCAGTCGCCCGGCGCGGCCTCCGCCTCGGTCTGCCGGCGGGCGAACACCGCGTCGGCCGAGGCCCGGTCGATCCGCCCGCCGGTGGTGCGCTTCAGCTCGTCCACCGGCAGGCCGCCCTCGGCCTCCAGCTCCCGGGCGAGCTGCTCGCTGGCCCGGCCGAAGCGGACGGTCTGGCGCAGGAACCAGACGCCGATCAGCGGGATCACGAAGGCGCACAGGCCGATGCCGATGCCGAGCGGCTTGCCGGTGGCGATCAGCTGGACGCCCTCCCCCACGCAGAGCAGGGCGACCAGCAGCAGCACGCCGGACAGGACGAAGAAACCGGTACGGGAGGTCATGAGGGGCTCACAGGTCCAGGAAGTGTTCGAGGCCGAAGGTCAGCCCCGGGGTCTCGACGACCTTGCGCACGCCCAGCAGGATGCCCGGCATGAAGCTGCTGTGGTGCAGCGAGTCGTGCCGGATGGTGAGCGTCTCGCCGGTGTCGCCGAACATCACCTGCTGGTGGGCGAGCAGGCCGCGCAGCCGTACGGCGTGCACCGGGACCCCGTCCACGTCGGCACCGCGGGCGCCGGGCAGGCTGTGGGTGGTCGGGTCCTGCTGCTCCGGCCGCCCGGCCTCGGCGCGGGCGGCGGCGATCAGCTGGGCGGTGCGGGTGGCGGTGCCGCTGGGGGCGTCCGCCTTGCGGTCGTGGTGGAGTTCGACCACCTCGACCGACTCGAAGTACTTCGCCGCGATCTGCGAGAACTTCATGCCGAGGATCGCGCCGATGGAGAAGTTCGGGGCGATCAGCACGCCGACGGGCAGCGGCGGCCGGCCGGTGGCCTCGGCCGGGACGAGCCAGCCCTCCAGCTCGCCCAGCCGCTCGTCCGTCCAGCCGGTGGTGCCGGTGACCACGTGGATGCCGTTGTGGACGCAGTAGTCGAGGTTGCCCATCACCGAGTCCGGGTGGGTCAGTTCGACGGCGACCTGGGCCCCGGCCTCGGTCAGCTCCTCCAGCTTGGAGCCGCGCCCGAGGGCGGCGACCAGCTCCAGGTCCGGCGCGGCCTCGACGGCCTTGACCGCCTCGGAGCCGATCCGTCCCCTGGCGCCGATCACGGCGACACGCAGCGTCATAGCGAAAGTCCTCTCACCAGCAGTCTCGGGTCTCACACCAGCAGATCGGCGAGCTTGGCGGCCCGCTTGTCGTTGACCGGACCGATCAGCGCCAGCGACGGCCGGTACGCGCCCAGCACATCACGGGCCACCTCGTGGACGTCCTCCAGGGTCACCGCCGCGATCCGCTCCAGCATGTCGTCCACCGACAGGTGGTGCCCGTAGCTGAGTTCGGCCTTGCCGATCCGGTTCATCAGCGAGCCGGTGTCCTCCATGCCGAGCACGGTGGAGCCGGAGATCTGCCCGATCGCGCGGTGCAGCTCCTCCTCGGTGATGCCCTCGGCGACCACCTTGGCCAGCTCCTCGCGGCAGATCCGCAGCACCTCCTCGACCCGCTTGGGCTGGCAGCCGGCGTAGATGCCGAACAGGCCGCTGTCCGCGTAGGAGGAGGAGTACGAGTAGACCGAGTACGCCAGGCCGCGCTTCTCCCGGACCTCCTGGAACAGCCGGGAGCTCATCCCGCCGCCCAGGGCCGCGTTGAGCACGCCCATCGCCCAGCGGCGCTCGTCGTGCCGGGGCACGCCGGGCACGCCCAGCACCAGGTGGGCCTGCTCGGTGGAGCGGTTGAGCACCTCCACCTTGCCGGCCGTGCGCAGCGCCTTGACGCCGCGGCGGGCCTCGGCGGGCGCCGCGGTGGAGCGGGCCAGCACCGTGGCGAAGGCCCGTTCGACCTGCTTGACCACCTTGCGGTGGTCGAGGTTGCCGGCCGCGGCGACGACCAGGTTCTCCGGGCGGTAGCGGCGGTGGTAGAAGCCAGCGATCTGGTCCCGGGTGAGCGCCTTGATGGTCTCCTGGGTGCCGAGGATCGGGCGGCCGAGCGGACCGCTGCCGAAGATCACCTTGGCGAACAGGTCGTGGACCACGTCGCCCGGGTCGTCCTCGGCCATCGCCATCTCTTCGAGGATGACGCCGCGTTCGGCGTCGACGTCCTCGGGGCGGATCAGCGAGCCGGTGAGCATGTCGCAGACCACGTCGATGGCCAGCGGCAGGTCGGTGTCCAGGACCCGGGCGTAGTAGCAGGTGTTCTCCTTGGCGGTGAAGGCGTTCATCTCGCCGCCGACCGCGTCCAGGGCCGCCGAGATGTCCAGCGCGCTGCGCCGCTCGGTGCCCTTGAAGAGCAGGTGCTCCAGGTAGTGGGTCGCGCCGTTGAGCTGCGGGGTCTCGTCCCGCGAGCCGACGCCGACCCAGATGCCGAAGGTCGCGGAGCGCACCGTCGGCAGGGTCTCGGTGACGACCCGCAGGCCGCCGGGCAGGACGGAGCGGCGCACCGTGCCGGCGCCGTCGACGCCCTTGAGCAGGGTCCGGGTGCTGCCGGGACGCTGCTTTACCGCCGGGGCCTGGGCCACGGTGGGTACCTCCAGAGGAAACGCACGTGCGTCGGCACGTACGGACGAAAGCGTGGACAACGGGGTGCGGCCCGCACGCCGGGAGGCGTACGGGCCGCAAGGGGTCAGCTAGCGGCGCTTCACTCGGAAGCGGCCTCGCCGGCTTCCTCGCCCTCGATGACCGGGATCAGGGAGAGCTTGCCGCGCGGGTCGATCTCGGCGATCTCGACCTGCACCTTGGCACCGACGCCGAGGACGTCCTCGACGTTCTCCACGCGCTTGCCACCGGCCAGCTTGCGGATCTGCGAGATGTGCAGCAGGCCGTCCTTGCCCGGCATGAGCGAGACGAACGCGCCGAACGTCGTGGTCTTGACCACGGTGCCCAGGTAGCGCTCGCCGACCTCCGGCATGGTCGGGTTGGCGATCTGGTTGATCGTGGTGCGGGCGGCCTCGGCGGCCGGGCCGTCGGCGGCACCGATGTAGATGGTGCCGTCGTCCTCGATCGTGATCTCGGCGCCGGTGTCCTCCTGGATCTGGTTGATCATCTTGCCCTTGGGGCCGATGACCTCGCCGATCTTGTCCACCGGGATCTTGATGGTGATGATGCGCGGCGCGTTCGGGGACATCTCGTCGGGCGAGTCGATGGCCTCGTTCATCACGTCGAGGATGTGCAGGCGGGCGTCGCGGGCCTGCTTCAGCGCGGCGGCCAGCACGGAGGCCGGGA
The DNA here is from genome assembly GCF_044768255.1 of Kitasatospora sp. NPDC101157. Classification (NCBI taxonomy): domain Bacteria; kingdom Bacillati; phylum Actinomycetota; class Actinomycetes; order Kitasatosporales; family Streptomycetaceae; genus Kitasatospora; species Kitasatospora sp. NPDC101157. The sequence goes on along the minus strand of NZ_JBIWPL010000042.1, from coordinate 36,042 downwards.
TGCCGTTGAGCTTGGTGTCCAGCTGCAGCGCGGTGATGAAGTTGCGGGTACCGGCGACCTTGAAGTCCATGTCGCCGTACGCGTCCTCGGCACCCAGGATGTCGGTCAGCGCGACGTAGTGGGTCTCACCGTCGATCTCCTGGGAGATCAGGCCCATGGCGATGCCGGCGACGGCGGCCTTCAGCGGCACACCGGCGTTCAGCAGCGACATGGTCGAGGCGCAGACCGAGCCCATCGAGGTGGAGCCGTTGGAGCCGAGCGCCTCGGAGACCTGGCGGATGGCGTACGGGAACTCCTCGCGGGTCGGCAGGACCGGCAGGATGGCGCGCTCGGCCAGGGCACCGTGGCCGATCTCGCGGCGCTTGGGCGAGCCCACGCGGCCGGTCTCGCCGACCGAGTACGGCGGGAAGTTGTAGTTGTGCATGTAGCGGCGACGCGTCTCCGGGGAGAGCGTGTCGAGCTGCTGCTCCATCCGGAGCATGTTCAGCGTGGTGACACCCAGGATCTGGGTCTCGCCGCGCTCGAACAGCGCCGAGCCGTGGACGCGCGGGATGGCCTCGACCTCGGCGGCCAGGGTGCGGATGTCGGTGACGCCGCGGCCGTCGATGCGGACCTTGTCCTTGATGACGCGCTCGCGGACGATCTTCTTGGTCAGCGCGTTGTAGGCGGCGCTGATCTCCTTCTCGCGGCCCTCGAACTCGGGGAGCAGCTTCTCGGCCGCGACGGCCTTGACGCGGTCCAGCTCGTTGTTGCGCTCCTGCTTGCCCGGGATGGTCAGGGCCTGGGCGAGCTCGTCCTTGACGGCGGCGGTCAGCGCGGCGAGGACGTCGTCCTGGTAGTCCAGGAAGACCGGGAACTCGGCGGTCGGCTTGGCGGCCTGGGAGGCCAGCTGCGACTGCGCGGCGCACAGCACCTTGATGAACGGCTTGGCGGCCTCAAGGCCGGAGGCGACGACCTCCTCGGTCGGGGCCTCGGCGCCGCCCTCGATCAGCTTGATGGTCTTGTCGGTGGCCTCGGCCTCGACCATCATGATCGCGACGTCGCCGTCCGGCAGGACGCGACCGGCGACGACCATGTCGAAGACGGCCGACTCCAGCTCGCTGTGGGTCGGGAAAGCGACCCACTGGCCCTTGATCAGGGCGACGCGCACGCCGCCGATCGGGCCGGAGAACGGCAGGCCCGCCAGCTGGGTGGAGGCGGAGGCGGCGTTGATGGCGACCACGTCGTACAGGTGGTCGGGGTTGAGCGCCATGACGGTGCAGACGACCTGGACCTCGTTGCGCAGGCCCTTGACGAAGGACGGGCGCAGCGGGCGGTCGATCAGGCGGCAGGTGAGGATCGCGTCCTCGGAGGGCCGGCCCTCACGACGGAAGAACGAGCCGGGGATGCGGCCGGCGGCGTACATCCGCTCCTCGACGTCCACGGTCAGCGGGAAGAAGTCGAAGTGCTCCTTCGGCTGCTTGGACGCGCTGGTGGCCGACAGCACCATGGTGTCGTCGTCCAGGTAGGCCACGGCGGAGCCGGCGGCCTGACGGGCCAGACGGCCGGTCTCGAAGCGGATGGTACGGGTGCCGAAGGAACCGTTGTCGATCACGGCCTCGGCGTAGAACACGTTCTCTTCCACCTGGAAGATCTCCTCTTTCGTACGTCTCCGGGAGAGCGTCCCCGCGCACTGCCTGGTGTTGGCCCCGGGCCCTCCCGTCAGGGAGGGCTGCAGTCGGGCCGGTCTTCGATCGAAGCCTCCGGGGTGCCCCGCTCTGCTGCGGGGGTTCCGGGGGCCACTACCGAGGACCGGCGCCTCACGGCTGCCGGGCCGGGAAGGGCGGTCCGCGTCTGGACGCTCTCTCGGATGCGGGCGGCTTCCGTTTGAAGCCTTCGTCCCGCGGGGGGTTCGGGCTTGCTGCCCGGGTGGCGCGCTGCTGCGCCATCACCCGGCATGCCCACAACCCTACGGTGCAATCCTCGGCCACCTGGGGAGGTGCGCGCGAGTTGTTATGCCAGGGTGCCGCGGCCGAACCGCCGCGGCATACGCGCGAGGGGCGGCTCCCCGGTGTGGGGAGCCGCCCCGAGCGGCGGTCTTAGCGGGCGCCGCCGGCGGCACCGCGGCGGATGCCCAGGCGGTCGACGAGCGTACGGAAGCGCTCGATGTCCTTCTTGGCCAGGTACTGCAGGAGGCGGCGGCGCTGGCCGACCAGGATCAGCAGGCCACGACGCGAGTGGTGGTCGTGCTTGTGGAACTTGAGGTGCTCGGTCAGGTCCGAGATGCGACGGGAGAGCATGGCGACCTGGACCTCGGGGGAGCCGGTGTCGCCCTCCTTCTGGCCGAACTCGGCGATGATCTGCTTCTTGACGTCAGAGGCGAGAGCCACTGCAACTCCTTCAAGGTCTACCGAGCGGTCCTGGTCGACAGCACAGGACTCTGCGAGAACTCGGTGTCGCGAGTGCGGCCGGCGGTCGGCTGCCCCTGGGGGCGGACACACGGCTGCGCTCGGAGGCCAAGCGTACCAGTGCCGACCTCCCGGCCGGTCGGCGGGTGGGGGGCCGGCGCCCGGGGGTCAGCCGGTGGCGCCGCGGACCAGCCGGTAGATGTTCAGCACGGCGAGCGCCAGCGGGACCAGCGAGATCAGGGTGAGGCTGTCGACCAGGTCCAGGATGCGCCCCCAGAACGGGGAGACACCGAGCCGGGGCACCACCAGGGCGATCGCGGTGAGCAGCGCGGCGCCGAAGGCGATGGAGGCGGCCAGCCAGATGGTGCGCAGGTCCAGGTCGGTGCCGGAGCCGGCGGTGCGCAGGATGAACTGCGGGGTGTGCAGCGACAGGCCGACGATCAGCAGGCACAGGCCGAGCAGGCCGGCGACGGTGAGGCTGAGGACCTGCGCGGTGTAGCGGAACAGCCGGGCGCGCAGCATGGTGGCGATGCCCAGGGCGAGCGCGAGCAGTTCGGGGAAGGTCCGGTCGGTGAAGGAGAGGACGGCGCAGGCGCCGACCACGACCGCGGCGCAGCCGCCGACCAGGCCGACCAGCACCTCGTGGCCGCGGCGGGCCTGGTGGGCGATCCGCTCGTACTGGACGGCCTCGGCGCGCTCGGCCTCCTCGTCGTAGTCGCGGCTGCGGGTGCGGGTCTGGCCGGGGGCACTGAAGCCGACCGGCAGCCGGGCGAAGCGGGCGGAGAGGCTGGGCAGGAAGCCGACCGCGGCGACGGCGGCGACTCCGGTGACGGCGGCGATGTTCCCGGCCGCGGTGTCCGGCATCAGCACGGCGGCGAAGGTGGCGAGCGCGCCGGCGGTGGCGACGAAGGCGGCGGCGACGAACACCGCGTCCTTCTCCGGCAGTAGTCCGGCGAGCAGCACGGCGATCACCAGGACGGTGACGCAGCCGGTCAGGAACTGCAGCCGGCCGGGGCCGTCCCACCGGTGGGCGACGGCGATGACGCCGCTGCCGGCGATCATGGCATGCGGCAGGGCTCCGAGGCCGAGCGCGACGGCGGCGGGGGCGTCCCCGTAGACCCGGGCGCGGACCCCGGCGAGCGCGGTGAGCACGACGGCGGTGACGCCGGCCAGCACACCGGGCAGGCTGTGCATGTCGTGGCGCAGGTCGGAGAACCAGAGCGCGAAGCCGAGCAGGGTGAGCAGCACCCCGGTGCCGATCAGGCCGAAGCCGCGCATGAGGTCGACGGTCCAGAACCGGCGGTCGGCCTCGACGGCGCTGGCGATGGCGTCGGCGACGTCGTCGTAGACGGCCGGCGGCAGGGACTCGGCGAAGGGGCGCAGCGCCAGCAGGTCGCCGTCGCGGACCTGCTGGGCGGCCAGCGAGAGGCTGCTGTCGAGCACGGTGCCGTCTCGGCGGACCAGGTGGAAGCCGGTGGGGGTGCCGTCGGGCTGGCTCTGGTTGGCCAGCCGCAGCACCTCAGGGTAGACGTCGGCGAGTGCGACGTCTTCGGGCAGGGCGACGTCGATCCGGCGGTCGGGGGCGACGACGGTCACCCGGCAGTAGCCCGTGGCGGCGGCAGAAGTCACGGCCGCACCTCGATCCTTCGACGCACTTTGGCGCTCCCCCTGTGGTTGACGGTGCCGCGCACGCGGCGCGCGGTCTGGCTGTGGAACCGGCCCGGCCGGGCCGCGAGTTGGCGCGGCGTTACCCTACCCGCTCGGTTCGTGCCCGGCTCCGCTGCGGGGCGGGGCCCGGCGGGCGGTACGAGGACCGACCGTTAGTATCGGCGCCTGCGCACGGTGGTACGGGGGCTGCGCTGTGTGGGGCGTCCTCAGTCTCGTGACCTCGTACCGGAGCGGGCGCAGTCGCGTGAGGGCTGATGCCGAAGTGATCGATCGACGCCGCGGGGTGGATGACGCATGGGTGTGATCATGGTCAAGCGACCGGCCAGGGCGTACCCGCCGACGGTGCCGGACGAGCCGGTGGAGCTGGTCAGTCCGCCCGAGTTGCCCCGGCAGGGCGGCGAGGACTGGCTGATGAGCATCCTGCCGATGCTCGGCATGGGCGGTTCGGCGGTGTTCTTCTTCTCGCCGGGCGCGGCCGCCCCGATGAAGATCATGGGCGGTCTGATGATCGTCTCGACGGTCGGCATGGTCCTGGCCCAGATCGTCCGGGCCCGCAAGGGCGGTTCGACCGCGATGGCGGACGAGCGGCGCGACTACCTCAAGTACCTGCAGCAGACCCGCCGCCAGGTGCGCCGCACGGCGGAGAGCCAGCGCGGCGCACTGCTGTTCCTGAACCCGGCACCGGACCAGCTCTGGTCGATCGTCGAGGACGGCCGGCGGCTGTGGGAGCGGCGGACCGGGGACGGCGACTTCGCGCAGATCCGGGTGGGCCTCGGGCCGGTGCAGCTGTCCACCCCGCTGGTGGCGCCGCAGACCGCGCCGATGGACGAGCTGGAGCCGCTGTCGGCGGCCGCGATGCACTCCTTCCTGAAGGCCCACGGCACCCTGCAGGACCTGCCGTTGGCGGTCTCGCTGCGGGCGTTCTACCACATCACGGTGTGCGGGGACCCGGACTCGGTGTACGGCAACGTGCGCGCGATGATCGCCCAACTGACCACCCTCCACTCGCCGGACGACCTGCTGATCGCGGTCGCCGCGGCGCCCGGCGCGGCCGAGGAGTGGGACTGGACCAAGTGGCTGCCGCACAACCAGCACCGCAAGGAGGCGGACGGCGCGGGTTCGCGCCGGCTGAGCGCCCACGACCTGGGCGAGCTGGAGTACCTGCTGCAGGACGAGCTGTCCGGCCGCCAGCGCTTCGTCCGGGACGCGGCGCCCGCGGCGGACCAGCCGCACCTGGTGGTCATCATGGACGGCGCCGGGGTGCCGCACGACTCGGTGCTGGCCGGCCCCGAGGGCGTGCAGGGGGTGACCGTCATCGAGGTCGTCCCGGGCGAGGTGGACGAGCCGAGCGGGCACCTGATGGTGACGGTCAACCCGCAGGAGCTGGTGCTGCGTTCGGCCTCGGGGGCGACGTACGCCGGCAAGCCGGACCTGCTCTCGCTGTGGCAGTCCGAGGCGCTGGCCCGGCAGTTGGCACCGTACCGGGCCTCGGCCGGCGGGGACGACGAGCCGCTGCTGTCCAACCTGGACTTCACCGACATGATGAACTCGGGCGACCCGGGCTCCTTCGACGTGGCCCGCAGCTGGCGGCCGCGCGCCCAGCACGAGCGGATGCGGGTGCCGATCGGCGTCGGTGCCAACGGCGAGCACGTCTACCTGGACATCAAGGAGGCCGCGCTGGAGGGCATGGGCCCGCACGGCCTGTGCGTGGGCGCGACCGGTTCCGGCAAGTCGGAGCTGCTGCGCACGCTGGTGCTCGCGCTGGCGATGACCCACTCCTCGGAGACGCTGAACTTCGTGCTCGCCGACTTCAAGGGCGGCGCGACCTTCCTCGGCATGGCGGACATGCCCCACACCTCCGCGGTGATCACCAACCTGGAGGGCGAACTCACCCTGGTCGACCGCATGCGCGACGCGATCGAGGGCGAGCTGCACCGCCGCCAGGAGCTGCTGCACCGCTCCGGCAACTACGCCAACATCCACGAGTACGAGCGGGCCCGGGCGGCCGGTGCGGCCCTGGACCCGCTGCCCTCGCTGGTGCTGATCATCGACGAGTTCTCCGAACTCCTCACCGCCAAGCCCGACTTCATCGAGATGTTCATCCAGATCGGCCGGATCGGCCGCTCCCTGGGCGTGCACCTGCTGCTGGCCTCGCAGCGCCTGGAGGAGGGCAAGCTGCGCGGCCTGGACACCTACCTCTCGTACCGGATCGGTCTGCGCACCTTCTCGGCGGCCGAGTCGCGGGCGGCGATCGGCGTGCCGGACGCCTACCACCTGCCGCCGGTGCCGGGCGTGGGCTACCTGAAGTTCGGCGAGGACGTGATGGACCGGTTCAAGGCCGCCTACGTCTCGGGGCCGTACCGGGCGCCGGGCCAGCAGCGGTCGACCGGCGGGCGGCGGGTCAACGCCCAGCCGGTCCTGTTCACCTCGGCCTTCGTCGACCTGCCGCCCGAGCCGGTGGAGGAGGAGGCGCCGCAGGTCGCGGAGCAGGACGACGCGCTGGTGGACACCGTGCTGGACGTCTTCGTCCAGCGGATGGCCGGCCAGGGCCCGGCCGCGCACCAGGTGTGGCTGCCGCCGCTGGACGAGGCGCCGAGCATCGACCACCTGCTGCCGCCGCTGCAGGTCGTCCCGGAGCGCGGGCTGACCGCGCCCGGCTACCCGGGCGGCCGGCTCCGGGCCCCGATCGGCATCGTGGACAAGCCGCGCGAGCAGAAGACCGACATCCTGGAGGTCGACTTCTCCGGGGCGGCCGGCCACGGCCTGATCGTGGGCGGCCCCCGCTCGGGCAAGTCGACCGTGCTGCGCACCATGACGGCCGCCTTCGGCCTCACCCACACCCCGCGCGAGGTGCAGTTCTACCTGCTGGACTTCGGCGCGGGAAGCTTCCAGTCACTGACCGGACTGCCGCACGTCGGCGGGGTGGCCGGGCGCCTGGACGTGGACAAGGTGCGCCGGATGGTCTCCGAGGTGCACGGGGTGATGAACCGGCGCGAGGAGCTGTTCCGGGCGACCGGCATCGACACCATCGCGACGTACCGGGCCCGCCGCGCGGCCGGGCAGCTGCCCGACGAGGCCTTCGGCGACGTCTTCCTGATGATCGACGGCTGGAACACCTTCAAGCAGGAGTTCGAGGTGCTGGAGCCGGTGATCGGCGACATCGCCCAGCGCGGCCTCGGCTACGGCGTCCACCTGGTGATCACCGCCGCCCGGTACGCCGAGGTGCGCCCGGCGCTGAAGGACCTGCTGCAGAACCGCGTCGAGCTCAAGCTCGGTGACGCGATGGAGTCCGAGGTGGACCGCCGGGTGGCGCAGAACGTCCCGTCGCTGGCCGGGCGCGGCATCACCGCGGAGCGGCTGCACTTCCTCGGCGGCCTGCCCCGGCTGGACGGCTCCTCCTCGGTGGAGGACCTGCAGGACGGCGTGGCCGGGCTGGTCACCGCGGTCGACGGGGCCTGGACCGGCCCGCGCGCCCCGCAGGTGCGGATGCTGCCGGCCGTCCTGGACGGCAACTCGCTGCCGAAGGGCTTCGAGCACCCGGAGCGCGGCCTGTCCTTCGGCGTGGACGAGGCCGAGCTGGCGCCGGTGTTCGTCAACTTCGAGACCGACCCGCTGTTCATCGTGTTCGGTGACACCGAGTCCGGGAAGTCTGCGCTGCTGCGCATGCTGATCAAGCAGATCACCGAGCGCTACACCCCGGACCAGGCGGGCATCGTGGTCGGTGACTACCGGCGCGCGCTGCTGGGCACCGTGCCGCAGGAGTACCTGGTGGAGTACGCGGCCGCCCAGCCGTCCATGGCCGCCGTCGTGGACATGCTGCGCGGGGCCTGCGCCCGCCGCCTGCCCGGCCCGGACGTGACCGCCGAGCAGCTGCGCAACCGCAGCTGGTACAGCGGCAAGGACATGTTCGTGATCGTCGACGACTACGAGCTGGTCGCGACCAGCTCGGGCAACCCGCTGGCGCCGCTGGCCGAGTTCCTGCCGTTCGCCCGGGACATCGGCCTGCGGGTGATCGTGGCCCGCAGCGCGGGCGGCGCCGGGCGCTCGATGTACGAGCCGGTGATGCAGCGGATGCGCGAGCTGGGCGGGCAGGGCGTCATCCTCTCCGGCAACCGGGACGAGGGCGCGCTGCTGGGGACGGTCAAGCCGCAGGCGCTGCCGCCGGGCCGCGGGATCTACGTGTCACGCCGCGCGACCAACGGCCAGATGGTCCAGACGGGCTGGCTGCCGGCCCAGTGACCGGGCCGCACCGGCGGACCGTTCGCTACGGATCGTGATCGAAGGGGTCGGACTCCACGGAGTCCGGCCCCTTCGGCGTCCCAGGTTCTGAAACGTTACCTAGATCTTTCCGGGCCGGGGCTGCGGTTCCCGTACCCACCCCGGCAGTTGCCGTACGACCCAAAGGCACCTGGCGTGTCACCCCCCGCCCGAACCACAGCCTTTGAATGGTGGCGCGCAATGCGGAGTTCACCTTTGATTCATGCCTGATGTAGCCAAAGTAACAACTCGGACAAACTGCGCCATGACCCTAAGTGATCATCGGATCGCATGTTTATGCCGTCCGTCGCAACGGATTCCGAAGCAGTTCCGGCGTTGACGCAATCAATACGCCCAAGGTTCCATTGCGGCCCGGGAGCGACCGGATAAGACCCGAGCAACCAGCCAGCGGAGGCGATACCGCTCCCGTCCCAGGACCGCACAGAGCCGATCGGAATCCAGATGACCGACACGCTTCGCCCGCCACAGAACGTAGCCGCCACGGCGGACGGGGTCGCGCCCCAGCAGCTCAAGCGCTCGATCGGCGTCGTGGGCGGCACGCTGCTCACGCTGTCCTGCGTCACCCCTGCCTCGACGCTCTTCGTGATCGTGCCCGAGCTGTTCTCCAGCATCGGCAGCGCCACCGCCCTGGCCATCGCCATCGGCTCGGTGCTCTGCATCGCGGTCGCCTTCTGCTACTCCGAGCTCGGCACCCTCATCCCCAGCGCCGGCGGCGAGTACGCGATGGTCGGCACCCTGGCCGGGCGGCTCGCGGGCTGGCTGGTCTTCATCCAGTCGCTCATCGTGGTGATGATCGTCCCCTCGGTCATCGCCCTCGGCACCGCCGACTACCTGGCGCCCGTCCTGCACGTCGACAAGCCGATCGCCGGCGCCGCCGTGATGCTGGCCGCCACTCTGGCCGGCCTGCTCGACCTGCGCGCCAACGCCTGGATCACCGGGATCTTCCTGGTCCTGGAGGTCATCGCGGCCGGCGTGGTCTCGGTGCTCGGCTTCGCCCACACCAACGCCCACCACCCGAGCCTGCTGCACGGCCTGGTCTCCACCGACGGCGGCGCCGCCAGCCCGGTGGGCATCGGCGCCATCATCGGCGCGCTGGGCATCGCCCTGTTCGCCACCCAGGGCTTCTCCACGGCCGTCTACCTGTCGGAGGAGCTGGAGAACCCCCGCCGCACCGTGTCCCGCACCGTGCTGTGGACCCTCGGTCTCTCCAGCGCCATCATCCTGATCCCGGTCGCCGCCATCACCATGGGCGCCCCCGACCTGCAGAGCCTGACCTCCGGCGACATCTCCGGCATGGTCACCGCCTGGAGCAACTCCGCGGTCGGCACCTTCATCAGCCTCTGCATCGCGCTGGCCATCATCAACGCCGGCATCGTCATGGTCATCCAGAACTCCCGGGTGCTGTTCGCCTCCGCCCGTGACAAGGCCTGGCCCGAGCCGGTCAACAAGGCCTTCGGCACCCTCGGCCGCTTCGGCTCCCCGTGGATCGCCACCCTGGCGGTCGGCCTGCCCGGCGCCGCGCTCTGCTTCGTCAAGGGCGAGCTGCTCAGCAACATCACCGGCGTCGCCGTCACCGCGATGTACCTGCTGGTCGCCGTCGCCTCGCTGCTCTCCCGCCGAGGCCACCACAAGCACGCCGCCGCCTGGCGGATGCCGCTGTGGCCGGCCGTCCCCGTGCTGCTGATCGTCGTCCTGGTCTACGTCATGACCCAGCTGGACGCCGAACCGCTGCTGTGGACCGGCGGCATCACCGCCCTCGCCACCCTCTACTGGCTGTTCTACCTGCGCCCCCGGCAGGCCACCCGGTGGGTGATCAGCCTCCCCGAGGACCAGCGGGACTGACCCCCCCCTCCCCCCCCCCCCCCCCCCACCGCGGGGGGCCCCGGCCCCCCCCCCCCCCCCGGGCCCCCCCCCCCCCCCCCCCCCCCCCCCCCCCCCCCACACCCCGGGGGCCCCCCGAGCTCCCGAGGGGGGGGGTGGCCCGCCGCGACTCCGGCGCGGGGACCCCCCCCCGCCCCCCGCCCCCCCCCCCCCGCGGGGGGGCGCGGCCGCCCCCCCCCCCCCCCGCGCCCCCCCGCCACTCCGTGAGCGCTACTTCTTGAGCTTCCACACCGGGGCGGCCGCGATCGCCTGCATCTGGTCGTCGGTCAGCACCGGCGTCTTGCGGGTCGCCGGGGTCTTCTGGGTGCCGCTGTTGAACGAGCTGATCACCACCCGCAGACCGTCCGGGTGCAGGGTGTCGACGGTCCACATGCCCGGGTTGCCGCCCTCCTTGCGGACCACCACCTTGGTGCCGTCCGGCAGCGTCCGGGCGTCGCCGAACAGACCCCCCGAGTCCCGCCCACCGCTCCAGTCCTGCACGTTGAGCTGCACCAGGGACTTGCCCTTGCCGTCGTCGAGCACGAAGTTGGCGTAGCCGGAGCCGTCGCCGGCGGTCTCCGTCTCGGTCAGCCCCTTCGGCAGCAGCTCGGCGGTGGTCTCCAGGATCTCCCGCGCGCTGTACCCCTTGCCGGTGTCCGGCAGCTTCACCGGCTTCGGCTCCGGGATCGCGGCGATGACCTGGTCCCACGACTTGTCGGTGACGATCGCCCTGAGCTGGTCCGGCGACAGCGGCGGGGTCGGCCGGCTGTCCGGCGCGCCCTTCTCGGCCGGGGAGTTCCACTCGGACAGCTCGATCTGCCGGCCGTCCTTGCCGATCAGCTTGGCGTCCCACCACTTGGTGGAGACGTGCTTGTCCGGGTACTCGTAGCCCTGGAAGACGGTCAGCGAACCGCCGCCCGGCAGGCTGCTCGCGGTGCAGGCGTCGTACGGCACCAGCTTCTTGTCCGGGCAGGTGTTCTGCGCCCGGTTGGGGTCGTTCGGCGCCAGGCGGGTCAGCGAGATGCCCATCGCAGCCTTGCCCTGGCCGTCGTCGAAGATCAGGGTGGCACCCGCGTTGCCCCCGCCGCCCGGCTTGCCGGGGGCGGGCTCGGTGCCGGTGCCCGTGCCGTCGGTGACCTGGCCCTTGGGCAGCAGGGCCTGGAAGGCGGCCAGCACCTCGGGGCCGGTGACCGCCTTGGCGCTGGGCGTGCCGGCCGAGGCCGGGGTCACGGCCGGGCCGGAGGCCGTCGAGCCGGACGCCGCACCGCCGGACGCCGCGGCCACCGTGGCGGTGCCGCCGGACGCCGCACCCTTGCCGGTCAGGTACACCGTGCCGGTGCCCACCAGGGCCAGCGCGGCGGCACCGCCCACCACCGCGGCGGCCGAGCGGCGGCGCCAGCGGCGACGGCCGCGCTGGTACCCGCCCGCGACCATCCCGGGCTGGTCGGCCTGGTCGGGGCGGAAGCCCTCACCCGTGCGGGTGATGGCATAGAGAAGATCGTCTTCGAACTTGTCCGGCTCGGACATGGCGGATCACCGTCTCCTTGCGTCGCGGAAGGCCAGAGAAAGAAGGGGGCGGACAGGGGGGCGTTCTCGCCGCGCCGGACGTTTCAGCGGGCGGCGAGTTCGGCCAGCGAGTCGCCGAGCAGGGTGCGCAGCCGGGCCAGCGCCCGGGTGGTCCTGGTCCGGACCGCGCCGGAGGACAGCCGCAGCACCTCGGCGGTCTCCTCGACGCTGCGGTCCTCCCAGTAGCGCAGCACCAGGACGGCCCGGTCCTTCGCCGACATCCGCCCGAGCGCGTCGAGCAGGGTCAGCCGCAGACTGCTGTCCGCGTCGTGCCCCGCCCGCTCCGGCAGGGTCTCGGTCGGGCGCTCGCCGCTGGAACGGCGGCGCTGCTGGGCGATGAAGGTGCGCACCATCACCGTGTGGGTGTAGGCCGCCGGGTTCTCGATCCGGTTCCGGCCGCCGGTGAAGGCGCTGCGCCGCCAGAGCACGTACATCCGGCTGAGGGCCTCCTGCACGAGGTCCTCGGCGTAGTGGGTGTCGCCGCTGGTGAGCAGACAGGCCGAGCGGTAGAGGTGGCCGGTGCGGCTGGAGACGAGTTCCAGGAACTCGGCGTCCTTGGCCTCGCGGCCACCCCTCATCCACCCCATCGCCCGCCGCTCCCCCGCGTCCGTGTGCCCCTGACACCTGATGGATGCGGTGAACGGGCGCCGGCGTTACAGGCGTTCCGGGGATTTCTCAGTCGGCGGACTTGCGGCGGTGGTCGCGCAGCACCACGCCCCCGCCGATCAGCAGGGCCACCAGCAGCGCGCCCGCGCCGACCACGTACGTGGCGGTGCGGCCGTCCCGGTCGGCCTGGGTCTCGCCGAGGCCGACCGGCGCCGGCACGATCGGGGCGGAGGCCAGCTGCACCGGGGCGTCCGGGACGGCCTCGGACGGCGGGTTCTCGGGCGCCTTGGTGACGGCCTTGACCGGGTCCACCACGCCCCAGCCGATGAACTCGTTGGGGCCGCGCTCGGTGCGCTGGGCGCTCTGCTCGATCCAGGCCCGCACCTGGGCCGGCGTCCAGTCCGGGTGGGCGCCGACCAGCAGGGCGGCGAGCCCGGCGACGTACGGGGCGGCGAAGCTGGTGCCGTTGTCCACGCACTGGCCGCCGCCGGGCACCGTCGAGAGCATCTCGACGCCGGGCGCGGCGACCTTCACGAAGGAGCCGTACTGCGAGAACGGCGCGCGCTCGTTGTTGCGGTCGGAGGCGCCCACGGACAGCACGGTCGGGAAGGCGCCCGGGTAGGTGTCGCCCTCCTTGCCGTCGTTGCCGCTGGAGGCGACCACCACGATGTCGGCGTCCTCGGCCGCCTGGATCGCGGTCCTGAGCTCCTGGTAGCCGCCGAAGTGGGCGTCGCCCGCGCCGCGCACGTCCTGGGAGATGTTGATGACCCTGATCAGGGACGTCTTCGGGCCCTTGTTCTTGATGACGTCGTTGTTGTTCTTGACGACGTCGTTGATGGCCGCGGTGAGGCTGGAGACGTCGCCGTTGCCCTCGCTGTCGTTCTGCCGGATCGCGTAGATCCTGGCATCGGGGGCCAGTCCGACGAAGCCGGTCCGGTCGCTGCGGCCCGCCGCGATGATGCCGGCCACCTTGGTGCCGTGACCGACGGTGTCGTTCTTGGAGGTGCCCTCGACCGGCTTGTTGTTCTGCTTGTCGACCAGCAGGCTGGGGCCCGCGTCCACCTTGCCGGCCAGCTGCGGGTTGCCGTCGTCCACGCCGGTGTCGATGACCGCGACCCGCACGCCGCTGCCGGTGGTCCTCCCGCCCTGCCACAACTCGTCCAGCAGCAGCCGCTGGAGGGACCACGGCACGGTCTGCACGTCGGGCGCGGGCCTGGGGCAGTCACCGGCGGAGGCCAGCCCGGGCCCGTCCGCGTACGCCGGGGCGGTCAGCGGGCCGCCCAGCACCACGAGCGCGGCCAGCGCCGCGGCCGTCCTACGGAACCCGCGTCCGGACACCCTGCCACCCCTCATGTTCTCCACCCCGTGCCGCACCACGCGCCGAAGGGCGGGTGCCCGGAAGCCCGGGTACCCGCCCCTGTCGTTCCCGTCCGGGAACGGTCGATCAGCCCCAGAGACCGGCGTTCTTCTTCTCGGTCTGCTGGTAGCTCTGCGCGGCGCTCTCCAGCGAGCTGGAGATCTTGGCGCAGGTGTCCTTCAGGTTCTGGGCGGAGCTGTCCCACTTGGCCTGCTGGGCGTTGTAACCCTGCTGGGCCTGGCCCTGCCAGCCCTGGGAGATCTTGACGACCTCCTTGCGCAGGTCGGACAGCATGCTCTCGATCTTGTTGGCCGAGTTCTGCACGTCCTGCGACGCCTGGTGCAGGGTCTGGAAGTTGACGAGAATGTGGTCGGACACAATGTCTCCTTGACGAGGATGCGGAGCACCCGGCACTCAGCCGCGGGCGCCCCGGCGGGCGGACGGTCGGAACAGAGTGGTGATCAGCTCGGCGATCAGCCCTGCGGGCCGAACAGCGCCTTCTGCTCCTCTTCGGCGCTCGCGTAGTGCTTGGTGGTCAGCTCGATCGCGTGCTTGATCGCGGTCAGCGATTCCTTCAGCTTCTTGACGTCCTCGTTGACCTGCGTCTGCAGGGACTTGTAGGCGTCGGCCGCCTGGCCCTTCCAGCCGCTGGTGATGTTGTCGACCGTCGTCTGGAGCGCCGAGCGCTCCTGCTCGATCTGGCCGATCGCCGTCTCGATCTTGCCGGCGAAGTCCATCATCTCCTGTGCGGTCACCGTGAACTGGCCGTCACTCATGCTCCACCATCCCCCATGAGACAAACATTGTGTGTACGGAGGGCCCCAGGGCCCTGCCGCCGCATCACCCGTGTGATGTCGAGCAGCACTGTAGTCGGCACACGCAACTCACCCAACATCGAGCGCTGAGTAGTTACCAGACCATGACACTGGGACCAATTCCTTTGCAGGGCCCGCCCGGTCAGGCGTTCTGCGGCTGCGCGGCGCTCTTCGCGGTCAGCGGCGGACCGGCCGGGACCAGGTTCGACCACTCCTTCGGTACCGGCAGCGGCTGGACGTTCTGGTAACCCAATCGTGCCTGGTTACCGCCGGGTTGGTCGTCCGGGTTCTGGGTCGGCTGGCCTCCGGAACCGGGGTTCGGGGCGCTCTGCTGCGGGACCGGCGTCTTCGCGGCGCCGCTCGCACCCGGCGTCGGGCCGGGGCCGTGGCCGCCGTCGCTGTTGGCCGGGACGGAGTAGCGCAGGCCGGTCTCGGTGATCAGGAAGTCGCTGCCGGAGCCGTCGGGCGCACCGGAGTTGGCCCCGGCCGCACCGGCACCCGGCTGGTTGCCGCCGGGCTGGTTGCCGCCGCCCGCGTTGTCCACCGCCCGGTAGAACAGGCCGTGGCCGGGCGTCACGTACGCCGCCCCCGCGCCGTTGTTGTACGCCGCCGGGTAGGACGTCCCGGCCCAGACGCTGCGCTTGGGCGTGCGCCCGTCCTCGGCCATGCCGTCGTAGGTGCTGCAGACGACCAGCCTGGGGTCCTGGCGGTCCTGCCAGTTGTTCACCGGCGCACCGGACTTCAGCGGCCAGTCGTCCGGGGTGTCGGGCAGCTTCACGTCGGTGTTGAACCTCGACTGGTCGTCCGGGGTCATGTCGTCGCTGCGCGGCCGCTTGTCCTGGTCGTACTTGTAGAGCACCTGGTAGGCCGGGTTCTGCCGGATCAGCTCCGCCTGGAACGGGGTGATCAGGAAGAGGCTGTCCTTGCCGACCACGTAGTTGCGGTCCTGGTAGTGCACCAGCCGGCCGATCCGGCGGTCCGCCGCGTTGCCCAGGTTCACCCCGGAGTTGGCGCCCTGGGTGTCCGTCATCCCCTTGACGTCCGGGAAGGCGATCGGGCTGGCGTTCACCAGGGTGTCCAGCCACTCCCGCTTGACCCGCTGCGGCACCGCGTTGGGCCCGAAGACCGCGGTGATCAGCGCCTTGCGCTCCTTGTCGTCCGACTTCGGGCCGATCACGTGCTTGCGGCCCTGCGCGTCGACCAGGAACACCGGCGCGGCGCCCCCTGCGGACTGGCCCGAGGTGGTCGAGACCTGCTGCTCGTCCGCCTGCTGCACCAGCATCAGCTGGTCCGGGCCGAGCATCCGGTCCTTGGCGGAGAGCGCCGCCGCGTCCGGGCCGGCCGCCACGAACACCGCCTGGTTGACGGTCTCCCGCTTGTCGTCCGAGCCCGGCCGGTCGCAGACCGCCCACTTCATCGCCTGGCTGGCGTGGTCCTTGCTCGGCAACTTGTCGGGGGCGTACGGGATCCCGATGGTCGGGCCGTGGTTGGGGTAGCGGTCCAGCACGGCGTCGTCCACCACGACGACCTTGGCGTCCGCCGGCAGCACCAGCCGCGCCGAGGACATGTTGAGCACCTGGTGCAGCCGCTTGGTCTTGCCGTCCGGATCCGTCAGCACCACGTAGCGGGTGGTCGACTGCTTGCCCTGGATGATGTTCTTGCCGTTGTCCCACTGCAGCGGCGCGGCGGGCTTGAACACCCCCCAGAGGCCGAACCCGGCCACCACCACCGCCCCGACCAGCACGCTCGGCAGCACCGCCTTCACCGGGCGCGGCGCGTCCTCGTCGCTGCCACCGCCGGAGGGCAGCAGGAACGCCCCCACCGTGCGTTTGCGCGCGAAGGTGTACGCGTTCAGCTCGTCCCGGCGCGATGCCATCCTCGTCGTCCCCCTCTGTCAGACGTGTGCCAGACGTGGTCGGCCTCCCGTCGGCCCGACCGGCCCCGTGGTCCGCACCCGCCGGGCGGGATCCGGCCCGAACCCTCTACGATGCGGCAGCAGACGGTGAGTACGGTACGGGTACGGTCCGCGAACCAGCCAGCCGGGCCGCGACAACGGATCAGAGAGGGCCACCGGGGGATGCCAAGCCAGACCGCTCCAGAACGCCGCGGCACCGCGGGCGGCGGGAGGTCGCGCCGGTCCGGACGGGCCCGACGCGGCGGCCCGCCCGCCGAGGCCGCGGCCGTCCGCCCACCGACGGCGGGCGGCGCCGGCGGTGCCGTCCAGGTGCGCGTGAACCCCCGACCCGGGCTGCTCGGCGGCCGGTTGAAGCTCCAGCAGATCGTCCTGGTCGAGGTCGCGGCCGCCCTGGTCGCGGTCGGCTGGACGATCAGCCGCCCGGTCGCGGCCGGCTTCGGCGCGGTCTCGCTGGTCCTGCTGGTGCTGGCGGTCGTCCCGCTGCGCGGCCGCACCATCCCGGAGCTGCTGCGGGTGCGATCCGCCCTCAAGTCCCGCCGCAAGCAGGCGAAGACGCTGCTTCCGCCACCCGGAACCGACCCGGCCCTGGCGCCCGCGCTGGAGCTCGAACCCGGGCTGCGCACCTGCACCCACGCCACCGAGGCCGACTTCGGCGGCCGCCCCGTCCGCCGGGAGACCGGCATGGTCGGCGACGGCACCTTCCTCAGCTCGGTGCTGCTCGTCCAGGCCAAGGACCAGCCGCTGCGCCCGGTGCGCACCGCGCTGCCGCTGCCGCTGGACGTCATCTGCTCGGCGCTCACCGTGGACGACATCACCCTGGAGTCGGTGCAGCTGGTCCAGCACACCCAGCCCGCCCCGGCCCCGCACCTGCCCGAGCAGTCGCTGGCCGCCCGCGCCTACCGCGAACTGCCGGACGGCACCTCCACCCCCGGACTGCGGCTGACCTGGGTCGCCCTCAAGCTCGACCCGGAGCGCGCGGCCACCGCCGTCCGGGCCCGCGGCGGCGGCGAGGAGGGCGCCCGCAAGGCGCTCCAGCGGGTCACCGACCAGCTGGCCGGGCGGCTCAACAGCGCCGGGTTCAACGCCACCGTGCTGGACGAGCGCGAGCTGATCGCCGCCCTGGCCATCGCCACCTGCGCCAACCCGATCGCGGTGGCCGGGCGCCAGGGCACCGGCAGCGGCGGCGGCACCACCCGCCGCACCCAGGAGGGCAACCGCTTCTGGCGGATCGACGACCGCTGGCACAGCACGTACTGGATCTCCCGCTGGCCGCAGCTCGGCCGGCCCGGCGGCGCCCCCGGCCGGATCGGCGCACCGGACCTGGTCAACCTGATCACCGGCTCCCCCGCGCTGGCCAGCACCTTCAGCCTCACCGCCGGGCACGGCACCGGCGGCTCGGTGACCGTCAGCGGGCACCTGCGGGTGACCGGGCGCAGCGAGAGCGAGGTCGGCCAGGTCGGCCGCCAGGTGGAGGCCCGGGCGCAGAGCACCGGCCTCGGCCTGGTTCGGCTCGACCTCGAACAGGCCCCCGGCATGCTCGCGACCCTGCCGCTGGGAGGAGCGTCCTGATGGCGTACCAGACCTATCCGGCCCCCGGCCCGCAGCCCGGCGCCGAGCAGCGGCGCACCAGGCCGCGGATCCTGCCCGGCTTCGGCCTGCGCGGACCGCGCCGGGAGAAGCACGTGCTGGAGGCCGCCGACCTCTCCGCACTGGCCTTCCCGGTCGGTGACGACGGCGTGGTGATCGGGGTCGACCCGCAGGGACTGCCCGCGGTACTCGGCCTGTTCCGCCCCAGCTCGTACGACCTGGTGCTGGTCGGTGGCATCTGGACGGCGCAGGTCATCGCGCTGCGGGCGGCCGCGATCGGCGCCCGGGTCGCGGTGGAGACTGCCCGCGCGCAGCTCTGGGGCCCGATGGCGCAGGCCGCCGGTGGCGGCCAGCCGTGTGTGACGATCCACCAGGTCGGGCGGCTCGGACCGCAGGGCGCCTCGGTGGCCTCGCCGGTCCTGGTGGTGCGCGACCTCGGCGCCCGACCGCCGCGCAGCCGGCTCTCCGCCGCGCCCTGGCAGACCACCCTGACCCTGCTGCCCTACCTGGGGCCGAACGCCTCCCGGGTGCTCAACGCGGCCGACCTGGTCGGTGTGCAGCGGATCTCCCCGCAGGAGGCGGAGCTGACCGGCCGGGTGCTCTCCCTGCCGCCGGAGGACGTGGCCGCGCTGCCCACCCTCGGCGACGACCTGACCCTGTGGGCCACCCGGATGCGGCGTCAGTACGTCCGGGCAGTGGCCGGACAGGCCGAACAGCAGGTGCTCGGAGGCCCGCGCCGGATGGACTGAGGGGCGCGTCCGGGCCGGTCGATCCCGGTCCGGAACCGAAGCCGCCTTCAACAGGGGCAGCCGAACGGCCTAGTCTTTGTTGCGGCAACGGCACCGCTGAACAAGCGGCGGCGAACACGAGGGAGCCCTAGTGAGCAGCGATCGGGACGGCGTCTACGTCGGCGACAACGCGGCGGAGGACGACGACGACTGGTCCGACGCGCCCGATTACACTCCCCCGTCCTGGTACGTGCAGTCGGATCCGGCGGCGGCGCCGGCGGGCGAGCCGGCGGGTTCGGGGGACGTCCCGGCCGCAGCTCCTGTTCCGGCTCCGGCTCCGGCGGCGGAGCAGGCGCCCGCGCCCGCGGCCCAGCCGCAGGCCGGGGTGCCCGCGCAGGGCTCGGCCCAGGTTCCCGCCCAGGCTCCGGCTCCGGCTCCGGCGGCCGAGTCGGGCGCGGCGCCCGCACCGGTTCCGCCCGCCCCGCCCGTCCAGGCCGAGGCGCAGCACGTGCCGTTCCCGTCGGCGGCCCCTGCCCCGGCTCCTGCCTCCACCCCAGCCCCCGCCCCGGCCGTGACGCCGGAGCAGCCGCAGGCCCCCGCCGCTGCGACCTGGCCGCCGGCCGCGGAGGCCCCGGCGCAGCCGTACCCGGCACCCGCGCCGCAGCCGGCGCAGTCCGTTCCGCCGCAGAACTTCGCACAGCCGCCGGCCCAGCAGCAGCCCGGCCGGCCGGCGCCGCAGGACCCGCAGCCCGGGTGGGACCCGCAGGCCGCCTGGGCCGCCCAGCCGCAGCCGGGCCAGCCCGCGCAGCCCGTCCAGCAGCAGCCCGCACCGCCGGTCCAGCAGCAGTCCGCGCCGCCGGTCCAGCAGCAGTCCGCGCCGCCCGTCCAGCAGCAGGCCGCGCCGCCCGTCCAGCAGCAGGCCGGCCCGGTGGACCCGCGGCAGGGCGGCTGGCCGCAGCCCGGCGCGTACCCGCCGCCGGCCGCGCCCCAGCCCGGTCAGCACCTCCAGCCAGGTCACCCCGGTCAGCCCGGTCAGCCCGTGCAGCCGGCCCAGCCGCAGCCGCCGGGCCCCGCACAGCCCTGGCCGCCGCAGGGCGCCGCCGCGCCGCAGCCCGCAGCGTTCCAGCAGGCCGCCGCCCCGCAGCAGACCGCGCACGGCGCCCCGCTCGGCTACACCGCCGCCGTCGAGCTGTCCTCGGACCGGCTGCTGCGCAGCCAGCCCAAGCAGCAGCGCCAGCAGCCGCGGTTCCAGTTCGGCGGCAAGGCCGCGGCGGCCGAGAAGGCCCGCAAGCTGGAGATCATCCGCACCCCGGTGCTGAGCTGCTACCGGATCGCCGTGATCAGCCTCAAGGGCGGGGTCGGCAAGACCACGACCACCACCGCGCTCGGCGCGACCCTGGCCAGCGAGCGCCAGGACAAGGTGATCGCGATCGACGCCAACCCGGACGCCGGGACCCTGGGCCGCCGGGTCAAGCGCCAGACCGGCGCGACCATCCGCGACCTGGTGACGGCGATCCCGCACCTGCGCAGCTACATGGACATCCGTCAGTTCACCTCGCAGGACCTGAACTCGGGCCTGGAGATCCTGGCGAACGACGTCGACCCGGCGGTCTCGACCACCTTCAACGACTCGGACTACCGCCAGGTCATCGAGGTGCTGGGCCGCCAGTACCCGATCATCCTGACCGACTCCGGCACCGGCCTGCTGTACAGCGCGATGCGCGGGGTGCTGGACCTCGCCGACCAGCTGATCATCGTCTCCACGCCCAGCGTGGACGGTGCCTCCAGCGCCTCGACCACCCTGGACTGGCTCTCCGCGCACGGCTACGCCGACCTGGTGCAGCGCAGCATCACGGTGGTCTCCGGGGTGCGCGAGACCAGCAAGATGATCAAGATCGAGGACATCGTCGCGCACTTCCAGACCCGCTGCCGCGGCGTCGTCGTGGTGCCCTTCGACGAGAGCCTGGCGGCCGGCGCCGAGGTCAACCTGGACATGATGCGGCCCAAGGTCCGCGAGGCGTACTTCGAACTGGCCACCCTGGTCGGCGAGGACATCGTCCGGGCCCAGCAGGCGGCCGCCCAGCAGGCCGGCTGGCAGCAGCAGGCGCAGGCCGGCTACCAGCAGGGCCCGCCCCAGCCGTACGCCGACCCGCAGCAGCAGGCCCCCCAGCCGGCGCCCGGCGCACCGTGGGGGGCGCAGCCCGGCCAGCCCGCGCCCCCGCCCGGCTACGGCTGGCCGCAGCCGCAGCCCCAGCCGTACGCCGACCCGCAGCAGCAGGCCCCCCAGCCCCCGCCGCCGCCCGGCTACGGCTACCCGTCCCAGCAGACGCCGCCGGGCTACGGTTACCCGCCGCAGCAGCCGCCCCAGCAGTAGGACGACGAAGGGCCCGCCAGGAGTCGGCGGGCCCTCGGCGGTTCTGCGTCGGCCGTCAGCCGGCGTCGGTCAGCTCACGCGCGCGCTTGACGTCGTCGGCCATCCGGTCGAGCAGCGCCTCGATGGAGTCGAACTTCTCCATCCCGCGCAGATAGGCCAGGAAGTCCACGGCCACGTGCAGCCCGTACAGGTCCAGGCCGACCCGGTCGATGGCGTACGCCTCGACGGTGCGGGCGGTGCCGTCGAAGGTCGGGTTGGTGCCGACCGAGATCGCGGCCGGCATCCGCTCGCCCTGGGCGGTCAGCCAGCCCGCGTACACGCCGTCGGCCGGGACGGCGCTGTGCGGCACGGTCTCCACGTTGGCGGTCGGGTAGCCCAGCTCGCGGCCGCGCTGCGCGCCGCGCACCACCACGCCCTCGACCCGGTGCGGGCGGCCGAGCACCTCGTTGGCGCCGGTCATGTCCCCGGTCTCGACCAGGCGGCGGGTCAGGCTGGAGGAGAACGGCTCGCCGTCCCCGGCGGTGCCGCACACCTGGAGGTCCACCACCTCGACCTCGAAGTCGTCCGCCCGGCCCAGCTCGGTGAGCAGCGCGACGTCCCCCGCCGCCCGGTGCCCGAAGCGGAAGTTGGGGCCCTCGATGACGACCCGGGCGCGCAGCGCGTCCGCCAGCACCTGCTGGACGAAGGTCTCCGGGGCCTCCTTGGAGAACTCGGTGGTGAAGGGCAGCACCAGCACCGCGTCCACGCCGAGTTCGGCGATCAGCTCGGCCCGGCGCGGGTGCGGCGCGAGCAGCGGCGGGTGGCTGCCCGGGCGGATCACCTCGCGCGGGTGCGGGTCGAAGGTCACCACGACCGACGGCAGGCCGAGTTCGCGGGCCCGCTCGACCGCCCGTCCGATGATCAACTGGTGCCCGCGGTGCACCCCGTCGAACGAACCGATGGTGACGACGCTGCGTCCCCAGTCAGCGGGGATCTCCTCCAGGCCACGCCAGCGCTGCACCCGACTGCTCCTCGTTCCGTACGGTGCGTACCCTCGGTACGCTCAGACGCTCAAAACCCGAACCCCTATAGCGTGCCATGCGCCTGCCCCGGCTCAGGCACCGGAATGGGGGTTGAGCGCACCGGTGCGCGCGGGGTCCGCGCCGGGGTGCTCCGCTCGGCCTCGGCGGCGGCGTACTGCGGGTCCCGTCCGGCGGTCACCAGGGCCCGCATCCGGGCCAGCCGGGGGCCGTCGGGCGCGGTCGGCGCGGCGTCGCCCGGCCACTGGGCGAGCAACTGGGCGAAGGCCGCGGAGCGCCCGGCGCAGCGCACCAGCAGGTCGTCGGCGTCGGCCAGCCCGGGGGTCGCCCGGGCCAGCACGGCGCGGGCCCGGGCGGGGTTCTCGGCCGCGCAGTGCTCGGCGAGGCCTTCCACGGCGGCGGTGAGCACCGCCCGGTCGGTCTCCGTGGCGAGCAGGGCGTCCAGCAGCTCGCAGCGCAGCGCGTCCGCCGCCGGGTCGGCCACCGGGGCGGACAGCACCTCGGCGAACGGCCGACGGACCGCCGCCGTCCGGGCGGCCAGCGCGGCGCCCAGCAGCACCCGCAGCTCCAGCCGGGCGGTCGGCCCGTCGGTCACGGGCTGCCGCAGGCGCCGGCCGAGGTAGTCGACGGCGACCGGCCCGGCCAGCTCCGGCTGCTCGCGCAGCAGCCGGGCGGCCAGTTCGGCGCCCCGCCGGGCGGCGACCGGGGCGCGGGCGTCGGCGAGCACCCGCAGGGTCTCGGCGGGGGCCGCGCCGGGGGACGCCAGCCGGTCGGCGAGCGCGGCCAGGACGGGCTCCGGGTCGCTCTCCAGGGCCGGGGCCAGCGCGTACGGGGTGAGGAAGGCGTCGCCGCCCGACCGGTGGAGGGCGAGGGCGGCGTCCAGGTGCCCGGCCCGGGTCACCGGGTCGGCGACCAGCAGGGCCAGGGCGGCGCCGTGCAGGCCCGGTTCGTCCTCGCGGGCGAGCAGGGTCAGCGCGCTGTACCGCAGCAGTTCGGCCCCGGCCCCGCCGGCGTACGGGGCGGTCCGCAACCCGTGCACGGCGGCCGCCACGTGCCGTTCGGGCCGCCGGTCGTGGCTCCAGCGGTCCACCGCGCGGCAGAGCGCGGACGGCTCCTCGGCGGCGAGCACGGAGAGCAGGGCGTCCGCCCTGGGGTGCGCGGCCTCGGCCAGTGCGTCGGCCAACTCGTCCAGGGCCAGCCACCGGTGGGCGTACAGCAGGTCCTGGGCGAGGTCGGCGACCGTGACGCCCGGGCGGCCTGACAGTCCGCCCGGGTCGTCGAACCAGGCGCAGAGCAGCGGGAACACCGCGACCGGGTCGGCGCGCAGCCGCTGCGCGACCGCGCCCAGGAAGCGCTGCTCGGGGCCGTCGGCGGCCACCAGACGGCGCAGCAGGGCGAGTTCGGTCTCGACGGGCAGGCCGAGGCCGGTCCAGAACTCCGGACCGAAGCGGCCCGGACCGCCGAGCGCCGCACCGCCGAGCGCCGTACCGCCGGGCGCTTGCCCCTCCGACGCCTGCCCGCCGCCCGCGCCGGCCGCCCGTTCGGCGATCCGGCCGGCCAACTGGTCGAGCAGCGCCCGGTGTTCGACCGGATCGGGGCTGGCGGCGAGTCCGGCGGTGAGCAACCGGGCCGCCCACCAGGCGGGTTCGCTGCCCGGCGGGCGCAGGTCGAGCGCGCGCCAGATCCGGTGCAGCCACGGGTCGAGAGCGGGCGCGCCCCAGGTCTCGGCGACCCGGCGCAGCGCGGCGGCGACCGGGCCGATCCGGTGCCGGGGGACGGCCGATCCGGAGCACTCGGGCCCGGGCGGGGTGTCCTCGGCCTCGCCGAGCAGCATCCGCAGCGCCGCGTCCAGGTCCAGGTGCCGGCCCTGCAGCCAGTCGGCGAACTCCCCGTGGGCGAAGCGGAATCCGGGCCCGGCGGGGACGAACAGCCCTTCGGCGAGCACGGCCGTGGCCCAGCCGCCGTCGACCGGGAACAGTTCCTCGAAGGCCTCCCGGCCCAGCGTGCCCGGCTCCTCGCCGAGCATCCGCCGGGCCGCCTCGTGCACCCGCCCGGCCACCGCCGCCGCGAGCCGGCGCACCCGCAGCCGGCGCGGTCCGGCGGGCCGGGCGGTGCCCCGGCGGTGCGCGCCGGGGCGGCGCGGCCGGCCGTCCTCGGCGAGGCGCTGGGCCACCCGCAGGCAGCGCAGGTCCAGATGGGCGCCGAACAGGTCGCCGCGCCGCGCCGGCCCGTCGTGCAGGCCCTCGGCCCACAGTTCCCCGGCCAGCCGTACCGCCAGTGGGTGCCGGGCGTCCTCGGCGGCGGCCGGGCGGCCCGGCGGCAGCCCGTAGCGGCGGCGCACCCGCTCGGCCGCCTCGGCGGGCAGCGGGCCCAGTCGCTGCCCGGCCAGGGTCGGTGCGCCGGGGCCCGCGCCGTCCATCCGGACGGTGGGCGCGCCGGCCAGTTCGCCGTCCCGTCCCGGTTCCGCCGGACGGGGGATGCCAGGAGTGCCGCTGCCCCACGGCTCGGCCGCCAGCCGTTCCCAGACCTCCTCGCCGCAGGCCGTCAGCAGGCGGGCCCCGCAGCCGGTCAGCCACTGCCCGGCGCCGCGCAGCCAGCGCGGGGCCAGGTCGGCCGGGGCCTCCTCGGGGCCGTCCAGGAGCACCAGCAGCGGCCGTCCGGCCGCCGCGCACAGGACCGCCACCGGTTCCGGCGCGGGCGCCGGGACGCCCAGTTCTGCCGCGGCGGCGGCCAGTGCCCGTTCGACCGGTTCGGCGAGCGAGCGGTCCTCGGCGCGCAGGTCCGCGCCGCGCAGCCACAGGGTGGGCAGCGGCCGGGCGCCGCCGGAGCGGCGGACGGCGAGCGCGGCCAGTTCGGTGGAGCGCCCGCTGCCGGGGGCGCCGACCAGGACGGTGACGGTCGCCTCCGGCTCGTCGGTGGCGAGCCCGTCCGGCCGGTCCACCCGGTCGGCGGCCAGCCCGGCCACCCGGTCGGGGCCGGCCCCGGCGGCGGCCAGCTGGGAGGCGGCCAGCCGCAGCACCCCGGCCAGGTTCAGCGCGGGCCCGTAGCCGGGCACCGCCGCCGCGTTGCGCGCCAGCAGCCCCGCCAGCGCCTCCGCGACCACCGCCCCGCCCCCGACCGTGACCGCCGGCAACGCCCCACCCCCGACCGTGGCCGCCGGCAGCGCCCCACCCCCGACCGTGGCCGCCGGCAGCGCCCCACCCCGCAGGGCCGGCGCGGCCAGCGCCACCACGGCCCCGCTGCGGGCGTCCAGCACCGGCGAGCCGGCCGGCACCACGACCCCGCCCACCGGCGGGACGTCCAGCACCAGCACCCCGGCGAGCCGGTGCCCGCCGTACGCGGCGCCGGTGACGCCCAGCAGCCCGCAGCGCAGCTCGACCGCCCGGCCGTCCTCCCCGGTGAGCGCGGGCAGCAGCACCTCGTGCCCGGCGCCCACCGCCGCGACCGGCAGCGGCGGCACCGGCAGCCCGCCGAGCGCGTCGGTGCGCAGCAGGGCGAGCCCGTGCTCGGGCAGCGGCAGCACCGCGTCGGGGCCGAGCACCCGGGTCTGCCCGCCGGGAGTGTGCAGCACCACCCGGTCCAGGCCGGCCACGGCCTCGTGCGCGGTGAGCACCCCGCCCTGCGGGTCGGCGAGGAACCCTAAGCCGTGCAGCCGCCCGTTGAGGTCGCGGATCCGCAGCAGGTACCGCCCCGGATCGGTCTCCGCAAACCCCGGCATGAACGCCCCCTCGACCTCGCCCGGGCCCGTCGCCCGCTCGACGCCGGGAGCCTGCCCGCCGGGGCGGCGCCCCCACCGCCCCCGCGCCGCTCACCACGGTCGTTCACCTCGTGCGCTCCCCCGGGCGGGTGATGCCACCCGTTCGGGCGAAGGACCCGCAAAGGTGAACCCCCGCGGGATTCCCGACGGGGGTTCACACACGAACGACCGGCTCAGCCGACGAAGACCGCGACCGGCTTCGCCTGCCCGCCCGTCTCCTCGACCAGCGCGAGGAAGCGCCCGTCCGGCCCGAACACCGCGATCGGGCCGTCCACCCCGAGCCCGGGCGCCTTCAGCCGGGCGCCGTGGGACAGCTTCTGCGCGGAGTCCTCGTCCAGGTCCCAGCGTGGGAAGGCGGCCGCCGCGGCCTGCGCGATCGGCAGCACCTCCAGCGGCGCGGCGGGCTCGGCCGTCACGGCGGCCTCCAGCTGCTCCAGGGTGTGCGCCGACTCCACCCCGTACGGCCCGACCTTGGTGCGCCGCAGCGCGGTCAGGTGTCCGCCGACGCCCAGCCCGGCGCCCAGGTCGCGGGCCAGCGCCCGGATGTAGGTGCCGGAGGAGCACTCGACGGTGACGTCGAGGTCGATCACCGGCGTCCCGTCCTCGGCGACGACCGCGCGCTGCTCGTGCACGGTGAAGGAGTGGATCGTGGTCGGCCGGGCCGCGAGCTCGAAGTCCTCGCCCTCGCGCACCCGGGCGTACGACCGCTTGCCGTCGATCTTGATCGCGCTGACCTTGGACGGCACCTGCATGATCTCGCCGGTGAGCGCGGCGATCCCGGCGTCGATCGCCTCCCGGGTGACGCCCTGCGCCGGGGTCGAGGCGGTGACCTCGCCCTCGCGGTCGTCGGTCACGGTGGTCTGGCCGAGCCGGATGGTCGCCTCGTAGGTCTTGGCGGTCAGCATCAGGTGGCCGAGCAGCCGGGTGGCCCGCTCGACGCCGATCACCAGCACGCCGGTGGCCATCGGGTCCAGCGTGCCGGCGTGCCCGACCTTCCTGGTCCCGGCCAGCCACCGCATCTTGGCGACGACGCCGTGGGAGGTGATGCCCTCGGGCTTGTCGACGATCACCAGGCCGTCCGGGCCGGTGCCTTTGCGCTTCATCGAGTTCTTTCTCTGGGACGTGCGGGAGGTGCTCAGGACAGCATGGTCAACGGAGGGGCCGCAACGCACCCCGGAACCGCTCCACCACCGCGTCGACGTCCTCCCGGGCACTGAACCCGGCCGCGAACACGTGCCCGCCGCCGCCCAGTTCGGCGCAGGCGGCGGCCACGTCGACCGCGCCCTTGGAACGGGAGGAACCGCGCAGGGTGCCGTCCGGGTCCTGCTTGAGCACCAGCGCCACCTCGGCCTCGGCCGGCCGGCGCAGGACGTCGATCAGCCCCTCGATCTCCTCGACGGTGACGCTGAACAGCGCCAGGTCCTGGTACGGCACCCAGGTCCACACCAGGCCCAGCCCGTCGGCCGCGTCCGGCTCGTAGACGGCCCGGTCCAGCGCGGCCGCGAGCACCTTGAGGTAGCCGAAGGAGGAGGTGTCCCACAGCTGCCGGGAGATCAGGTCGTGCCGGATGCCGGTGGCCAGCAGCCGTCCGGCGAGTTCGTGGGTCGCGGGCGTGGTGGCCCGGTACTTGAAGGAGCCGGTGTCGGTGGCGACCCCGGTGTACAGACAGGTGGCCAGGGCCTGGTCGAGTTCGACGCCGAGCCGGCGCAACAGCTCGTCCACGAGCACGGCGGTGGCCGGCGCGGACGGGTCGATCAGCTGGTGGGTGCCGAAGCCCGGGTTGGAGGCGTGGTGGTCGAACACCACCAGGACGGGCGCGGCGAAGGCCTTGTCGTGCAGCAGGCCCAGCCGGCTCTGCGCGGCGACGTCGAAGCAGAGCACCAGCTCGGGCACGTCCGGCACCTCGGCGGCGGGCACGATCAGCTCCTGACCGGGCAGGAAGGCCAGCGACTCCGGCACGATCTGCGGGTCGTCGCCGAAGGACACCCGCACCTGCTTGCCCAGCGCGCGCAGCGCCAGGGCGGCCGCCAGCGAGGAGCCCAGCGCGTCGCCGTCCGGGCAGATGTGGCAGATCAGGTCGATCGAACGGGCCCGCCCGATCTCCGCCACCACCTGCTGCCAGACCAGCTCGAAGCCGCTCTCCTCGGCGCGCGGCCCCGGGAGCGCCGCGAGGGCACCCTCCACCGTGCTGGTGGAGGACGCCCCCGTGGTCGTTCCGGCTCGCGAGGCGGCCTGCGCCGGCTCACCCGCCATGACTACTCGTCCTCGTCGTCACGCTCGGACGCCGGCACCCGGTACGGGTCCGCGTCGCCGGCGTAGGTCGCCCCCGCGGCCTGGGTGCGGACGGCGGCGTCGGAGGTGCGGGCCCGGTCGAGCAGGTCGTCGATGTTCCGGGCGTTCTCCGGCAGCGCGTCCGCGACGAAGGTCAGCGACGGGGTGAAACGCACCCCGGTCTGCTTGCCGACCTCGGAGCGGAGCACGCCCTTGGCGCTCTCCAGCGCGGCCGCGGTGGCCTCGCGCTCGGTCTCGTCGCCGAAGACGGTGTAGAAGACGGTGGCCTCGCGCAGGTCGCCGGTCACCCTGGTGTCGGTGATGGTCACGAACCCCAGTCGCGGGTCCTTGATCCGCCGTTCCAGGGTCTGGGCGACGACCACCTGGATGCGGTCGGCGAGCTTGCGCGCCCTTGCGGTGTCGGTCACGTTGCCTCCTCGTGCAGTGGGCCCGGTACCCGGGCGAGCTGCGCACCCGTCGGGGCCCACGCCCCAAAGTACCGGCCCGCGCCCGGCCTTGCGGGCGCTCTCGGTCCTGATCTGTGTGAGAACGGCGACTTCCGCCGGCCGGCTCCACAGCTCTCATTCGTCGTCGTCGTTGTGGTAGCGCCTCCTCGCGGAGAGGAGCTGCACCTCGGGGCGGCCGGCGACCAACCGCTCACAGCTGTCCAGGACCTCGGTGACGTACCCGGCTTCGCCGGAGACGACCGCCAGGCCGATCTCGGCCCGGCGGTGCAGGTCCTGGTTCCCGGTCTCGGCAGCGCACACGCTGTACTTGCGCTGCAGTTCGGCCACGATGGGCCGCACGATCGAACGCTTCTCCTTGAGCGAGTGGACGTCGCCCAGCAGCAGGTCGAAGGTGAGTGTTCCCACGAACATGTGTGACAGGTCTCGCCGACCTGGAAGGCCTCGGGGAAGGCGCGGCCCGGACCGGGCCCGCGCCGGGACCGTCGGAAGCTGACTTCCGAACACTCCGGACCCTACACAGCGAGACCGGGGCCGGTCGACGGAAATACCATCCGTCGACCGGCCCCGGCTGACACCGACTAGGCGCGCGGCTTCTCGCGCATCTCGTAGGTCTCGATGATGTCCTCGACCTTGATGTCGTTGAACGACCCCAGGGTGACACCGGCCTCGAAGCCCTCGCGGACCTCGGTCGCGTCGTCCTTGAAGCGGCGCAGACCCTCGATCGAGAGGTTCTCCGCCACGACCTTGCCGTCGCGCAGCAGGCGGGCCTTGGCGTTGCGGCGGATGACACCGTCGCGGACCAGGACACCGGCGATGTTGCCGAACTTGGAGGAGCGGAAGACCTCGCGGATCTCCGCGGCGCCGAGGCGCACCTCCTCGTACTCCGGCTTGAGCATGCCCTTGAGGGCGTTCTCGATCTCCTCGATCGCCTGGTAGATGACCGAGTAGTACCGGACGTCCACGCCTTCCTTCTCGGCCGCCGCACGCGCACGGCCTTCGGCGCGCACGTTGAAGCCGATGATGATGGCGTCCGAGCCCATCGCCAGGTCCACATCGGACTCGGTGATGGCACCCACACCGCGGTGCAGGACCCGGAGCTCGACCTCCTCGCCCACGTCCAGCTTGACGAGGGCGTCCTCAAGGGCCTCGACCGAACCGGAGACGTCACCCTTGATGATGAGGTTGAGCTGCTCGATGGAGCCGGCGGCGATGGCCTTGTCCAGGTCCTCCAGGGACACCCGGACCCGACGCTGCGCGAAGGCGGCGTTGCGGTCGCGGGCCGAGCGCTTCTCGGCGATCTGGCGGGCGGTGCGGTCCTCGTCGACGACGATGAAGCTGTCGCCGGCGCGGGGCACCGAGGTCAGACCGAGCAGCAGGACCGGACGGGACGGACCGGCCTCGCTGAGGTTGTTGCCGTTCTCGTCCAGCATCGCGCGGACGCGGCCGTAGGCGTCGCCCACGACGATCGAGTCACCGACGCGGAGGGTACCGCGCTGGACCAGGACGGTCGCCATGGCGCCGCGGCCCTTGTCCAGGTGGGCTTCGATCGCAATACCCTGCGCGTCCTGGTCGGGGTTGGCCCGCAGGTCGAGCGAGGCGTCCGCGGTCAGGACCACGGCCTCCAGCAGCTGGTCGATGTGCAGACCCTGGCGCGCGGAGATGTCGACGAACATGGTGTCGCCGCCGTACTCCTCGGCCACCAGGCCGAACTCGGTCAGCTGGCCGCGGACCTTGGTCGGGTCGGCGCCCTCGACGTCGATCTTGTTGACGGCGACCACGATGGGCACACCGGCGGCCTTGGCGTGGTTAAGCGCCTCGACCGTCTGCGGCATGACACCGTCGTTGGCCGCGACCACCAGGATCGCGATGTCGGTGGACTTGGCACCACGGGCACGCATGGCGGAGAACGCCTCGTGACCCGGGGTGTCGAGGAAGGTGATCGGGCGCTGCTCGCCGTTCACCTCGGTGACGACCTGGTAGGCACCGATGTGCTGGGTGATGCCACCGGCCTCGCCGGCCACCACGTTGGACTTGCGGATCGCGTCCAGCAGTCGGGTCTTACCGTGGTCGACGTGACCCATGACGGTGACGACCGGCGGACGCGGGGCCAGCTGGTCCTCGTCGCCCTCGTTGGCACCGAAGTCGATGTCGAACGACTCCAGCAGCTCGCGGTCCTCGTCGTCCCGGCTGACGATCTCCAGCTGGAAGCCCATCTCGTCGGCCAGCAGCTGCAGCGTGGCGTCGGAGACCGACTGGGTCGCGGTGACCATCTCACCGAGGTTGAACATCACCGAGACGAGCGCGGCCGGGTTGGCGTTGATCTTCTCCGCGAAGTCCATCAGCGAGGCGCCGCTCGACAGGCGAACGGTCTGGCCGTTGCCGCGCGGCAGCATCACACCGCCGACGGACGGGGCCTGCATGGCCTCGTACTCCTGGCGCTTCGCCCGCTTCGACTTGCGACCGCGCGCCGGGCGACCGCCCGGGCCACGACCGAAGGCGCCCTGCGTGCCACCACGGGCACCCGGGCCGCCGGGACGACCGCCGAAGCCACCGGGACGCGGGCCGAAGCCGCCGCCACCACCCGGGGCACCGCCACCGGGACGCGGGCCGCCGAAGCCACCGCCACCGGCCGGGCGCGAGCCCGGACCGGCCGGACGGCCCTGGAAGCCGGGACGGGCACCGCCGGCACCCGGACCACCCGGACGACCGCCGGGGCCACCCGGACCACGGCCACCCGGACCCGGACGCGGGCCGGCCGGACGCTGCGGCATCATGCCCGGGTTCGGACGCGGCATGCCGGACGGGGTCGGCCCGCCGGGACGCGGCGCGGCCGGACGCGGCATGCCGTCGGGACGGGGGGCACCACCGGGACGCGGGGCACCGGCACCCGGCGCACCGGCCGGACGCGGACGGTCGCCACCGGGACGCGGGGCACCGGCACCCGGCGCACCGGCCGGACGCGGACGGTCGCCGCCCGGACGCGGGGCACCGGCACCCGGCGCACCGGCCGGACGCGGACGGTCGCCACCGGGACGCGGACGGTCGCCCTGCGCACCCGGAGCACCCGGACGGGCACCCGGCGCGCCGGGACGGCGGTCGCCGGGGCGGGCCATACCGGTCGCGCTGCCCGAGGTGAACGGGTTGTTGCCCGGACGCGGGCCGGCCGGACGCGGGCCCGGACGGGCGCCGCCACCGGCCTGGCCGGCCGGGCGCGGGGCCTGGGCAGCCGGACGCGGGGCGTCACCGGCCGGAGCCGGCGAGGAGAACTCGGCCGCGGGAGCGGCCGGGGCCGCCGGGGCGGCGGGACGCGCGGCCGGGCGCGGGCCCGGGGTCGGCGCACCCGGACGGGCCGCGGCGGGAGCGGCCGGAGCCGCGGGGGCGGCCGGAGCGGCGGGAGCCGCGGCGGCCGGGGTCGGACGGGGACCAGGGGTCGCGCCAGGGCGCGGACCCGGGGTCGGGGCACCCGGCTTGGGTGCACCCGCGGCACCTGCCGCGGGCTGGGGCGCCGCGGTCTTCCGCGGGCCCGGCTTGGCAGCGCCACCACCGGTGGGGGCCACACCAAGCGCGTCAGTCAGCTTGCGCACGACCGGCGCCTCGATCGTCGAGGACGCCGAACGGACGAACTCACCGAGCTCGGTGAGCTTGGCCATGACGGCCTTGCTCTCCAAGCCAAGCTCCTTGGCGAGTTCGTAAACCCGGACCTTAGCCACTTCACTCCTGTCTATGAGTCCGGGGGTCTCGTCCGCCGGACTGTCGCTACTTCATGGGCGTACCCATCGCGTACTCATCGCGTACTCATCGAGTGCTCATCGCAATCTCGACCTACTTCCACATCGCGAGGTACCTGACTGGTGGCACGGCGCGCGGCTGCCCGAGCGCTGTGCTTGTTGCGGTGGTTCTCTCCGCCGCGGTGAGCGGCGGCCGTCACGGGAGGCGGTCCGCCCCAGGGGCTCCGCCGACCCGCTCCTCGATGAACTCGCGGAGCCGCTCCGTGTCGAGCGCCCCCTGGAGCCGGAAGGCCCGGGGGAACGCCCGACGGCGGACCGCGAGGTCGAGGCAGGCCGGGTCGAGGTGCAGGTGAGCGCCCCGGCCCGGCAGTGCGCCACGGGGATCGGGGACGCAGACGCCCTCGACCGCCGTGACACGCAACAGCTGGTGCTTGGCCGCTCGCTTGCGGCAGCCCACGCAGGTGCGTTCCGGGCGTGCTCGGACATGCGTCCGGCCAGACGAAGGCAAGTCTACCCCTCCGAAGCGACATGGCGCCGCCCCACTGATCCCGGAGGACCGGCGGGGACCGCCAGGAACAACACTGACTACTGCGCCGCGGCCCCGCCGTTTTCGTGCTGGGGCTCCGCCTGCCCCTCGGTGTCCGGCCGGATGTCGATCCGCCACCCGGTGAGACGTGCGGCCAGACGGGCGTTCTGCCCCTCCTTGCCGATCGCCAGGGACAGCTGGTAGTCCGGCACGATCACCCGTGCGGAGCGCTGGGCGGCGTCCACGATCTCCACGCTGGTCACCCGGGCGGGGGACAGCGCGGCCGCGACCATCTCGCGCGGGTCCTCGGACCAGTCGACGATGTCGATCTTCTCGCCGTGCAGCTCACCCATCACGGCGCGCACCCGGGAGCCCATCGGACCGATGCAGGCGCCCTTGGCGTTCAGCCCGGCCCGGCGCGACCAGACCGCGATCTTGGTGCGGTGGCCGGCCTCGCGGGCGATCGCCGCGATCTCCACGCTGCCGTCCGCGATCTCCGGGACCTCCAGCGCGAACAGCTTCTTCACCAGGCTGGGGTGGGTGCGCGACAGCGTCACCGACGGCCCGCGGACACCGCGGCGCACCGCCACGACGTAGCACTTCAGCCGGGTGCCGTGCCGGTAGTCCTCGCCCGGGACCTGCTCCTGCGGCGGCAGGATGGCCTCCAGCTTGCCGATGTCGACCAGCACGTTCTTCGGGTCGTTGCCCTGCTGGACGACACCGGTGACGATGTCGCCCTCCTTGCCCGCGTACTCGCCGAAGGTCTGGTCGTCGGCGGCGTCGCGCAGGCGCTGCATCATCACCTGGATGCCGATGCTGGACGCGATCCGGCCGAAGCCGTTCGGGGTGTCGTCGAACTCCTTCGGCTCGACGCCCTCGTCCAGCTCCGCCGGGTCCTCGGTGGCCCACACGGTCACGTGGCCGCTCTTGCGGTCCAGGTGCACCCGGGCGCGGCGGCGCGAGCCCTCGGTGCGGTGGTACGCGGTGAGGAGGGCGGACTCGATGGACTCGACCAGCAGGTCGAAGGGGATGTTCTTCTCGTTGACCAGCGTGCGCAGGGCACTCATGTCGATGTCCACGGCTACGCCTCCTCGTCTTTCGTCACGTTCATGATGGTCGTACGGCGGCCGGCTCACTCGGCGCCGTCGTCCCCCTCGTCGAAGTCGGCGGCCTCGTCCAGGAGCTGCTCGTCGTCCTTGCGGTTGAACTCCACCTGGACCCGCGCCCGGGCCACCTCGGCGTACGCCAGACGGCGCTCCTTCGGACGGCCGCGCCCCTTCACCGGCTGCACCTCGACCAGCGCACCGTCCTCGTCCGCCTCCAGCACCCGGGCGACGATCTCCCCGCCGTCGACCAGGTGGATCTTGGCCAGCCGGCCCTCGGCGCGCTGCCAGTGCCGGGGCAGCACCAGCGGACGCTCCGCACCCGGCGAGCCGACCTCCAGCAGGTACGGCTCCTCGCCCATCACGTCCGAGGCGTCCAGGGCCTCACCGACCACCCGGCTGAACTCGGCGATGGTGTCCATGTCCACGCCGCCGTCGGTGTCGACGTCGATCTGCACCTGCCGGCGGTTGCCCGCCTTGGTGACCTTGACGTCCTCCAGGTCCAGTCCGGCCTGCGCGGCCAGCGGCTCCAGCAAC
This sequence comes from Kitasatospora sp. NPDC101157, assembly GCF_044768255.1. Classification (NCBI taxonomy): domain Bacteria; kingdom Bacillati; phylum Actinomycetota; class Actinomycetes; order Kitasatosporales; family Streptomycetaceae; genus Kitasatospora; species Kitasatospora sp. NPDC101157. The sequence continues at coordinate 1,493 of NZ_JBIWPL010000042.1, read as the reverse complement.
GCGCGCAGCCGGTCGGTGTGGGTGGTGCTCATCCGGGTGGACTCCTCGGCCGCGTCTGCTGTTGTCAGAGGTCGCCCCGCGCCCTCCGCGCCCCTCGGGCGCACTCCGGGTCACGGCAGCTCGGCCCAAAGCCTAGCCGGTGAAGCCGCGAACCACCGATTCCGGACCTCCCCCGACCAGCCGGACGCCACCCACTGCGAGCAAGCTCACACCGGCCCACCCGCCGCACCGGACCCCCGCAAACATGGGGATTCTGCGAAGATCGGGCCACCGAGGGCGGACAAGGGGAGGCCGTCCTCCCTACCCGCTCCGGAGTGACCCCGATGCAGCCGCCCAGCCGACGGACCTTCCTGGCCCTCGGACTGATCACCCTCACCACCGCCTGCACCGGCACCGGCGGAACGGACGCCGCCACCAGAGCCCCCACCCCCGACCCGGACGCCCCCATCCGGCTCCGCGCCGTCGCCGCCACCGACACCCTGCTGGCCGTCTACGACGCCCTCCTCGCCGCCCCCGGCGCCCAGACCGCCCTCCTCCAGCCCCTCCGCGCCGAAACCGCCCAGCACCGCGCCGCCCTCGCCCAGGGCCTACCGTCCGCCACCGGCACCCCCACTCCGAGCACCAGCCCCACCGCCGTTCCCACCTCCGCCGCCCTGGCCGCCCTGGAAAGCCGGACCGCCGAATCCCACCTGGCCGACCTCGACACCGCCCGGCCACCCCTCGCCCGCCTGCTCGCCTCGGTCGCCGCCGCCAACGCCCTCCACGCCACCACCCTCGGCGCCCCACCCGACCAACCCGCCCCGACGCCCACCCCCACCACCCCCGGGCCCCCAGCACCCGCCCTCCAGAAGGCCCTGAGCGCCGAACACGCCGCGGTCTACGGCTACGGCGTCGTCGGTGCCCACCTCCCCGACGACCAACAACGCGCCGACGCCCGCACCTACTACGCCGCCCACCAGGCCCAACGCGACACCTGGCAGCGCCTCCTCACCACCCCCGGCACCACCCCCACCCCCGCCGCCGGCGGCTACCGCCTCCCCTTCCCCGTCACCGACGCCCCCACCGCCACCAAACTCGCCGCCCACCTGGAAACCCGGCTCACCACCGTCTACGCCGACCTCGTGGCCGACCTCCCCACCCCCCACCGCCGAACCGCCGCCACCGCCCTCCGCGACTGCACCCTCCGAGCCCACCACTGGGCCGCCCCCACCACCCCCTTCCCCGGCATCCCCGACCCCCTCCCCACCGGCCCCCACTGACCCCCACCCAGGCACACCCCTCCGCCCCCGCACCCGCGCCCGCCCCACGGCGAGAGGCACGCACCGCCGAAGCCCAGGCAGACCCCCCCCCCCGGGGGGGGGGGGGCGCCCCCCCCCCCCCCCCCCCCCCCCCCCCCCCCCCCCGGGGCCCCCCCCCCCCCCCCCCCCCCCCCCCCCCCCCCCCCGCCCCCCCCCCGCGCCCCCCCCCCCCCCCCCCCCCCCCCCGCGCCCCGA
>NZ_JBIWPL010000041.1:0-54087 GCF_044768255.1 Kitasatospora sp. NPDC101157 | reverse complement strand
TACTGCAGGGGGGACCCTGTGGGAGAGTAGGACGCCGCCGAACAATCATTCAGAAGAACCCCCATCCGGATTCCGGATGGGGGTTCTTCGCGTTTACGGGCCTTTGTCCTCAGTCCGAGAGCTTCATTTTGAAGCCGAGGTGCGAGGGCACGAAGCCCAGCCGCTCGTAGAAGCGGTGCGCGTCCGTGCGCGTCGCGTCGGAGGTGAGCTGGACGAGGTCGGCACCGAGTTCGCGGGCGCGCTCGACGGCCCAGCGGATCAGTTCGGTGCCGAGCCCGCTGCCCCGCTCGTCGGCGTGGACGCGGACGGCCTCGATGATCGCGCGGGTGGAGCCCTGACGGGAGAGGCCGGGCACGACGGTGAGTTGCAGGGTGCCGATGGTGCGGCCGGCCCGTTCGGCGACGACCAGGTGCTGGTGCGGGTCTCCGTCGATGCGGCCGAAGGCTGCGCGGTACGGGCTGAGGTCGTCGGGGCTCTCGCGGGCAGCGCCGAGCGGGTCGTCTGCGAGCATGGCGACGATCGCCGGCAGGTCGGCCTCGGTGGCCCGTCGGATCGTCAGAACAGCCGTTTCAGTCATGATCGGAGGATAAGGGGCACTTCCAGGGCCGGACCGTCCCTGTCTACGCCCGTAGCGCCCCTTTGCGGCCTTCTCGCGGCCCCTCTGGGCCGATGCCGGGTCACGGCCCGGGCGGCGCACTGGTGATGACGGCGAAGACGGCGCCGTGCGGGTCGACCAGCTGGGCGAGACGGCCGACACCGTGCACGTCCTTCGCCGGGGTCCGGACCGTGGCGCCGAGCTGCTCGGCGATGGCGAGGCTGGCGTCCACGTTGGGGACCTCGAAGTAGGGGAGCCAGTGCGAGCCGGTGCCGCGCGCGGTGTGCTCGGGCCCGAGTTGCACGATGCCGCCGTGGGCGTCGCCGGTGCCGCCACCGGCCGGGGTGACCACGGTGTAGAGCGCCTCGTCGAACGGGACGTCCCGTTCCTGCCAGCCGAAGACCGCGCGGTAGAAGGTCTTGGCCCGTTCGGCGTCGACGCTGTGGCACTCGGCCCAGCAGAGGCTGACCTCCTCGTTGACGAGGTCCAGGCCGCGGGTGTCGTGCGGCTGCCAGACGGCGAAGTCCGCGCCGGTGGGATCGGTGAAGCCGGCCATCCGGCCCGCGGTGAAGACGTCGAAGGGGGCGAACCGCATGCTCCCGCCCTCCTGTCGGACGAGGGCGGTGGTGCGGTCGGCGTCGTCCGTGGCGAAGTACAGCGTCCAGCCGGGCAGCGCGGTCTCGTCGGCGAGCGGGCCGAGTGCGGCGACGGTACGGGCGTCGAGCTGGAAGAAGCCGTAGCCGCCGGCCTCGGGGCCGGCCGAGTCGAAGGTCCAGCCGAACAGGGCGGTGTAGAAGTCGACGGAGGCCCGGGTGTCGGGGCTGCTCAGGTCCAGCCAGATCGGGGAACCGGGGCGGAAGTCGGTGTTGAGCATGGCGGCACTGCTCCTCGGACGGGTCCCGTGCGGGCGCGGTCGGACGGCCCCCCGGGTCCCTCCAGCCTGGCACCTGAGTGGGGACGCTGCACGGCGGGTTGGCCCCGGGTGCACGGAGAGTGCGTGAGGATGCGCGAGAGGGCGAGGGGATGTACGGGGATGCGTGGGAGTGCACGGGTCCCGGCGGGCCTGCGGGTCTGTCCGTGCGGGGCGGTACGGTGCGTAACGGAAAGTCCACCCGTACCGGTCGAAGGGGGCTCCGGTGGCCAAGCAGGCGCAGTCGGGGCAGCAGGTTCCGCGCCAGCTCGCGCAGGTCGAGGGCGTGCTGGAACGGATCACCTATGCCAACGAGGAGACCGGCTACACGGTGGCCCGGGTGGACACCGGCCGGGGCGGGAACGACCTGCTGACGGTGGTCGGCGCGCTGCTGGGGGCGCAGGTCGGCGAGTCGCTGCGGCTGCACGGGCGGTGGGGCTCGCACCCGCAGTACGGGCGGCAGTTCACGGTGGAGAACTACACGACGGTGCTGCCGGCCACGGTGCAGGGCATCCAGCGCTACCTGGGCTCGGGGCTGATCAAGGGGATCGGGCCGCGGTTCGCCGAGCGGATCGTGGAGCGCTTCGGGGTGGACACCCTGGAGGTGATCGAGAACGAGCCGGGCCGGCTGATCGAGGTGCCCGGGCTCGGGCCCAAGCGCACCAAGAAGATCGCCGCGGCCTGGGAGGAGCAGAAGGCCATCAAGGAGGTGATGGTCTTCCTCCAGGGGGTCGGGGTGTCGACCTCCCTGGCGGTGCGGATCTACAAGCAGTACGGCGACGCCTCGATCGGGGTGGTGAAGAACGAGCCGTACAAGCTGGCGTCGGACGTCTGGGGCATCGGCTTCCTGACGGCGGACCGGATCGCCCAGGCGGTGGGCATTCCGCACGACAGCCCCGAGCGGGTGAAGGCGGGACTGCAGTACGCGGTGTCGCAGAGCAGCGACCAGGGGCACTGCTACCTGCCGGAGGAGCGGCTGATCGCGGACGGCGTGAAGCTGCTGCAGGTGGACGTGGGGCTGGTGATCGACTGTCTGGCGGAGCTGGTCGCGGCCGAGGGCGTGGTGCGCGAGACGGTGCCGGGAGATGCGGGCGAGCCGATCACGGCGGTCTATCTGGTGCCGTTCCACCGGGCGGAGATCTCGCTGGCCAACCAGCTGTTGCGGCTGCTGCGTTCGGACTCCGACCGGTTGCCGTGGTCCGCCGAGGTGGACTGGCCGGTGGCGCTGGAGTGGCTGGCGAAGCGGACCGGGACGGAGCTGGCGCCGGAGCAGCAGCAGTCGGTGCGGCTGGCGCTGACCCGCAAGGTGGCGGTGCTGACGGGTGGTCCGGGCTGCGGCAAGTCGTTCACCGTGAAGTCGATCGTGATGATGGCGCTGGCCAAGAAGGCGAAGGTGGTGCTCGCGGCACCGACCGGCCGGGCGGCGAAGCGGCTGGCGGAGCTGACCGGGGCGGAGGCCTCGACGGTGCACCGGCTGCTGGAGCTGAAGCCGGGCGGGGACGCCGCGTACGACCGGGACCGGCCGCTGGACGCGGACCTGGTGGTGGTGGACGAGGCGTCGATGCTGGACCTCATCCTGGCGAACAAGCTGGTCAAGGCGGTGCCGCCGGGTGCCCATCTGCTGTTCGTGGGGGACGTGGACCAGTTGCCGTCGGTGGGCGCCGGGGAGGTGCTGCGGGACCTCCTGGCGGAGGGCGGGCCGATCCCGTCGGTGCGGCTGACCAGGATCTTCCGGCAGGCGCAGCAGTCCGGAGTGGTGGTCAACGCGCACCGGATCAACGAGGGGAAGCCGCCGTTGACGGAGGGTCTGGCGGACTTCTTCCTGTTCGTCGAGGAGGACACCGAGCGGGCGGCCGGTCTGACGGTGGATGTGGTGGCGCGCCGGATCCCGCAGAAGTTCGGCTTCGATCCGCGCCGGGACGTGCAGGTGCTGGCGCCGATGCACCGGGGACCGGCCGGGGCGGGGAACCTGAACACGCTGCTGCAGGGGGCGGTGACGCCGGCCCGGGAGGGGCTGGCGGAGCGGCGGTCCGGTGGGCGGACCTTCCGGGTGGGGGACAAGGTCACCCAGATCCGCAACAACTACGACAAGGGGCGGAACGGCGTCTTCAACGGCACAGTGGGAGTGGTGACCGCCCTCAGCGTGGACGACCAGCGGCTGACGGTGCTCACCGACGAGGACGAGGAGGTGTCGTACGACTTCGACGAACTGGACGAGCTGTCGCACGCGTACGCGGTGACGATCCACCGCTCGCAGGGCAGTGAGTACCCGGTCGTGGTGATTCCGGTCACGATGTCCGCTTGGACGATGCTCCAGCGAAATCTGCTCTACACCGCTGTGACCAGGGCGAGGAAACTCGTGGTGCTGGTCGGGTCACGGAAGGCGATCGCACAGGCCGTGAGGGCCGTCAGTGCAGGTCGGCGGCATGCCGCGCTCGATCATCGACTTGCTTCTGGATGATTATCCAACAGGATGGTTGCCTCTAATGTTCTCTTGACGTGAAGAGATTTACGGCAGAGCCTAGGGTGGTGCCGATCTTGTCCGGTTCGTACCGGCTGCGGCGGCAGGTTTTGTAGGGGCGGGCCCTTCCGGGCCACCCCGGGTGCGCGACTGTCCTCCGGATGGGGGATGGTAGAGACAGTCAGGGCACCTTGGAAGAGGATTCATTTCGTCGGTGAGGAAGACGTGAGCGACAACTCGGTAGTACTGCGGTACCAGGACGGCGAGTACGAATACCCCGTCGTCGGGAGCACTGCGGGCAACTCCGGCTTCGACATCTCGAAGCTGCTCCCGCAGACCGGCCTGGTCACCCTGGACAACGGCTTCGGTAACACCGCCGCGTACAAGTCCGCGATCACCTTCGTGGACGGCGACAACGGCATCCTGCGGTACCGCGGCTACCCGATCGAGCAGCTCGCAGCGCAGGGCGGCTTCATCGAGACCGCGTACCTCCTGATCAACGGCGAGCTGCCCAACGCGGCCCAGCTGGCGGAGTTCAACCGCGAGATCACCCAGCACACGCTGCTGCACGAGGACGTCAAGCGCTTCTTCCAGGGCTTCCCGCGGGACGCCCACCCGATGGCCATGCTGTCCTCGGTGGTCGGTGCGCTCTCCACGTTCTACCCGGAGAGCCACAACCCCTTCGACGCGGCCCAGCGTCACCTGTCGACCGTCCGCCTGCTGGCCAAGCTGCCGACGATCGCCGCGTACGCGTACAAGAAGGCGATGGGCCAGCCCTTCGTCTACCCGCGCAACGACCTGAGCTACGTCGAGAACTTCCTGCGGATGACCTTCGCGGTCCCCGCCGAGGACTACGAGCTCAACCCGGTCGTCGTCAACGCGCTGGACAAGCTGCTCATCCTGCACGCGGACCACGAGCAGAACTGCTCGACCTCCACCGTGCGCCTGGTGGGCTCCAGCCACGCCAACCTGTTCGCCTCGATCTCGGCGGGCATCTCGGCCCTGTGGGGCCCGCTGCACGGCGGCGCCAACCAGGCCGTGCTGGAGATGCTGGAGAGCATCCAGAAGGACGGCGGCGACGTCGACGCGTTCATCACGAAGGTGAAGAACAAGGAAGCCGGCGTCAAGCTGATGGGCTTCGGCCACCGCGTCTACAAGGCCTTCGACCCGCGCGCCGCGCAGGTCAAGCTGCTGGCGCACGAGGTCCTCGGCCAGCTCGGCAAGAGCGACGAGCTGCTGGAGATCGCGCTCAAGCTGGAGGAGCACGCCCTCAAGGACGACTTCTTCATCTCGCGCAAGCTGTACCCGAACGTGGACTTCTACACCGGCCTGATCTACCGCGCCATGGGCTTCCCGACCAGCATGTTCACCGTGCTGTTCGCCCTCGGCCGGCTGCCGGGCTGGATCGCCCACTGGCACGAGATGATCAACGACCCGACCAGCCGGATCGGCCGCCCGCGCCAGATCTACACGGGTACCGCGATCCGCGACTACGTCGAGCTCGACCAGCGCTGACCGACGCAGCACCGAAAGGGGCCCGGCCGCTCGCTGAGCGGCCGGGCCCCTTCGCGTCCTCGCGCCCCGGGCCCGGGAGGGCCCGCGCGGGGGCGGAACCGTACGGCGCACGACTCCGGGGCCGACCGCAGCCGGGGACGGCCGCTCAAAGCGTCCCTGGCCCGCCACACCCCGGCGCCGTGCACGAAGGCCGTCGAAAGCACGACGACCGTCCCGGGGCCCGCCGGAGCCCCGTCGGCGACAGCCGCTGGAAGCGCGGGACGCGTTGCCGTTAGTCGCGCCCGCCCATCGGAAAAACTGCCGCACTACCAACCTAAGACGTATCAGGGCGCGAGAAGTTACGCCCGGGGGGTGTGAGCTGCCTCTCGCCACGCTCCGTAGGCGCCCGGTTCCACGCTCATACCACACCTTCCCTCGCGCGCGACGTCACCCTCCCCGCAGTCACGGCAACCGAGCGTGATAGGAATCGTGGCATTCCGGTACGGACCGTCGCGCTCCCTTCGTCGCGCGACGGCGGAGCTGGGGAGGGAGTGCGCAGATGGCCAGGAACGTCGTCGTCACCGGCGGTGGCACGGGAATCGGGTACGAGATCGCGCGGCGGTTCGCCGAAGCAGGCGACCAGGTGGTGATCGTCGGCCGCCGTCGTGCGGTCCTGGAGAAGGCCGCGGCCGATCTCGGGCCGAACGCCACCCCGCTGGTGTGCGACCTCGCCGACCCTGACGCGGTGGAGGCCGCGCTGGCCGAACTGCCGGAGCGGATCGACGTGCTGGTGAACAACGCCGGCAGCCGGGAGACCGTGGTCGGCGGCGGCACCCACGCCCTGCTGGCCCGCTGGCGCGGCGACTTCGAGCGCAACGTGCTCACCGTGGTGCTGCTCACCGAGTCGATCCGGGACCGGCTCACCCCGGGCTCCGGCCGGGTCGTCACCATCAGCTCCATCGCCGCCCTGCGCGGGGCCGGCTCCTACGGCGCCGCGAAGGCCTCGCTGCACGCCTGGAACCACTTCCTGGCCGCGCAGTTGGGCACCTCGGGCATCACCGCCAACATCGTCGCCCCGGGCACGGTGGCCGGCACCGAGTTCTTCGGGCCGCGGCTGGACGAGGCCGAGGTCGGCCGCCGGGCGGCGCGCACCCTGCTCGGCCGGATCGGCGAGACCGGCGAGGTCGCGGCGGCGGTGCAGTTCCTGGCCTCGCCCGAGGCCGGGTTCATCACCGGTGAGATCCTGCACTGCAACGGCGGGGAGCTGCTGGGGCGTTGAGCGTGACGAGGGGCCCGGACCGGGTGCGGTCCGGGCCCCTCGTGCTGCCGGGCCCCGCAGCCGTCGGCACTCGGGCCGTGGGGGGCCCGGGTCGTCGGCGCTCGGGCCGTGGGGGGCTCAGGCCGGCTTGAAGCGGCGCAGCCGGAGGCTGTTGCTGACCACGAAGACCGAGGAGAAGGCCATCGCGGCCCCCGCGATCATCGGGTTGAGCATTCCGGCGGCGGCCAGCGGGATCGCCGCCACGTTGTAGCCGAAGGCCCAGCAGAGGTTGCCCCGGACGGTGCCCAGGGTGCGGCGGGAGAGGCGGATGGCGTCGGCCGCGGAGCGCAGGTCGCCGCGGACCAGGGTGAGGTCGCCGGCCTCGATCGCGGCGTCGGTGCCGGTGCCCATCGCCAGGCCCAGGTCGGCCTGGGCGAGCGCGGCCGCGTCGTTGACGCCGTCCCCGACCATCGCCACGACCCTGCCCTCGGCCTGCAGCCGCTTGACGGTCTCGACCTTGTCCTCGGGCAGCACCCCGGCGATGACGTCCCGGGGGTCGATGCCGACCTGGGCCGCGACCGCTCCGGCCACCGCCGGGTGGTCGCCGGTCAGCAGCACCGGGCGCAGGCCCAGTGCGCGCAGCCGGGCGACGGCTTCGGCGCTGGTCGGCTTGACCGCGTCGGCGACCTCCAGCACGGCCCGGGCCTCGCCGTCCCAGTCGACCGCGACCGCGGTGCGGCCGGCTGCCTCGGCCGCGGCCTTGGCGCGGGCCAGGGCGGGCGGCAGGGCCCGGGCGGCCCCGGTCGGCGGGGCCGCGCGCCCGGCGGTGACCGTACGGCCGTCCACGACGCCCTCCACCCCCCGGCCGGGGAGGCTGCGGAAGCCGTCGACCGGCGGCAGCCCGCCGAGGCGGTCGGCGGCGGCCTCGGCGATCGCCCGGGCGACCGGGTGCTCGGAGGCGTGTTCCACCGCCCCGGCCAGGCGCAGGACCTCGGCCTCGGTGACGCCCCCGGCGGTGTGCACGGCGAGCAGTGCCATCCGGCCGGTGGTGACGGTGCCGGTCTTGTCCAGCAGGACGGTGTCCACCCGGCGGGTGGTCTCCAGCACCTCCGGCCCCTTGATCAGGATGCCGAGCTGGGCGCCGCGGCCGGTGCCGACCATGAGTGCGGTCGGGGTGGCCAGGCCCAGGGCGCACGGGCAGGCGATGATCAGTACGGCCACCGCGGCGGTGAACGCGCCGGTGGGGCTGTCGGTGGCCAGCAGCCGGCCGACCAGGGTCGCGAGGGCGATCAGGATGACCACCGGGACGAAGACGGCGGAGACCCGGTCGGCGAGGCGCTGGGCGGGGGCCTTGCCGTTCTGGGCCTCCTCGACCAGCCTGGCCATCCTCGCCAGCCGGGTGTCCGCGCCGACCCGGGTCGCCTCGACGACCAGGCGGCCGCCCGCGTTGACGGTGGCACCGGTGACGGTGTCGCCGACGGTGACCTCGACCGGGACGGACTCGCCGGTGAGCATCGAGGCGTCCACCGCGGAACTGCCCTCGACCACCGTGCCGTCGGTGGCGACCTTCTCGCCGGGGCGCACCACGAAGCGCATGCCGACGGTGAGCCGGTCCACCGGGAGGCGGACCTCCCGGCCGTCCTGGAGGACGGCGACGTCCTTGGCGCCGAGGTCGAGCAGGGCGTGCAGGGCGGCGCCGGCCCGGCGCTTGGAGCGGGCCTCCAGGTAGCGGCCGAGCAGGATCAGCACGGTCACGCCGGCGGCGGTCTCCAGGTAGAGGGTGTCGGAGGCGTCGGTGCCGCCGACCGGGAGCGAGAAGGCGTGCCGCATCCCCGGCGCGCCGGCGTGGCCGAGGAACAGGGCCCAGCAGGACCAGCCGAAGGCGGCCAGGGTGCCGAGCGAGACCAGGGTGTCCATGGTCGCCGCGCCGTGCTTGAGGTTGGTCCAGGCGGCGCGGTGGAAGGGCAGGCCGCCGTGGACCACGACCGGACCGGTCAGGGCGAAGGCGAGCCACTGCCAGTTGGTGAACTGCAGGGCGGGGACCATCGAGAGGAGGACCACCGGGACGCTGAGCACGGCGCTGACCAGCAGGCGCTCGCGCAGCGGGTCGGTGGGACGCTCGGGCTCGGCGGCGGCTGCGGTCGGCCCGGCCGCGGGGGCCGGGGGCGGCGGCAGTTCGGCGGTGTAGCCGGTGCGCTCGACCGTGGCGATCAGTTCCTCCACGGTGACGCCGGGGGCGTAGTCGACCCGGGCCTTCTCGGTGGCGAAGTTGACGGTGGCCTCGACGCCGTCCATCCGGTTGAGCTTCTTCTCGATCCGGGCCGCGCAGGAGGCGCAGGTCATTCCGCCGATCGACAGCTCGACCCGGGCGCGTGCGTCGAGGCCGGGGGCGGAGGTGGTCATGCTGGTGGCTCCTCGGTGGTGCGTACGGCGGGGCGGTGGCACCGGCCCCGCCGTAGCGGGGGGCTCAGGCGGCGCGGCCGACCAGCTCGTAGCCGGCCTCGTCGATCGCGGCGCGGATCTGCTCCTCCTCCAGCGGGGCGGCGGAGGAGACCGTCACGGTACCCGCCTGGGCGTCGGCGGCGACGTCGGTGACACCGGCCAGCGTGGAGAGCTCCTCGCTGATCGCCTTCTCGCAGTGGCCGCAGCTCATGCCGGACACGGTGTAGGTGATGGTGCTGGACATCGGGGCCTCCGGGAGGTCGGTGCGGTACTGGCTCTGTTGCTCTCCAACACCATACCCATCCGGGGTATTTCGGGAGGGGTGGTGAAGTGGATCGCATCGTAGGCGACGGGGCCGCTCAGACCGGGGAGGAGGGGGACTGCGCCGGGATCGGCGCGGTCGGCTCCCGTCGGACCAGCAGCCGCAGCCAGAGCAGTCCACCCAAGGAGACCACGAGCAGCCCGGTCGTGTCGTACACGGTGTACAGGTGGATCTGCTCGCCGGACGGGTTCGGCATGTAGCCGAGGTCGAACAGGGCGCGCTGGAAGTCGCCGGCGGTGGTCCGGGCGACCAGCCAGACGGCGATGCCGCTCGTGCTGTCCCAGAGCGCGTGCAGCAGCGAGACGCCCAGGAAGGTCGCGACCACCGGGGCGGTGACCCGGAACCGGCCGCCGCGCCGGGCCCGGAACAGCGCCCCGCCGATGATCGCCGTCCACAGGATGTGGCCCACCGGGGCGAGCACCCCGCGCAGGATCTCCGTCTCCACCAGGTCGTCGAGCGAGAGGCCCTGGATGCTCAGCACCGCGTTGAACGCGTACCCGGCGCTCTCGAACGCGGCGAACCCGGCGCCGACGGTGGCGCCCAGCACCAGGCCGTACCGCAGGCCGCCGGTCCGCAGCCGACGGCTGACCAGCACCAGCGCGGCCAGCTTGACCGCCTCCTCGATCAGGCCGACGCCGACGTACATCCACACCGTGGGGGAGAGCAGGTACGACTCCAGCACCGAGGCGCCCAGGACGCCGATCACCCCGCCGAGGCCGAAGCAGACGAGGATCCGGTCCGGACCGAGGTCGGCCGCGTAGCGCTCGTACGCCCAGATCACCACCGTCGCAGGGACGAGGAAGCTGCCCAGCAGCACGATCGTCGGGACCAGGTTGGTGTTGTCGGTGAAGAAGGTGACCAGGACGGTCGAGGCCCAGAGCAACAGGCCGGTCAGGAAGATCTTCGCCCAGTGGTGGGGCCGGGTGGCCGGCCGGGCGGGGGGTGCGGTGACGCGCGGGGTGGGGTGGGTACCGGACACCGGGCAGGGGCTCCTCTGAGTCGCGAACTTCGGGCGGACGTCGTGTCGGCCACCACGCCCAGGTCGACAACATCAACGAGGCTCGCTTCCCTTACGGTGCGATCGTCGGACATCCGGGGGGGACATCCGCTCGGCGCGGCTCCCCGCGCCCGCAGGGGAACCGCGCCCGGAGGTCGGCCCGGGGCCCGTCCTAGCGTCCGTCGGGGCGGCCCGTGACCTCGGCCAGGGCGCGGAAGAGGAGGGCGGTGGAGGTGGCGCCGGGGTCCTGGTGGCCGACGCTGCGTTCGCCGAGGTAGGAGGCCCGGCCCTTGCGGGCCCGGAGGGGGACGGTGTCGCGCGCGCCCTGCTCGGCGGCTTCGGCGGCCGCCCCGGTGGCTCCGGGCAGTGGGGTGCCGGCGGCGGCCGCGGCGCGGAAGGCGGCGACGGCCGGGGTCCAGGCGTCCACGATGGTCTTGTCGCCGGGCTCGGCCTTGCCGAGGAGGCGGACCGCGTCCAGCCCGGCGGCCAGGGCCTCGGCCAGGGCGGCCGGGCCGGCCGGTTCGGGCAGGGCGGCGCCGGCGGCGCGGAAGGCCTTGCCGTAGAGCGGGCCGGAGGCGCCGCCGACCTTGGAGATGAGGGTGGTGCCGGTCCTGGTGAGGACGGCGCCGGGGCCGGCCGGACGGAGGTCGTCCAGGGCGGTCAGGGCGGCGTCGAAGCCGCGCCGGAGGTTGGTGCCGTGGTCGCCGTCGCCGATCGCGGAGTCCAGCTCGGTGAGCCGGGCCTGCTCCTCCTCGACGGCCGCGGCGATCGCGCGGATCCAGGCCTCGGCCAGGGCGGAGTCGAACAGCGGGGTGTCGAAGTCCATCGGGTCTCCGTTCGAGGGCCTCAGGCCCGCTTGAGGGCGGGGGTGTCGACCGGGGCGTCCCAGAGCTCCAGCAGCTGGGCGTCGGCCTTGGTGAGGGTGAGTGAGAAGCCCGCCATGTCGAGGCTGGTGACGTAGTTGCCGACCAGGCTGCGGGCCACCGTGACGCCGCGCTCGGCGAGCCGGGCGGCGACCTCGCCGTAGACCACGTACAGCTCCAGCAGCGGGGTCGCGCCGAGGCCGTTGAGCAGGGCGATCACCTCGTCGCCCTGGGTCAGGTGGTGGTCGGTGAGGACGGTGTCGACCACCTGGGCGGCCACCTCGCGGGCAGGGCGGAGTTTCTCGCGGCGGCGGCCGGGCTCGCCGTGGATGCCGACACCGACCTCGATCTCGTCCTCGGGCAGGTCGAAGCCGGGCTTGCCGGCGGCCGGGACGGTGGCCGCGGTGAGCGCGACGGCGAAGGAGCGGGAGGCGGCGTTGACCCGCTCGCCCAGGGCGGCCACCTCGTCCAGGCCGGCCCCGCGTTCGGCCAGCGCGCCGGCCGTCTTCTCGACCAGGACGGTCGCGCCGGTGCCCCGGCGGCCGGCCGTCCAGGTGGAGTCCTCGACCGCGACGTCGTCGTTGACCAGGACGGTGCGGACCTCCAGTCCCTCCTCGGCGGCCAGTTCGGCGGCGAGCTCGAAGTTCATCACGTCGCCGGTGTAGTTCTTGACGACGAAGACCACCCCGGCGCCGTTCTCCACCGCCTTGGCGGCGGCCAGCATCTGGTCCGGGACGGGGGAGGTGAACACCTCGCCGGGGCAGGCGGCGTCCAGCATGCCGGGTCCGACGAAGCCGCCGTGGAGCGGCTCGTGCCCGGATCCGCCGCCGGAGATCAGCGCGACCTTGGGGCCGGCCGGACGGACGGCCCGGGTGATCACCCGGTTGGGGATGTCCACCGTCAGCTCGGGGTGGGCGGCGGCGACCCCGGCCAGGGCGTCCTCCAGGACGCTCTCCGGGGTGTTGATCAGCTTCTTCAACGCTTCGCTCCCTTGGACGACCTCGGTGCGGACACAACGGCCCAGAGCCGACGCTACGCCAGGCGAGGGGCCCGGGCACGGGGTGCGACACGCGGGGTTCCGCTCACCCTCCCGGAGCAGCGGGGCGGGGCCGTAGGGTCGCGAGCATGAGCGAACACGTGGGCATTGTTCTGGTCTCGCACAGCGCGGCCCTGGCCGCCGGGCTGCGCGAACTGCTCGGCGAACTCGCCTCGGACGGCGTGCGGGTCGTGGTCGCGGCCGGGACGGAGGACGGCGGGCTCGGCACCAGCTACGAGCTGATCGCCGGGGCGGTCGCGGAGGCGGACAGCGGGGCGGGCGTGGTCGTGCTGCCGGACCTCGGCAGCTCGGTGCTCACCGCCGTGACCGTGCTGGAGGACGAGCCGAGGCCGGGCGTGAAGCTGGTGGACGCGCCGTTCGTGGAGGGCGCGGTGGCCGCCGCCGTCACCGCCTCGACCGGGGCGGCGCTGGCCGAGGTGGTGGCTGCGGCCGAGGACGCGTGGACCTTCCGCAAGCTCCGGTAGGGCTACTTGGCGTCCGCGTAGCAGTCCACCACGGCCGTGCTGAGCGGGAAGCGCACCGGGGTGTCGCCGAAGACCAGCCGCCGGGCCTCGTCGGCGGCCTCGGTGACGAGCGCGGCCACCTCCTCGGCCAGGTTGGCGGGGGTGTGCACGATCACCTCGTCGTGCTGGAAGAACACCAGGTGGGGGCGGTCCGCCGGGACGGCCACCGGGAGCTCTGCCAGCCGTCGGCGCAGCGCCGCCAGCAGGACGAGCGCCCAGTCGGCGGCGCTGGCCTGGATGACGAAGTTGCGGGTGAACCGGCCGCGGGCGCGGGCGGTGCGGCCGCCGGTCTCGCCGGAGGTGTCGGCCTCGGTGAGGTCGAGGAAGGCGGCGGAGGCGGGTGGGCAGACCCGGCCGAGCCGGGAGGTGACCACTCCGCCGTCCTCGCCGGTGCGGGCGGCGGCCTCGACGTAGCCCATCGCGGCGGGGTAGCGGCGGCGCAGGGTGTTCAGCAGCGGGCCGATGTCGCCGCTGGTCTGCCCGTACATGGCGCCGAGCAGGCCGAGCTTGGCCTTGTCGCGGTCGCCCTGGAAGGCCTGGGCGGCGAGCGCCTCGTACAGGTCGCCGCCGGCGGCGGTCCGGGCCAGCCCGGTGTCCCCGGAGAGCGCGGCCAGCACCCGCGGCTCCAGCTGGGCGGCGTCGGCGACCACCAGCAGCCAGCCCGGGTCGGCGACCACGGCCCGGCGCAGGATGCGCGGGATCTGCAGGGCGCCGCCGCCGCGGCTGGCCCAGCGGCCGGAGACCACGCCGCCGACCACGTACTCGGGCCGGAACCGGCCGCCGCGGGCCCAGGCGTCCTGCCAGGCCCACCCGTGGGCGACGTGGATCCGGGAGAGCTCCTTGTAGCGGACCAGCAGCCGGGCGGCCGGGTGGTCGATGTTCTTGAGCTCCCAGGAGCGGGTCGAGCCGAGCTGTATGCCGGCCTCGGCGAAGGCGCGCAGCACCTGGGTGTGCGAGTCGGGGTTGAACGGTTTGGCGCCGAGGGCCCGGTGGAGTTCGACGGCGAGGTCGGCGAGCACCCGGGGCTGGGTGCCAGGGACGGTGGGACGGGGGCCGAGCAGGTCGGTGAGCAGCCGGTCGTGGACGTCGGAGCGCCAGGGCAGGCCGTCGTGGGCCATCTCGGCGGCCACCAGGGCGCCGGCCGACTCGGCGGCGACCAGCAGCCGGAAGCGCTGCCGGACGGCCGGGTCGTCGATGGCGGCGATCCGCCGCTGCTGTTCGGCGTGCACGGCGACGACGGCTTCCAACGGGTCGGCACCGGGCGGCAGTTGAAGCCGGTCGGGGGCGAACAGGGTGTCCTGGCCGTCGTCCGCGTCGGCCAGGCCCGGTTCGGGCAGGTCGTCCGGGACGGGCAGGCCGCGCAGCCGGGACCAGGCGGCGCCGAGCGAGCGCGGCGCGCCGAAGCGGCCCTCGTGGCCCAGCAGCAGGGCCTCGACCAGCCGCAGGTCGTGGCAGCGGGCGAGCCGGTCGGGCAGCCGGGGCAGCAGCGGGGCGTACCCGGAGTCGGCGGCGGCCCAGACCCAGCGCGGCCCGGCCGGTCGATCGCCGCCGGCCGCCTCCCGGGCGGCGACGGCCGCGGCGAGGTCGCGGACGGTCTCCGGCGGGCCGAGCGGGCCACCGGCGTCGTCGAGCGGCTGGAGGCGGCCACCGGGGCCGTGCGGATCGGGCACGAGGGCGGTTCTGGGGGCCACGGCGGGCGTCTCCTCT
This sequence comes from Kitasatospora sp. NPDC101157, assembly GCF_044768255.1. NCBI lineage: Bacteria > Bacillati > Actinomycetota > Actinomycetes > Kitasatosporales > Streptomycetaceae > Kitasatospora > Kitasatospora sp. NPDC101157. The sequence continues at coordinate 39,478 of NZ_JBIWPL010000041.1, read as the reverse complement.
CCGGTGCGGGTCCGTCGCGGACGGTTCGGCGATCGGGTGTGCGGGCGGGGCGCGGATGTGCGGCCCGCGGGTCTGCGCCGTCGACGTTAACGGGTGGGTCTGACAACGACGACCAGGGGTCTATGGGCACGCGGGATGACACCGCGTAGGGTCGGCGAAATGACCGAGAACCCGTTCTTCGCAGCCAGCCCGCTGGTCTACGAACTGCCTCCCTACGCCGAGATCCGGGAGGAGCACTACCTGCCCGCCTACGAGCGCGGGACGGCCGAGCAGCTGGCCGAGATCGCGGCGATCACCGACGACGGGGCCGCGCCGACCTTCGAGAACACCCTGGTGGCCCTGGAGCGCTCCGGCGAGCTGCTGCGCCGGGTGGACGCGGTGTTCCGCAACCAGTCCTCCTCCGACACCACCGAGCTGCTGGACGAGGTGGAGGCGAAGGTCAGCCCGCTGCTCGCCGCCCACCACGACGCCATCCACCTGGACCAGAAGCTGTTCGCCCGGATCGAGGCGCTGCACGCGGACCGGGCCTCCCTGGGGCTGGACCCGGAGTCGCTGCGGCTGCTGGAGCGCTGGTACACGGCGTTCGTCCGCTCCGGTGCCCGGCTGGGTGCGGCCGAGCAGGCCCGGCTGCGCGAGCTGAACGCCGAACTGGCCGCGCTGGGCACCACGTTCCAGCAGAACGTGAACGCCGCCACCCGCGCCGCCGCGCTGGTCGTGGACTCGGCCGAGGAGCTGGCCGGGCTGTCCGAGGGCGCGATCGCCGCCGCGGCGGAGAACGCCCGGGTGCTCGGCCACGAGGGCCGCTACGTGCTGAGCCTGAAGAGCACCTCCACCCAGCCCGAACTGGCCCAGCTCGCCGACCGTTCGGTGCGCGAGCGGCTGCTGTCCGCCTCGCTCGCCCGGGGCACCGAGGAGAACGGCCCGCTGGCGATCCGGCTGGCCGCGCTGCGCGCCGAGCGGGCCGCGCTGCTGGGCTACCCGAGCCACGCCGCGTACGTGGTGGCGGACGAGACGGCCGGCTCCGTCGAGGCGGTGTCCGGGCTGCTGGCCCGGCTGGTGGAGCCGGCCGTGGCGAACGCCCGCCGGGAGGCCGAGGAGCTGGCCAGGGTGGCGGCCGCGGACGGCATCGCGGAGATCGCCGCGCACGACTGGGCGTACTACTCGGAGAAGGTCCGGCAGGCCTCGTACCAGGTGGACGCGGCGGCGCTGCGGCCGTACTTCGAGCTGGAGCGGGTGCTGAAGGACGGCGTGTTCTTCGCCGCGGGGCTGGCCTACGGGCTGAGCTTCACCGAGCGGCCGGAGCTGACGGCCCATCATCCGGACGCCCGGGTCTTCGAGGTGTTCGAGGAGGACGGCACCCCGCTGGGCCTGTTCATCGGCGACTTCCACGCCCGGGCGTCCAAGCGCGGCGGCGCCTGGATGGACGAGCTGGTGGGCCAGTCCGGGCTGACCGGTCGGCGGCCGGTGGTGCTGAACAACCTCAACGTCCCGCGCCCGGCGCCGGGCGAACCGGCGCTGCTGAGCTGGGACGAGGTGCGCACCATGTTCCACGAGTTCGGGCACGCGCTGCACGGGCTGTTCTCGGACGTGCGGTACCCGCTGTTCGCGGGCACCGCGGTGCCGCGGGACTTCGTGGAGTTCCCCTCGCAGGTCAACGAGATGTGGATGGTCCGGCCGGAGGTGCTGGCCAACTACGCCCGCCACCACGAGACCGGGGAGCCGCTGCCGGCCGAGCTGGTCGAGCGGATGACCGCGGCCGAGGGCTTCGGGCAGGGCTTCCGGACGGTGGAGTACCTGGCGGCGACGCTGCTGGACTGGGCCTGGCACACCCTGCCGGAGGGCCACCGGGTCGAGGACGCCGAGGAGTTCGAGGCGCGGGCGCTGGCGGAGGCCGGGATCGTCGTCCCGGCGATCCCGCCGCGCTACCGCACGCCGTACTTCCAGCACATCTTCTCCAGTGGCTACAGCGCCGGGTACTACGCCTACATCTGGTCGGAGGTGCTGGACGCGGACACCGTGCGGTGGTTCGAGACCAACGGCCGCCCGGTGCGGGACAGCGGCGAGCTGTTCCGGCGCGAGCTGCTGGCGCGCGGGTTCAGCCGGGACCCGCTGGAGTCCTTCCGCGCGGTGGTCGGGCGGGCGCCGGAGACCGCGCCGCTGCTGGAGCGCCGCGGGCTGGTCTGACCGTCAGCGCGGTGCGAGGGTGACCGTCACCGGGGTGCCGGGGCGGGTGTGCGGGAGCCGGACCGTCACGGTTCCCGCGCGGCCGTCCGCGGGCTGCTCGACCTCGACCCGGGCGTCGGCGGGGGAGACGGTGACCCGGGCGCCGTGCGGGAACCCGGCGGGCGGCAGGACGAGTTCGCCGGCGCGTCCGCTGCCGTCGGCGTTCCAGCGCACGGTGGTGCCCGCGGTGTCGCCGTCGGTGCGGACGTCGGTGCCGGCGACGGCCACCGGGTACGGGCCGAAGGCGGGCTCGTCGCCGGGGGCGGGGTGCCCGGCGGGGTCGAGCGCGCAGTAGCCGCCGGTGCCGCGGCACCAGTACCACATGGTCCAGCCCTCGGCGAAGCCGTCCATCGCGGCGACCTGGCCGCGGACCAGCCGGGTGTTGCCCGGCGTGCGGGAGTTCGGCGGGCCCCACTCGCCGACCAGGACGGGCAGCCGGTGGGCGGTGGGGTAGCCCGTGATCGCGGCGGTGTACTGCTGGAGGAAGCCGTCCGCGGGGTTCCAGTCGGCGCCGTTCTCCACCGCGGTGTCGTAGAAGTGCGGGGCGTAGCCGAGCCGGGGCGCACCGGGGCGGGGGTCGGTGAAGCCGGGCAGCCGGGTCGGTACGCCCTGGCCCACCAGGACCGTCGGTTCGACGAACAGCCAGGCGCGGGAGTCGGACCGGCGTACGGCGGTGATCAGGCGGCGGTACATGTCGGCGAGCCGGCCCTGTTCCAGCGCGGCGGAGGCGGCGGCGAGCACGGCCGGATCGCTCGGGTCGCCGCCCACCGGGCCGAACGGCTCGTTGAACAGGTCGTAGCCCAGCAGGGAGCGGTGGCCGCGCAGTTCGCGGGCGAGCCGGGTGTAGAAGTCGGCCTGCCAGGCGCGTAGGTCGGGGTCGTCGTAGAGGTGGCGGAAGGCGGCCTGGACGGCGGGCTGGAAGTAGCCGGCGAACCAGTCGTCCGGGTCGGGGGTGAAGGGCAGTCCGTCGTCGCGGGTGGCCCAGACCGGGATGCCGTTGGTGCCGCCGCCGAACCGCGGTCCGTAGACGTCCTGGTGGAAGTCGACCAGCACGAGCAGGCCCAGTCGGTCGGCGCGGTCCAGGAGTTGCCGGATCCGGTGCAGTTCGGCGGGGTCGAGCCGGCCGCGCCGGGGTTCCAGCCTGGTCCAGGAGACCGGCAGCCGGACCAGGGTGAAGCCCTGGGCGGCGACCGCGTCGAGGTCGGCCGGGGTGGCTTCGGCGTACTTGTCGAGGTTGAAGCCGCGCAGTCGGAGCCGGCGGCCCTGGGCGTCGGTGAGGGCGGTGCGGCCGTCCGGGCCGGTGGCCGTCCCGGTGGGGAAGCGGGCCGGGGGCCCGTCGCCGTGGGCCGCGGCGGAGGCCGGGCCGGGGGCGGCGGTCAGGGCGGCTGTGACGGCGAGCAGCAGGGCAACGGCGGTGCGGCGCAGGCACATCGGGGACCTCGCACGGCGGGGGTGGGGGCCCCGATGATGCCCGGGCCGCCGGGGGCGGCACAAGGGTCGTGCGCCCAGGGATCCCGCGCCCAAGGGCCGCGCGGCGGCGGGGACTTCGGCCCCGGTGGGGTGGGGCTGCGTACGCGGGCGGCCTGGGGGAGGTCAGCCCGCTTCCGGGCTCGGCGGCTCGGCCGGGGCGGCCGCTGGCAGGGCTGCGGTCGGCAGGTCCGCGGCGGCGGCCAGGCGCCCCCAGAGCAGGTCGGCCAGCGCCTGCACCATGCGGGTGCGCGAGCAGGGTCTGGTCTCCAGCCACCAGTCGCCGGCGGCCAGCACCATGCCGGTGATGCCCCGGCCCCAGGCCTCGGCGAGCAGGTCGCGGTCGGCGCCGAGGTCGACCTGGCTCTGCACGGCGCGGGTGATCTCCTCGGCGATCTGCCGCAGGGCGGGGGCGAGGGCGTTGCCGGCGCCGCTCGGGTCGCCGGGCTCGGGGTGGGTGAGCAGCCGGTAGACCTGGGGGCGGGCCTCGATCCCGGCGAGGTAGGTGTCCAGGACGTGTTCGACCCGGTCGCGGCGTTCCAGCGGTTCGGCCAGCGCGGCCCGGACGGCGGCCAGCAGGCCGCTGGTGTGGCGGTCGGTCAGGGCCCGGATGAGGCCGTTCCGGTCGCCGAAGTGCCGGTAGAGGATCGGCTTGGTGATGCCGGCCTCGGCGGCGATGGCGTTCATGCTGGCGCTCGGCCCCTCACGCTGGATGACCCGGTCGGCGGCGTTGAGCAGCTGCTCGCGGCGGGGCTCTCGGGACATGCGCTGCTCCTCGGGATTCTGGGCGGCCTGGGCGTTGACACGGTTACCAATCAGTAGCAGACTCCGACGATGTTACCCCGGGTAACACCCCGGTGGGTCGTATCCCTGCGTCGTACACCTTCTGCGGAGGCAGCACCATGAGCAGCACGTTCTCGCTGGACCCGGGCGCGGACCAGCTCGCCGTACGCGACTGGCTGCACGGCTTCGCCGCCGACGTGATCCGGCCCGCCGCGGCCGAGTGGGACGAGCGCGAGGAGACCCCCTGGCCGATCATCCAGGAGGCCGCCAAGCTGGGCATCTACTCGCTGGACTTCTACGCCCAGCAGTACTTCGACCCCTCCGGCGTCGGCATCCCGATCGCCATGGAGGAGCTCTTCTGGGGCGACGCGGGCATCGGGCTGTCCATCGTCGGCACCACACTGGCCGCCGTCGCCGTGCTCGCCAACGGCACCGACGAGCAGATCGGCACCTGGACCCCGCAGATGTTCGGCACCCCGGACGACGTCAAGGTGGCCGCCTTCTGCTCCTCCGAGCCGGACGCCGGCTCCGACGTCGGCGCGCTGCGCACCCGTGCCGTGTACGACGAGGCCAAGGACGAGTGGGTGCTGAACGGCACCAAGACCTGGGCCACCAACGGCGGGATCGCCGCCGTGCACGTGGTCGTCGCCACCGTCGACCCGGAGCTGGGCACCCGCGGGCACGCCTCCTTCGTGGTCCCGCCGGGCACCCCGGGGCTGAGCCAGGGCCAGAAGTTCAAGAAGCACGGAATCCGTGCCTCGCACACCGCCGAGGTGGTGCTCGACGGCGTCCGGGTGCCCGGCAGCTGCCTGCTCGGCGGCAAGGAGAAGCTGGAAGAGCGGCTGGCCCGGGCCCGGGAGGGCGTCAAGCGCGCGGGTGGCAAGGGCAACGCGGCGATGGCCACCTTCGAGGCCTCCCGCCCGGCCGTCGGGGGGCAGGCGATCGGCATCGCCAGGGCCGCGTACGAGGTGGCGCTGGACTACGCGAAGACCCGTGAGCAGTTCGGCCGCCCGATCATCGACAACCAGGGCGTGGCCTTCCAGCTCGCCGACATGAAGACCCGGATCGACGCGGCCCGGCTGCTGGTGTGGCGGGCGTCCTGGATGGCGGTCAACAACCAGCCGTTCACCTCGGCCGAGGGCTCGATGTCCAAGCTGTACGCGGGCGAGACGGCCAAGTTCGTCACCGCGCAGGCGATGCAGATCCTCGGGGGCAACGGCTTCACCCGGGAGTACCCGGTGGAGCGGATGCACCGGGACAGCGCGATCTACTCGATCTTCGAGGGGACCAGCGAGATCCAGCGGCTGGTCATCGCCCGGGCGATCTCGGGGATGCCGATCCGGTAGCCGGGACCCCGGGACCGCCCTCGGGGCCCGGCCCTAGCGGGCGGCCCAGAAGGTGAGTCCGGCGGTGAGGGCGCCCACCACCGCGCCGACGATCGTCTGCGCGGTGGTGTGGTCCCGCAGGACCACCCGGGACCAGCCGATCACCGCGACCAGCGGGTAGAGCAGCAGCCACAGCGGGCCGAGCGCGATACCCAGGCAGGCCACCGCGCCACTGGCGACGGCGGTGTGCACGGAGACCTTCCACCAGACGGTGATCACCAGGATCGGGACCAGCGAGGCGAACATCGCCGCCACCATCGCGGTGAGGTCGCGCGGGGCGTGGGCCCAGATCATCACCGCGAAGCTGACCGCGACCGAGCCCATGATGAACGGGATGACGGTCAGCCGGCGCCGGCGGTGGCCGACGTGACGGTCCTCCAGGGTGCCCTTGCGGATGCCGCGCTGGATGAACAGGGTCGGGATGACGGCCGCGAACAGTGCCGCGAAGGCGGCCCAGCCGAGGCCGGGCCAGCCGTAGCGCAGGCCGCCGATCAGCAGGCAGACCGCGATGATCACGTTCTTCGGCTCGACGCCGTCGGTGACCCGGCGGGCCCAGATCGTCCGGCTGGTGGGGGCGGTCGTGGCCTCGGTGGTCATCGGGGTGCGTGCTCCGGGTCGGGAAGGACGGTCGGCGGCCGGCAAGGTGGCGGTCTGACGGTCGGCGGCAAGCCGGACGCGGCAGGCGGCCGGTGCGCCGGTCGGATGATCGTACGTGAGTCGCCGGCGTCGCCTCCCCTCGCGCCCGGCGCCGGTCAGAACCGCGGCGGGCGGCCGTCCAGGAAGGCGGCCAGCCCCTCGTGTACGTCCGAGGCCTCCCGGGAGCGTCGTTCCCAGGGCGCCAGCGCCTCGGCGGCCCGCTCTGCCGGGACGGCCAGCGCGGCCTTGACCGCGCCGATCGTCTGGGTCGAGCGGCTGGTCAGCAGCCGGGCGAACTCCAGGGCGACGGCGTCCAGTTCGGCGTCCGGCAGGACCCGTTCCGCGAGGCCCAGCGGCAGCGCGTCCCGGCCGTGCACCAACTCGCCGGAGAACAGCAGGTACTTGGCCCGGGCCGGGCCGACCAGCCGGGCCAGGCGCAGGGTCGGCACCGCCGGGTAGACCACGCCGAGCTTGGCCGGGGTGATCCCCAGCCGGGCGTCCTCCGCGACGAAGCGCAGGTCGCAGGCGACGGCCAGCTGGCAGCCGCCGCCCACGCAGGCGCCGTGCACCACGGCGAGGGTCGGGTGGGGGAAGGCCGCGAGCGCCTCCTCCGCGGCCACGTTGACCGCGTGGTAGGCGTCCGCGCGCTGCGGATCGCCGTACACCTCGGCGAGTTCGGTGATGTCCGCGCCCGCGCTGAAGGTGTTCCCGGCGCCGGTCAGCAACAGGACGCGCACGCCCTCCTGCTCGGCCAGCTCGGCCAGGACCTTGGGCAGCGCCTGCCAGATCGCCAGGGTCACCGCGTTGCGGCGGTGCGGGCGGGCGAACTCCAGGACCGCGACGCCGTCCTCGCCGACGTAGGCGTTCAGGCCCTCGGCCTGGGCGGGCAGGGCGGAGCGGTCCCGCGTGAGCAGCGGCTGGTCCATGCGCACCTCCGGTCGGTCGTGGTGCGCCCACTCTCTCAGGCCGTGTCGGCGCAGTAGTCCCCGAGGCCGTGCTCGACCGAGGCGAAGGCGCGGCGGGCCTCCTCCAGCGCGGCGGGCAGGGCTTCGTCCGCGCTCTCGCCGGCCAGCATCCGGCGGTGGTTGCCGCCGACCAGGGCCAGCCGGACGGCCAGCAGCTGGGCGGCGGCGATGCGGGCGGTCAGCTCGTCGTGGGCCGGGTCCTGGGCGCACAGTTCCGCGGCCAGCAGGGTCTGGGCCTGCTGGCCGAAGCCGGCGGAGGCCCGCATGATCAGCGCCGGGGTGGCGTGGACCAGCCGGATCACGTCCAGCACGACCTGGTCGTCGTTCAGGCCGGTGGCCGGGTCCTTGCGCTCCAGCCCGGCCAGGAAGTTCTCGCGCAGCGCCGCGACCGCGGAAGTGCCCGGCGCGCGGTCGCGCACCGCCCGGGCCGGTTCGTCGAGGTGCTGCTCCATCGGGCCCATGACCAGGTCTTCCTTGGTCGGGAAGTAGTTGAAGACGGTCATCTTGGACACCTCGGCGGCGGCCGCGATCTCGGCCACCGAGACCTGGTCGAAGCCCCGTTCGGCGAACAGGCCGATGGCCGCGCGGAAGATCCGGATTCCGGTCCGGATCTTCTTCCGCTCGCGCAGCGGGAGCGCGTCGAGGTCGCGGTCGGGGCCGAGGTCCAAGCCGTGGTGGGTCGCCATGAGGGGACCGTACCAGGATCAAACGTTGACCTGGCAGAAAGATTGGCCTGGCTGAAGAATTGACCGAGTCCAAGAATGCTGCCATGGTTGGTGCCGAGCCCGCCGGACCGCACCGGCCAGGGCCAACTCCACTGACTCCGGGGGGACTTCCCGATGGCATCCGCTGCCCGTACACCCGCTGCCCAGCCACCTGTTGCCCAGCCACCTGCTGCCCGGACGGCCGCTGCCCGGACGGCCGCTGCGCCGGCACCCGCCGCACAGACGGCCGGTCGGGGTGGATCCGCGCTGATGACGGCCGCCCAGCGAAAGCTCGGCATGCTGCTCTGCCTGCTGACGATCGTGCTGGCCGTGCTCGACTCCAACATCGTCTCGGCCGCCACCGTGCCGATCGTCCGCGACCTCGACCCGGTGCACGGCGTCGACCGGCTGCCCTGGCTGGTCAGCGCCTTCTCCCTGGCGGCCACCGCGCTGCTCCCGCTCTACGGCAAGCTCTGCGACGTGTACGGCGCCAAGCGGGTCCTGCTCGGCGCGGTCGGCAGCTTCCTGCTCGGCTCGGCGCTGTGCGGCGCCGCGCAGTCGATGGGCGAGCTGATCGCCTTCCGGGCCGTCCAGGGCATCGGCGGCGGCGGGCTGATGAGCGTGACCATGGTGGTGATGGCCCAGCTCCAGGACCCGGAGGAGCGCAGCAGCGGCAAGGGCGGCGCGATGGGCGGGATCGTCGCGGGCCTCGGCATGGCGATCGGCCCGCTGGTCGGGGCGCTGTTCACCGACCACCTCGGCTGGCGCTGGATCTTCTACGTCAACCTTCCGCTCGGGCTGCTCGTGCTGGCCGGCTTCGCCCTGGCGCTCAGGCTGCCGGAGGCCGTCGAGCGGCGCGGCCTGGACTTCCTCGGCGCGACCCTGGCCGCCGCCTTCGCCACCGGGCTGCTGCTGGTCACCGAGTGGGGCGGCAAGGACTACGGCTGGACCTCGCCGGTGATCCTCGGCACGTCCGCCGCCACCCTGGCCGCGCTCGGCCTCTTCCTGTGGCGCCAGGCCACCGCTGCCGAGCCGGTGCTGCCGCTCTCGCTGTTCCGGATCCCGGTGGTGCGGATCGGCTTCGCCGTCCAGGGCCTGGTCGGGATGGGCATGATGGGCGCGATCGTCTACGTGATGATCTACCTGCAGGTCGCCCGGGGGATCGCCCCGACGACCGCCAGCCTCTACCTGATGCCGATGGCGGCCGGGATGACCGGTGCCGGACTGCTGGCCACCCGGCTGCTCGCCCGCGGGCACCGGGCGCGCACCTTCCTGGTGGCCGGCGCGGGCTGCTCGGTGGTCGCGCTGGGGCTGCTCGGGCTGAGCGGACCGGACACCCCGCTGTGGGCGGTGGGCGGTGAACTCACGCTGCTCGGCGCGGGGTTCGGCCAGCTGATCGGGCAGCTGATCACCCTGGTGCAGGACACCGCTCCGCGGCACCAGCTCGGCGTCGCCACCACCGGGATCCGGTTCTTCCAGACGCTGGGCAACGCCCTGGGGGCGGCGGTGTTCGGGACCGTGCTGTCCCGGGTGTTCGAGGCCGGCCGGCCCGGGTGGACGCTCGGCGCGGTACGGACGGTCACCGGCCCGGCGCGGGAGCAGGTGGTGCGGGCCTTCACGGACGCCGTGGACGTGGTCTTCCTGTCGGCGGGCGGGGTGATGGTCCTGGTGCTGCTGCTGGCGCTGCGGCTGCGCTCGGTGGAGACGGCGGGGGCCGGGGCCGGGGCGGAGGAGTCGGCGCCGGCGGCCTGAGCGGGGTTCGGCGACGCGGGCGTCCGACGGAACGCGGGAGCGGCCGGACGGGGGCGCGGCCGGACGGGGGCCGTGACGGAACGGAGTGCGACCGAGCGGGGCCCGGTGGACTGCGGGGGAGTCCACCGGGCCCCGCTCGTCGTGTGCCGGAACACGGCCGGTCAGCTGCGGGCGGCGGTCCACTCCGAGGCGAGGATCGCCCAGATCTCCTTGTCGTGGCGGACGCCGTTGTGCAGGAACCACTCGCGCAGCACGCCGTCCCGCCGCATGCCGACCCGCTCGGCCACGGCCCGACTGCGGGCGTTGGCGGCCGAGCACCACCACTCGGCGCGGTGCATGCCGCGGGTGGTGAAGGCGTGGTCGAGCAGCAGCCGGACGGCGGCGGTGATCAGCCCGCTGCCCTCACCGGCCGGCTCGGTCCAGGCGCCGATCTCGCAGTTGCCGGTCCTGGTGTCGAAGTGCACGAACATCACGCCGCCGACCAGCGTGCCGTCCAGCCAGATGCCGAAGATCCGGCCGGAGTCTGCGGCCTGGCGGTCGGCGTAGCGCTGCAGGGTGGCGCGGGCCGAGTCCAGGTCGGTGGAGAAGGTGGCCCACGGGATCCACGGGTCGGTGTGGGCCCGGGCGCGGTCGATGTGGGCCAGGAACTCGGGGGCCTGCCAGGGTTCGAGGGGGCGCAGTTCGGCGTTCTCGGCGAGGGGGACGGAAAACACGGGCGGGCCTTTCACGGCTGGTGCGGCGGACTGTCGAGATCATTCATAACAAACGTTTGGTATGTACGATAGCCCCCATGACGCCGCCCCGTGGAGACCATGACGCCCGCCGCTCGGAAGTCTCCGAGGGGGTATGGCGAGTGCTCTCCACCCGGGGCTTCGAGGGGCTCACGCTGCGCGCGGTGGCGGCCGAACTCGGCGCCTCCACCGGGCTGTTGACCCACTACTTCCCGAACAAGCGGGCGCTGCTGAGCCACGCCCTGGAGGAGCTCGACCGGCGCTCCGCGGCCCGGCCCCGGCGACTGGCGCCCGTCGACGGCACCCCGCCACCGCCCGCCGGGCTGGCCCGGCTGCGGGCCGCACTGCTCGACGTCCTGCCCCTGGACGAGGCGACCGAGGCCGGCAACCGGATCTGGGTCAGCTCCTGGGACGTCGCCCTGGCGGACCCGGAGCTGGCGGCCGCGCACGCGGAGCGCTACGCCCGCTCGCGGGTGGCGCTCACGGCGCACGTGGCGGACGCCCAGCGGCTCGGCGAGCTCCCGGCCGGGGCCGATCCCGCCGGGCTCGCGGCGGGGGCCCAGGCCTTCGTGCTGGGGCTGGTGGTGCAATCGCTGTTCGCCCCGGCGGAGTTCCCGGCCGAGCGTCAGATCGCACTGCTGGACGCCTATCTCGCGGGGCTGGTCGCTTAGGGCGCGACTTGCGGATCGGCCGGGCGCCCTTCCCGGGTGCCGGGGCGTCCGGCTTTCTCCGGATTCGCCGGCGGCCGGTCGGGCCGGGCCTGTTTCGTTCAGGAGTGGGGGATTCGCCCCGAATTCCGGCTTTTCCGGCGGGACCGCCTTTCGCGGGGGTCGCGCCACGCATTGTCACGGGTTATGCGCGGGGAGTGCGGGATTACCCGGAGGTCCGGAACAGCCACGGAAAGTGTTCGCGGGCGCGTGGCCTGCGGAATTGCAGGGAGGCGCCCCCAGCAGGATTCGAACCTGCGACCTACCGCTTAGAAGGCGGGTGCTCTATCCGCTGAGCTATGGGGGCGGGACGGACGGCGCCCTGGCGGGCGTGACCGTGGCCGGGATCGGGCGACGAGCGCTGGGAGCGCGCGTTGTCCGGCCCCGCACCTGAGGGGGTTGGGGGTGGGGGTTGGTGGGCCCTCGCCCTGTCGGGGACAGGATAAGGGTGTCCAGTTCCTCAGTCGGGTGTGACGACACCGTCGTTGGTGTGTCGGTTCGGTGGAGCGGTCCGATAATCGCAGGTGAAGACCGTGCGTGCAGCGGTCTGGGACAGTTCCGGGCCGGACGTTGTGCAGTCGTTACGGGGCTGCCTCCTCACCCGTTATGGATTCGACACGGAGAATGTCCCGTCGCCGGCGCGGGTGGGGGCCCTATTCGGCTTGCTCCGGTCGGATGACGTGCGCGGCCGGCTCCCGGCGGGCCTCCGGCCGCGCTCCTGCAGCGGCCGCGATCTGCCGGTTTGTTGTCATGAGCGCGAAGAAGGCGCCGATCCGGCGGTGCACGAAGGCTGAAATTCACCCCTGCGAGTGACAGCTCTTTTTCACCCTGCCGATCGGCCCAGTAGTTGTCCACAGGATTTCGGAACCCGGTGGCAGGGATTTCCTCCGAGGCGCACTCTCAACTCGCACCGCTCGATTCCGTACGGTGCATCGGCGAGAACGGAGAGTGTGCCGTGAGCGAGACGTACGTGACGGTGATCGGCAATGTCGTGACCGAGGTGAGCTACGGGGAGACGTCCGGCGGGGTGCCGATGGCGAACTTCCGGCTCGGCTTCACCGAGCGGCGGTACGACCGGGAGCGGGCCTGTTGGGTGGACGGCGAGGCGCAGTGGCTGAGGGTGACGGCCTGGCGGGCGCTCGCGGTGAACCTGATCGGCTCGTTGTCCAAGGGTGATCCGGTGCTGGTGACCGGCCGACTGCGGATGCGCGAGTGGATGGAAGGGGAGGTGAAGCACAGCCGGGCCGAGATCACCGCCCGGTCGGTCGGGCACGATCTCACCCGCGGCACTGCGGCGTTCCGGTGGGCGACGGGGGTGCGGGGGCAGCCCTCGGGGGCGGCCGGAGGCGCCGCGGTGGAGGGTGAGGGCGAGCCGGTGCCCGGATGGATCGTCAACGCGCTGGAGTCGCGCCGGGCCTCGGCGGTGGCCGCGGCGCCCCGTTCGTCCGAGTTGACGGCCGGTGTGTGCGAGGTGACGGGACAGCAGGAAACCGTGTCCGAGCGGCAGCGGGTAGGTGAAGAGCAGGCGACGCCGGGCTGATCGGTCGGTGACCTTCACTGTCGACAAATATGTTGATCGAGAAGGCGGTTCTGCCCGCACGCGCAATATCGACCGGATAACGGAAAGTCAGGAAGCGATTCCGGCGATGTGTCAGCTTGTGTGGATCCTGAGGGGGTTGATAACGATCCAGATACGGAATCGTCCTGATTTCGCATGGGGGTTTCGAGGGCCCTGAGGCTCAATAGGATTCGTCTGGTTCACACCCCGCAGCAGTGCCACAGGGGGCACGCGCGGCACGGCAAGTCGGCGGGCTGCCCACTCGGCGCGGCCCAGCCCCGGAGGGATCCCAGATGTTCAAGAGGCAGGGGCGGAGTCTGTCCCGCATAACCACTGTCATGCTCACGACCAGTCTGGCGCTGGGTGGAGGGCTGTTCGCGGCCGGGGCGGCGGCCGCAGCGGACCCGGCTTCGGGCGTGAGCAAGGCCGTGATCCAGAAGACCATGGTGTCCGAGAAGGTCGACGTCGCGGGCAAGGGGACGGTCGACGCCGGCCTCTTCACCCTCAAGACGAGCGACGGCGGTCTGCTGCAGACCTACTGCATCGACTTCGACAACCCGGTGTACCTCGACAGCGGTGCGCAGTACCACGAGGCGGACTGGGCGGCGAGCTCCCTCGGCGCCAACGCCAAGGCCCCCATGATCCGGTGGATCCTGGACAACTCCTACCCGCACGTGAACCTGACCACGCTGGCCGCGGCCATCAACGTCGACAGCCTGACCGCCGAGGACGCCGCCGCCGGCACCCAGGCCGCGATCTGGAAGTTCTCGGACGACAAGAGCGTCACCCTGCACAAGACGAACGCCACCAAGCTGCGTGACTACCTGGTCGGCGACGCCAACAAGGGCATCGCCGCCGAGCCGAAGCCCTCGCTGACCCTGACCCCGGACTCGCTGTCCGGCAAGTCCGGCGGCAAGATCGGCCCGTTCACCCTCAACTCCAGCGCCGCCGAGGTGAAGCTGTCCGTCGCCGGCCCCGCCGCCGACAAGGCCAAGCTGGTGGACAAGGACGGCAAGCCGGTCGGCGCCGCCCTGACCGGTCCGATCGCCAAGGACACCCAGCTGTTCCTGGACGTGCCGGGCGGCACCCCGGACGGCGCGGTCACCCTCAACGCGAACGCCTCGACCGTCGTGCCCAGCGGCCGGGTCTTCATGACCGACGTGGACGCCGACGGCCGCCACAGCCAGACCATGATCCTGGCCAGCTCCGACAAGCTCAGCGTCAACGCCGCCGCCAAGGCCACCTGGAAGCAGGGCAAGGGCGCGCTGGTCGACAGCAGCGCCAAGGTCGAGTGCGCCAAGAACGGTGTGACCGTCGCCGTCACCAACAGCGGTGACGAGGCCGCCACCGTCACGGTCGACAAGCAGCAGGTGACCGTGCAGCCCGGCAAGACCGAGACCGTGCTCGTCAAGGTCGCCGAGAAGGCCAAGTACGACATCAAGGTGTCCGGTCCGAACGGCTACACCAACGACTTCACCGGCGTGCTGGACTGCAAGGTCGGCGTGACCCCGAGCTCCGCCCCGACCACCCCGGCCGCCACCGGCACCGCCACCGCCAAGCCCTCGGGCACCCCGAGCACCGGTGCGGCCCAGCCCGTCCCGTCGACCACCAGCGCCGCCCCGGGCACCGGTGGCCTGGCCCAGACCGGTGCCAACAGCAACACCCCGCTGCTGGCCGGCATCGCCGGTGCCCTGGTCGTCGCCGGTGGCGCCGCGGTCTTCTTCCTGCGTCGCCGTGGCCGCCACGGTGGCAACGCCGCCTGATCCGGTAGCACCCACCAGCGGCACCGTTTGATGCCGCTCGGCCACGGCCCGGCTCTCCCGCACCCGCTGCGGGAGAGCCGGGCCGTCGGCGTTCCGGCAGGCGGGGCGGCGGAAGCGGTCGCCGTGGGCGCACGGCCCGTCGGCACACCCCCGGCGGGGGTCGCCCGGGCGGTTCGGGGCTCCCGGCCGGGTGCGGCACAATGGAAGGCTGCAAGCCGAATTACTCCCGACGACGCCGGAGCGATCTCACGTGGCGGAATACATCTACACGATGCGCAAGGTGCGCAAGGCTCACGGAGACAAGGTCATCCTTGACGACGTGACGCTCAGCTTCCTCCCCGGAGCGAAGATCGGCGTCGTGGGCCCCAACGGTGCCGGTAAGTCGACCGTGCTGAAGATGATGGCCGGCCTGGAGCAGCCCTCCAACGGCGACGCCTTCCTCTCGCCCGGCTTCACCGTCGGCATGCTCCTCCAGGAGCCGCCGCTGGACGAGTCCAAGACCGTCCTGGAGAACGTCGAGGACGGCGTCAAGGAGATCAAGGGGAAGCTCAACCGCTTCAACGAGATCGCCGAGCTGATGGCGACCGACTACTCGGACGCCCTGCTGGAGGAGATGGGCAAGCTCCAGGAGGACCTCGACCACGCCGAGGCCTGGGACCTGGACGCCCAGCTGGAGCAGGCCATGGACGCCCTGGGCTGCCCGCCCGGCGACTGGCCGGTCACCAAGCTCTCCGGTGGTGAGAAGCGCCGCGTCGCGCTCTGCAAGCTGCTGCTGGAGGCCCCCGACCTGCTGCTGCTCGACGAGCCCACCAACCACCTGGACGCCGAGTCGGTGAACTGGCTGGAGCAGCACCTGGAGAAGTACAAGGGCACCGTCGTGGCCGTCACCCACGACCGGTACTTCCTGGACAACGTCGCCGAGTGGATCCTGGAGCTCGACCGCGGCCGCGCCTACCCGTACGAGGGCAACTACTCCACCTACCTGGAGACCAAGCAGTCCCGTCTCAAGGTCGAGGGCCAGAAGGACGCCAAGCGCGCCAAGCGGCTCAAGGAGGAGCTGGAGTGGGTCCGCTCCAACGCCAAGGGCCGTCAGGCGAAGTCCAAGGCCCGCCTCGCCCGTTACGAGGAGATGGCGGCCGAGGCCGACAAGATGCGGAAGCTGGACTTCGAGGAGATCCAGATCCCGCCGGGCCCGCGCCTGGGCAACGTCGTCATCGAGGTCGAGAACCTCAACAAGGCCTTCGGTGAGAAGGTCCTGATCGACGACCTGAGCTTCACCCTGCCGCGCAACGGCATCGTCGGCATCATCGGCCCGAACGGCGCCGGCAAGACCACCCTGTTCAAGATGCTCCAGGACCTGGAGACCCCGGACAGCGGCACGGTCAAGGTCGGCGAGACCGTCAAGATCAGCTACGTCGACCAGACCCGCTCCAACATCGACCCGAAGAAGACCCTCTGGGAGGTCGTCTCCGACGGTCTGGACTGGATCAACGTCGGCCAGGTCGAGATGCCGTCCCGCGCCTACGTGTCCGCCTTCGGCTTCAAGGGCCCGGACCAGCAGAAGCCGGCCGGGGTGCTCTCCGGCGGTGAGCGCAACCGCCTGAACCTGGCGCTCACCCTCAAGCAGGGCGGCAACCTGCTGCTCCTCGACGAGCCCACCAACGACCTCGACGTCGAGACGCTCTCCTCGCTGGAGAACGCCCTGCTGGAGTTCCCCGGCTGCGCCGTGGTCATCTCCCACGACCGCTGGTTCCTGGACCGAGTGGCCACCCACATCCTCGCCTACGAGGGCGACAGCAAGTGGTTCTGGTTCGAGGGCAACTTCGAGTCGTACGAGAAGAACAAGGTCGAGCGACTGGGCGCCGACGCCGCCCGCCCGCACCGGGCCACGTACAAGAAGCTGACCCGAGGCTGACATCCAGCTGTCACGACGGCCCGGCAGACTGCCCTGTGGGGCGGCCTGCCGGGCCGCGGCCAGCCGTCACCGACCGGCCGTCGCCGAGAGGGCGTCGGCGGGCGACCGGACACCGAGGAGAACACCCGTGGCTCGCCACATCTACGCCTGCCCGCTGCGCTGGTCCGACATGGACGCCTTCGGGCACGTCAACAACGTGGTCTTCCTGCGCTACCTGGAGGAGGCCCGGATCGACTTCATGTTCACCCAGGCCGCCGAGGCCGGCGCCGGGGAGTTCGCGGGCGGCTCGGTGGTGGCGCGCCACGAGATCGACTACAAGCGCCCGCTGGTGCACCGGCCGGAGCCGGTCACCGTCGAGACCCGGGTGACCCACATCGGCAGCGCCTCGCTGACCGTCTCCTACGACATCAAGGACGTCCACCCGGACGGCTCCGAGACGGTGTACGTCCGGGCCTCGACCGTGGTGGTGCCCTACGACCTGGCCGAGGGCCGGCCGCGCCGGATCTCGCCGGTGGAGCGGGAGTTCCTCTCCCGGTTCATGGACGAGGCCCCGGCCGTCGCGGCAGTCTGAAAGCCCCAGGAAGTCCCAGGACCCCGAACCGAATGAGCTGAGCCGCGTTGACCGTCACCGCCCGCCTCGCCCTGACCGACACCGGTGAGGCCGCCGACCTCTCCGCCTTCCTGCTGCGCCTGCTGCGCTTCGACAAGGCGGCGGCCGTGCGGCTGCAGGCGGTCGGTCCGGCCGGGGAGGACGGCGTGCTGGCGGTCTTCGGGCGGCTGCCGCTGGGCGGCTCGGGCGCGCTGGCGATCCGCACCGCCCGGCTGAGCGGCCTGGACGAGCCGGTCGACCTGACCGTCTCGGCGGGGCAGCTGCTGGACGGCGTGGACGCCGAGGCGGGCTCCGTCGCACTGCCGGGGCCGGTGACCGGCCCGGCCTGGGCCGGGCTGCTGCCGCCGCGGGCGGGCTGGCTGCCGGTCGGCGCCCCGCCGGTGGCCGAGGTGTACCCGGAACTGATGGCCGGGGTGCGGGAGTTCCGCGAGCGCAGCGAGGCCGTCCCGGCGCACCACCGCACCCGCGCGGTGCTGGACCGGCTGGCGGACGAGATCTGGTCCCGGCCGGTCGGGGCACTGCCGGAGCTGCCGCTGCGCGCGGCGCACGCCGCGTACGTGATCGGCTTCCTGAAGCCCGGCGCCCCGCTCTCGGTGCACCGGGCGGGCGGCTGGCTGCGGCTGAGCGCCCCGGCGGGCTCGGTGGTGGTGCGGACCGCGGCCGCGCCGGGCGCGGGGCTGGGGCTCAGCCCGGTCCGGTGACGGTCGACCCGGCTCAGCCCGGGGTGTTGATCATCGACGCGGCGGCGTACGTCAGGTAGTCGAGCAGCTGCCGCTCGTGCTCGGCGGGCAGTTCCAGGCTGTGTACGGCCGCGCGCATGTGGGTCAGCCAGGCGTCGTGCGCGGCCTTGTCGACCTTGAACGGCGCGTGGCGCATCCGCAGCCGCGGGTGGCCGCGCCGGTCGCTGTAGGTGCGCGGCCCGCCCCAGTACTGCATCAGGAACAGCGCCATCCGCTCCTCGGCAGGGCCGAGGTCCTCCTCGGGGTACATCGGCCGCAGCAACTCGTCCTCGGCGATGCCCTCGTAGAAGCGGCGGACCAGACGCCGGAAGGTCGGCTCACCGCCGACCTGGTCGAAGAAGGTCTCCTCGCTGAACGTGCCCCGTCCGATCTCTGTCACCCGACCATGGTCGCAGACGCCGACGGGGTCGTACACCGGGACGAAAGGCGTACGACCCCGCGGGGGTCCGGTGACCGGCGGAGGCGGTCACGGGGGGACGGTCAGGCGTCCTCCCACCTGAACAGCTTCCAGGCGATGCCGGTCAGCACGGCCGCGAAGAGCAGCAGTCCGCCCATGGTGGGCAGGGCGTCCATGACGCCGCCGCCGCGGGTCAGCACCGACTGGGCGGTGTCGACCAGGTAGTGCAGCGGCATGACCTTGGAGACGGTCTGCAGCCAGCCCGGGGCGCCGTCCATCGGGAAGAACGAGCCGGACAGGAAGGACATCGGCAGCACGATGATCTGCGAGATGCCGTTGGCCGCCTCCTCGGTCTTGGCGACCGAACCGGCGAGCAGGCCGATGGACATGAAGGCGAGCGTCGCGCAGGCCACCAGCGGGAGGACCAGCCACCAGTTGCCGGTGAGCTTGAGCCCGAAGAAGCTCGTGGCGACCACCAGGAAGACGGTGGTCTGGAGGAAGGCGGTCAGCAGCGAGACCAGGATCCGGGAGCTGACGACCGTGCCGGCGCTGATCGGGGCCAGCCGCAGTCGGCGCAGCACCTTGGACTTGCGCCAGTTGACCAGGGTCAGCGCGGCGCCGAAGACCGCGCCGGTGGCGACGGCCCAGCCGAGCAGGCCGGGGGTGAGGAACTGGATCGGCTTGAGCGACTTGTCCTCGACCTGCTGGGCGTCCACGACGAAGGCCGGCGGCTTCCCGGTGGCCGCCTGGTTGGCCTCCTGGACGACCGAGTTGACGATGCCCTGCAGCGCGCCGGCGCGGACCTGGTCGGCGGCGCTGTAGCGCAGCTCGATCCTGCCGTCCGCGTCCTGCGTGATCATCGCGTCGTAGTCGCCCTTGCGGACCTTCTCCAGCGTGGCGGCCCGGTCGTCGGTGCGGGTGATGGTGAGGACCTTGTCCAGCTCGGTCCGGCCCTCGCCCTGCATCGAGTCGAACAGCTTCACCGCGCCGACCTGGGCGACCTTGGCGTGCGGGGTGTTGGAGCCCTTGGTCACACTGCCGAAGAAGACCAGGAAGACCAGCGGGAAGAGCAGGATGAAGAAGGTCGCGGTGCGGTCGCGCTTCATCCCGAGCAGCATCGCGCGGGACAGGCTCCAGAACGCGCTGACCCGCTCCCGCCCCTCGGCGGCGCCGGCCGAACCGCCGCGCGGGGCGGGGGCCTTCGGCTCGGTGGAGGTGGTTGCGGTCATGCGCGGAACTCCCGTCCGGTCAGCTGGAGGAAGACGTCCTCCAGGGTGGCGCCGCGCACTTCGAGGCCGCGCAGCGCGTTCTGCTCGGCCAGCACGCTGAGCACCGGGGCCGGAAGGCGGGTGGAGACGGAGAGCGAGACGGTGTCGTCCTCCAGGGTGGCGACGTCGGCGCCGGCCGCGGCCAGCAGCTCGCGGGCCCGCTCGACCGGCAGCTGGCCGGAGGCCACGCTGATCCGGACGGTGTCGTCGATCTCGCGGATCAGCGCCGCGGGGGCGCCGGTGTGCAGGATCTTCCCGTGGTCCATGATCGAGACCCGGTCGCAGAGGACCTCGGCCTCGTCCAGGTAGTGGGTGGTCAGGACGACGGTGCGGCCCTCGTTGTTGATGTCCCGCAGGAGGTCCCAGAGGTTGCGGCGGGACTGCGGGTCGAGCCCGGTGGTGGGCTCGTCCAGGAAGACGAGCTCCGGGTCGTGGGCCAGCGCGCAGGCGATCGACAGGCGCTGGGCCTGGCCGCCGGACATCTGGTCGGTGAGGGTCTCGGTCTTGTCGGCGAGGCCGACCCGCTCCAGCATCGCATCGGCCCGCCTGGGGCCGACCCCGTAGAACGACGCGAAGGTGCGGATGGTCTCCCGGGCCGTCAGTTTCCGGAAGAACGCGGAGGCCTGGAACTGCACGCCTATTCGCGGCAGCAGCTTCGGGTTCCGCGGCCAGGGGGCCATCCCCAGCAGCTCGACCCGGCCCTCGTCGGGCTTGCGGACCCCTTCCAGGATCTCCATGGTGGTGGTCTTCCCGGCCCCGTTGGGGCCCAGGATCCCGTAGAACTCGCCGGCCTCGACGGTGAACGACACCCCGTCGACGGCCTGCACATCCCCGTACCGCTGGCGGATGCCGTCAGCGGATATAGCAGCAGTCATGAGGCCAGAGAATAGGGGTTTCGGGGCGTCTTGTGCACACCAGGGACAGGGATTTGCGGATTTCCTGAGGAAGGCGCGAGAAAACCGGGCCGGGCGGAATTGTCGAATTCCACCCGGCCCGGCCGGAGTTGCCCCTGACGAGGCATCAAGACGCAGGTCAGGCGCGGTGCACCGTGATCGTCGTCCAGGCGCCGATGTGGATCCGGTCGCCGTCGTTCAGCGGTACGGCGGTGTGCGGGGAGATCGGTTCCGCGCCGCCGTTCACGGTGGTGCCGTTGGTGGAGTCCTGGTCCACCAGCACCCAGCTGCCGTCCGCCTGTTCGGCGAGCAGCGCGTGCTGGTGCGAGGCGCCCGGATCCTCGGGCGGCACCGACAGGTCGATCTCCGGGACGGTGCCCCGGTGCTGGCTGCGCCGGCCGATCCGCAGCTGGCCGCGGCCGGTCAGCGGGATGCGGCGCTCGGGGCAGTACGGCGGGAAGAACAGGCCGGCCGCCTCGGGGCCGCTGCGGGCCATCATGTCGGTGAAGTAGTCGCGGTCGGCCGAGACCACCGCGATCCAGTTGGCCCGGACCGGCTCGGCCGGGACGGGCTCCGGCTGGGCACCCGGCTGGGGCTGCGGCGGGGCCAGGTGGAAGGACGTGCCGAAGTCGCCGCCGCGGTTGTTCGGGCCGGGGCCGGCCGGCTGGGCGTACACCGGGCCGGAGTCCTCGCGCACCGGGGCCTCCGGGAAGGCGCCCTCGGGCGGAGGGTAGCCGTAGGTGTGCGGGTACTCCGGGGCCTGCGGCTGCTGCTGCGGCTGCTGCGGCTGGTGGGACTGCGGTGGGGCCTGCTGGGGCTGCGCGGTGCCGCCGTAGGCCGCCGGGATGTTCAGCGGCGGGGGCTGGGCCGGACCGGGTGCGGGCGCGGGCCCACCGCCGGACGGCATCTGGCGGCGCGAGGGCGTGGACAGCTCGTAGTCGTAGCCGCACTCCTCGCAGAACCGGCCGGTCTGCGGGCTGCGGCAGATCGGGCAGACGGTCAGGCCCTCGGTGAGGCCCGGCGGAGACGCCGGGGGCGGCACGGCCCCGGGCGGCGGGAACGCGCCGCCCGGCGGCGGGTAGGCGCCGGGCGGGGGGAACGCCCCGGGCGGGGGCGGCGGGACCGATCCCGGCGGCGGGGGCGGCGGGGCCGGAGCACCGAAGGGCGCACCGCCGTGCGGCGGGTGTCCGGCGGGCGCGCCGGGCGCGGGGTCGGCGCCCGGCGCACCCGGGTACCCCCCGTGGGCGCCGGCCGGCGGGACCGGCGGAGTCATCGGGAAGCCGCAGAAGTCGCACCAGTCCTCGGCCTGCGACTCGTGGCCCCTCGGGCAGATCGGCATCAGGTCCCCCTCGTTTCGGGCCGGTGCGGCGCGGCCTCGCGCCGGGCAGCCGGCCCGGTCACGTCTTCAGCGGTCACTTCGCGGTCACTTCTTCACACGTACCGTCTTGGTCGACCGGGTCTCAAGGGTCATCGAGTCGGCCTCGCTCACGTTCTTACGGAACCGAACCGTACCCTCCTTCGGGTCCACCACGTCCACCACCTTCTGCAGCAGCTTGTAGGTGCCGTCGTTCCCGGTCGCGTGGGCGATCCGGACGGCGGCGCCCAGCTTGGCGGTCGCGGTGTCGACGTCCCCCGCCCGGTGGGCCTCCAGGCCCTCCTGGATCGAGGAGGCGAGCTCGGCCTGTCCGGTGTAGTGGGCGACCTGCGGGCTGATCCGGGTGGAGGAGGCCAGGTCGTCCGTCCAGACGGCCTTGACCAGGCCCTGGCTGAGGACCTCGGGGGTGCCGCCGCCGACCTGCGGGGGCAGCACCAGGCTGACCCGGGCGGCGAGCATCTCGTTGCCGACCGAGGCGGCCGGGACCTCGACGCAGACGTGGTAGTCGCGGCTCTCGTCGCCCCAGGAGCCGGTCGGGTAGTCGCCCGCCCGGGGCCCGGCCTCGGCCCGGCGCCCGGTGAGGTCCTCGACCGCGGGGGCGACCTGCTTGACGAACTTCACCGTGGCGTTGGCCGGGGTCCAGATCCGCAGGGCGACGTCGGCGACCTGCTTGCCCATCGCGCCGGTCATCATCGAGCGGAAGTCCTCGGCGAGGCCGGAGGGCTCGGCGACGATGTCGGTGGTGCCGAGCAGCGCCGAGGAGATCTTGCGCAGCTCGTCGATCCGCCAGTCGGTGCCGACGCCGCGGCAGTCGGCGGTGAAGTGGCCGGTGACCCGCTCGATGTTGCGGGCCAGGTCCTCCGCCGACTCGTGCTCGTTGTTGCCGTCGGTGAGCAGGATGGCGTGCCGGATGGCGATGTCGCGGCGGGTGAGGAAGAGCTTGTCGGCCTTGGCCAGCCAGGTGCCCATCGCGGTGCCGCCGGCGGCGGTGAGGCGGCGCAGCGACTCCTTGGCGTGCTCCCGGGTGCTCGGGGAGGCGGTCGCCAGGGTGCCGTCGCCGGGGTAGATGTCGCGGGCCTCGTGGGTGCCGGCCACCACGGCGAAGGCGGTGCCGTCGCGCAGCGCGTCGATGGCGGCGGCGGTGGCCTCCCGGGCGCCGTTGATCTTGGTCTTGGGGTAGTCCATCGAGCCCGAGCAGTCGACCAGGATCACCACGGCCGCGTCGGCGTCGCCGCGCTGGGGACCGGCGTCGGCCAGCCCGAGCGGGCGGCCGCCGGAGGTGCCGCCGCCGGTGGAGGTGACGGTGACGATGGCGTTCACCTCGCGCGCGCCGTCGGCCAGGTACTCGTTCTGGAAGATCTCCACGTCGAACCTGGGCAGGTTCGGCTTCGCCAGTGTTGCCATGGGGCGGTGGCTCCCGTCGGGTGAGGGGTGGATGCGATCGGGTCGGTGGGGCGGTCCGGCAGCCCGGCGGACGGCGCCGTCGGGTGCCGTCGGGAGCCGGGCCGGTCGCCGACGGCCGGTCAGGCCGTCGGCGGGTGCGGCGGCTGCGGGGGGACGGGCGGGGCGACCGGCGGGGCCGGGGGGGCTGTCGGGGGCGCGGGCGGCGCCGGCGGGACGGCCGGAGCGGTCGGGACCGAGGGCAGCGGAGCGGCGCGGGAGCCGATCACCGGGAGGTCCGGCAGGGTCGGCTCGTAGTCCGGGTCGTCCTCGGGAGCGCCCTCGGCGGCGGTCGGGGTGATCACCTTCAGGTCCAGCGCGGTCGGCGTCTCCTCGGCCTCCTCGACCGAGGCCGCCGGCGGGTCGATCGGCAGCACCGCGACGGTGATGTTGTCGTGCCCGCCGGCCGCGACCGCGAACTTCACCAGGGTCTGGGCCGCCGCGAGCGGCTCGGTGCGGGCGTCCGGCCGGACGAAGTACGCCAGGTCGGTGGCCGCCTCGGCGTAGTTCCACAGCCCGTCGGTGCAGATCAGCAGCACCCCGGGGACGTGCGGGGTGAAGTCGAGGGTGTGCGGCACGACCTCCTCGGCGTCGGCGCCGAGCCAGCCGGTGATCGCGTGGGCGCGCGGGTCGGCGTACGCCTCGGCCTCGCCCATCAGTCCGGCCTCCACCATCCGGGCCGCCCAGGAGTCGTCCTGGGTGAGCCGGAAGGGGACGGCGGTGCTGCGGTCGTCCGGGATCCAGTAGGCCCGGGTGTCGCCCACCCAGCCGATGGTGATCCGGCCGCCCGCCGCTATGGCGCTGACGAAGGTGCAGGCGGGCGCGTTGAGGTCGGGGCGGGTGGGCCCGGCGCCGTCGGTGGCGAGGTCGGCGACGGCCTTGGCGGCGTCGGCGACGGCGGCGCGCATCGCCTCCTCCGGGTCCCGGCCGGCCTCCAGCGAGGTCAGCAGCGACTCCGAGGCGGCGTCGACGGCGGTCTCCGAGGCCTCGTCCGGGCGGTCGGAGGAGGAGACGCCGTCGCACACCACGGCGACCACGACCGGCTCCCCGCCGGGCAGCGAGCTGGCGGCGACGGTGAAGGAGTCCTCGTTGCGGTGGTGGCGCACGCCGCGGTCGCTGACCCCGGCGACGCCCGCCAGCGCCTTCTCCATGTGGTCGCGCGGGCGCGGCTGGGCGCTGCCGCAGCCCTCGCAGTAGCCGTCCTCGGTGACCTGCGGCTGCCCGCAGTTCACACAGACCGGCCCGCGCTGCGACGGGACGGCCCCACCGCGGGCGGCGGCCCAGCCGGCGGGCATCGCGCCCGGGGCCGCCCGGCCGTCCCGGCCGGTCCCGCAGCGCCCGCAGAAGGCGTCGTCGGGCTCCATCGGCTCGGAACAGCTCGGGCACTCGGTCTGCTGCGGCAT
Source organism: Kitasatospora sp. NPDC101157 (assembly GCF_044768255.1). Taxonomy (NCBI): domain Bacteria; kingdom Bacillati; phylum Actinomycetota; class Actinomycetes; order Kitasatosporales; family Streptomycetaceae; genus Kitasatospora; species Kitasatospora sp. NPDC101157. Next base: position 14,763 of record NZ_JBIWPL010000041.1, on the reverse strand, counting down.
CGGCTACACCCACGTCCTGGGGCGGGCCCGGTTGGCCCGTTCCACCATCTCGATCCTGGTCTCGGCCCGGTCGGCCAACCGGGCGAGTACCCGGTATGACTGTTCCAGGGCGAAGCGCAGTTCCCGCTCCACCGCGGGACGTCCCAGTACCACCAGGTCGGCGCCCTGCTGCGCCCCGGCCGAGCCGGCGCCGACCCAGCCGAGGGCCGCGCCGAGCACCTCGACGGAGAGCTCCTCGCGGCGGCGGTCGTCCAGCCGCAGCGCGGTCAACTGGTCGGAGCCGGCGGCGAGGTCGGCGGCGAGCGGGTCGGTGGCGGCCCGTTCGCGCAGCCGGGCGCGGACGGCGGCGATCCGGGCGGCGGTGTACTGGCTGGAGGTGGCCGGGACGGACTCCAGCACGCGCACCGCGCCGGGCCGGTCGTCCTCGGCGAGGCGGACCCGGGCGAGGCCGAAGGCGGCGCTCAGGTAGGCGTGGTCGGTGGTCCACACCAGGCGGTAGAACTCGGCCGCGTCGCCGCCGTCGCCGAGCAGTTCGGCGCAGATGGCCAGGGCGAGCTTGGGCGCGGCCTCGCCGGGGAAGGCGTCGTACACCGCGTCGAAGGCCTGGGCCGCGGCGCGCAGACCCTCCGCGCCGACGTCCGCCGACCCGACCAGGGCGACCAGTCCGCGGTACCAGACCACCCGCCAGTCGTCCGGGTGGTCCTGCTCCAGCTCGGCGAGCTTCTGCACGGCCGTGCCGTGGCGGCCGAGTTCGAGCAGGGCGCGCAGCTCGCGCAGCCGGCTCTCGACCGAGACGGCGGGGGCGCCGCCGAGCGCGACGAGCGCCTCCTCGGGGTCGGTGGCGAGCAGGGTGGCGAGGAAGCCCGCGTTGGGGTCGCCCGGGTCGACCCGGGGGACGGGCAGGGCGAGGGCGGCGGCCGAAGGGTCCAGCGCGGCCACCCGGAGTTGCCCGGGCTGGGTGGTGGGCAGCACCAACTCGGTGTCGACGACGCGCAGTTCGGGGCCGAACAGGGTGGACAGCGCGGGCCGGGGCCGTTCGTCCTGGAGGGCCAGCACCTCCCGCAGCACGCCGGTGAGCTGGTCGGCCATCTCCTCGGCGGAGGAGAAGCGGCGGGCCGGGTCCGGGTCGGTGGCGCGGACCAGGAAGCGGTAGTACGACTCGTACCTGGCGAAGACCTCGACGTCCTCGGGGCCGGGCAGCGAGTCGCGGTAGGTGGTGCTGTAGCCCTGGAAGTCGAAGGTGAGCACGGCCAGGGTGCGGGCCACGGTGTAGAGGTCCGAGGCGGGGGAGGGGCCGTCGGTGGCGATCTCCGGGGCCTGGTAGCCGATGGTGCCGTAGATCGGGCCGTCGTCGTCGAAGCGGCGGACCGCGCCCATGTCGATGACCTTGAGCGTGTCCCCGCTCTGGATGACGTTGTCGATCTTGAAGTCGCAGTAGACCAGGCCCCGGCTGTGCAGGTAGCCCAGCGCGGGCAGCGCCTCCAGGGCGTACGCGATCGCCTGCTCGACCGGCAGCGGCTCACGCCGGCCGTCCGGGGTGCGGCGGTCGTTGGCGATGTCCTTGAGCGACTTGCCGCCGACGAACTCCATCACGATGTAGCCGTCGGTGGAGCCCGTGCGCAGGTCCGGGTGCTCGGCGAAGTTGATGATCCGCACGATGTTCGGGTGGTCCACCTCGGCCAGGAAGCGCCGCTCGGCGACGGCCGCGGCGAGCGCGTCCTCGTCCCCGGTGTCCAGCAGGCCCTTGAGCACCACCCACTTGTCGTTGACCCGCCGGTCCACCGCCAGGTAGATCCAGCCGAGCCCGCCGTGCGCCAGGCAGCCGACCACCTCGTACTGCCCGCCGACCAGGTCGCCACGGCGCAGTTTGGGCGTGAAGGAGTACGGCGTGCCGCACTTGGTGCAGAAGCCGTCCGGGCGGCCCGGCAGGCCGTTCTTCTCCCGGCCCACCGGGGCCTCGCACTTGGAGCAGAAACGCTTGCGCTCGGGCACCTCGGGGTTGGCCAGCACCGCCTGCGCCGGGTCGGCCGTCGCGACCGTCGGCACGGTGACCAGGCCGGCGCCCAGCCGGTTGCGGGTACCCGCGCTGACGCTGCCGCGGGTGGAGCGCACCGAGACCGAGCGGCTGCTGCCGGTGCGGGTGGAGCGGTGCGAGCGGGAGCGGCCGGACATCGAGCGGGCGGAGCCGGTGCGGGCCGACAGCGAGCGGATCGAGCCGCTGCGGGCGGAGTCCGGGGTGACCCGGGCGGACGGGACGTAGGGCTGAGTGACGCCGGTGTCGGCGCCGGGCGGGGTCAGACCGCACTCGTCGCAGTAGCCGTCCGGGTCGATGGTGCCCGCGCAGTCCCGCGGGCACGGGGAGCCGGGGCCGGCGGCGGTCGGCGGGGGCGCGGTCGTCGCGCCGGTGCCCGCGGGGGCCACCGTGGAGGCCCCGGCCGGGGCCAGCCCGCACTCGTCGCAGTAGCCGTCGGCGTCGATCCTGCCATCGCCGGAGCAGTCCGGCCGTACGCACGCCTCGCCCATCTACCTCAGCCCCCCTGTACCTGTCCGTCGACCGGCGTCTGGCCGGCCGCCTCGTGTGCCTGTGCGCCCTCGTGTGCCGGTGCGCCTCCGGGCGCCTGCGCGCCCTCGGAGGCCTCGGCCCGGGCCGGACGCAGCGACTGCTGGAAGCGGGCCACCGCGGCGGCCGCCGCCCGCAGGTCGCAGGGCGCGCTCCACAGCAGCCAGCGCGCCTTCTCGTACCGCTCGATCACCTCCGGGTCCTCGGCCACCCGCATCCGGCCCGCCATCGCCTTGTAGGCGTCCAGCCGACCGCGCAGTTCGGCCCGGACGGCCAGCGGCTGGGTGACCTCGGTGAGCGACTGGCGGGCCCGGGCCAGCTCCTTGGCGGCGGCGTCCTCCAGCGCGTCCAGCAGCGGCGCCAGCCGGCCCCACTGCCCGCCCTGGCGGAGCTCCAGCGCGGTGACGATCCGTTCGCGCAGCGCCGAGGCCGGGCCGGGCACGGCCGGGACGTCGCTGGAGGCTATCTTCGCCAGCACCTCGCCGCGCGCCCGGCGGGCCTCGGCCAGGGTGGCGTCGGCCCGCTGGAGCAGGTCGCCGACGCCCTGCAGGCGCTCCTCGGCGTCGTCGCGCAGCCGCAGCAGGTCCTCCAGCTCCAGCCGGACGCCGTCCAGCGCCCGCCCGGCCCGGTCGAAGCGCTCGGTGTCCACCACCCCGGAGGGGGTGGCGAAGGCCTCGCCCTCGGGAACCGTGCCGCGCTGGGCGGGCACCCGGGCCGGACGCCACAGCGCCAGCGGGTCCTCCCGGACCTCGGTGCGCAGCTCGGTGAGGTCGCGGGCCAGCCCGGCCAGGTCGTCGCCCAGCGGGTGGCCGCCGGCCCGCACGCCGAGCGAGGCGGCCAGGGTCTGCACCCGGTGCAGCTCGGCCAGCAGCAGGTCGATCCGGGCCGGCAGCGCCGACCAGACCGCGTCGGCGGCGCTGACCACCTCCAGCACGGTGGCGTACCAGGAGTTCATCCGGGCCATCAGCGCGTCCAGGCTGACCCGCTCGACCAGTTTGGCGGGCGCGCCCAGCAGTTGGGGACCGTCCGGCAGTGCGCCGCCCGGAACGGTCACCGCGTCCCCGGTCAGCAGCTCGCTGAGCTCGGCGAGTTCGGGGTTGCCGGGCTTGGCCTTGCGGGCCCGGACCGCGCGGGCCGAGGCGAGCGCCTCGGAGTAGCGGTCGAACAGTGCCCAGAGCAGCGGCAGGCCCTTGCCGGCGACCGACCAGCGCTCCAGGGTCCGTCCGGTCAGATCGGCGCCGTCCAGCAGCCGCAGGCCCGGGTGGTCCTGCAGGGCGAGCAGCGCCGACTCGACCGCGTCCCGCTCCGCGCCGAGGCGCGCCAGCGCGCGGTCCACCTCCTCCCGGCTCAGTACCGGGCCAGCCGATGCCGCCACCGCGGTGTCCTTCCTTCCTCGCGCGGGCCGCCGTCGCGTGCGACGGGCGGTCCCGCGACAACCCCCGTGTCCACCACCGGTCTCCCCGTGGTGATCGTCCCGAACCCTAGCCGGTGGGCGTCCGGGCGGTGCGGGCGCGGGGCGTCAAGACGCCGTCAACACCCCGCGTCCGCACCGGTCCGTACCCGTCCGTCCCGGGAATCCCCGGTACCGGCCCCGGTACCGGCCCGGGGGCGGTACCGGGTCGGTGCTCCATCGCGGTCCCCGGGCCGGTCCTCAGTGCGGGACCGGCCAGTAGTGCTCGGCGTCGTTGAGCATGTACGGCTTCAGCCAGCGGTCGTAGCTGCGCCCCCACTCGCCGCCGGCGTGGTAGTCGGCCAGCACCTGGTTGACCCGCGCGGTGAGGTCCGGGCTGCTCTTGAGCATGGCGACGCCGATCACCTCCGGCTGCACGTCGCCGTCCACGATCCGCACGGTCTGGTCCTGCGCGGCCTGCCCGGCCGCCAGGCCGTCGTCGGTCATGGTGGCGTCGATCTTTCCGAGCTGCATCAGGACCAGGCAGTCCAGTTGGTTCTCCACGACCGTCAGGTGCGCGTTCGCGTCCTTCTTGGCGCCGTTCTTGGCGGGGTCGAAGACGTCGGCGGCCGTCGAGCCCTTGGCGACGCAGACGTTCCTGCCGCCGATCGCCTCGTCCAGGTTCTTCGCCGGGGAGGTCTTCGGGACCAGCACCCGCTGGGTGATGCTGAAGTACGGCTTGGAGAAGGCGACGTCCTCCATCCGCTTGCAGTTGACGGTCATGGTGCGGACGATCAGGTCGACCCGGCCCTTCTGCACCGCGTCGACCCGGTCGGCGGTGGCCACCGGCTTGAGCACCACCTTCTCCGGGTCGCCCATGATGGCGGTGCCGATCGCCCGGGCCAGGTCGATGTCGAAGCCCTCGATCTGACCGGTGTTCGGGTTGCGGGCGCCCCAACGGTAGCTGTTCTGGTCCACGCCGATCACCAGGCTGTGCCGGGCCTTGATGGCCTTCACCGCCGGGCCGTCCACCGAACTCGGCGGCACGCTGGCGTAGATGTCGCAGGTGTCGGACCGGCTCTGCTGCTCCTGGGCCTGCTGGGCCGGCCGGGCGGCCTGCGGCGCGCCGGTCGGCGCGGCGCCGGAGGGGCCGCCCCCGCCGAGCACGGCCGCACAGGCCGCCAGCACTGCCAGCGTCGCGGCGCTCCTGGTCGGTACGGTTCTGCTGCGCATCTGTTCCGTTCCCCCTTACCGGTACTCGGCGAGTCGTCGGCCCAGACCGCGCAGCGCGGCCGCCGCGGCCACCAGGCCGAGCACCGCGGCGGCGCCGGCCGCCAGGCGGAGGTCCCCGGCGGTGCCGTCGGCGACGGCCCTGAACCGGGCCTGTTCGATGTCGGCGGCCTGGGCGAGCGCCCGGTCGGTGCCGTTGAAGGCGGCGTCGGCGGTGCCGGTGGTGTCGGTGGCCGACACCGTCCTGTTCAGGGCGCCCTGGTAGTCGGCGTCGCCGACCTCGGCCTTCACCGCGTCCTGATAGCGGTCCTGCCAGAGGTCGTACTGGTCGGCGGCGGTGGCCAGGGCCTGGTCGGCGGCGCTCGGCGCGAGGGCCAGCGCGTTGGGCAGCGAGCCGCTGCGCCGCCGCATCGGGGTCGACTTGCCGGCGATTCCGGCCAGGCGCTTGGTGGCGTCCGCGTACTGCCCGTTGTAGGTGGCGGTGGAGCCGCGCGCGACCAGGTTCAGGTTCTCCGCCAGCCGGGCGCTCAGCACGTCCACCCGGGCCGAGTTGAGCGCCCGCAGCGGGGTCGCGCCCTCGTGGTCGCTCTTCTCCAGGGCCGAACCGGTGGTCAGCCCGGCCACGGCGAGCCAGAGCGTGGCCGCCAGCACGGCGGCGGTGGCGCCCAGCAGGCCGATGTTGAACACCCGGTTGGTGCGGCGGAACAGGGTCAGCTGCACCCACCCCAGCGCGGCCAGGGCCAGCACCGCCAGTCCGTACGCGCCCCACGGCACCGACCGGGCCGCGGCGTAGTCGTCCGCCAGCTCCTTGGTCTCGATGGTGTTCAGCTCGGCGGCGGCCGGCAGCAGGACGGTCTGCATCTGCTCGGAGGCGTACCGCAGGTAGGCGCCGCCGAGCGGGATGCCCTGCCGGTTGTCGGCCCGCGCGGATTCCACCAGACCGGCGTACACCGGGAGTTGCTGGTTCAGCCGGGAGAGTGAGTCCTGGGCCGGGGAGGTCGCGGTGGTCCGGGCGGCGGCCTGGGAGACCAGCCTGGCGGCCTGCGCGAGGTCCTGTTCGTAGCGGGCCCGGACGTCCTTGGGCTCGGCGCCGGCCAGCAGGAAGCCGGAGGCCGCGGTGGTGGCGGCGTCGGCCAGCGAGCGGTGGATCTCGGCGGCGTCCCGGCTCAGCGGCTGGCTGTACGAGACCACCCGGTCGGCGGCCGACGCCCTGGTCTCCAACTGCCAGGCGGTCAGCCCGCCGAAGGCCACCGTGAGCACGGCGAGCACCACCCCGGCCAGCCGCAGCCGGCCCGGGGGCGTGCGGGTGGCCTGCGCCAGGCGGGCGCGCACACCGCGCCCGGGTCCGCCCGGACCGGGGCGCTTCGTGGGTACGCCGGCCGTACCGGGAACGGGGAAGCCGGGCGGAGCCGCGCCCCGCCGCCCCGCTGCCGCCGGTGCCGCCGGTGCCGCCCCCGGTACGGCCGGTGGCGCGCTCGGCCGTGCCGGGAACGCGGCGCCCGGTGCGCCGTTGCCTACTGGTGTTGCCACCCGCCTCATCCTCCCCTGGGGCCGGACCCGACACCCGGGGCCCGACCGATGGCAGCAGTATGGCCGTGACTCCCTCCGGCCACACCCGACTTGCGCTGATCTTGAGCATGTCGTGCACGGTTCCTGCACGCTCCCGTACGGCTCGCGCCGTTCGTACCGTTCGTACCGTTCGCGCCGGCTGGTAGCCGGCTGGTACCCGGGTCGGGGCCGGCCGCGCGGAGAGGGGGCGACCCGTGCGACGCGGGCGGGGCCCCGCGCGGTTCCGTCACCGCTCGGCGTCACCGCTCGGCGCCGCGGTTCCGTCACCGCTCGGCGTCACCGCTCGGCGCCGCGGTTCCGTCACCGCTCGGCGTCACCGCTCGGCGTCGCGGTTCCGTCACCGCTCGGCGTCACCGCTCGGCGCCGCGGTTCCGCGCCGCGCTGATCCCGGGTGGGGCACCCTACCCCTCCGTACCATGGGCCCCATGCGACTGCTTGGAACGATCTCGCCCGACCGCCCGCTGCTCGTCGTCGCGGTCCGCGAGGAGGCCGCCCACCTCGACGACCGGCTGCCCGTGCTGCTCACCGGGATCGGGAAGGTCAACGCCACCGCGGCCCTGGCCACCGTGCTCGCCCAGGGCGAGCGGCCCTCCGAGGTGATCAACCTGGGCACCGCCGGTGCGCTGCGCCCCGGCTGGGAGGGCATCCACCACGTCGTCCAGGTGATCCAGCACGATCTGAACAGCGAGGCCCTGCGGGCCCTGACCGGCCGAAGCTACGGCGATCCGCTGGTCGTCGGCCGGGGCGACGGCCCGGTGCTGGCCACCGGCGACCTGTTCGTCGACTCCCCGGCGGCCAAGGAGCGGCTCGCCGAGCACGCCGACCTGGTCGACATGGAGGGCTACGCCGTCGCCGCCGTCGCCCACCGGGCCGGGGTGCCGGTCCGGCTGGTCAAGTACGTCAGCGACGAGGCCGGGGACGGCGCGGCGCACACCTGGCGGGAGTCGGTCGACGACTGCGCCCGGCACCTGGCGGGCTGGGTGCGCGAACAGGGCTGGTGACGGTTCATCAGGTGCGTACGGATGGCTAGGGTGGCGCGGTGACCGAGAACACCGCGCCCCTTGGCGCCGCGCCGAGCAAGCTCTCCGACAGCCGTCCGCCGACGGTGAACGCCGACGAGCGGACCACTCTGCTGGCCTTCCTCGACTACCTGCGCGAGGCCGTGATCGCCAAGGTCGACGGCCTCGCCGACGAGGACGCCCGGCGCCCCGGCGTCGCCTCCGGCACCAGCCTGCTGTGGCTGGTCCGGCACCTGACCGTGGTCGAGCACAACTGGTTCGAGTGGGCCTACGGCGGGTCGGGCGACGGGGCCGCCCCCGACAGCGAGGTGGCCGTACCGGCCGACCTCACGGTGGCCGCGGCGGTCGCCGGCTACCGGGACGCGATCGCCCGGGCGAACGCGGTGGCCGCCGCCGCCCCGGACCTCGACCGCCCCGGTGCGCGCTCGCTGCGGCCGGACGCCACCGAGGGGCCGTCGCTGCGCTGGGTGCTGGTGCACATGATCGAGGAGACCGGGCGGCACGCCGGACACGCGGACATCATCCGCGAGCAGCTGGACGGGGCCGTCGGGCGCTGAGTGCCGCGGGGGGCGGCCGGAAACCCGGCCGCCCCCTGTCGTCGGGACTCAGTCCCGGAAGGCCGAGAGGTCGAAGGAGGCCAGCCGCTCCGGGTCGACGATCACGTCGATCGCGGCGATCACGCCGGCGACGACGGTGAACGCCATGATCGACAGCGCCCGGCCGTTGTCGCCGATGACCACCGCGCCCGCGGTGCCGTTGACCAGCGCCGGGCGGGCGAACGGCGACAGTTTGCCCCACAGGACGGCCTGCCCCGCCACCGTCGCGGCGCCGCTGAGCACCACGGTGTGCCGGGCCCGGCCGACCCCGCCGTCCGAGCGCAGCACCACGTCCGGGTCGAGCACCGCGAGCAGCGCGTCCAGGTCGCCGTTGCGGGCGGCGGCGAAGAAGGCGTTCACCGCGACGCGCTGACGGCCCAGGTCCGGGTCGGGCGCGGGCGCCTGCCCCTGCACCTTGCGGCGGGCCCGGCTGGCCAGTTGGCGGGTCGCGGCGGCGGTCTTCTCGATCAGCGGGGCGATCTCCTCGAACGGCACCGCGAACAGGTCGTGCAGCACGAAGGCGACCCGCTCGGCGGGCGACAGCGACTCCATCACCACCATCAGGGCCAGGCCGACCGAGTCCGCGAGCATCACCTCCTGCTCCGGGTCGACCACCCCCTCGCGCCGCAGCAGGGGGTCCGGGATGCGCTCGGGGCCGCTCGCGCCGTCCGGTCCGGCCGGCTGCAGCGGCTCCTCGCGGCGCGCGGCGCGGTCGCGCAGCTGGTTCAGGCACACCCGGGAGACCACCGTGGTCAGCCAGCCGCCGAGGTTGCCCACCCCGCTGGTGTCGGTGCGGTCGTAGCGCAGCCAGGCGTCCTGGAGCGCGTCCTCGGCCTCGCTGATCGAGCCGAGCATCCGGTACGCGACCGCGCGCAGGTGCGGGCGGTGCTCCTCGAAGAGCGCGGTGCGGGCAGATCTCTCGTCCACCGTGTCACATTCCTTCGTCGCCTCGGGGCAGGGCAGCAGAGCCACCCAACAGCGGTGGGCGGTCGGAGATCAACTCCCGGCCCGGGACGAAACGGAGACGATCGTGACGAACAACCCGGTACTGGTCACCGGCGGCACCGCACCCTGGGCCGGCAGGTCGTACCGTTGCTGCGGGCGGCCGGCCTGCCGGTGCGGGTGCTGAGCCGACGGGAGCGGGACGGCACGGACGGCGTGACGTACGTGCGCGGCGACCTGCTCGGCGACGCCACCGGGACGGCCGCCCGGCTGGACGCGGCGCTCGCGGGCGTCGGCACCGTGCTGCACCTCGCGGGCGGCCCAAGGGCGACGACGAGGCCACCCGCCGCCTGGTCGCGGCCGCACGGCGGGCCGGGGTGCGGCACCTGGTGCACATCTCGGTGATCGGTGCGGACAAGGTGCCGCTCGGCTACTTCCGGGCCGGGCGGCTGGCGGCCTGAACTGTCCTACCGGCGCCGTAGGGTGGCCGCCATGTCGTTCCTCAAGCGCCTCCGGGCCACCCCCGCGATCGTCGACTACCTGCTCTGGCCGGGGGACTTCTCCCTCGACGCCTACTCGCACGTGGAGGAGGTCGTGCTCGCCTCCGGCGAGGCACTGGAGGAGGTGGCCAAGTGCGGTGCGGGCGGCACCTTCTTCCTGTGCGGCGCGGGCGGCGACGAGCGGCCCGTCCTGTACGCCGACTCGGAGGGCGGGGCGGCGCTGGTGGCGGTCGGGCTGGAGGAGATGGTCCGACTGGTGCTCGCGCTGCCGTGGTGGCGGGACTGCGTGCGGCTGACCGAGGAGGAGAGCGCGGAGGCGGCCGAGGACCACCTGGCCGACGAGCCCGACCTGCTCGCCGACCGGGACGCGGCCGCCGCCGCGATCGGGCTCGAAGTGCCCACCGCGGCCGAGGCGTTGGCCCGGCTGCGGGAGGTCGCCTTCGGCCTCGGGCCGTCGTACGTCCTGCTCAACGCGGTGGAGGGCAACGCGTACGAGCCGCTGTTCAGGCCCTAGCGGCGGTCCCGGCGTGCTCAGCTCCGGGCTCGACGCCGGTCTCAGTGCCCGGTCCCGGCGCCGGTCTTCGCGGCGTCGAGGACGGCCCGCGTGGTGACCACCTTGGCGAAGCGCATCGCGTGCAGGGTGGTCGCGGTGGCGCGGGCCAGATCGGTGGCGGGCACGGTGGTGCCGTCGGGGCCGGTCATGTCGAAGCCGTGCATGGCGTCGGTCGGGAAGATCACGTCGTAGCCGAGGTTGCCGGCCATCCGGGCAGTGGTCTCGTTGCACACGTTGGTGATGATCCCGGTGACCACCAGCTGCCGGGCACCGCGTTCCTGGAGCCAGGCGTGCAGGTCAGGGGTGCCGTAGAAGGCGCTGTTCACCGTCTTGGTGACGTGCAGTTCCGGGGTGGTCCCGGCGACGAAGTCCTTGAGGGCGTGGCCGGGCGTGCCCTCGACCAGCGGACCGACCCGGGAGGCGTGCTGCACGGTGACGATCGGGCGGCCGGTCGCCTGCCAGGCGGCGATCAGCTCCGCCATCCGCCGCTCGGCCTCCGGGTTGTCGCGCGGGCCCCAGAAGTCCTGGTCCTCGAAGCCGCGTTGGACGTCGATGAGCAGCAGGACGGCGTCGGGGTCGAGAGCGAGCGGGGCGTCGAAGGCGTCGGTGTTCGTCATGGCTCCATCGTGCGGGCCGCCGGTGGGGCGGAGTGATGGGCAGGGATGCCACTCACCGATAGGTTCCCGCCATGCGAACTGTTGGCTGCCTGGTCTTCGACGGCGTACGGGCCTTCGACTACGCGGTGATCGGCGAGGTGTGGGCGAACCGGGCCACCCGGTCCGGCGTCCCCGTCTTCGACCTGCGGGTCTGCGGTCCGGCCGGGGCCCGGGTGCGGCTGGGCGGCGGGCTGGAACGGGTCCCCGACCTCGGGCTGGAGGCGCTGGTCGACTGCGACCTGGTGGTCGTCCCGGGCGTCGAGGACCCGGCTGCCCGGCGCCCCCCGGAAGTCCTGGCCGCCCTGCGGGCCGTCTCCTCCGCCGGTGTCCCCGTCGCCTCCCTCTGCGCGGGCGCCTTCGTGCTCGCCGAGGCCGGACTGCTCGACGGCCGCGAGGCCACCACCCACTGGGCCCTCGCCCCCGAACTCGCCCGCCGCCACCCGGCGGTGACCGTCCGCCCCGAGGTGCTGTTCACCGGCGGCGACGGCCTGTGGACCTCGGCGGGCGTCGCCGCGGGCATCGACCTCTGCCTTCACCTCGTCCGCACCGCCCACGGCCAGCAGGCCGCCGCCGCCATCGCCCGGGCCATGGTCACCGCCCCCTTCCGGGCCGGCGGCCAGGCCCAGTTCATCCCCAGCCCGGTGCCCCCGGTCGACGGGGACGACCCGCTGGCCCGGGCCCGTGCCGAGATCCTGGGCTCGCTCGACACCACCTGGACCGTCCGCCGGATGGCCGCCGCGGCCCTGATGTCCGAACGGACCTTCGCCCGCCGCTTCACCGCCACCAGCGGCACCACCCCGCTGCGCTGGCTCCTCGACCAGCGCGTCCTCACCGCCCAACGCCTCCTGGAGGAGACCGACCTACCGGTCGACACCGTCGCCACCCGCTGCGGCTTCGCCTCGGCGGTGTCGCTGCGGCCGGTGTTCGTCAAGCGGGTCGGCGTGGCACCGAGGGAGTACCGCCGGACCTTCCGCGGGCGGGAGGACTAGCCTGCCTCGTCCGTGCCACAGGCGTTCCTTGCAGATCGAGACGTCCCTGGACGGCAGTACCACCGTGTGCGCGGTGGTCGTGCAGGGCGGGCCGCGAGGGGCTCAACGGGTGAGGGTGAGGGCGAGGGTGGCGACGGCCAGGGCGAGGTAGCCGGCGGGGAAGTGGATGTTGTGGAGGACCCGGGTGCGGAGGTGGGTCGCCACCGCGCCGGTGTAGAACAGCACCAGCCCGACCGCGGCCGCCAGGCCCAGCGACGGGACGGCGACCAGGCCGATCAGCAGTCCGGCGGCCCCGGCCATCTTGAGCGAGGCCAGCCACGGGACCCACTCCGGTCCGACGTTCACTTCGGCCGAGTTGGCCAGGACGAACTCGGCCTTGGCGAAGTCGGCGGCGGCGATCCCGCCGTTGGCGGCGATGGCGACGGCGGTCACGATGACGAGGGCGAGGGACATGGGACTCCTTCGTGCCGGGGCCGGGACGGGCCAGGTGGGGACCGGACGGGAGGGGCGGTTTCCACCCCGCTGCCAAGCCTCTTCGCGGCGCTCCCCTTGCGTCCAATACCCGCTTCCATAACCTGGCGGAATGGATGTGGACACCCGCCTGCTGCGCACCTTCGCCGCCGTCGCCGAGGACGGCAGCCTGACCCGCGCGGCGGAGCGGCTGTACGTCTCCCAGCCCGCGCTGACCAAGCAGATCCGGCAGCTGGAGAGCCTGCTCGGCGTGCCGCTGTTCGTACGGTCCCGGGCCGGGATGGCGCTCACCGTGGCCGGTCGGAGCCTCGCGGCGCGGGTGCCGGGGCTGCTCGCGGACTGGGACGCGGTGCTGCGGGAGACCAGGGGCGCGGCGAGCCGGGCGGAGCGGGTGCTGCGGGTCGGCTTCCTGGCCAGCGCCGCCAACGAGGCGACGCCGGGCATCGTCGCCGGGTTCACCGCCCGGCACCCGGGCTGGCGGGTCGAGATGCGGCACACGGCCTGGTCGGACCCGACGGCCGGCCTGGCCGCCGGGGAGGCCGATGTCGCGCTGCTGCGGCTGCCGTTCCCCGGGCAGGAACGGCTGCGGGTGGCCGAACTGTTCACCGAGCCACGCTGGGTCGCCCTGCCCTCCGCGCACCCGCTGGCCGCTCTGGAGGTGGTGCCGTTCCGCGAGTTGTGGGACGAGCCCTTCGTGGCGGCCCCGGCGGAGACCGGCCGCTGGCGGGACTACTGGGTCGCGGCCGACGAGCGGGAGGGGCACCCCGTCCGCTTCGGCGCGGTGGTCGAGCACCCGGACGACTGGCTGAGTGCCATCGCCAACGGCTACGGCGTCGCGCTCGCCCCCGAGTCCACCGCCCGCTTCTACGCCCGCCCGGGGATCGCCTACCGCCCGGTGAGCGGGGTGAGCCCGAGCCGGATCGGGGTCGCCTGGTCCCCGGCGGACGACGGGAACCCGGTGGTCCGGGACTTCGTGGAGTGCTGCCTGGAGGCCGCCGGTGGATGACTGCCGGTGGATGACTGCTGATGGTGGACGACCGCCGGTGGATGACCGGTGGTCAAGAACGAGCGAGCGGGAGGGGTGGCGGCCCTCAGCGCCGCCACCCCCCATTGGCTACTCGGCACCGGGCCGGTGGTTCATTGAGCCAAACCCCGCCTGGGGGTGAAACCGGGTGGGGATCCGTGCGGGGTTCCGTGGGGTTTCGGTGAGCACCCCGGGCGGGCTCAGCCCGCGACGACCTCGCGCAGGCGCTTCTTGTCCGGCTTGCCGACGGACGTCAGCGGGATGGCGTCCACCAGGTGCAGCGCCTCGGGGGCGTAGATGCGGCCCTTGTTGGCGGTGACGAAGGCGCGGACCTCCTCCAGCTCGGGCTGCTGCCCCTGGGCGGGGACGACGGCGACGTGGACGTGCTCGGACTCCTGGGTGTCGCGCACGCCGAAGACGGCGCACTGGGCGATCGCCGGGTGAGTGAGCAGCAGGTCCTCGACCTCGGTGGGGTAGACGTGGCCGCCGACGACGATGATCAGGTCCTTGAGGCGGTCGGCGAGGTAGAGGTAGCCGTCCGCGTCGAAGTAGCCGATGTCACCGGTGTTCAGCCAACCGCCCCGCAGCACCTCGGCGGTGAGTTCGGGCTGCTTCCAGTACCCGGCCATCAGCGTGCCCGAGCGGACGTGCACCTCGCCCTGCTCGCCGGCCGGCAGCACGGTGCCGTCGGCGGCGCGGATCTCCACCTCCACGTCGGGGAAGGGGCGGCCGACCGGCAGCGGACCGTCGTCGCCGAACCGCGCGTGCTCGGCGGGGGTGAGGAAGGCGATCTTCTGCGCCTCCGACATGCCGTAGAGGCTGACCAGGACGGGCCCGAACACCTTGAGGGCCTCGCGGATCCGGGTGGGCGAGGCGGCGCAGCCGCCGTAGTCGAGCCGGCGCAGGCTGGACAGGTCGGTGCGGCCGATGGCCGGGTGGTCGAGCAACTGGTGGATCAGCGGGGGCAGCACCCACAGGTCGGTGATGCGTTCGCGCTCGATCGCGGCCAGCACCTCGCCGGGGTCGAAGGAGCGCTGGAGGACGACGGAGCCGCCGCGCTGGAGCGTCACGTCGGAGAGCACGCCGGCGAGGTGGGCGAGCGAGGTGGCGGCGAGGAGGCGGGGCGGCTCCTCCTCGGGACGGCCGGCGAGGGCGGTCTCGAACATGTCGCGGTAGGGGCCGTGCAGGCTCAGGATGCCCTTGGGGATGCCGGTGGTGCCGCCGGTGTGGCGGATGCCGAGGTCGTCGTCGGGCCCGATGCGGA
>NZ_JBIWPL010000040.1:54179-54362 GCF_044768255.1 Kitasatospora sp. NPDC101157 | reverse complement strand
AGGCGAGAGGGACGCGCTGCGGGAGGGGGCGGTGGAGGGGGTGGGTGCGGAAGGGGGCGTTGCGGGTGATTTTCAGACTGCCAACGGTCCAAAGCCCCCCACCCACAGAGTCGGCAGTCGGAAAATCATCCAGCCCCCGGAGCGCCCCCCCCCCGGGCGGGCCGCCGCGGCCGGGGGCCGCGC